>CAYLSB010000005.1:0-118053 GCA_964386005.1 uncultured Pirellulales bacterium | reverse complement strand
ATAAAAACATCGGCTATGTCGTGTCCCAACAATCAGTTAAGGTGCGTTTGCCCTGCCGTCGGGGGGAAATATATTGATTTTACGAGGATTTGCGGTATAGTGACGAAATTCAATAACGGTTTGCAGACCGGAGATGATCTATGACGACGGAAAAAATCGTGGGTGAAGGTATTACCTTTGACGATGTGCTGTTGATCCCGGCACGGAGCAATTTCGTACCGAACCAGGCCGAGACGCGAACGCGACTAACCAACCGGATCTCGATCCATATCCCGCTGGTATCGGCGGCGATGGATACGGTGACGGAGGCCGCCCTGGCGATCGCGCTGGCACAGGAGGGGGGCATCGGAGTCATCCACAAGAATCTGACCATCGAAGCCCAGCAACGGGAAGTGGCCAAGGTTAAGCGGTCGGAAAACGGCGTGATTCAGGACCCGGTGACGCTGGCCCCGCATGATCCGGTGAGCCGGGCGCGGGAGATGATGGCGGTGCAAAACGTCTCGGGGATTCCAATCGTCAAGGGTAAACGGCTGGTGGGGATTCTCACGCGAAGAGATCTGAAGTTTCTCAAGGACGAGAACGTCAAGATCGATGCCGTAATGACCAAGACCAACTTAGTGACCGGCCCTGCGGATACGACGCTGCAGCAGGCCAAGGGGATATTACAGAAACACAAAGTTGAAAAACTGCTTTTGGTCAACGACGCCGGCGAACTGGCTGGCCTGATCACCATGCGGGATATCGACCGGTTCGAGCAGTACCCGCGATCCGTGCGGGATGGGCGGGGGCGGCTTCGGACGGGCGCGGCGGTGGGCCCGCACGATTACGAGCGGATCGCGGCGCTGATCGAGGCGGAAGTCGATGTGGTCGTGGTCGATACGGCACACGGACATTCGCAGAACGTCATCGACACAGTCGAGAAAATTAAGAGCAATTACGATATCGACGTCATCGCAGGCAACATCGCCACATACGACGCGGCGGCGGACCTGATCGCGGCGGGCGCCGACGGGGTTAAGGTCGGGATCGGGCCGGGATCGATCTGCACGACGCGGATCATCTCGGGGGTGGGCGTACCCCAGATCACCGCGATTCTGGAGTGTGCCAAAGCGGCGGAGAAGAGTCACATCCCGATCATTGCCGACGGGGGAGTGCGGCATTCGGGCGATATCACCAAGGCGATCGCGGCGGGTGCGTCCTGTGTGATGCTGGGGTCGCTGTTTGCGGGGCTGGACGAAAGCCCTGGACAACTGGTGATCTATAAAGGCCGTCAGTTCAAGGAATACCGCGGTATGGGCTCGGCCGGGGCGATGATCCAGGGATCGGCCGAACGATACGGACAAAAGGGTCTCAGCAAGGATAAGCTGGTGCCCGAAGGCGTCGAGGGGCGGGTGCCCTATCGCGGAACGCTGGGCAACTTTGTCTATCAACTGGTCGGCGGGTTGCGGGCGGGGATGGGATATTGCGGGACGCGGACGATCGAGGAACTTCGGACCAAGGCGAAATTCGTGCGGATCAGTTCGGCCGGCGTCAGCGAATCACACCCGCATGACATCCTGATCACCAAGGAGTCGCCCAACTATTCGGGGACCTACACATTTGAGGATTAGCCAGGTCAATATTTCGGTAACGATTCAATGACGCATGAATGGATCGCCATCGTTGATTTCGGCAGCCAGTACGGCCAGTTGATCGCCCGGCGGGTTCGCGAGCACAAGGTGTATTCGCGGATCGTGCAGCCGCGGATTCGGGCCGAAGAAATCAAGAGTCCGTGTCTCAAGGGAATTATCCTTTCAGGGGGACCCGCCAGCGTCTATGCGGAAAACGCGCCGACGTGCGATCCGAAATTGTTCGAGCTGGGTGTACCGATCCTGGGGATATGCTACGGGATGCAGATCGGCTGCTCCATTTTGGGCGCGAAGGTATCGCCGGCTCATAGCCGGGAGTACGGCCGGACCGACTTGGAGGTCGTTGATGCGGATCGGCTGCTTTCAGGTGTGACGAAACGCACGACGGTTTGGATGAGCCATGGTGATCAGGTTAACGCATTGCCGGGGGATTTTGTCGCGCTGGCACGGACGGAGAATTGTCCGTATGCAGCGGTAAGGCACAGCGGCGGGCTGTTTTACGGCGTGCAGTTTCATCCCGAAGTGACACACACGCCCTGCGGGACGCAGATTCTGAGGAATTTCCTCTACGATATCTGCGGTTGCCGGGGCGATTGGCAGATGAGCGATTTTGTCCAGCAGACCGTCGAAACGGTGCGCTCGCAGGTGGGAAACGGCCGAGTGATCTGCGGGCTCAGCGGCGGTGTCGATTCAGCCGTGACCGCGGCGTTGATTCACCGGGCGATCGGCGATCAACTGACATGCATCTTCGTCGATAATGGTCTATTACGGAAGAACGAACGACAGCATGTCGAGTCAATGTTCCGCGATCATTTTCATCTTGATCTGCATGTGGTCGATTGGGCCAATCAGTTTCTGACCAAACTGGCCGGCGTGACCGATCCACAGAAAAAACGCAAGATCATCGGGTCCGAATTCATCGAAGCATTCCGTTCGGAGGCGGAGAAGATCTTCAACGTGCGATTTCTGGCGCAGGGAACTCTGTATCCGGATGTGATCGAATCCGGCCATAAAGACGGCAACCTTGCGGCGAATATCAAACTGCATCATAACGTCGGAGGGTTGCCGGAGAAGCTGGGATTCGAGTTGGTCGAACCCCTGCGAGATCTGTTCAAAGATGAAGTGCGGCTGGTTGGCGAATATCTGGGTCTGCCGGCGGACATGGTCTGGCGGCATCCATTCCCCGGCCCGGGTTTGGCGGTGCGTGTGATCGGTGAAGTGACTCCGGAGCGGTTGCGGATCCTTCGTGAGGCCGACGAAATATTTATCGAAGAGATTCGCGCGGCGGGATTGTACCGGAGAATCAGCCAGGCGCTGGCTGTGCTGGTGCCTGTGGCTACGGTTGGCGTGATGGGCGACGAGCGCAGCTACGATAACGTGATCGCGCTGCGTGCGGTGGAGACGACGGATTTCATGACGGCGGACTTTTCGGCGATCCCGTATGAAGTGCTCGGCCGGGTGGCCGGACGAATAATCAACGAGGTTCGCGGGATCAACCGGGTGGTGTATGATGTGTCCAGTAAGCCCCCGGCGACAATTGAATGGGAGTGAAACGATGATTCATGTACAGGGATGTTCCATGGTTCGTTTGGGATTCGGACTGATGATGGGCCTGGCGGCTTTGGCAGCCGGCCAGGAACATGTTCCGTTTGCGGCGGCCGAGGAAAAGGCGCTGACGGATATGTTGATGGAGGATCATCATATCCCGACAAGCAAGACGGAGATTCAGGCCGAGCAGCGGCGGTTTCTTGGCAAGTTCTGGGATCGGGCGGCAAACGATTTGCCGCAGATTCCGGGGATTGTGATCGACAATACCGTCCAGATTGTGATGGACTGGGATCAGGCGTTCTGGTTGTTGGCGGCCGGCGGCGCCAGCATCGCATTGCACAGCGAAGGAGCCGATGACCGCATGGAAAAGGACATCCGCGATAACGCCTTCATCGCTTCGGATATGGATAAAGCGGTCGATTTTGTCGGAGGCCCCGGATTTCATTTCGCGGCGGCCGGATTGTGGTATGCGATCGCCGCCGAACGCGGCAATGAGAAAAGTCTGGAAGAATCGTGGACGATGCTCAAAGCCCTGACCGTCAGCGGGGCCGGAACTCTGGCGTTGAAACTGGCTCGCAATAATCATACACCCAACGATAAACCGCTGGCCTGGCCGAGCGGACATACATCCAGTTCGTTTACCGTGGCGTCGGTATTGGATGAACTGTATGGACCCGGCGTTGGAATTCCGGCTTATCTCGGGGCCGGATTTGTGGGATACCGAATGATGGAATCCGGCGATCACTGGCCAAGCGATGTTTTGTTCGGGGCCGTGTGGGGATATCTGGTCGGTCATCATGTCGCCGGCAAAGACAACAAGGCCCGGGTGGCGGGCTTTGAAATCATGCCCTATACGGATATGGACCGGGCCAGCGATGACATGGTGACGGGATTGAGTCTGATCAAGCGGTTTTGATCAACCCGCCTCCAGGGGTTTTGCGGCGAAAATCGGAACATGTTTTTGAACGGGAACCGGCGGTCGATAGCGGACCTGTTCAACAGTGGGATAGCAGATGAATTCTATGAGGGAAGCATGGGCGAATTTGAAATTCAACCGGCGGAACGAGTCAAGCGACTTCCGCCCTATCTGTTTGGACGCATCAACGCGCTGAAGCTGGAGAAGCGCAGGCAGGATATCGACGTGATCGATTTGGGAATGGGCAACCCCATGGATGGGGCGCCTCCCGCCGTGGTCGATAAACTCATCGAGGCCGCCAAGGATCCTCGTAACCATCGCTACAGCATGTCCAAGGGAGTCTATAACCTGCGGAGGGAGATGGCGGTCAAATACGCGCGCAAGTGGAATGTGCATCTCGATCCGGAGACCGAGGTCCTGGCATGTCTGGGTTCCAAGGAGGGCTTCAGCCACATGTGCCTGGCGATGTTGGGTCCGGGAGATACGGCGATTGTCGGCGATCCGGCTTTTCCGATCCACATTTACGGAGTTGCGCTGGCCGGCGGCAATGTGATCAGTGTTCCCCTGGGAAGCGATCAAAAATTTCTGGATTCGATCGCGCTGGTCTGCGAGCATTTGTTCCCGCGGCCCAAGTTGTTGATTCTGAACTATCCACACAATCCCACGGCGATGACCGTTGATCCTGGATTCTTCGAGACCGTGGTGGATCTGGCCAAGCGATTCAAGCTGGCAGTGATCAGTGATTTCGCCTACGGCGAAACCTGTTTTGATGGGTATAAGGCGCCCAGTTTTCTGTCGGCCAAGGGGGCCAAAGATGTGGGTGTGGAGTTCACTACGCTGAGCAAGCCCTATAATATGGCGGGATTCCGGATCGGATTTGTCGCCGGTAATAGGGACATGGTTGGCGCCCTGGCGACGATCAAGGGTTACTATGACTACGGTATCTTTCAGGCCGTCCAGATCGCCAGTATCATCGCCATGCGAGAATGCGACGCTTTTATCGAACAGCAAAATCAGATTTACCAGACGCGGCGGGATGTGGTCTGCGAGGGGCTCCGCCGCATCGGCTGGGAGGCCGAGACGCCACGGGCGTCGATGTTTGTCTGGACGAGGTTTCCGCCGGAACAATCCGGGGGAAAGGGCAGCATCGATTATGCGATGGATCTGTTAAACTATGCCAACGTCGCTATTGCTCCCGGTCGCGCATTCGGCGAAAATGGTGAATTCTGCATGCGGATTGCGCTGGTGGAAAACGAAAACCGGCTTCGGCAGGCGATTCGGAATATTTCTCGATTCAACCAGTCGAAGCCGGTCGGCGGCAAGAAACGAAAAGCCGCAACAACGTCCGAATAAAATCGGCGATTTTATCACTATCCAAGGGCCGGACGACGGCCCTTTGTATTTTGATGGATCTGCGGATCAGCAAAAGAATAAACTTGACTTTTCATGGCGAATATGGTTTAATACATTTGTCAGCAATAGAGAGCGAGACAAGGTAAATCGAGCGGCCGCGGCAAGCGGCTTGCAGCGAGTGGGGTATGGTGTAACAGCAAGCGGATGGGGATTGAAGAGCACCATCGGTAATTCATTGGGGGCGAGCACGAAGCTCAACAATTGAGGAAACCTTGAACGAAGCGTGTGGGCGTCTTGGGTTCAAAGCGAAGGAGTCTTTGAACGGATGGCATGAGGCCGAAACAAGGTTTATGTAGGGAAAGTTGAGCGACGATACATGAAAACAATTTCCATGGTTCTTGTCAGTGCGTTACTGATCGGAACGCCAAATCTGATGGCGCTGCCTCTGGGGTCGATGACCTCCGGACAGACCGCATTTAACAACGGCAGTTTAATCGGCTCGATCGATTATGCCGTGTATGCCCCCGGACAATACAGCGGTGCCCTGGCATTCCCGAGCACCGAGTATGTGTATGCGTACCGGGTGTTCAATGACGCCGCCTCCACGGTGGCGATCGACTTTTTCTCGGTGGGCCTTATGGCCGACGCCCTCGTGGGCCATCTGGCCTATGAAGCGGAAGCGGGTGATGTGGCTCCCGGATATCAGGCGATCCTTTCCGAGCATGTCCTGAGTGTATTCTTCGGTTCGGCCGGGCCCATCGCCGGCGGAATGAATTCGGCGATTCTGCTCTACAGCAGTCCGTTTGGCCCGACGCAGGTTTTTGGGGCCGTGTCCGGCGGATTTACCGGGGGAATGATTGTCGATCTTGCGGCGCCGATTCCCGAACCGGCGACCCTGGCCCTGTTGACTCTCGGCGGTATTTTCGCGACTCGTTCGCGGAGATCGTAAGTATCTTTGATGATCGCTTTGGGTGATGAGGTATTGCCCAAAGAACCGTAGGTCCTGACCACAATCTATCGTCATAGTGCGGCGGTGTGCCGCCGATGAAAAGAGCGGCGGCACATCCGTCACTGAACAGGGACGTTCAACGTGATACTACGTCAATCTTATCCGGGGGGACAAGATGACCCGAAAACCGACGTGTCGATTCATCGGGTTGACAACCGGCATGGTAACGCTTCTGATGGGGGCGCTGTCGATTCCTTGCGTTGCCCAGACGGATCGCGGATACGCCCTGGTTGTCCAGAAAACACCCATTGACGGCGGAATGGTAACGCCGGAGATTGGGCTCCACAAATTCGACATCAACCGGATGATTACCCTGACGGCCATGCCGAAGAACGGATACCGTTTCCTGTACTGGCTTGGCGACGTAACCGATACCTTTAACCATCAAACCTCCGTTTGGCTGGATTCCCCGAAGATCGTTATTGCGGTGTTTGAGCGAACCGACTTCGAACTTCCGGAAGAATCAGGTCTGGCGGGAGGTATGGGAATCGGCGAGGCCGTGAATCATTATGCCGACATCCGCATGGGTCCCGCAATTCGCGGAGGGGGCTCAGGGAACAATTCGGGACATTCGTATTCGCCGAGCCCTCCGGAAATACCGGACAATCCGGTCCCGGAACCGGGGACTGTTGCGTTGCTTCTATTGGGGTCAATGTGTATCGTTAAAAGGAAATAATTCAGTTCGACGGAATTCAGAAGATTCCGGACCCCGGCCGCATCGTTTCCTCAGGCGACCGAACGATGCCGTTGTTCAAACCGTTCGGAAGACGGCGACGACGTTTTCGACCTCCACGACGAATAGGCGATTGTCGCCTTCAAAATCGACGGGGATGGCTCCTTTGGGATTAAACAGGACCTTGTCATACTGGCGAAGGGGGATATCGGAGGATTGTTCGACCTCCGCGGAGACCGAGACGATCCGGCCGGTAATGGTGGGAATCTCGATATTGTCGGGTAACTGAATTCCCCCTTTGGTGGCCTTCTTGTCCTCGTCCTTGCGGATCAGGACCCGCTTGCCCACCGGTTCGATGGTTTCAATGCCTTCGTTTTTTTTCACGCGATCATAACCTCGTCATTTCCGCCTGACTACCTCATCACCAAATCGGAGTTTCTCAGCTTAGTCATCATCCTACCGAAACACCGCGGGTGAAAGTAATGTATCGGGCTGGCCCTCAGGATTCGGACGGCTCGTTGGCGCCTTTGGCAGAGGAACGCCGCTTGGCCGGGGCCTTCTTTTCGGGTTTTCCCAGTAATTGTTCGAGCTGTTCGGACGATGTGGGAGGCCATTGTCCGTCGGCCTGCCATTTCCGGAGCGAATCCAGATGTTTCATGGATACGATGGTTCGACATTTCGGGAAGCGGTTGCATCCAAGGAAGGGACCTTTTTTGCTTTGGCGGACGACGAATTCGCCGGAAGAACACTTATGGCAATGAATCCCCGTTGGTTCAGCGGGCGGTTTGGGCGGGAGAATCTGGCCCTGTTTGTCGATCTTCTGGACCGTCTTGCATTCCGGATAACCGGAACAACTCAGAAATCGCCCGAATCGGCCGTTCCGGATTACCATGGGTTTCCCGCAGGCCGTACAGACGTGTTCGGTGACCTCTTCCTGGGTGAGTTTGCCCTCGCGGTCGCAGCGTTCGGCGTGTTTGCATTCCGGATAAGCGGAACAGCTCAGGAATCGTCCGTTTTTGCCGAAACGATAGACCATCGGCTTGCCGCATTTGGAGCAGGTATATTCACTGGGCTGGGTCTCGGCCTTGGCATGGCGCATTTGTTCCTTGGCCTGTTCGAGACTTCGGCTGAAGGGCTCGTAAAATTCCTTCAGAACGCTGACCCAGTCGAGGTGCTGGTCTTCGATTTTATCGAGTTGGTCCTCCATGTGGCGGGTGAAGGCAATATCCATCACCTTGGGGAAAAATTCGCACAGCTTGTCGGTGACGACCATGCCGACGTCGGTGGCGTGGAATTTATTGTCGATTTTTTCGACATATTTTCTATCCTGAATTGTCGATATGATCGAGGCATAGGTACTTGGCCGGCCGATGCCTTCTTTTTCGAGGGCTTTAACCAGAGAAGCTTCGGTGAAGCGGGCCGGCGGTTTGGTGAAATGCTGTTCCGAACGGATCGAGAGCGGATAGACCGGGTCGCCGACCTTCAGCGGGGGCAGATCGGGTCCTCCGGTGGCGGACGGCCAGATTCTCGTGAAACCATCAAAAACCAGAACCCGGCCCGTGGCTCGATAATGACACGGGCCGATCGACGTCTGCGCGAGGATTTCCACGGAGGTGGTATCCCACTCGGCCGATGCCATTTGACAAGCCACAAACCGCCTCCAGATCAGATCATATAACTTGAACTGTTCCGGGGTAAGAAACGACCGAATCTGCTCGGGCACCAGATCGGGATCGGTCGGGCGGATCGCTTCATGGGCCTGCTGAGCGCCTTGGCGCGACGAGAAAAAATTGGGTTTGGCGGGGACGTAGTTGGCCCCGATATTGGTGGAGATATAGCGGCGAACCGCGTCGATCGCCTCGCCGGAAAGATGGGTGCTATCGGTTCGCATGTACGTAATCAGCCCCAGCGCCCCCATGGATCCAAGATCGATGCCTTCATACAATTGCTGTGCGACGACCATGGCGCCTTTGGCCGTGAACCCCAGACGGTTGGAGGCGGCCTGCTGAAGCGTTGATGTGATAAACGGCGCCGAGGGACGTGAAACAACGCGTTTGACCGAGGTATCTTCGACGGTGAAGCGGGCCTTCAGCAGGGCATGGTAAATGTGTTCGGCCTGCCGCTGATTTTCGGCGTGAAATTTGTCATTGCCGACGCTGTGAAGCTCCGCACGAAAGGCCTTGTGCGAACCCAACCATTCATTTTGCTGTTCGATCGTCGGGCCGTACTCGCCGGAACCGGAGAGAAAATCCTGCCACTGTTTGGACAGGGCCGGATCATTGTGGATCGAAAAAACAGCCGGGATGAGCCAATATTCCTGCGGAACGAATGCGCGGATTTCTCGTTCCTTTGCGACGATCATGCGAACGGCGACGGACTGAACACGACCGGCGCTGAGGCCGCGAGCGACCTTTTTCCACAGGAGCGGACTGATCTGATACCCCACAATCCGATCGAGAACGCGGCGGGCCTGTTGGGCCATCACCCGGTTCATGTCCAGCCGTCCGGGTTGGGCGAAGGCATCTTGAATGGCTTTCTTGGTGATCGAATTAAATACGACCCGCCATGTGCTCTCGGCAGGCATTTTAAGAATTTCGGCCAGGTGCCAGGCGATGGCCTCGCCTTCGCGATCCAAGTCCGTCGCCAGGTAGAGCGCATCGCATTTTTTGGCGGCGGCCTTCAGTGCGGCGACGGTTTTCTGCCGGCCGGGCGAGATCACATACGTCGGTTCGAAACTGTTTTCGATATCCACCGCAAGATCGCGTTCAGGCAGATCGCGAATGTGACCGAACGAGGCCTTCACCTCGAAACCGGAACCGAGATACTTGTTGATGGTCTTGGCCTTGGCCGGAGACTCAACCACAACCAGCGATTTTGATTTTGCTATTTTCGCCATGATGAACACGTACTCAATTAAAATCATTCCAAGCCATCATACAGCTTGCCGTATATCGACGGGTCGTTTGTTTCGATAGATAGCAGATGATCGCAAGGACTGTCAATAAAAAAACATT
The DNA here is from genome assembly GCA_964386005.1 of uncultured Pirellulales bacterium. Lineage (GTDB taxonomy): Bacteria > Planctomycetota > Phycisphaerae > Sedimentisphaerales > Anaerohalosphaeraceae > FEN-1350. The sequence continues at coordinate 107,912 of CAYLSB010000005.1, read as the reverse complement.
GTCGGATCGACCGACTCGGTTTAGCCGCAACGGAGAAGATCACGCAAAAGGGGCTTAAGACGTGCCATGGCCCGGCCGCGATGGCTGATGGAATTTTTTTCAGAGTCCGTCAATTCGGCGACGGTCTTGTTCAACGATGGGATAAGAAAAATCGGATCGTAACCAAATCCGTTTTCGCCGCGCGGATTGTCGACGATTACGCCCTCCACGCGGCCGTCTGTTTCAATGAGAACGCGTTCCGGGGATGCCAGGCAGAGACAACAGGCGAAGTGGGCGGTTCGTTTTACATCGGGCCGATCTTGGAGCAGCGCAAGAACTTTTTCATAGTTCTTTCGATCGATGGTTTTCCTGTCGGCTGACTGTGGGGGCAGACCACAGAAACGGGCGCTGAGCACGCCGGGCGCTCCATCGAGCGCCTCGATCACAAGTCCTGAATCATCCGCCAGGGTCCAAAGTCCGGTCTGGCGGGCATAGCCCAGAGCTTTCTTTCGGGCGTTCTCGGCGAAGATCCGGCCGTCCTCCTCTACTTCGGAGATCCCGGGAAAATCGGCCAGTGTCTTCCACTGTGTGGAAAGATCCAACATAGCCGAAATCTCGGCGAGCTTGCCCTTGTTGCCGGTGGCCAGAAGGATGGTTCTCATGGCGAAAGACGTCTCAATGAGGCATGGAGCCCGATAGGAGTTTCTTCAGCAGCGCCCGCTGGAAATGCAGGCGGTTTTCCGCTTCGTCGAAGATGATTGATTGCGGTGATTCGGCCACTTCGTCGGTAATCTCCATGCCGCGATAGGCCGGCAGGCAATGCATCACGCGGGCGTGTTTGGGCGCGGCATCCAGCAAGTTTCGATTGACCTGATACCCCTGGAACTGGCGGATTCGCTGTTCCTTTTCCTCCTCCTGCCCCATGCTGATCCAGGTGTCCGTATAGATCACGTCCGCGTCTTTCACCGCCTCGAATGGATCTCGCACGATCTGAACGCAGCCGGCCAGAGTATCGTTAGCCGTTTGAATGGAATCCGCGTCGAGGTCGTACCCCTCGGGCGAGGCCAGAACCAGTTTCATCGACAATTTGGCCGCAACGAAGGCCAACGAGCGAGCGACATTGTTGCCATCGCCGATATAAGCGATTTTGATGCCATCCAGCTTGCCAAGATGTTCTTCCACCGTCATCACATCGGCCATCGCCTGACAAGGATGCGACCAATCGCTCAATGCATTGATCACGGGGACCGAGGAAAATCGTGCGAACTCCACGATGGTATCATGCGAAAATGTCCGTGCCATGATCCCGTGTACATACCGGCTCAGCACGCGGGCCATGTCCTTGGCCGGCTCGCGCTTGCCGATAATGCCGATATCATCCGGCTTGAGGTTCATTGCGTAGCCGCCCAAGTCAATCATCGCCACCTGGAAACTCAGGCGAGTCCGAAGCGACGCCTTCTCGAACAGCATGGCCAGGGTTTTGCCGGCAAGACATAAATCCCGATCACCCTTCTTATACAGGGCTTTGAGTTCGCGGGCCAGTTTCAACAGATCTTTCAGTTCCTGGCTCGTACACTCGCTAATGGAAAGAAAATCCTTCATGATCCGGCTCCTTGGGCCGCTATGGCCTGATCCAGAATCGAAATCGCCCGATCGATTTGCTCTTTTGACACGGTCATCGACGGCATGAATCGCAGAACATTACCCTGGGTACAGTTGATTCGCAGTCCCCGTTCCAAACAGGCCGCGACAATCGCCGCGCCGGGTTCGGTCAACTGGATGCCGATCATCAGGCCCTTGCCGCGGACGTGATCGATCACAGCGTACCGGGTTTTGAGTTGTTCGATCTGCGATACGGCATATTCGCCCATGGCCTGGGCATTATCGAGAAGATGTTCGGATTCGATCGCCTCGATAACCGCCACGCCCGCCGCGCAGGCCAGGGGATTTCCGCCGAAAGTCGAGGCGTGCGACCCGGGCACCAGCGATGCGGCGATCTGCGGCCGTGCCATCATGGCGCCGATGGCGATGCCGCCGCCGAGCGCTTTGGCCAGCGTGATGATATCCGGAACGACATCGTAATGCTGATAGGCGAACCAGCGACCCGTCCGACCCATGCCGGTCTGGACCTCATCGAGGATCATCATGGCGCCGTGAGCATCGCACAGTTCGCGAATCGCATGCATGTATTCCGGCGTTGCCGGATTGATACCGCCTTCGCCTTGGATCGGTTCAATCATGACGCCGGCGACTTCATCCGAAAAGGCCTCCTGAAGAGCGTCGATGTCGTTGTAGGGTACATACGAAAATCCCGGCAGGAGCGGCAGGAATCCCTCGTGATACTTCGGCTGGGCCGTCGCGGTAACCGTCGCGAGGGTTCGTCCGTGAAAACTCCGCTCCGCCGTGAGGAATTTATATTTTTCCGGCAGGGTGTGACGACGTGCCAGCTTCAACGCGGCCTCATTGGCCTCGGCGCCGCTATTGCAGAAAAAGCACTTGCCGCCGAAACCCCGCTCGGAAAGCAGCTTGGCCAACTGGGCCTGCTGGGGAATATAGAATGTGTTGTCGATATGCAGAAGCTCTCCAGCTTGCTTGCGAATGGCCTCGACGACCTTTGGGTGGCAGTGTCCGATGCCGCTTACCGCCCAACCGGGAAACATATCGAGGATCTTGTTGCCGTCCGCGTCGTACAGATAATTTCCTTCACCCCGCACGATCGCCCGCGGCAACCGACCATAGTTGCCGATGACGAATTGATCATACAAACTCATTACATCAGTAGAATTCATGTTACATCCTTCTTTCGTATTTTAAGCAACCGGTTGGAAGAAACGAGTTCTTACCAGCCGGGATGGTTACCGGATGATTTGTGTTCCGATTCCTTTTTCCGTATAGATTTCCAGAAGCAACGAATGCTCGAATCGTCCATCGATAATGTGAGTTTTTCGGACGCCTCCGGCCAGGGCCGTCAGGCAGGACTGGACCTTGGGCAGCATACCCTTGTTGATGATCCCTTCGCGGATCATTTGTTCGATTTCCGCTTCGTTGACGCTCGACAATCGGCTTTCGGGATCTTCAAGATTGGTCAGAATGCCGTGCGTATCGCTGAGGACCACAAGCTTTTCCGCCTGTACCGCCGCGGCGACCTCGCCGGCCACGCTGTCCGCATTGACATTCAGCTTTCCGCCGGTACGGCTCAGGGCGATCGGTGAAATGACGGGGATCGCTCCGCTGTTGCACAGCGTAGTCAGCAGATCACCGTTGACACCCACCACCTTGCCGACCAGGCCGAGATCCACTTTACGCCCGTCCCCGTTTTCCAATCGCAACGGATCGGCGAACACCGCGCAACTGCTGAGCGAATGAAGTCCCATCGCCCGGCCGCCGAACTGGCGGAGGGTATCGCACATGGGCGTGTTCATCTTGTTGACGAGCACATGCTCGGCGATGGCCAGCGTTCGCTCGTCCGTGTAACGACGACCCTGTACCCATACCGGCTCCAGGCCGGATTCATTCATCGCCTGGGTGATCGCCTTGCCCCCGCCGTGCACAATCAGGGGACGCATCCCGACCGTGGACATAAACACGATATCCCGGAGCAGCTTGCGCTGCAGTTCCAGGTCGTCGAGGATACTTCCGCCGAGTTTTACGACAACGATCCGATCCCGAAAACAGCGGATGTATTCCATTGCCTCGACCAAAGCGCTGGATTTTTGAATCGCTTCCTGCATTTCGCATTGTCCTTCCAATACCGCCATAGCTTCCCATAAAAAACAAAAGCCAACGGTGGGAATCGAACCCACAACCACCGGTTTACAAAACCGGTGCTCTACCGTTGAGCTACGCTGGCATAAGTTGTTTTCTACTAAGCGATTGCCAGGGCCATAATGCCCGATTCTCATGTCGCTTATGCCCAGATAAACCGTGGCCTATTCTGAGAAACAGTGCATACTACCGTTTTTCAGATCGACTGCAAGAAAATTACCCCGATTTTGCGAAATGCGAAATGGCGTATGGGTCCTCATTCGTGAAAGTCGTACATGGGCTGCGTTTGTCGGGGGGATTGACGTCGCATAATTTGTTCCCAACGATATTCGGCGGAATCACGTGGTCATCGCTGTTCATCCGGATCACGAAACCAATCCATCAGGGCGTTAACGACGAGTTCATGTCCTTTCCGGTTCGGGTGGTTGACCTGGGACATGATCTCTTCGAGCTTACCGCCGTTGGAGACGTAAGTCTGAAAGGATTTCAGACTGTCGACCAGACCAACCTGTTCCGATACCGCAAGGTTGCGAATCATTTCCGCCTGCTGATTCAGGGGATCCTTTGGATCATTTATCCCCGCACGGAGATCCGCTGTCGGTGTCAGAAGAAGGACTTTTATTCCCCGTGCCTTGGCCTTAAGGATCATGGCCGTCAGATTTTCCTTCGCCTTGGCCGGCCCAATCCCGCGGTCGTTGAGCCCATAATCGATTGTGATCACATCCGGCCGGAGGGTGAGAACCTCCGTTTCAAATCGCTTGGCGCCGCTTTCGGAGTTTTCGCCGCCGATGGCCGTGACGATGACGTTGATCACGGCGTAGGGGTACTGCGACTTGAGTCGCTGATGAAGTAAATGTGGATAGGAATTAATTGTATCTACGATCGGCGTTTGGAAATAACCTGCCGGAACGCTGTGGCCGTGGCAGACAATGTGGATGGTTCGGTTGTCGGGCCACTTTTTCTGCATCAAGCCAACGATCTCCGACAAATAGGTTTCGGGTTTCGCAGAAAACGAACGAATCGAATATTGAAGGGGTTCAAAACGAACCAGCTCTTTCAGCGGAACCGATCCCCATGTGGTATTCAGATGGCCGAGCACTCGGGAATTGGACCATGTCGTGGAATAATCAACCAGCGCCTTGGCGGAGGCGACATGTTTCCAACTGGCCGGCCAGACGCGAAATCCCTTTTCAAGAAACATCGGGATCGATTCATAAGCCGGCCTCAACTCGTAGTGCCAGTCACAGATGATGATATCCTTTGGAATACGGTCGATTGCCCCGGCCGTATGATTGGCGCTGGCTTCCCATTCGCCGTAACGAATCGCTTCGGAGTCGATCAGTCGATCACCCCACATGAGCATTTCTACTTTCCGTTTCCCCGCGAGGTGATCGTGATAATCCATAACGGCTTTGGCGAACAACTCCCCCTTGTCCTTTCCCTTGCAGCGAGGACAATCGTCGTCGCCGATCAAAAACACCTCGTCCATCCCCACGTGCAGAGCGTCGGCGTCGAACGCATTGATTAATTCGTCCATCAGATCAAAAATAATGGGGTTAACCTCCGGATGCAGCGGACACCAGCTTCGGCAATAAATTCCTTTGTTTTGTGGATGCTTCCCCGGCGTCTCATCGAATTGGGGGAATTTTTCCAGGAAAGGATACGTGTGTTCCGCCCAGGATTGATGGCCGAGGCATTGAAACTGGGGAATCAGCCGGACATGATGATTGCGGCATTCGGTCACCAGTTTTTGAATGAGTTCTTTACTGCTTGCATTTGCCCCTTTCAATTCCGGATGTGATTGGAATTCATATCCGTAATTGATTTCCGTTACAATCGTATTGATTCCCGCCTGAGACAGCTCCGCAACGACTCCCGTCAATTGTTCCGTTGCATCCTTGTCGGTCATGAGAACATGGACGCCCAGCCACGGCCGTGCGGGGGGGATATGTGCCGCGACACATCGATCCATAGAAGAAAAGAGAACCATCAAGCCCAAAAACATCTTCCGTTGCATGCTTGTTCTCCAATCAAAACGATCCATCCATCATTATGAGAAATCAAAACTGAACGAAACCCCATGGCTTAGGCGCAAAGCATGGATACGGGATTTCCGCCCGCAACAGAAGGATCAGATTTTATACCAACCGGAACAGTGAATGGTAAGCAGTTCGCCGTCGCTGGTCTTGATATCGAGTTTGTCGGTGATGTAGCGTTTGACGGCGCTGGTCTGCGGAGGCACGGTAATGTCGATCATTAGTTTGATGGAAGAACCCTGCTTTTCCTGAGAGGTGATCTTCATATAGTTGTTCTGACAAGTGACGGAAGCGATGGAAAATTCCTCGTTGTAGTTGTTTTTGATATATACATCGCGACTGACGGTCTGGCCCGGTTCGGCATTCTGGAGAATAATCCGCGGACGTGAAATGTCATAGATTGTCAGCGCCTCATAGACCAGGGAGACGGAATCGCAATCGGGATGCGACAGGCGAACGGAGAGACTGCCCGTTGAGTTTTCCTTCAGGGCCGTGATATTCACCTTCGGTTGGAGGACAAATTCAGTCTTCTCGACTTTGGGATCGAAATCGACCGAAATGACATTCCGCGAACTGGTGATGCTCTGAATGGCAAACGACTTTCCATCTTTGCTCTTAAGGTTTATCGGAGCGGCGCCGGCATTATCCTTGTTGAGGAACAATTGAAGCTTCATGGGTTCCGCCACGACGGCCAATTCCGTGGAACCCTTGATCGTAATTTCGGCCCGGGGATTGGTTGAGTCATTGCTGAGAATATAGAGATGTTTTTCCACCGGACCGGCATAGGCAGATGAATGATAGGTAACGTTCACAATACCGGATTCTCCGGGGGCATATTCGAGCTTGATCAGATCCGGTACGGAACAACTGCAGGTGGACTCGACTTTGGAGATGATCAGCTTGCCAGATCCGATGTTGGAGAACTTGAACTGGGCGGTATACGATTTGTTGGGTCCCATAACACCGAGATCCACAATGGGATTTTCGACTTTGATTCGTCCGCCGGTATCGGCCGGTTGGACGGGTTTGGCGGGGAGGGTGGGCACGGCCGGGGGATTGGCAGGCACAGAAGGCCGGACCGAAGTTGGAGGCGTAGAGGGTTTCTCAACGGCGGGTGTCGGAGAAACGGGAATTGGCTTATCGGACGTAATCTTGTTATCATCCTGACAACCAGCGAGAAAAATCATGCTGACAATGAACATTCCCACAAAAACCGAGATTATCGTACGCTTCATGTTTTTCTCCTTGCACATGCATTTGCGAGACATCAGCGGTACATTTATGCCGATAGGTATTGTACAATCTCGACCGTCCGGCTTCAAGCGTGAAATCGACAGAAAGGGGGGGCGGCTTTACACGGCGGCCGGGAGAGGATACAATGTTGGTTTGCCCGATGGGCGATGGAGCGGTCATGAGCGAAGAACATGGCATCGAGTTATCGATCGTGGTCCCTGTGCTGGATGAACAGGGAAGTCTGCAGAGTTTATACGGCGAAATCACCCGGGCGCTGGAGGGGCGGTTCGAATACGAGATCCTTTTCATCGACGACGGCAGTACGGATGACAGTTTTGCGATCATGACCTGCCTGCACCTGAGCGATCGACGCGTACGGGTGATCCGGTTTCGGCGGAATTTCGGACAAACCGCGGCGCTGGCGGCTGGCTTTCGGCATAGTCGGGGACGGATTATCGTTCCTCTGGATGCCGATGGACAAAACGATCCGGCCGATATTCCGACGCTGGTGGCGCGTCTCAACGAAGGATATGATATTGTCAGCGGTTGGCGGAAAGATCGAAAAGATACAATGTTCACGCGGAAGATCCCATCGCGCCTGGCCAATTGGCTGATCAGTCGAATCACCGGAGTCCATCTGCATGATTACGGTTGTACTCTGAAAGCATACCGAGCGGATTCCCTTCGGGAGATCCGATTGTATGGAGAAATGCACCGGTTTATCCCTGCACTGGCGAGCTGGGGCGGTGAAAAGGTGACCGAAATGCCGGTGAATCATCGGCCCCGGACAACGGGGACGACCAAGTACGGTTTGAACCGAACATTCAAAGTTATTCTGGATCTGATTACGGTCAAGTTTTTGGCGTCGTTTTCGACCAAACCAATCTACGTGTTCGGAGGGCTTGGTGGATTGTGTTTTCTGGGTTCGGCAATCGCTGCGTCGGCGGTATTGTATTCAAAATTTATTTCCGACCCCCCCCTGAATATTAACCGCAATCCGCTGTTTGTAATGGCGACGATGCTGATGACGGCGGCGATTCAATTTGTCATGATGGGGTTGCTGGCCGAGATTCTGGTTCGGACCTACCACGAATCGCAGGGACGAACCATTTACACCATCGATCAGTTTCTGGCTTCAGAAACACTGCAGGAATCCCCACGAGATCCGGCGAACCGAAATCCCGGAAAGGAAGCGGAAGCATGACACGCCCGATACGGCATCGGATCCACCCGCAACCGGTCTCATCGATGGTTCCGAGACGGGGGTTCCATCCGGAATGGACCGCCCTGATCATTGTGTTGATCATTGGCGGGATTCCTTTTGCGATCTGCAAATATACGGAGTTCAGCCTGCCGGGACCCTTTGACAGCGGTGCGTATGTGTATGCGGCACAAGCCCTTCTGGAAGGAGGCCGGTTGGGAACGGATGTGGTGATTTCTGCGCAACCTGCGACTTTGCTGGTCAATATGCTGGGGGTATGGCTTTTCGGATTCAATGAAACGGGTCCCAAACTGATCCAGATGCTGATGCAACTGGGTGCGCTGACGATGATGTATTGTACTCTGCGACGGTTGCATGGATTGCCGGCTGCGGTCGTCGGAACCGGCATCGCGGCGATTTATCTCTCGTCGCCGCTGATCGCCAAATACGGCAACGTCAAAGAGCAGTTCATGATCTCTGTGATGATCATGGGAATATGCTGCTTCGTACGACGGCGATTGGGAGGAAGCGGGTGGTGGTCGGTGATTGCGGGAATGTTACTTCTGCTCGCCGTTTATTTCAAAGCAACCGGAACGTCGGCTGGGATTGGGGTGCTTGGATACATGGTTGCACGAGCGCTGACGCGGCGGGATTCCGTCGTGCAACTTGCCAGGGAAGTGCTCTTGCTGGTGGCGGGGGCGGCGATGGGAGTGATGCCTCTGGCGGTTTTCTTCGCCTCGCAGGGACAATTGAAAGTGATCCAGCGGACCTTTCCCGTCGTGATTCTGGAGGTGTTTGTCTTGCTGGTTGTTGCGATGATGTTTTTCGCCGGGCTGACGCGATTCGGAATACGATATCAGGTATGGTCACAGATCGGCCGGGTTCGATGGGGCTTTTGGGTGGCTGGGATTATCGGAATCCTGATTGGGGTAGGAATCAGCCTGAGGATGATTTATCAGAAGGATGGGCAGTGGGATGACGTGCTGTCGTATCTGGTTCATTTACCGATCATTCATTACCCCATGCAGTTGGTCGATCAAACGGAGAGGTTATGGGATTGGTTGCTCGCACTGACGGTGGGCGGGAATACGTATGTAGGAACAAGCCGTGCCGCGTGGAGTTTTTCCAGGCAATGGCCGATTGTTGTGCGCTATTATATGGCACTCAAGTTGCCGGTGTTGTTCGCGCTGGGGGCCCTGATTTTCGGGATCGTCCGGTTAATTCCTTTTCGAGTCGATTCAAAACATAGAGCCACATCGGGAAAGGATAAGCGGAAATCCGAAACGGATTCGGGTCACTTTTTATCTTTATTCGGCTTTTGGTGGCTATTCGATATGGCGTTTGTCTGGATCAGCCCGCGATCGTATGAAGAATATTATCTGCCACTCAATGCCTCGGCGGCGATGACGGGGGGATATCTGCTGGGGTGGTATCGGGACCGTTTTCATGCGACCGAATTCAAGATTCCATGGCTGATGGGAGGGGGGGTTGCCGGATTGATTGCCCTGATCATGGTCTGGCCGATTTTCGGAGGATTAAGCGCCAGCCCCTATAGCGCGAAAACATATGATTCACCCCAGCGGGGGTATGCCCAGCGGCTTGAAGAGGTTCGTCAACGGCGACAAAATCTACCGCCATGGGAAAAGGTTGCGCAAGTGATTCGATTGAACAGCCAAACAGGCGACAATATCTTTGTATGGGGTTGGTATCCGGGAATCTATGTTCAGGCCCAGCGACTCAGTAGCGCCGCCAAAGCTTTTGAAAGCGATATGCATGTCATGAGCCCTATGCAATTAACTCGCGAGGTTGGGGCGATTCTTGCCCGATTGGAAACGGCCAAGCCGGTGTTCATCGTCGATAGCCGTAAATCGGAATTTCCGTGGGATCGACGTCCGCTGGAATTATGGCCCACTCTGCAGGATGGCCGATTGATTTCAAACCAGCCATCCGCAATCGAGGATTATGATTCCGCGTATCGCACGTTTCTCAAAGACAACTGGGGCGAAGATGAAATGCGGCGATATGACGCGATGGAACCGTTCCGGAAATTCATTCGGGAACACTACGAGATTGTGAACGATCCATCCTTCACTCCGCACCATATCCTGTTTCGCCTGAAAACGAAACCGTCCGTTGCGCCGCCACAATCCAAGTCATGAAGATCCTGATGCTCAATTATGAATTCCCCCCGATTGGGGGTGGTGCCGCCCCGGTGACGAGGGAATTGTGCCGTCAATTGGCGACGGAAGGCCACAGCGTGGATGTCGTCACAATGCACTATCGAAACCTGCCGCGATACGAAGAGATGGACGGCTTTCGGGTTTGGAGAACTCCGGCGATCCGCAAGCGGCCGAATATGTGCCTCACCCACGAGATGGCCAGTTTTATAATCGGGGCATGGTCTCGAACGATGAACCTGGCTCGGCTCAATCGGTACGATGTAATCCACAGCCACTTCCTCATCCCGACAGGACCTCTGGCCTGGAGGGTGAGCCGCAAATTCAGAATTCCCTTGTTGACCACATGCCATGGCAGCGATGTGCCGGGCTATAATCCTGACCGTTTTGGATTCACGCATCGTTTGATCCGTCCGGGGTGGCAATTCCTTGTCCGGCGATGCGAGATGCTTGTTTCGCCGAGCCAATCACTGGCTGAACTGATTCTGCGGAGTCAGCCGGGACTGGAGGTGAGGGTAATCCCCAATGGAATCTTCGCATCACCGGATCCTATCGGCGAGAAACACAAGATGATCGTCCTTTGCAGTCGGCTCTTGCCCCGAAAGGGTTTTCAACATGTGATCGCGGCGGTCCATGATCTGGATCTTGATTGGACGGTCGAAGTGATCGGCGACGGACCGCATCGAGCGGAACTGGAACGGCTGGCGGAAGGATCGCGCACGGCCATTCGCTTTCATGGCTGGCTCGATCAACGGGACCCGCGATTCGCTGAATTGTATGACAGAGGGACAATTTTTGTGTTTCCGTCAGAATCAGAAAATTTTCCTTCGGTATTGCTGGAAGCGATGCGGGCGGGTATGGCCATCATCACCGGTACAGCCGGGGGGTGTCCGGAGGTCGTGGGCGATGCGGCGATGTTGGTTGCACCGGGCGATGTCCCCGCAATCCGGCAACGGCTCTTGGAACTGATCGGTTCATCCGAGCTTCGAAATCGACTTGGGAATATGGCCCGAAAACGGGTCGAGCAATTCAGTTGGCCGGCGGTGACCCGGCAGTATGTTCGTTGTTATGAACAGATTATGCATCAGGGAATTCGTACCCCATGAGGATACCGTGAGTCCGGACAGACCGATCCGAGTATGTTTTGTGTCGCCGAAATCCTATCCGCTGTTTCGGCCGGAGATCGGGGGCGTTTTCGGCGGCGCCGAAGTGGATTTGTATCTTCTGAGCAGGGAACTGGCGGAAGATCCGCATTTTGAGGTTTCGGTAATCGTGGCCGATTATGGGCAGGCCGCCGACGAACGGTTCGGCCGGATTCGCTTGATCCGTTCGTTGAATTTCCGGTCAAATGCGGCCGTCGGTGCCTGGCGGGTATGGAATGCCTGCCGGAAAGCGGATGCGGATGTGTATTTCCTTGAAACGGTCTCGATGGGCGTTCCGCTGTTGTCGTGGTTTTGTCGGATTCATCGACGGTTCTTTGTCTATCGCACGGCCAGCCAGAGGGAAACCGACGGCCGGTATCGTACCGAACATCCGTTGTTGGGGCGGGCATTCGCTCGATCGCTGCGACACGCCGCGACGGTGTTCGCGCAGAACCAGACCGATTCCGAAAATCTTCGGAAAACCATCGGGATTCAATCGACCGTTATCCCCAATGGTCAACCGATTCCGATATTATCGGATTCACATAGGGATTGTATTTTATGGTCCGGGCGGAGTGAGTCTGTTAAAGGTCCCCGGCGATTCCTGGACCTGGCCCGATCCCTTCCGGAGGAACGGTTCGTCATGCTCTGTTCGCGAGCCACCGGCGATCAGGATTATGATCGACTTCAGCAGGCCGCCCGTCAAATCCCCAACCTCCAATGGCACGAACAGATTCCCTTTGCCGAGACGGACGCCTTTTTCCGTCGAGCCAAAGTCCTTGTCAATACCAGCGATTCCGAGGGTTTCGCCAACGCATTTATCCAGGCATGTAAATACGCCGTTCCGATTCTCTCACTGACGGTCAATCCCGATCTTTTCCTGACTCGATATTCATGCGGTCTTTGTGTCGGCGGAGACCCGAAGCGGTTGTCTGAGGGACTTCAGTTTCTTCTGCGGGAAAATCGCTTTGTCGAGTTGGGCAAAAATGCCCGTGCCTATGCGGAAGCCAACCACGACATCGTTCAGATCATCGAACAATACAAGTCATTATTCATTGGGCTAACAGCCGCTCGACTTCGGTGAGGAAGATGAAGAGGGAGGTTGTCGCGTCGGTCCCCGCCGCAGACCGGATGCGCGAAGCAGACGAGATAGATTTCTCAGCGCTCCGGCCGTCGCCGAAGGGAACAAGGACGCAAACGACGTACTCAGACGATAATGCCACGGCAACAAATATCCGAATTCATGCGTTAACTTCCAGGCCTGGGTTCCCATACCGTCGAATAGAAGCCCGCGAATCCACATACGCATCAAAACCGTTGCGCACGGACGAAATTCGGCGAGTTTTCCGTGTTCTTCGGAAAGTCGGAGATTTCGAGAAAAGAAATCGATCATTACCTGGACATCCAGAGAACGGCTCTTGATGAGGCTGTCGGGAGAATCCAGATGATAGATAGACAGGGGTTCGGGACAAATCCCGATGTCCGGATATCGATAGGCAATTCGAAACCACATATCCAGATCCTCGGTGGTCTTGTGGTCTCCGCGAAAATTTCCGACGGTATCGAAAACCTGGCGACGAATCAACATCGTATCAGTGCAACCCCAGCAACCCTGAACAAATGCCTGAAAAAACGACGGTCGATCCGGAGGCGATTTGAGAGGCATGGCATACGATGGGCCACTTCTGCCCTGCGAATCATGTAGAGTATAATTTCCTGTTATCCACATCAGTTCCGAACGGGTTTTCAGAATGTGAATCTGGCACTCCAATTTTTCCGGCATCCATTCGTCATCGGCGTCTAAAAAAGCAATCCAGGATTGGGTTGCTTCCTGTATTCCTTTGTTGCGTGCGGCGCCGGGGCCGGCATTGGGTTGCCAGAAATATTCGATTCGGCCTCCGTACTCACTGACAACTACGGACGTGCCATCGGTGGAACCGTCATCGACGACGATAATCTGTTCAACGGGTCGGGTCTGACCAAGAACGCTGTCGATCGCACGGCGGATTGTACCGACGCAATTGAAGGCGGGAATGACGACGCTGACTTGAATATCACTCATGATCCTTGCCTTGCCTCCGATCGTCGGTCTGTATGCCTTGAATCAGATTCAATAGGATGGGAGTTTGTCGGTTCAAATCAAAAAATCGCCGAGCGGTTTGGTAACCCTCGCGGCCGATGGATTCGGCCTGTTCAGGATTACGTAATAGGTATTCCACGGCTTCGATAATCTCCGTAACACGATCCGGTTGGATCAGGATCGAATCCTTCCGATCGGTCAGATAGTCGGCGACATCGCTGACTCTCGATGCGATTACCGGCCGGCCCGACGCCAGGTATTCGCCCAGCTTGAAGGGAAAACCCGCCTGAGCGAAAGCCGATGAACTTCGCGTCATACACAGGATGTCGGATTGCGGAACAAGCTGGGAATATTCGGCCTGGGATAAATACCCTCGATGCTCGATTCGATCGCGAAAGGATGAAATCCGAATTCGTTCATCCACCTGTTTCATCCGCTGCTCGTCGCCCTGACCGGTCAGGATCAACCGCAGATTGTGTCCCATGTCGCATAACCTCTCAAATGCCTCCAAGAGCAAATCAAAATTATCTTTTTCCCCAAATGTGCCCCCGTAAAACATCCGGACGGGTTCATCCATTGGGCCGAATCGCTGCGGCATGGTCGCGAAGTTGACACAAATCGGAAGCAATTCCACCGGACACCTCTCGTGTACCACCGATTCGATCTGCTGCTTGAGCCGTCGGGAGATGACCAGTACCGCATCGGCCAGCCACCCGATATGTCGGGTGAGAAGTTTCGCAGAAGCATGCTTGATCCGCGCAAAAAAATCCTTTGCATGGGCCTGAACGCGTATATCTTCGGCGAGGTAATATAACACCCGGTAACCAAGAAAACGAGCATAGATTGTGAATAAGAGGTTGTCAATACTGGGATGCTCATACACAAAAAGAACATTCGTTGAGTGGGTCTTCCACCATCGTTTCAGAAATCCAAGGCCTTCAAGAAAATATCCCGGAATTCGAAAAATCGCCGACCAGCCCGGCCGGATCTTGGCGCCTAACGTGTGATACTCAATCCCTTCATGTTGGCCCGAAGGGACATTGTCGTGAAAATCACGTCCTTGTCGCAAGATCAGCATGCGTACCTGGGCACCTCCGGTTTTCAATCCCGCCATAAGATTCGACAACAATCGCGTCCCCGCCATACCCTTCGGATACGGCAGATGGGCCATGAAAATTACGTTGATTACCGGCTGTGCCATACCCCGATTGTATCACAGTTGCTCCCAATCTGAAACGGTATGTCTCCAACTTTCAAGATTGACAGCGATGTCCCACGAGTGGAATGCATGATTCCCGTTGTCGATACCGGAATATCACGGCAAGAATACGATTCCCGGGGCAAGGGATGATTGATCATGGGGATTGCATGGATACAAATGCTACAGAGTGTATAGATGGATTAACCGGACAAAGCTATTGATAAAATGGATTGATAATCAAATGCCGGACTTGAACAAGGAACAGATTTTTGTTACAATAGCGCGCACATGACCCCATTGAACAATGGTACAGTTGAATCATCCTTACGGGGGGATTTGAATTCAACGATGCTGTAGAGTTGTGTTTCGTTGTTGGATGTGATTTCGGTGCCGTCGTATTATCAGGATTCACTGGACATCAATTGTGGAGTATGGAATGAAACACCCTTTATTCATAATGATTTGCGTGGTATTCATGGCGGCAGCCATCCTCAGTGGAATATCGAAACCCGGGAACGCCGTTTCGATGCGATGCGTAGGCCCACAATCGTTACCTTTGATTAAGATAGGTAATGCAATCACTCATGCATCATCGCAGCGGATCGCTGTTATGATCTATCGAGAACCAAAAGGAAAACGACGATTTGAGCCCCAGCATGACTGTAACGAGTGGCAGGTAATCTTTCGAACGGCACAAGTTGCTTGTTAGTGTAGCGGAAGAAATTCGACTGCGACCCTGAGACTTTTTTCGCCCTTATTTGCGTAAATTAATTGGTTTCAACCTACACACCAAAAATGAACATGAATATTCCGTAAAGCATTTACAAGAAAGCATTTACGGCTTGTTTTTCCATCACACAGCATCGATTTGCCCCCAAAGGGGTTGAGTTTTTTTCATTTTTTATTTTATTTCTTGTTGACGAGGCCTTTTGAGAGTGGTAAATTACGTAAGCAAGATAAATGCGATGTGTGGAGTGAGTGTTGTGTGTGTGTTATGTGATGGAAAATGAAGGAAGTGATGAAGGCGTACAATATCGGAGGGTATCTGATGAAAAAGTTATCGTTAATTGCATCATTGTTTTTGTTTGGGGTAGTATGTCAGGTTTCTGCCAGCGTTTTGGATTACGATCTCAATCCGGCCGATTTTCGCGGCAATAGCAACACGACATTTCAGGCATGGGATTTTCTTGTTTCCAAGCAGGATCCCAGCTTTCCTGAAGCGGGTTGGGTAAATCCAAATGGCGAACCGTTTGTTGATCTCGTAGGTGATTTTTCCACGAACACGGTTTGGCTTGCCGAGGATTACGGCCACAAGGGTATCTGGATCGTGGACCGAATGAACGCAAGTAACATGTTCATCGAGATTCGAAATTTTCCGGATAAAAACCTGTACAAGGAAATTTGGCTGCAACTGGTGTATTCCTCGCAAAACGATGCTCCGCCGGTTCTTTCGGTTTCTGCGGACGATGGCGCCTATCTGCCAATCGAGAATCTTATGACTCAGAAACTGGATTCAATGTACACGTATGGGTTGTATAAAATTATCCTGATACCCAATCCTCAATTTGAAAAGATTCAGATTCGTCCTCAGGATTGCCAGATCTACATCGATGGTATCATTGTAGATACGCAGTGCATACCGGAGCCCATGACGATGGTGCTTTTGGGACTGGGTGGATTGTTCCTGAGGAAGCGGATTGGCTGATCAACAAATACAGAATCAACATGAAAGCCTTGCCGATGATGGCAAGGCTTTTTTATTGGGCCATCGGAAAAACCGGCATACAAAGACACTGGGAATGGAAGGATTCGATAATTTTTATATAATCTGCATTGGATAATGACCTTTGGATTCCAATTGTTACAGAGGATTTTGCCGTGCTGATTTTGTAAGCAGGTCGGAAGGTTTGATGCCAAGAGGAAGGATTACAAACTGTTTATTGACAAATACTTATGGATTTTTGGTTGATTATCTTGGATACGAGGGAGTCATTCTCGTGGTGAACATAGGCAAAATAGGCAATCTGTTGGGTTTGAAAATAGAAAACTGATAAAAATATGGTAATTGCTGATTCTGTGCTTGACTTTGGTTTACGAATAGGGTAGGATAGGGAGTGAAGATGTGAGTTATTCCGGGTATCGTTTACCCAAATGCGATGTGTGCGTGTGTGTGTTTTGTAGAGTTGGTAGCGTGTCGTGTGTGTGAAAATGAGAGTGAATGAAAAGAGAAACTGTGGGGGTTACAAACTATGTTTGGAGGAAGTATAAGATGAAAAAGAGCTTGTTGTCATTAGTGTTGCTTCTGATGATTTCGGCAACGGCATCGGCCGTTGTGATTTGTGACGCCAATCCTCCGGATTGGCGGGGTGGCATCAATACGACGTACCAGACGTGGTCGTTCTCGACGAATGCCAATCCTGCATCTCCGGATGATGTAACGAATCCGTATGGAAATCCTTGGGCAGAGATGGATTTCTCCACGTGGGAACAAGAGTATGAAGGCCATGACGGAGTATGGTTTGTAGGCCGCTCACTCGATCAGGGTGTTTTCCAGGCAGGATTCACCATTCAGAACAATCCCGTTCGGAATGAAATCAAAAAGGTCTGGTTGCAGATTACTTATTCTGCTGAAGAAAACAGCGAACCGAAGGTTTATGTTCTGCCGGAAGGCGATATTACAAAGTATTATGCGATGGATTTGGTCAAGAAGGAACAAGTGGATGATTTGTTCTGGAACGCAGTCTATTACTTTGAGATTCCATTTAATCCTTCCTTTGAAAAAATCGTGATACGCCCGCGGGATTGCCAGTTGATCCTGGATTGTGTTACGATCGATACGCAGTGCATACCGGAGCCCATGACGATGGTGCTTTTGGGACTGGGTGGATTGTTCCTGAGGAAGCGGATTGGCTGATCAACAAATACAGAATCAACATGAAAGCCTTGCCGATGATGGCAAGGCTTTTTTATTGGGCCATCGGAAAAACCGGCATACAAAGACACTGGGAATGGAAGGATTCGATAATTTTTATATAATCTGCATTGGATAATGACCTTTGGATTCCAATTGTTACAGAGGATTTTGCCGTGCTGATTTTGTAAGCAGGTCGGAAGGTTTGATGCCAAGAGGAAGGATTACAAACTGTTTATTGACAAATACTTATGGATTTTTGGTTGATTATCTTGGATACGAGGGAGTCATTCTCGTGGTGAACATAGGCAAAATAGGCAATCTGTTGGGTTTGAAAATAGAAAACTGATAAAAATATGGTAATTGCTGATTCTGTGCTTGACTTTGGTTTACGAATAGGGTAGGATAGGGAGTGAAGATGTGAGTTATTCCGGGTATCGTTTACCCAAATGCGATGTGTGCGTGTGTGTGTTTTGTAGAGTTGGTAGCGTGTCGTGTGTGTGAAAATGAGAGTGAATGAAAAGAGAAACTGTGGGGGTTACAAACTATGTTTGGAGGAAGTATAAGATGAAAAAGAGCTTGTTGTCATTAGTGTTGCTTCTGATGATTTCGGCAACGGCATCGGCCGTTGTGATTTGTGACGCCAATCCTCCGGATTGGCGGGGTGGCATCAATACGACGTACCAGACGTGGTCGTTCTCGACGAATGCCAGTAGCATGATCTATCCGGATGAAGTGGATAATCAGTATGGTATGCCGTGGGTGGATGTAATTGGTGATTTTAGCCAGGGTACTGTATGGGACAATATGGATCAAGGCCATCAAGGCGTTTGGACCATCAACCGAATGTCTCCCAGCGAAATGCAAATTAACATTTGGAACAATCCCGTTCAGAACGAGGTTAAAAAGGTCTGGCTGCAGATTACCTATTCCGCTCATGAAGGCGACCACCCGGCGATTTATTTTCTGCCGGAAGGCGTCATGGGTGATTATAAGGAAATGGTAATGATCAAGAAGGATCAGGTGGACGCGTATTATTGGAATGCGGTCTATTACCTGGAATTTAAACCGAATGTTTCCTTCGAACAAATCGTTATTCGTCCGCGTGAGTGCGTTGTGTATGTCGATTGTGTCACGATTGATACACAGTGCATACCGGAGCCCATGACGATGGTCCTGCTGGGACTTGGCAGCCTTATTTTACGTCGTCGGAGTCACTAATCAATCATCAAGAAGAAAACCGACAAAAGGCCCCGGTCACGTGACGGGGCCTTTTTTATTGCGTCAATGCGCATTGAGTTGACGCGATTTGGAAGGTGAAGGGGATAAATGTGATTCGAGGGTCATGTCTCTTTCAAAACGGGTGTAGTCCTGCAGAAGAGACAACGCCATCTGAAGAACTTCTTCCGAAGCAAATCCGCGGGTCAGGGGCGCAATCAGGTTTTCCAATTCCAAGCTGGTTTTTACCAGAAGGGTTTTATTTCCGATCATAGCGGAACACCGATCGACGATGGGACGAATCGAAGAGAAATACGGCATAAATTCAGTCACCAACTCCCGGCCGGCCAGGATATTCACCAGGGAGAGAAATCGAGTTCGGATCAACCATCGTCCGACGAGATGCCACATCAGGCGGCTGGATTGATACATCACCACCATAGGACATCCGGCCGCGGCTACTTGCAGAGTCGCGCTTCCGCTGGCGACCAAAGCAATGTCCGCCTTGTCGGCGGTTTCATACACGTTGCCCACGCTGTATTCGCAAACGAATCCGGTGACCTTGCGATCCTTCATGTGCTGAAGTTTTTCCTCGCTGGCGGCACAAGCGGTGATAACGGCCTGAGGCCATTTCTGTTTGAGTTGCACGGCAATCTTCTGCATCGAAGACCATAAGCTCTTGATTTCGGCATTGCGGGAACCGGGAAACAAGGCAATTCGGACTTTCCGCGGATCATAGCCGCTGTAATCCTTGTATCCTTCGGTGAAGTCGATCGTGATGTCATCGAAGAGGGGATTGCCGACGAACTTGGCATCGATGTTACGGCCGCAGAACCATTCCTCCTCAAAGGGAAGGATACAGGCCATCTTTGTGCAACACTTGCGCAGCTTCCGGATTCGCCAGGGAGCCCAGGCCCACAATTGCGGCGCCACATAAAACAAAACCGGAATGCCGGCCTTGTGTGCGGCCTTGGCGACATGGAAGTTAAACGCCGGGGAATCACACACAATCAGCAAATCGACGGGATTACTATGGAAGAAGGACCGGATTGTTTTTATCACACGGAAGAAAAAACCAATTTGGGCGAATGCATTATACAGCATGGCGGCGCGATTGACCGTGTTTTCAAGGATTCGACAGCCGGCTTTTTCCATCTGGATGCCGCCGACTCCCACCCATTCGATATCCGCATCCAGACCGTGGGACCTTGCCGCACGGATCAAATTGACACAGTGGGCTTCGGCGCTGGGTTCGCAGACGCTGAGGAATATTCGTCGTTTGGTTTTTGGCTCGGACACCAGAGTGCTCCCAATTCCAAAAGCGGACGGATTATATACGACATGCCGTGGAACTGCAAAGGGAAAGTCGGATGAACAAACGGTTTGATTCCCCACCACGGAAAATCTTTTGCATTGACGTGCGACAAGGTATAATACCTGCCAGTGGAAAATAAGCAGACACAATGGACTTATGTAGGAGGCACATCCATGATGAGTCGTTGGATAGAAGCGTTGTTGTTGAGCGTGGTACTGGTCATGTCCGGATGCATTGGTCCATCCGAGAATTTTTCGCAGGACGCCATGACCGATTCCCCCCTGGCCAAGGGTGCACAGGTACGGAAGCTGGCCGGAAATTTTCAATTTACCGAGGGTCCCGCTGCGGATATGACGGGCAACGTCTATTTTTCGGATATTCCCAGTCATACGATCCATTTATGGTCGCTGGATGGGCGGCTTTCGACGTATTCCGTCAATACCGGCGGTGCCAACGGACTGTACTTCTCCGCCGACGGTGGGCTGGTGGTTTGTGCCGGATCAGCCCGGATGATCTACAAAATAGGAGCCGATGGAAAGATCAATATCCTGGCTGATACGTTTAACGGCAAGAAGTTCAACAGCCCCAACGACCTTTGGATCGATCCAAAGGGCGGAATCTATTTTACAGATCCCCGATACGGCGGCCGGGATGATTTGGAGCAGGATGGCGAACATGTGTATTACCTGACGCCCAATGGCAGGCAGGTCTGGCGGGTGATCAACGATATGGTCCGGCCGAACGGCGTGATCGGTACACCCGATGGCAAAACTCTCTATGTGGCCGATCATGGTGACAGCAAGACCTATAGTTATACCATTACAGCGGATGGTACCCTGACCAACAAGCGGCTCTTTGCCCCCGAAGGATCCGACGGCTTAGCCCTGGACCGTGCGGGGAACCTGTACCTGACGACGGATGTGGTCGCGGTGTATAACTCCGCCGGACAGAAAATCGAATCCATTGTGGTGCCGGAGCGTCCGGCCAATGTAACCTTCGGGGGAACTGATCGCAAGACCCTGTTTATCACTGCGCGAACCTCTCTGTATTCTATTCCCATGCGTGTGCGGGGAGCTTATTGACGGTTTGCCCGGTCACTTGAAAGGAAAATCGAGATGAATATAGCAAGGATAGGATTCGTCAGTATCACAATGATGATTTTGGCAGGAGCGTCTGTCATGAGCGCGGGAAATCCTTCGAGTCCATCGATAACCGGAGCGGCCGTGGAGATACTTATCGCGCCTGGAGCCGAACTGAAACTTCTGAGCGGCGAGTTCAAGTTCACCGAAGGTCCCATCTCCGACGCGACGGGAAACGTGTATTTCACCGATCAGCCCAACGACCGGATCATGGTCTGGACGATTGACGGAAAACTCGAAACATTCATGCAGCCCTGCGGCCGTTCGAATGGACTGTTCTTTGATCGCAAGGGTAACCTGCTGGCCTGCGCGGATGAAAAGAACGAGATGTGGTCGATCGACGTCAAAACCAAAAGGGCCGTGGTGATCGTCAAGGAGTATCAGGGCAAACTGCTGAATGGTCCCAACGATGTTTGGTCACGACCGGATGGCGGACTCTATTTCACCGATCCATTCTACAAGAGAGACTATTGGAAGCGCGGACCCATCGAGCAGGATGGCCAGTGCGTGTATTATCTCTCGCCGGATCGCAAAACGCTGACCCGTGTCGCCGCCGATCTGGTTCAACCCAATGGTATTATCGGAACGCCCGACGGCAAGAAGCTGTATGTCGCCGATATCCGCGCGGGTAAAACGTATTCGTATGATATCCTGCCGGACGGGACGTTGACCAACAAGTCGCTTTTTTGCTCGCTTGGGTCCGACGGCATGACCATCGACAACCAGGGGAATATTTATCTGACCGGTAAAGGCGCAACGGTCTTTGATTCGAACGGAAAGCAGATTCTTCACATTCCGGTTCCGGAAAACTGGACGGCCAATATTTGTTTCGGCGGCAAAGACAAAAAGACGCTCTTCCTTACAGCCAGCAAAGGACTTTATGCCATCCCCATGCAGGTTCAGGGCGTCAATCCATAACGCCCCAATTGCCGTTGTTGCGCTCGTTGTGTTCGATATCCTCGCCGTGGGCCGCTTGTCGGCGGTGAACGTGGTCGTGGAGTCGTGGCCGCGTTTTCGCGGGCCCAATGGTCAGGGTTTTTCTTCCGAGACCGGACTGCCGACAAAGTGGACATCCGATAAAGTATTATGGAAAATCAAGCTCCCCGGTTCCGGGCATTCATCGCCTGTTGTCTGGGGGGATACGGTTTATGTCACTGCGGCCGCCGAGTCCGACGGCAAGAGTTTCCTCCTGGCTTATTCAGCCAAGAAGGGTCGTGAATTATGGCGCCGGGAATTTGACCTGCCGAAATACCGGATGAACGCCCT
Organism: uncultured Pirellulales bacterium; assembly: GCA_964386005.1. Lineage (GTDB taxonomy): Bacteria > Planctomycetota > Phycisphaerae > Sedimentisphaerales > Anaerohalosphaeraceae > FEN-1350. The sequence goes on along the minus strand of CAYLSB010000005.1, from coordinate 85,249 downwards.
CAACAACGCCGCGTCTTCCACGCCCGCCGTCGATTCCGATCGTGTCGTTGCCTGTTGGGCAACCCCGTCGAACCTGCAACTGGCCGCATTTGATCATTCAGGCAAGCCCTTGTGGAACCGCGAGTTCGGCCCCACCATAACCCGCCACGGCCCGATGATCTCGCCGATTCTGATTGGCGGCCTTGTCCTCTTCGCCCAGGAGCAGGAGCAACTCAATGTCACAATCGCCGCTGAGAGCCGCTGGGTGGCCGTCGATGCTGCAACCGGCGAATCCAAGTGGACCTGCGTCCGCAATCACAGCGGAAGTAACTCGTATTCGACTCCATGTGTTCTCGAACAAGACGATAAAACACGGGTTGTCTTCGCCAGTCTGGCCCACGGCATTTCTGCCGTTGATATCGCCGACGGCTCAATCGCCTGGGAAGTCCCCGATGCCTTCAACGCCCGCGTGTGCAGTTCTCCGGTGTTGGCCGGGGATTTGGTTCTTGGCACTTGCGGGGAAGGCGGCCGGGGCCTGCGACTCACGGCCGTGCGACCCCCGAAATATCCCGGCGATAAAGCCCATGTGGCTTATATGCTCGAGGATTCCACCGTCACCTATGTTCCGTCGGCTGTGGCCTTCCGCGATTGGTTTTTTACCGTGCATGACGGCGGTCAGATTTCCTGTCGAAACGCTTCCGATGGAAAGATCATCTGGTCGGAAAAGCCGGGCGGAAAATTCTACGGCTCGCCCGTCTTCGCCGACGGTAAACTCTATGTTATCACCACCGACGGCGACGTCGTCGTTCTCCGCGCCTCGGATCGATATGAATTGCTGGCCATTAATCCCCTTGGCGAAAAAAGCCAAGCCACTCCCGCCATCGCCGGCGGAAAGATCTTTCTGCGAACCCTGACAACGCTGTACTGCGTCGGCGCTCAATAAACGATGGATAGCAATCTTTGGTTGGATGATTCCGGACCGGAATCATGTTTTTCGGTGTCGGTATAACGACGGATCGACGGCTTGTATCATCGCATCGACATTCAACCTTCCGTCCAAAAATTGATTGACCCGTTCGCATTGGGGTCGCGGATCGGATATCATCCCGGAGTAATCCACGGACAGGATTGAAAAGCGGTTTTGACCGGCAATCCATTTCTCGAAGTCCGAAAGTTGCTTACGAAAAAGCTCTTCCATCTGCTTATCGCCGATCGAGGGATCGTCTTTGCCGAGACGCTGGAGCATCTTTTTCTGGCTGGCCAGAACCTCCTTCAAATCTCGTCGCAGGAAAACCACACGATATTCATAACCCTCCGGCAGATCATACAACAGTCGATAGACCATTTTGACAACCTTACCTTCGGAGCCCCTGAGCCACGAAGGATCCTGTTTGGTCTTTTTAACCCCCTCGAATTCGAAGTATCCGCGCGGATTATCTTCATCGGCCTGGCGTTGGTGGTCCGCAATCGGGTCCATTCCCCCGGCACAAAGCGCCTGCATCATCATGCTCGTCCCCGAACGGGGAAGACCCGATACAATCGTCAAATATGTCACAGCCATACGCTTTCCATTCTGGCCAAAATGACCGTAGATTGAACCGTTGTTTGGCCGATAGGAATTATTATAACCGGATATTCGCTCCGGACAAGTTGGTTGCTCCGGTATCGGTCAGGAATATATGGATCGCCGGCATATTTAGCGAATCCAAATTCTCTCTGGAGCGTATAGACAGGTAATGCATTCAAAACTATGGCAAGGAAAGGGTTAGAACCATGAAGCGTTTGCGTTTATTGTGGATGTCGATTCTTATCACAGTCCTGTCGGTCCCTTCTTATGCGGCCTTAAATGCCTATATGACGGTTATCGGGAAAAATCAGGGAGAGATCAAGGGCAGCGTTACCCAAAAGGGCCGCGAAAATACCATCGCCGTCTATGGTTTTACGCACAGTTACACCACGCAACCCGATCCTCAATCCTGCATGCCAGGGGATAGGAGGAATCATTCGCCCCTTACAATCGTCAAGGAACTGGACCGTGCCACCAACGGCCTGATGCGTGCGTGGATGAGACACGAACCCTTGACTGTTACGATCCGTTTCTGGAGGCCTTCCGTATCCGGCCTCGAAGAACAATATTTTACTATTCTACTCGAAAACGCCTTTATATCCGGCATCCACCAGGAAACCTTCAACAACAAAAATCCGGATTTGATGCAATACCCCACCATGGAACGTATCCGTTTCACCTATGAACAGATCACGCAGACGTGGAATCCGCAGCCCGACGAAGTCACAGACGGATGGGTCGCTCAGTGTTCTCCGTTCGATGTACTCAGCGACCTGAATTTCGACGGAGTGGTCAATATTCTTGATTTTGCCGTTATGGCCGACCAGTGGCTTATGCAGAGTTTCTAATCCGAGACAGATGATATTCCCTGTGCGAAAATTTCGGAGGAAATTGATTTCGTCGCATCCGGGAAATCGTTTATGGTAACGGAAGTCGGTCCGGCCGATCGACCGGCGAAGATTCGTTGAGTTCGTCGTCTCTCCATCGATCATGGAGTTTACGAAGTTCCAAAACCGTCCATGGTTTCTGGGCTTCGATGTTCGCCATGCTGATGGCATTGACAATTGTCGCGTTGTCCGCTGCCAATCGTCTTACGACTATCGCCTCTTTCAGGCCAAACCTCTATTCCAGACCATGCTCCAGATCGACCGTTGCATCCGAACAAATATTCACCGTTGAACATTGTATCGTTGTAAAGTTGACGATTTGAGGTCCATTATATGATTGTCTTGGACATTGGAAAATGTGAAAGAGAATACGTTGCAGGAATGACGGATTCTATTTTGAAGATAAATAAAACATCGCAATGGCACCTGACATCAGAATTGCGGCCGAAATTCGCTGAATCAGTATTCCCGAACGGACTTTTTTTTCTAACGAGATCATTCCGATATGAGCTATGACAGCGCCCATAACAATCGACTGGATTCCCCGTGTGGATTGCAGGATATTACCGAAGACCACGCCGATCTCGGAAAAACATGCATACAAAAACAACATACTGATCAACCACGCCGCCGCGAAAGGAACCGCATCTCGCCAACTCCTCCAGCCGCCTTTGTCTGGAAGTATCGGGCAGATTGCCAGACCCGCGATACCGCATACGATATAGGTAATTGCCGTGGCAAAAACCGTGCTTCGCAGGAGACCCGCCGATTCAAAATGTCCAACCAACAATTTGATATTCATATCGGAAAGACAATAGGGCAAACACGCGGCGATCGCCCACAATAAGCTTTGTCGGTCGATTGTGCCTCCGGATCGGGCAAGAATGATGCCGGCAAGGACGGATAATCCCACCGCGAACCATTGCATTGCCTCATATTGAACGTCGAGAAAACCAGCGCTGAGCAAAGCAAGAATGAGCACCTTGAGTCCCAGCAATGGCGATACGCGCGAGGCATCCGCATGGCGCAGAGCCATGAAAAGACACAACTGTCCCAGAAGATAAAAAGCAACGGTTCCAAGCAAACTCATTCCGTACACGTCGATGGCCGGTAGATCTTTCGGCCAAAAAGACATCGCCAGGATGATCGACACTCCGCCCATCAGAATATGCGACAATGCCAGCAGACGTACAGTTCCGCCGGGATACCGATCCACAAACCATCGTGAGCCCAGATAGGAGCAGGACTGGAAAAATGCCGCACACAGACCCAATACGATTCCAACAATCATCATGATCCCTTCATCGAGTAACGCTATCCATACGATTGTTGGAATCATACCATCCAATTCCGAATTTGCGAAATACCAATCGTAAATCATTGTTGTTCAGCTCAACGGTTGCATTTTGTACGCCATATTGCATAATGTTCTGTAAACGAATGGTCATCAACCGGCGTTTTGCGGAGACATTCATGGATTATCAGGGAAGGTACCAAATTTTCGATCCAAGTCGGATCAGTCGTTATCCGCTCCATCAGCGGCGTAATAAGGTACGGTTGGACCAGTTGGCCGATCCGGATGTCGTCCGACGTCATCCGGTCGCGTTACCCCAATCGATAGAGCAGGATATCAACGCCATCGTTCAATCCATTCATTCTGCGATTCTGGCACATAAAGCGGTCATCCTGTTTACCGGAGCCCATCTGGTTAAAAACGGTCTTGGCCCTCTGGTAATCGATCTCGTCCGGAGAGGGATTATTACACTTATTGCAGGAAACGGAGCAACGGCGATCCACGATTTTGAGCTGGCCCTGATCGGTCAGACGAGCGAAGATGTGCCCAACGCTCTCGGGGCCGGCCAGTTTGGCATGGCTCGGGAGTTCGACTATATCAATGCCGCCCTGCGAATCGGCGATTCAATTGGATTGGGATTTGGCGAATCGCTTGGACGAATGGTTCACGATGCCCCATTTCAGAAACGGGTATTTGCCGATTTGAATCTATCGTCTGATGCCCCGCGGTCTTTTCCACAGCGTCAGGTGAGTATCCTGGCCTCTTGTTACCAGTGTCGAATTCCGATGACCATCCATGTCGGCATCGGTACCGATGTGATCGATCAGCACCCTGGATTTGACGGCCGTGCAAAAGGCGGCTGTAGCGGCCGTGATTTTCTGATCTTCGTTGACGAGGTGACTCGTCTTGCCGGAGGGGGAGTCGTACTCAATATCGGCAGCGCGGTTACCGGGCCGGAGGTTCTCCTCAAAGCCGTAAGCATGGCCGCCAATGTCGGGCTTGCGCCGAAGGGATTAATCACCGCCGACTTCGACCTGCGACCGCAAGGCCCTGTCAAGGCCGGCGAAGATACGCACCCCTATTATTTCCGGGATCAGAAGAGTATCGTAACGCGGATTCCGGAGGCATTCGGTGGAAAAGGATATTATATCGAAGGCGATCAAAAAATCACCTTTGTCCGATTATACCAACATCTTGTGGAGACATTCCGTTGAAAACCGATCCATCGTCGATTGAATTCATTTGTAAGCCGTCTCAACTCCCGAAATGCGCTATCCGCCACGCTCTGTTTGACCACGATGGCACCGTCAGCACGTTACGGCGTGGCTGGGAAGAATCGATGCAGCAGCTCATGCTGCAATCCATCCTTGGCCCGAAAGCGGAGTCCGCCGATTCGCTCACAATTGAAAACGTTACCAATGAAGTCCGCGCCTATATCGATCGATCCACCGGTGTACAAACCCTTACACAGATGCGGGCTCTCTCCGAAATGGTCCGTCGGTTTGGTTTCGTTGAACCGTCGAAGATTCTTGAACCGCTTGGTTATAAGCGACTTTACAAACAACTCCTGATGCGAAAAGTCGGCCGACGAATCGAAAACCTCCAACGGGGCGGTGATCGTAATGAATACCTTGTGCGCAACGCCGTTGATTTCCTGCGATCTCTGCATGATCGCGGAGTTCGGCTTTATCTGACCAGCGGATCGGATCGAGAAGATGTCGTCAACGAGGCGAACCTGATGGGTTATGCCGATCTTTTTGACGGCGGGATCTTCGGGGCTTCCGACGAGATCGCGCGAGAATCGAAGGAGATCCTCCTGCAAAAATTACTGGATGAGGGGCGGATTCATCCCGCAGAGCTTGTCTTCTTCGGCGATGGCCCCGTTGAAATCCGCCTCTGCCGGCAATTCGGCGGACTGGCCGTCGGCATCGCCAGCGACGAAACCTGCGGCGGACTTAATCCCCACAAACGCCGACGTCTCATTGATGCCGGCGCCCACGTCATCCTCCCCGATTTTGGTGAAGGCGCTCAGTTCCTTGATTGGATGATGGGAAATCCATCGAAGGAATCCTCATCGTGATCCTGCATTACCACGTATCACATCGCAGGTCGATGTCCCCCGAAGGGAATGGGTGATCGGTCAACAATCGGATCATCTTGCCATGAACGGATGGAATCTCGATAGTCTGTTTGGTCTCGTGGTCCATACGAAAGAATCGTCGGTCCATACAGGGCTTCCAACCGGTGCGTTCATAGACCTTCATGATCTCCGGCCGACAAAATAGCAGGCCGAACAGAAAACCTTTCCGCTTTGCCTCTTCCATCGCTGCGGTCAGGATCTGATCGGCGATCTCGCCTCCGCGAAATTCCGGCAACACGCAAACATTTCCCACGCCCGCCACACGAAGACTCTCCTCGCTGACACGAATAGCGCGATCCAGTACAGCCGTACAGGCCACAACGAGATCCTGGTCGATCGCTATCGCCGTAAAACAGGGAATATGCCCACGCCAGTGCCGACTGGTTGAAAAACGGGTTTCGTTGTGTGGAAAACATAGGGTTAATGTCCTGCGAATCGCGGCGTCCAGTGCCGGATCGATCTGCGATTCATCTGGAAATCGAATATACATATTACGCCGGTCCGGCCACGCCGCCGGATACGAGAAAGGCCATCGCTGTGGAACTGTCGATCGCAAGCGGTTGAATCCGCTCCGCGGGAAAGATCAGAAGCTGACCGGCGAAGTTGTACGACTGCGGAAGATAGACCGACACCTTACCGGGTAAGCCCAGGCAAGCCAGATCTTCGCGGGTGACAAAGCCGATCACCGAGGGTCCCCCATCAGCCATTTCCGCGATTACCGGTTTGTCGAAGCTCTTTCGTTCGCCGGCAAATGCCGCGATGAAATCCCGTAGCGAACCATAGAGCAATTTCACCAGAGGTACGCGTGCGAAGATCGCATCGACCAGCTCAAACAACCATCTCCCGATCCAGTGCGAGGCCAGAAATCCGATGACCGTGATCCCAACTACTGTGATCGCGATGCCCTGTCCCGGCACCTCTGCCTTCAGGAGGTTTCGAAGCAGGGTATCGAGTTCTGTCACCGCCCACACCGCCGCAAAGACCGTTAACACCACCGGCACGAAGACCAGCAAGCCCTTGAGAAAATATCCGATCAATCGTTTGACCATATTCGTCTTCCCTTTCCTGTCGAATCCTCCGTTCATTTTCCCCAATTCCGGTCCCCAACACAAATTGAAAATCAATTTGGCGAAGAGGATTGGCATTTCCTTTTTGTTCGCCTTCGATTTCTCACGATGATTCCCAACCAGACAACGATGCCGATGAGAAAAAGGATTATGCAGGCCAGACGAATTCCTTGCTGAATGTCCGGCTGAATCCGAAAGATATTTACACCTCGATACAAGGGATTCTGCCTCCACGGCCAGAACAATTGAACGTCATAATGGTAGATGCTGTCGATCAAGATATGCAATCCGATTCCCGCCGCTCCTCCGAAGATCATTTTGCCGGCGGTCGCCGTATAGGGGACATGTATGATCCGTAAAAAACCTTCAATAATTCTTCGAATCGGCCGGAGATCCCAGCAGGCCAAACCAAAGATCCCGCCCACGATACACCCCAGCAGAAGAGTGTGTAGATGCCATACTTGATGCGGCGATTCATGGCTCCATCCGAAATATGCCGCCAACACCTCCACATCGACGACGATATTCGCCGCGACAAAAACAACCGGGTCGATCCACCGGCGAAACAAAAGACCCAACAGTCCGGACGGGCCAAAATGATACGGTGTGATCGGCATAGAAATACATTATCCCAAGTAGCATTCACGAACCAGATACTTCTGCACATATTCTGTAACGGACTCTTCGAGGGACATCGTGGGTGTAATGTATCCCGCAGCGCGAAGTTTAGACATATCAGCACAGGTGTAGTACTGGTATTTGTCGCGAAGGAATTCGGGCATGGGGATATAGTCGATGGCAGATTCCTTGCCGAGGGCCGCGAACACCGCCGTCGCCAGGTCGTTCCACGAGCGGGCCTTGCCGGTACCGATATTGAAGAGGCCGCGGATGTCTCTGTTGTCGAGGAAAAACAGCGTCATCGCTACCGCATCCTTGATATACAGAAAATCCCGAAGCTGTCCGCCATCAGGGTAATCCGTTCTATAGGATTTGAAAAGTCCGACACGCCCCTGATCGCGAATCTGCTCGAAGGCCTTGAGGATAAAGCTGCGCATCTCGTCTTTATGATACTCGTTTGGCCCATACACATTGAAATACTTCAACCCCACGGCGTGCTCCAGCACGTTGTTGTGTTTGGCCCATAGGTCGAATATTTGTTTGGAATAGCCATATATGTTCAGCGGCCGCAATTTTTCGATCTGTCTCTCATCATCGCTGAAACCCTGTGATCCATCCCCATAGGTCGCAGCGCTTGAAGCATAAATGAAACGGATTCCCCGTTGCGCGGCAAAGAGGGCAAGCTGCCTGGAACATTCGAAGTTGTTGCGGATCAGATAACTGCAATCGGTCTCCGTGGTCGATGAGCAGGCGCCAAGATGAAAAATGGCTTCGAATTGAAAGCCATTCGACGTCGATGTCAGACGAGGGTAAAAAGTATCCGTTTCCAAATAATCAGCGAAACGCAAATTTCGGAGGTTTTTCCATTTTTCGTCTTTGCCGAGTCTATCAACGATCAAGATTTCATCTACCCCCCGGTCGTTCAGTCCTGCCACAATGGCAGACCCGATAAAACCTGCTCCGCCAGTTACTAGAATCATAGTTCATCCTTGAATATGTTTGATCAAGTCGGATTTATTATTCACTGAGGATACGATTGTTCTGATCTTCTGTCAATCGTTCATCCGTGGCGGCTCCATTACGATGCGAGGTTGTAAATCTTTATTATATAATGGATTGCATTAAAATAACTCTGTGCACATAAAAAAAGACCGGCCGAATCGACCGGTCATACACATTCCACGAAACGTATTGTAATTAGGTTTCCTCGGCCATTCTCAGCACAGAGCGATGTAGCTGGCAATGGCAAGAATCAGAATCCGCTTCTTGGTCGCCATAAACGGCGCCCATACTTTCAAATAGAATTCTTTCATGTCAGGCTCCTTAACTGTACCCCCCGGATCCGAAGCCAATCGCAGCCACTCATGGCCGATTGCGAATCCTGTTATCAAGAATTATTATACAACAATGGAGATTAAAAAGCAAGAATAAATTCAAGAAAATAATACCGTAAGTCTTTTATTATCAATTACTTACGACGGGTCCTATCTGGTTGGATTTTCGGATTCTTCTATGCTTTCCCTTCGTTTTTAGCCAATTTTTCCAGCTTGGCCTTAACGATTTTCCCGAGTTTTTGCAGTTCCACCGGCTTTGTAATATAATCATCCGCTCCGAGATCGAATGCCCGTTCGATATCGCCCAGCATTGTCTTTCCGGTCAACATGAATACCGGAATCTTCTCCGTAAGCGGTTCGTGTCGCAGTTCGCTAAGTACCTCCAATCCATCCATGCCAGGCATCGTGGTGTCCAAAAGGATCACGGCCGGTAAGAACTTTTTGGCAAGATCCACGGCCGCAGTTCCATCACTGGAGGTGGTTACCTTGAATCCCGCCAGACGAAGATTGTATTCCACCAGATCGAGAAAGTCCGGTTCATCATCCACAACCAATATCGGTATTCGTTCAGCCATCTTCGATCCCGCTCCCTTCAACCCTGATTCGTTCAATCATCTCTGATAGTATATCGATTCGTATTGACAAGACAATCCAATCCCTTGAACATCAAGGAAGGTCAGAAGTCGATGAATGGGGCGGCGCCGGATGATTGGACGAGGGTCTTGGGATCATCGGACGCGATCAGTATGGCCTCCACATCCGCCAGCGATTCGACCAGCGCGAGCCCCTTGCCTTTACCCAATACGGTGACCGTTGTTGAGAGAGCATCCGCTTGAATACCGGTCGGGGCAAGTATGGTTACGCTGCAAAGCTCACCGGCCGCACCGCTCGTCGCCGGATTGAGGATATGATTTATTTTTTGTCCATGTACCACCACATATCGCATATAATCTCCGCTGGTTGCTAAGGCGAAATCTTTTACTTTCAGACGTAGTAGATAATCCATTTCATCCTGAGGATCCCGAATCCCGATCACCCAGGGTCGGTCCTTTCCATCGGAACCGTTGAAGCAACGAATATTTCCGCCAAGATTCACCATTCCGCTTTTCGCTCCGTTTCGCCTCACAATCTCCAGTGCCTTATCCACGGCATACCCTTTGCCGATCGCCCCCAAGTCCAGCCGCATACCATCGACCCTGAATCGTACCGATCGATCCAGCGGCTCAAGTTGCAGCTTTTCATAGCCCACCTTCGATCGAGTCTGATGGATTTCTTCTTCCGATGGTGGCTGATCCCTCTGTCCGGCCTTACGCCATAAATCCACCAACGGCCCGACGGTGATATCAAAAGCCCCATGACTTAAGCGGCTGTATTCCACGGATGTCTGCAGGATCGAATACAATTCCTCGCTGACAATTACCTTTTCCCGGAATGCTTCGCGATTAACCCTCGACAGTTCCGAATCGTTTTTATAGTCGCTCATTACTCTGTCGATACGGTCCATTTCCGCCAAACCTTCATCCACGCATCGCTGCGCTATGGACTTTGGCGCCACAACCACGATCTGCGCAAGCGTCCCCATCGTCTCATGGATGCTCCCGCTTAACGAGACGATTTGTCGCCCGGCCTGCCACCGCAACAACAAACCGGTTGCGACCACCAAGACCAGCGCCGCGATAGTCCGTACAATCCATCGGGCCTCATTCCGGCCGTTCGCCGATGAATTCATCCCTTCTCTCGCAGGATCCATCCGGACTCCCGATCGCATTTCGTTTTTTATTCCGACCGGGCTCACGGATTGATTTTCTTGAGAAGCCACGCCATGTTTTGCCCCAACACCTTCATTGTCCGCAAACCTTCTTCATCCTCGCGGACCTCTCCGGCTTCCAGGCCGAATCCCATGTTCCAATAAATCGATCCCGGCACGATCATCTGCGACATCAAAAAGAAATAATTGATCGCGCTGAATACGCTGCACGCTCCACCCCGTCGAACCGCCACGATCGCCGCGCCGACCCGGCGCCGCAGCATATCGTCATTCGCCCGAGCGACCAAACCCACACGGTCGATGAGCGCCTTCATTTCCGAACTGACGTTGGCGAAATAGGTCGGCGATGCCAACACGATCCCGTCGGCATCCAGCATCTTCCGGATACATTCGTTCACGTCATCTTCGATTGCACATCGCCTATCGCGGTTGGTGAAGCAGCCGTAGCAAGCCGTGCATCCGCGGATCGACTTGTCCGACAAACGCACCAGTTCCGTTTCGATTCTCGCCTCATGAAGTTCAATGAAAAGCTGATGAATCAGGATTTCCGTGTTTCCATCTTTCCGTGGACTTCCGCAAAAAGCTACAACCTTCATACGTTCTCCATTCGTTTTAAAAAGTACATCGACCATCACTGTCAGGGTTTCGGCAACATGACATAAAATGTCGTTCCTTCCGCCGGATCCGATTCCAGGGATACCTCGCCGTCCATTCGAATCAGAATCCGTTTGACGATCGTCAGGCCAAGCCCCTCGCCGCCCGGCCCATTAACGGGATCGAGCTGATGAAACATCTCGAATACTTTCTCTTTGTGTTCCTTGGCAATGCCAATCCCGTTATCCTGGACGCCATAGACACAACGGATTCCCTCCACACGCCCGAAGATCCGAATTCGCGGCCGACGATCGGGACAGCGATACTTCAGCGCATTGTCCACCAGGTTCATAAACACCTGGGACAATTGTCCGGCGTCCGCCATGCAATCCGGAAGGGGTTCAATCGCGATCTCCGCATTATACCGTCCAATCTGAAATTGCGTGTTTTTCATCACTCCATCAATCAATTCATTCATGTCCACCCTTCGGATATCCAGGTTGCCCCGGCCGATCCGGCAGATCTTCAGCAATCCTTTCTGCAATAGATCCAGCTTACTGACACCCGATGTAATGTACTCCAGCGACGAGGGAATCTCTTTTTCCACCAATTCCCGAATCCGTTCGTCCCTGCTCGCGGCCGGCTGTTGCTGGTTCATCAGTTTACGAATCTGCCGGCAACTCTCCTCCAATTCTCCGCAAAATCCCTGTATATTCACAAGGGGCGCTCGAAGATCGTGCGAGCTGACATAGATAATACTTTCCAACTCATCGGTTTTGAGCTGCAGAGCTTTCAGCAGGCGTTCCCTTTGATGTTCCGCCAAAATCCGTGCCGTCATGTCCGAGACAAATCCTTCCAGTGCCTCAAGATTATCCTTGTCATCAAATACGCCGCGCCCCTGCTCCCATACCCATTTGACAGCTCCCTCGGCGGACCGGATCCGGTAGGTGATCTGATAGGGTCGATTTTCCGCAAGCGCTTTCTGGACCGTGTTCCATACCATTTCACGATCTTCAGGAAGGATGATATCGTTGTACGACAATCTGGCGTTGCCGACCAGATCGGACGCCGGATAGCCGGTCAGGGCCATACATCCTTCGCTGATGAACTCCATGGTCCAGTCCGGGTTGTTCAGGCAGCGATATGCGATCCCGGGAAGGTTGCTCATCAGCGTCGAAAGTTGCCGTTCGGTTCGATTCCGTTCGATCAGCCCCCACATCCCTTCCATCAGCAACGTAAGCTGATGCACATCGGATTCATTGTAGGGCTGTTCCTTATTCCCGACTCCCGCCACAAGGACAATATGATCTCCCATGAAGATCGGAACATTCATATGTCTTCGGATCGGCACATGCCCCTCCGGGTAACCCTTTTTCAGGGGATTCGCCGCCGGATAGTCGTTCGTGATAATCGCTCGCCGCTGACGAACCGCTTCGCCCCACAATCCGGTCTTCTCTACAGGATAGCGAATCGGTTTTTCCGTCACCCAACACTCGGCCATCGCTGATTTTGACCATGAATACATCGACAATACCGTTTCGTCTTCGTTCAAGAACGCAAGATACCCCACGCGACTTTGGGTCAACCGCACCGCCTCTTCCAGCGCGTAATCGGTGATTTCCCGTAGCGACGCATCAACCATCTGGTTGAGGTGAAGCAAGGCCTGTGTACGCCGGGCGTTCAATCGAAGTTCCTGTTCCGCGCGAATTCGATCCGTGACTTCCAGAAAGATCACCGCCATACGGCGGGGCGTCGTGGGAAAAGCATACACATCATAAGCCCCATGGATGGCATTATCACGATAATCAAAATTGGTCTTCTGCCAGGATACACCCTCGATGGCAACCTGTTTGTATCGCGAAGGAATTTCCGTTCCGACCAGACCGGGAAACGCCAGTTCCATCGGCTTTCCGATCAGATCGGTGGTACAAATCCCCGTCATTCGATCCGCCATGGGATTGGCGTCGATCAGGATCAAATCTCCCGCGTCGTTCACTTCGTACAGATGAATCCCCATGGGGGATGAATGTACAATCCGCCGGAATCGTTCCTCGCTTTCCGTAAGAGCGTTCTCGGCCCTCTTCCGCTCGGTGATATCCATCGCGGTGAAAACCACGCCTGCAGTCAGGTCTTCCGGATGGATCGGGGCCGAGCTCAGCAGGATATCGACGATCGTGCCATCCTTTTTTTTCCACCGTGTCTCGACGGATCCAACTCCCATCCGGCGAACCTGCTCGTACTTGTCACGGCCGACTTGATCGAATTCCTCCTGGGAGGGGTACAGCATTCGTGCGGACTGGCCGATCAATTCCTCGCGGGAATACCCGGTCATCTCGCAAACCCGTTCATTGACCTGGGTAAAAACTCGGTTCGAAACCATGCCGATACCTACCGGCGCTGCCCGATATACACTGTTCAACGTCGCATCAATTGATGGAACGCTCGGTTCCATTCTCAATCCTCGTTATTGTGTCCAATCCTGCGATTCCCGTTCATGCCGAAATTCCTTCCCTTCCGCCTCGACACGGATAACGGCGCGATTTCCGAACCTCTCTATTTCAGGGAATCATTCTCCATTTTCCGGGCCGGGCAGCGTAATGAAAAATGTTGTGCCCTGTCCCGGGACGGATTCCAGACGAATCGTTCCATTCAACCGGTCGAGTATCCGTTTGACAATGGTCAAGCCCAGACCCTCTCCGGCCATGTTGCCGCTCGGATGCAGACGATAGAACAACTGAAACACCGCGTCATGGTATTCCGGCTCGATCCCAATGCCGTTGTCGTTCACCTGATACACAACCTGCGAGCCCTCAATCCGCCCTGAGATACGGATACGGCACGGTCTCGACGGTTCCGAATATTTAATGGCATTGTCAATCAGGTTACTGAATAACTGGTTGATCAGTACCCCGTCGCCCAGACAACTCGGCAGAGTGTCCACATGAATAGCGACGCCATGCTGCTGGATCTGGTACCGTATTGCGAACAGCGCCTGTCGGAGAACCTCGTCCATATCCACGGATTCCAGCATGACTTCCGCCGTTCCCACCCGCGACAACCGCAGCAATCCGTCCAATAGTTGATTGATTTTCTCGGTACCCGCCTTTACAAAATACAGGCATTCCGGCATATCATTGGTAAGCAGAGCGCGAATCGCCTGGCGGTTCGGCCCATCCGGAAGCTGTGTCGTTAATGCATCCAGCTTCGAACATACCCGCTCCAACTCGCCCCCAAACCCCTGAATATTCACCAGAGGGGACCGCAGATCGTGTGACGCGATATATACGAGGTTCTGCAGTTCGACATTCTTCAGTTCGAGAGTTTTCAGCAGTTGTTCCCGCTCGGCGTGGGCCTGCTGAGATTCGGTGATATCATGCGCCGTTGACAGAGCACCGATCACGCGTCCCAGCGAATCCTTCAAGGGCCGGCACCACCACGCCAGCAATCGACGTTTTCCGTCCTTGCGTCGCTGCCAGCTTTCCACATACACCGTCCGGTCGTCCCCGTTGAACAACGGCTCGATGATCTGATAGGTATTCTGTTCGCCCACGAAATAGTGCTGTGCGAAATGGCCCACCACATCGTCGCCGAAAAATTCCTTGCCCGCGGGATTCACCCATGTATATCTCTTATTAATATCCACTTCAGTCACAATATCCGGAATTGCCGACAAAATCGCCTGATAGCGGCTATTCAGAATCCGCAGGGCTTCCTCGTTTTTGCGCCGTTCGGTTATATCGCGGATGGAGCATTGAATCTCGGTCAGTTCGCCGGTTTCGTCAAAAAGGAGGCGGGCGTGCGTTTCGCACCAAACGAACCGATCCTCCTTGCGGCGAATGCGGTGTTCAACGCGAAATCCGGAATTTCGGATTTGGGCGGCATCCTGGATCAGTTGCCGGATTTTCGCGGCATCCTCGGGATGGCTTATTTCGGCGGCTTTCCGGCCCAGAAGTTCCTCCGGCTCGTAGCCCAATAATGAACGGCAGGAGGGACTTATATACCGAATGGTGCTGTCGGGGGCATGAGAGGAAATGATATCGATGGCGTTTTCGACAATCAATCGAAGTTGTTGTTCATTTTTCCGCAGGGCCTCTTCAATTTGGATGCGCTCCGTACTATCTCGGTCCACGCCACGGTATCCATGAAATTTTCCCTTTTCGTCGAAAACGGGGATACCGCTGGTTTCGAAAAGAATCGTTGAACCATCCTTGCGCAGACAAGGATTACGAAAGTTAAAAAACGGCCGATGATCACGGGCATACTGGTTGAAATCGTTTCGAATCGATTCGACCTCTTCCGGCGGACACAGATCAAACGGCGAAAGACCGATCATTTCCTGAGGTTCGTATCCCAGCAATCGTTTGTATTGCGGACTGCAATAGGTATAACGGGCTTCGGCATCGATCTCCCAGATACCATCGGGGCTGGCCTCGACCAGGTTTCGAAATCGCTGCTCGCTTGCCGTGAGCGCCTGTTCGGCGGATTTCCGTTCCGTAATGTCGGTAAAAGTAATGGCGAAACGATTGGGCTGCGGGCTGAAGGCCAGTATCTCGAGCCAACGACCGAATTCGGGGAAGAATTGTTCAAGCCGAGTGGATTGTCCGGTGGAAACAACCTGATCGATATGGGCCAATCGTTCGTCGGCAACGGCAGGGAACAGGTCGCGGATCATGCGGCCGGTCGGATCCAAGGGCAAGTTTCCTATTTGAAGGGCGGCCGGATTGACCTGAATGACCCGGGCATCGGTGGGTTTTCCGGATTCGTCATAGAGCGGTTCCAACAACACAAAACCGCTCAACATGTTGTCTAAGGAGCTCCGATGTTGTTCTTCGCTTTCCCGTAATTGCTCTTCCGCTTCCCGGCGTCGCTTTTCGCTGGCCCTGTTCAACAATACCAACCAGATCGTCATCACTCCCAGAATTGTCAGCCCCCCCCCGAAAATCCACCACAATCGACGCGTGACCCGATCAATATCCGCCTCGATATCCGCCACATCCAGTCCGGTCCCGATCACCCATCCCCAGGGCTCAAACAGCCGAACATAAGCGATTCTCGGCACGAATTGGCTTGGATCATGGGCCGAAGGCCAGGTGTAATCGATGAATCCATTGCCCTCGCCGCCGGCAATCCGGAGAATCTCCGCCATGAAAGGTTTGCCCGTCGAATCCGTCATCTGCAAGACATTCTGGTCTTCAAGTTGCGGACTCTGCGGGTGTAGGATCATCCGGCCGGATACATCATTGATCCAGAAATAATCCCGGGTATCGGGGCCATAGCGCATAGCCCGGATGCGATCAACCGCTCTCGACTGGGATTCCGCCCGTGTCAATTCCCCCGATTGTACCCGCATGTGATAATGGTGAAGAAGATTCCAAACCGTGTCCGTCAGTTCGCAGATCATCTGTCGTTTGGATGCGATCGCATTGTCCCGTACGAAAGGCAGGGCCAACGTGAAGGTGGCCACAAAAAAGATCACGACCGTGAGGATGGCGGGGATCATCGTTTGAATACCCATCGGTATTCGATTCCGAGGTGTGTGTTGTTCCCGCATCCCGCGTCTCCCGGCCATTCCGTACTTCCCTGTTTCGGAAATCCTATATCCTCGCGGTCCAAGCGACTCGCCGCGTGACGTCATGAATCGATCTCGATCCACGCCTATCGTATATACAATACCCCCCTCGGGCCCGCTTGTACATGGAGCAGTTTCTCTCCATAGAAACTGCATCGATCCCGATCCCGCTTATGTCTTTCTGCAATCGACTCGGGTTTTCAATCGATCCTGAAGCCGTTCATACACCTCTCGCGGAATCAATTTGGACACATCGCCCCCCAACAATGCGATCTCCCGTACCATCGTCGAGCTGACAAAACCGTATTCCTCCGCCGTCATGATGAATACGGTCTCGATCCCCGCCACGCTTCGGTTAGTCATCGCCAACTGAAACTCGTACTGTACGTCCGTCAGATTCCGAAGCCCCCGGATCATCACGTCCGCTCCCTTGCGTGCGGCGAATTCCACCGTCAGGCACTCGAAACTTTCCACCGAAACCCTCGGATTGTGCCGGGTCAACTCGCCGATCATTTCCACTCGCTCGGCCA
The DNA here is from genome assembly GCA_964386005.1 of uncultured Pirellulales bacterium. GTDB lineage: Bacteria > Planctomycetota > Phycisphaerae > Sedimentisphaerales > Anaerohalosphaeraceae > FEN-1350. The sequence goes on along the minus strand of CAYLSB010000005.1, from coordinate 67,902 downwards.
GCGTAAACAGATCCTGCTTGTTGGGATTCTGTCCGACGGCCACGATCAGTCGATCAAACAATCGTGCGGCCCGCCCGATGACATCCAGGTGGCCGTTGGTGATCGGATCGAACGATCCGGGGAATATGGCCGTAACGAATTTGTGTTCCATGTCTGTATGTGCTTTTCGCCGAAGATTCCTCAGCGGGTGTCCATCGCTTCGATGATCATTTCTTCCAGGTCCTTGGCGGCGTTTTCCACGGTGAGTTGGTTCATAAAATACTCCGTCGCCGCATACCGCTGCTCGGCCAGATGGCGTACGGACTCAAACCGAAAACTTTCCTTCAGGCGTGCCTGCCAGTACTGGTAGTCGATCTTGCGTTTCCAACTACTCAGCACATCCGACACGCCGCGGCCGTGGATCATGTATCGCCGAAATTCGTTGAAGACGCCCACCGCGCCCATATCGTCGAGATTACGCCCGTCGGATAGAATCATGGCCTCGGTCATCTCGGAGCGACGATTGCCCGACTCGATGATGATCTTGTTGATCTTGTCGATCTTCGGTCCCGCCAGCGCTCCGGCCAGCTTATCGGCCACGATTTGCGTTGAAAAATCGTGCAGGTCACTCAAGCTCACATCCGCCAAAACCATACGCGCCGCGGTATTTTCGGCATCCGCATAGTGCGCAAAACCGGTCTCCGAAAAATACGCGGCCGTAATCAGACAGAACCGATCGATGGCCGTGTTGACGTTCACCAGTTCCGGAAGACGGCATACGTGTTCCACATTGCGTACGATACGTTGCGTTCGGTCCCACAACCAGTTATCGGGTACCCCTGTGATCGTCGGCACCGTCAAAACCTGACGAGCGATCTCTCTGATGACATCCAACTCCGACATATCTGCTCCCTTCGATCGAATCAGAAACTCACTTTATCACAGATATCATCGGCATCGTCAAGTGTTTTTGCCCAAAGAAACATTTTTCAGGGATTTTAGAGAACGATCAGCCGAGTTTGCCCCGAATGACAATATTCTCCATTTTAACATTTATCGTGCCGCCGGTACCGGCTTTATGCCCTTTGAAACAAATTCATAGCTTCCTGATCCCGCTTCGTATACCGCAAATCCGTTTTCCATTCGTACAAACTGAATCGCCGCGAATCCTTCTTTCTCGCTGATCGCGTCTTGGCTTGCCGCAGGAACATACACGAGAGCCGTTGTATTAGATGGTATATTGACCTTTAATATCAGAACGTCCCCATCACGCTTCCAATCGGTCGTGATCCGGCCGCGAATACTGTCGTATTGCGTCTTGGCGGAGGTGAATCGTCCGCCGGGAATCGGATGAATGAGGATTTTTTCATAGCCCGGCGACAGGAAGTCGATCCCACCAAGAGTCTTGAACATCCATTCGCACACCGCGCCAAACGAGTAGTGGGCGAATGAGTTCATGCCCGGGTCCTGAAAACCATTCTCCGGAGTCCATCCATCCCACCGCTCCCAAATGCTGGTAGCGCCGTGACGGATGGAAAATCCCCATGACGGGAAGGTGTCGTTCTCAAACAATCGATACGCTACATCCAAGCGACCGATTCGGTACAGCGTCATCATTAAATCCTTGGTTCCGACAAATCCGGTCGATAGATGCCAATCTTTTTCCCGAATATCCTCGATCAGATAGTTCACCGCCGATTCGCGTTTGGCTTCCGGAAGCAGATCAAACGCCAAACCCAGGACATATACCGTCTGCGTGTCGCCCTTGATTCGGCCATCTTCTGCCACGTATGCCTTGTTGAACGCCTCGCGAATCTGTTCAAACAGGGCGCGGTATTTTTCCGCCTCATCCGGTTTGCCGATCACCTCGGCGGTCTTCGACGTCAACCTCGTACTATAGGCGAAGTACGCCGTCGCCAGCACATCCTTGGGCGTGTCGGCCTTGATGCTCAGCCAGTCTCCGTACCCCTCGGCCGGACGGAGCAGGTCTCTGGTAGTACCCTTGCAGTATTCCACCCAGCGAACCATCGCGTCATAATGCTCTTCGAGCACACGCTTGTCCCCATAAACCTCATAGATGATCCATGGGCAGATGACCCCCGCGTCGCCCCAGGCCGCCGTACCTCCGCCCAGAGCCACCTTTCGAGGCGCGACATCGGGAAAATCGCCCTTTTCACCCTGGGCGTCTTCCAGATCGACCAGCCACTTGGTGTAAAAGGCCGACACATCCGTATTGTTGGTCGCCGTGCGGACGTATATCTGCGCATCGCCCGTCCAGCCGAGACGCTCGTCGCGTTGTGGACAATCCGTAGGGATATCAATGAAATTCGCCCGCTGCGTCTGGCAGATATTGCGATAGAGCTGATTGGCCATCGCGTCGGAGCTTTCGAAAACACCCGCAACCGGCGTTGCGCTGGTCAGTTCGATTCCGGTGATCGTGTCCAGCGTCGGCTCGGTTTCGATGCCCGTCAGTTCGACGTACTGAAATCCGTGGAACGTAAATTGCGGCTGCCAGGTCTCTTCCTTGTCGCCGCCGCGACAGATGTAGGTATCCATCGCCCGTGCGCTGCGAAGATTGGTCGTGTAGATCGTTCCGTCCGGATTGAGCCGCTCGGCGTAACGCATCACGATTTTCTGTCCCGCCTTGCCGCGAATCTTCAATCGCGCAAAACCGGCAAAGTTGGTCCCCATATCGAAAACATAGGCGCCCTTTTCCGGCTCGGTGATCTTGACGGGCTTGATCTCCTGAAACTTTCGCACCGGCACGCCCGGATACGCCTGAAGCCGAGCCGCGATGGCATCGGTCACATCGACGGCATTCCACCCTCGATCGGAAATCGCCGTATTGGGCCTGCGTCCAAACGGCGCCGGCTTGCGGGCGTCGAAGGTCTCACCCATCAGGAAGTCCGCTTCGAGAATCGGGCCGGTTCGTGCCTTCCAGGTTTCGTCGGTCACAATCGTCGCCTCGCTGCCATCGGTATATTCAATACGCAATTGCGCCGCAAATCGCGTGTTTTTCCCGTAATGGTCGCGAACCCGACCCCATCCAATGTATCCGCTGAACCAACCATCGGCCAGAATCGCGCCGATATAGTTTTCGCCCTGATTCAGCCGCCTTGTCACATCGTAGGTATTGTAATACACGCGGATGTTGTAGTCGGTCCAGCCCGGCGAAAAATATTCGTCGCCGACGACACGGCCGCCGATGTTGAGCTTATAGTTGCCCAGCGCGGTCGCATAGACCAACGCGCGACGAACGGGCTTATCCACAGTAAAGGTCTTGCGAAGATATTGCGCCGGCGGGAGGAATACCTCTTCCCACACGACCTTACTCTGATTCCAGGGCCTGATCCCAAATGCTCCCAGCGGCCGGGCGGCCTTCCAATCGCCATCGTCGAACGCCGGCGCCGCCCAATCCTGCGCCGGAGCGTCGAGGGTAAACCTCCAGCTTTCGTCGGAAATCACGACCAGCGGATCACCCTCCGTAAAATTCACCCTGAGCATCAGGATCATTCCGGCCGGATTGGGATTCTGTCCGGCATTGGCGGCCTCGATGGCCAGGAAATTTTTCCCCGCGACGAGCTGATCGGTCATCTCAAAACAGGCGGCCGTGGTGTGGGTGGTTCCGCTGCGGATACGGCGGCCGTTGACAAACAGCTTGAAGCTGTCGTCGGCCGTAGCCGCGCAGACGGCCGATTGAATCGCGCGATCTGAGGGAATCTCGAACGATTTGCGGAACCATCGCGATCCGGTCGGGGCCGACTGAAGGGGATTGCCTTCGTCGGTCCAGATCCACTGTGCGGCCTTCAAGTCCAGCGTCTCGGATTCCGCCCGTTGCTTGCGCGACGCGTCAAAGCCAATCCACTTGGCCTTCCAATCCTCCGGCCTGAGCAACCCCATCGTCCAACGGGCCGTATGGCTCCACGCCGAAGGCCTGCCTTGAGCATCCCAGGTCATCACCTTCCAGTAACAGGCCTGATGCGAACTTGCCGGTGTGCCGGCGTAAGCGATCTGGTTGGTCGCGCCGGATTCGACCTTACCACTGTCCCACAGGTCGCCGGAATCGGCCGCGAGGTTCTCGGCGCTGGACGCGACCAGAATCCGATACGCCGTCTGTTTTTGTGCGCGCTCTTGGGAAGTGACGATCCACGATAGCCGCGGCGCCTTACTATCGATGCCCAGCGGATCGACTCGATATTCACATCGCAGGTACTCCGCCGTCAACGCGCCGGGCGTATCGCTTTTCCATTCCTTGATTTCTGAAACCTGCAAGGATGTACTTGAAGTTGTATCAATCTTGATGCACCCCGACATCGCCGCCAGCCATCCGATCCCGATCGTCCATATGCAAATCTTCCGCCCGCTCATCGCTATTTCCTTTCCGCGAATAATATTATATCTATACCCTGTATTGTCAATATTACTTGTATTCGGACTCGAACAAATACTGTCCGCTGCCGACTTCGATTCTACTCAGCCCATCGCGGCGTTCCACCCTGGTTACCCCTTTGGCCTTGGCTGCGTCTTTGCCACCTTCAAGAATCGCGCCCTGTACGGGAAGCAGGATCGTTGCGGTGGTACCGGCGGGAATCGTTACTTGGATCTTGAATTTTCCACCGAGGATCGACCAATGGCTTTCAATCAATCCGCGGATCGATGCATACCTTGTCTTGACGTGCGTAAGGTCGCCCACCGGATACGGTCGGATTAGGATCTTCCCGAATCCCGGATGAGCGGGGTCCGTGCGAATCCCGCCAAGATATTCATACATCCAGATCCCCAGATCGCCCACGAGCATCACATGGTTGCCGCTGTTCATCGCCGGGTCGGCCGTGTTGCCGTTCCACAGTTCCCAGACGGTCGTGGCGCCCTGGTCGATCATATAGCCCCAGCTTGGATAATCGCGATTGGACGCCAGGGTATAAGCCAGATCGATTCGCCCATTCTCGCTCAGCGTTCGCATCAGCCATTGTCCGCCGATCAGTCCCGTGCCGATGTGGTTGTGGGTCTTGTTGGTGATGTTATCGACGAGATGGCCGAACACGTTGGCCCGTTGATCTTCCGGCGTCATTCCAAACGCCAGCGGCAGAATGCACGATGTCTGCGTACCGTTGTCGTAAAGCCCCTTCTCGGCGGAAAATAATTTCTCATGGAAGGCCTTGTTCATTTTCTCTGCGCGATCGAGGAACAATCGGGCCTTGTCGGGCTGACCGAGCATGTCGGCGTATTGTGCGAGCAACCGGAGGTTGTGGATGTAATAGCTGCTGGCCAATACTATGGCGCTGGTCTTGCGGGCCGGATCGTTGCTGTGGATCAGTTCCGGACTCTCCGGGGGCACACACCAGTCGCCGTAATTGTCCTTGTCAATCAGATCCTCCTTGATAAAAGTCGCCAAATGATCCATCCACTTGACCATCGCGTCGAAGTGCGTCGCGATCGCTCGCGTGTCGCCATACTGCATGTAGAGAGTTTCCGGCACAATCGTAAACGCGCTGGGCCAGGTAACATTGGCGCTGTACAGCGGCCAGAAGGGCGGACATACATCGGACAGGTTGCCCTCCGGCGTCTGCGACTCGTGGATGTCCTGAAGCCACTTGCTGTAGAGCGTAATGTTATCGAACCAGTACGTTTCGCCTTTGGATTCGGCGGCGCGGTCGCCTTGCCAGCCCTGCCGCTCGTCGCGCTGCGGGCAGTCCGTCGGGATGCTCAAATAATTTCCCCGCAATCCCCAGAAAATATTCTTGGCCATCTGAGTCAGCAATGGATTGGAACACTCGAACGTTCCGACGACCCTCATGTCGGTGTGGACGACGCGGCCTTCAATCGTTGAAAGGTCCGGTTTGCCCGGAAATCCCGTCAGTTCGACAAAGCGAAATCCATGGTACGTGAACCGCGGCTCATACGTCTCCATACCGGCGCCCTTGAGGATATACAGGTCGCGACAGGCCGCCGAACGAAGATTATCGATATACAAAGTCCCATCCTTGCGGAGCGTCTCGGCGTGACGAAGCTGAATCGTCGTGCCCGTCGGGCCGGAGACCCTCAGCCGACACCAGCCGACCATGTTCTGGCCGAGGTCGTAAATCCATACCCCCGGTGAAACCTCATTGAGGGATTTGGGTCGGATTGTTTCGGTGACCCGCATCGGTTCCATCATCTGCGCCGCGAGTATGCCCTTGGGCGCTTCGACGAGTCCGGCCGGTTCCCATGCGGAGTCATCGAAGCCCGCCTTCGCCCAATTCGGCATTTCCCTGCGGGCGTCATAAATCTCGCCGTCATAGTCGTTGTTTTCTCGGATCGGTCCGTCCGTCGTCAGTTTCCATGATTCATCGCTGACGATTATTTCTTCCGCGCCGTCGCTGTATTCGATTGCCAGTTGCAGGATCATTTTCGGATAGCCGTATGTCCGCGTATTGGTCGGAACCTTAGCCCGCGGAGCAAAGTATCTCCCGTTGCCGAGGATGACACCGAGAGCATTCGTACCCCTGGTAAGCGGAGGGGTGACATCATAGGTAACATAGGAATCACGGACATTGTACTCGGTCAGAACCGGATCGAGAACATGATTGCCGACCTTTTGGCCGTTGAGGTAGAGTTCGTAGTAACCAAGGCCGCAGATGTACGCTGTCGCACGACGGATGGTTTTCGCCGCGGGAAATTCCTTGCGGAACATCCGTGCCGGCAATACGGTGGCGTCCGAACCGCACGCGACTTGCCCCCACGGTCCGTCGCCGAATTTGCCGACGACCGCCGCTTCTTTCCACGTGGAATCCCTGGATTCGGCTTCGGCAATTTTATCAATTGTATCTCCAGTACTCTTCCAACTACCGTCAGTGAAAATCTGAATGATTTCTCCGTTGTCCAGCGTCAGATCCATCACACCGAGCAATCCCGCCGGATTGGCTTCCGTACCGATATTCTCGCCGCAGACGACGACGACATTGTGCACGGCGATCTTGGCGGTGATATCCTGGCTCTGCGCCTGGGGCCATCCGCTGCCCTTGAGAACGGATTGGCCGTTGATCCAGACTTCGTAGTTGTTGTCGCCGGCAAAATGCGCCATGGCTTTGGCGATTTTGCGGTCGTTCGGAAGATCGAATGTTTTGTGGAATATCCGTTTGCCGACCGGGGCAGATTGGTTGGCGTTGCTTTCATGCCAGATCCATAACGCACCGGAAAGCGGATTCGTCGCCGTGACCGAGACCGATTCATCCTTGCCGATCCACTTTCCCTTCCAGTCGGATGCTTTCAGCAATCCCATCGTCCACCTGGCCGGGCGGCTCCAGGGACCCGCGTTCCCCTTTTCATCCCACACGCGAACCTTCCAGAAGCATTCCTGCCCGCTGGAGAGCGGAGATCCGGCATATTCAATCTGGATGGTATCGGAGGATGTGACCAATCCGCTGTCCCAAAAATCTCCCTGATTGGCCGAAAGTTTTTCGGCGGTGGATGCGACGAGAATCCGATAGGCCTTCTGCATGGCCCCGCGATTCACTGCCGACAGTTTCCAGAACAGACGAGGCTTGGCGACATCGATCCCCAGAGGATCGGCCCTGTACTCACAGCGAAGATCGACCGCCGCCAAGTGCAGTGAATATCCCCGGGCCGTTTGCGGTTCCTCCGCCGGGCCTGGGGTCATTTGCGTTTCCTCGCATCCGGTTCCAACGAATGCCGTGATCATCATCAACGATACCATCAATCCCTTGTGCATGTGAATCTCCTTTGAAGTTTATTGCCGGATGGATTCAGGACTTCCGATAGAACCCTGTTCGATCCATTCAATCCGTCTGTCGAGGGGTCGATTCAGGGAAATGCCAAGAAGATGTCGCAATAGAATATCTGAATTGGCAGCGCCAATGTGGGCGCCGTCGCTGAAATCATCCTCAAAACCTCCGAAGGATCCAACCGTTGGTGTATCCAAGAAACGGAATCCTTCGTATCGGACCGCCCCAAGAAAGCGCCTCAGATCGTCCAAGCGTTGCCCATACGTTGTATGACCCTCAAGAAAACGATGCAGCTTGGTGTGAAGCGGCGCCAAACAACATGAGATCCGGATAGCGTTCGTACGGCACAATTCCAGCAACCGGACAAAATAATGCAATCGTGCCCGATGCAAACCTGTGAAACCTTTCATCCGTAGCGAATATTCCGGCGCCGAGCCGAGCGGATCCGTTATGACAAGAGCCCCCCGGTCCGCCGGTACGGCCGCATCAACACTGTGACCATAGTTCGGATCGATTTTTACATGGCGCAGATTCTGGCTGGTCTGACCCAGCTTGTATTGCAGCAATACGGATTGAAATCGTTCCTTGTCCGCCGTGTTGCCCGAGAACGATTCCATATCAAGCTGCGGGATCGCCGCCCGATCGGGCTCTTCCAGATATCGCGAAAGATATGTCGTATGCAGCAGGCGGCGATCGATCTCGACGGCGTTGGAAAAGGCCTCAATGTCCATACATACGATGATGTTTCGCAGGGGAGTTTTGTTGTGTTCCATGACAAAGCGCACGATACAATACCAGTCCTCGGCGCGGCCGCTGTTGACCCAGAAATTATACGTCTGATATCCCGCCGACTCGGCCAACCGCGGATCAAATCCCTGCGCCTTGGAGGAACCCAGGATCAGTGTATCGATCTTGCGGCCGAGATGAAGAAACTGCCAACATTTCTTTTCACGTTCGGTCATCGCCGTCCCATGGTCCGGCATATCCTGATTGTCTTGCGGATTTCCGAGACCTTTCAGCATCGCCCGGATATTCTTGATGGTCTCAAAGTGAACAAGATCTAACCGCGATGGAGGGATTGTCACGCCGAATTCCTTCTCCAACTCCAGTACGAGCGACACCAACGTCAGGGAATCAATTAATCCCGATGTAATCAGAGGTTGATCCTCGTGGAGCCAATCCGTCGCCCGTTTCTTTTTCGACAGGATCGTCCGAACGCATCGATAAACCCGTGCCGGTTCCGACGATTCGGATCCATTCTCTGTTGACGTTTCATCGATACCCACCTCGGCCGGTATGGAACTTGTATCCCGCCGGCTCTCTTGCCAAACGAGAAATTTTTCCCGGTTGGCTTTCCGAGCTATCTTTCCGGACGAGGTCTTCAGCAGCCATTGATGTTCCACAATATGAATCTCATCGGGCGCCGTCTCTGTTTGCGAAGCCACACGCCGGAATATTTCACCGCGGATCGCCGCCTGTTCTCCGGAATCGGTTGCATTCGACTCGGCAAGGATGATCAATTGATTCGTTCCCTTTTCGGCATCCGCAATGCCGAATGCTACGCATCGACCGGGAATCACGCCGGGTATGTCATGCAGCAGTTGCTCAATGTCCTGAGGATAGATATTTTTCCCCGCGATGATGATGACATCATCCGCCCGGCCGATGACGAACAAATGACCCTCGGACAGGTATCCAAGATCGCCGGTCTGGAACGCATCGCCCGAACGGCTTTTGCTCGTCGCCTCCGGATTCCGATAGTACTCGGCAAACAGTGTCGGTCCGGAGATCACGATCCGGCCGATGTGACGCTCCGGAAGGACCTGGCCCGTTTCCGACCGGATAACGATCCGCGTATCGGGAAGCGCCGTTCCGGAGCTGACCATCAATCTCGCCTTCGGATGAATCGGCATGACCGGAACCGCCCGCGATTCACGAATAAAGATTTCCGAATCAATATATTCGTATTGTAACGGTCGCCCCATCCCCCCCGATGTGACGGCGAAGGTATTCTCCGCCATGGCGTAGGAGGCCCCCAGCGATTCTGCTCGAAACCCGCAGGAAGCGAACCGACTCAAAAAACGTCGATGGCTCTCGGCCAAAACCGGCTCCGAACAGTTGACCACTCCCCGCAGACTCGACACGTCGATGCCTTCCAGATCCCGATCGCCGATTCCCTGGGCCATGAACGAATACGCGAAATTCGGAAGCCAGCATCGCGTTGCCCTGTGTTTCGTGATCGCATTCATCAGCATGGCCGGATTGCGCACCCAGTCGAATGCCGACATCGCCACGATTGGAACGCGCATCAGCAGCGGCAAAAAATATCCGCAGATCAATCCCATATCGTGGTACAGCGGCAGCCAACTGACGATTGTCTCATCGGAACCCAGTTCGATCGCGCGGGAATAATCGCGGACCTGCCGTATCAGCGCTCTGTGCGAGATGGCGACGCCCTTGCGAAGCCCCGTCGTCCCCGATGAATACTGTAGAAATGCGGTATGTTCCGGATCCGGATCGGCGATCGCCGAGGCCTCCGCGCTAGCCCGAGAGGGATCGACCCGGGAGGAATCGCAGATTGGAACTGACCGAAGTTCGCCGGGAAGATGCGTCAAGATCACTTGTTTTAATTGTGGATACATAACGACAAGGTTTGGTCCGGCATTGGCCAGCAGAGTTCCAAACGTTTTGACATACTCCTCCATGGAATATTTCGGCGATGGAAACGAAAACATCGCCGGAATCATCCCGCCCATCAGCGCCCCCGTATAGGCCGCATACAAATCCAGCGAGTGCGGCAGGATCACCACCAGATATGAGCCGGCGCCCAATCCGTGGTCGCGATAGACGGCCGTCCATGCCAGCGAACGCGCCAACAGTTCCAGATAGGTGAATTGTTGTTCCTCCATCCCGGCCCCGATTAGAGTGAGGAAGGGTTTGGATTTATCCTGCATGCTTCGGTCGATCAGGCATGCTGGAATGTTTCGGGGTCCCCTCATACGTCCCCTTGATGTGTCACGAGGAGATCGCTGGCGGAATCCTGCAATCCATTGCGCATCAATATTCCCTCACGAATTTTCTTTCATTTGCGTTTGAAATCGTCCCATGAAGCGTTTGTGCCTCATGGAATCCCTTATAACCTATCACTCCGCCCGACATTTTCAACCCCCCAAAGGCAAATTCACCATGATTTCGATTCCATTCGAAGCCATCGAACCCAATCGAACGCAGAAAACCGGTCATCCTTTCCCACTCTCCTGAAAAAAGAAGGGGCCGTGGGGGATAAGCCCACGGCCCGCTTCCTGGGAGAATCAAATTTCCGTTTCTTCCGGGAAGGTTATTCCCGCACATCAGGGTCGATATTCGTCGGCGCCCATATCCACGGTGGCCGTTCCGTTTCCGTCACCATCATACACCCGCGTCTGTGCGTCGATATCCTTGGTTCCGGTTGCGTACGAGTTGTTTCCCGCTTCCATGCACGGCGAACCGACGTTCAAATGGTAACTGGCGTTCAGAGACGGATCGACATTGATGTTACCCGTTCCCGTCCATCCGCCCTGAATGTCGCAGTACTGAATGTTACCACCCTGACCGGCGCTGCGATAGATCTGCGGGCCGCTTCCGGTGGCCGTGTTCGCCCAGAGAATGCTGTTGACCAGATCGCACGGATCGGAAGCCAGGTAGATTCCGCCGCCGTAATAGGCGCTGTTGCCGTATATCGTGCACTGCCGAATCGAGTTCCATGTCCCGTTGTAGATACCGCCGCCATAATTGGACGCGGTGTTGTTGGCGATAATACAGTTGTGGAGTTGAATACTGTAGTTTCCAAAGTAAATACCCCCGCCGCTCTGGGCCGAGTTGTTGGTGATGATGCAATGGCTGATGGAACCGCCCCCGTAACTCGTACCCCAGAAATAGATTCCGCCGCCCCACGAGCCGGTGTTGTTGGTGATCCGGCAAAAACTGATCGACGGACGGCCATAGATGGCATTAATGCCCGGTCCATAAGCGTTGTTGCCGTGCGTGATTGTAAATCCTTTGATCACGCTGGTGGCGTACTCGTTGTTGCTGAAGGTTACCACCGCACCCCCGTTGGAACCGTCGATAACCGTTGCGTCGATGACCGACCAGTTCTCGGGGCTGCTGCTCTGCACGGTGATCGCCTTGCCGTTATACGAGATCCGCTCGTAGTAGGTTCCCTGTGCCACCTCGACAAACTCACCCGCGGACGCGGCGTTGATTCCATGCTGGATTGTTCGGAATGCCGTCGCCGGAGTTAATCCGTTGTTGGTGTCGCTGCCGCTTGTGGAGACAAACCAACGAGCCAGAGCCGTTTCGTCGGCGCCCATATCGATGCAGTTTCGCTGTACCCGGGCCTGATTGTCGATATCGGTCTCGCCGACCTGTGCGATTACGGCCGGGTTACCACGATTAATGCACGGCGAAGTATTCTGAAGGTGATAATTGCGGGCCCCCGCATTCACGAACTTTGGATCCTCGCAAATGTTGCCGGCACCTGCGTCGCCATCTTCAATGTTACTATACGTGGCTGTGCAGCCGTTCAGATCATCCCCGTTGGCCCAGATAATACTGTTGCTGATATCCGGAACGCATCCGCTGCTGGCTACGATTCCATAAGTCGAATTGTTGGCGATTGTGACTCCGCGAATCACCGGTGATGGGGTATAACTGCACCAAATACCATACGAACTGCCGTAGATTATGCTGTTACGAATCACCGTCGCGCCATCTCGAGTGTAGATGCCGTAGGAAGAATTATTACGAATGGAACAATTCTGAATCATCGCGCTGGATCCATAGATCAGAAAACCGTAATAATTCGCTTCGCTGATGCAGCGCGTGAATTCCGCCGGGCCGTAATAACAATAGAAACCATAATTCGTCCTTGCCACACTTTTGACAGTGCTGTCAAGAATGCGGGAGGTCGAATTGGAACAAGAAATGCCATAGTAATAGGCGTCAAGAGTTACACAGTTGGCGATCATCGCATGGGAGGAACTGACGCGAATATTGTAATAGGCATTCTTTACGGTAAATCCCTTGACCGCGGCGTTGACCGCTTCGCCTGAATGGATATATACCCCGTACGTCGAGGAATTCGCGTTGATGATTGTATTGGCTACAACCGAAGCATTTGTTGGATCCATACTCGTCAAGACGATATTCTTTCCGAGTAGATCCACCGTTTCCGTATATGTTCCCTGTGCCACCTCCACGATATCGCCATGGGTCGCGGAACTTACGCCATATTGGATCGTTAAAAATGCTGTTCCCCAGGATAATCCATCGTTGCTGTTACTGCCGGCGGGCGAAACATAGAAGTGTTGACTCGGTCGTTCGTCAGCGCCTATATCGATCCGACCGCCCTGAACGCGGGCTTGACCATCAATGTCGGTTTCACCTGATCCAGGTACATAAGCGGGATCGCCCATGTTGACGCACGGCGATGCCGCCGTCAGATGGAATCCGTCGATATCCAGCAAGGGATTATCGTCGATATTTCCGTTGACGGCGCCATTGAACGGGATTGACGCATCATTGGGATGATCATCCTGGATACAGCAATAGGTAACTGCCGGTGCCGCGTTGAATGAACGAATCTGCGAAATTTCGCCGGTTCCAGACGGATCACTGTTGCCCCACAGAATGCAATTGATCAGCGTCGGATTACTCAGATAGCTGTATATGCCTCCTCCGCCCCAGGTGGCCGTGTTGCCGTAGAACGTGCAGTTCTTGATGGTCGGAGTGCAGTTGGCCCACTGATTGGCCAGGCCGCCACCCGAATCCGCGGTGTTATTCACGAATACGCAATTGAGGATGATCGGCGACGAGGAATGGTTACTGACACCGCCCCCCTCTTCCTCGGCGAAATTATCCACGAAAAAGCAGTTGCTGATCCGGACGGAGCCCTGATAATTGTAAACTCCGCCGCCCCCTTCATATGCATCATTCTCCTGGAAAAGGCAACCATCAATCACGGCATTGCTGTATATGTTGCAGATCCCGCCGCCGGATTCGCCTTCCCATGCGGAGTTCCCAATGAAGGTGCAACCCGCTACGGTTATATTGCTGTATTCATTGTATAATCCACCGCCGTCACTGGAGGGATGGGTGGTCATGTTGCCGCTGAATGTGCAATCGATTATGGACGCTCCGCCGTAAAGATTGTACATGCCGCCGCCAAAACGATAGGCGACATTATCACGAACAATACAGTTTTTAATCAGAGGATTTCCCGCCGAATTGTAAATGCCGGCGCCCGATCGATAGGGATCGGAAGCGCTCGGGGGGGCATTCCCCGCTGTAATCGTAACCCCGTCGAGGATCGCCGTGGAATTGGTTCCGCTGGCCGTGACGACATGATAGCCGTTCTCGGCACGCGTCGGATCGAGAACCGTTCCCATATCGTTGCCGGCCAGATCCCCGCTGAGCGTTGTAATGTTGGTTACCGGGTCACGATCAAACCACGTTCCCCCGTGCGGGAATCCACCATAGATGGATACGCCATTGATGAGCTGGAATGTCGCGGTGCGGTCTCCGAGTGTGACGCCGACGCCGCGGTCGGGTTTGTAGGTTCCCGCCGCGATCCAGATCTGGTCACCGCTCGATGCCGCGGCCAGGGCATCCCGCAGATTATTGAATGCGGTCGCCCAGGATTGACCGCTGGTATTGTTGCCGCTGGGTGAAACATACCAGAGATTACGATACAGCATCACCCAGTCGCTTCGGAACTTTTGCCAATTCGGACTGCCCAGAGACTTGGAAATCTGACCATCATTATACCAAATCGTGTCTCCCTCGTCTGTGAGAACCTGAACTTGCTGATTCAGCAGCGGTGTCGGTACCTCAACGATGGACTCGATGCTGCCCCCTTGTGCAATCACGGACGTAAGATCGACTCCGAGAAGTTCCGGCGCATTAGCCGCATATCCCGTCCAACGGTACATTCGGAAGTCATTCGGGGCGGGACCCGTTTCGCCCCAGGATCCCGCGACAATGAGATACTCGTTGTTGGCGTTGCGATCAATGCTGCGAATTCCGCGGCCACCCAGATTGAGTTGGATCGGAGCGCCGAAGGTCGGCGTGCCGGCGGGGACGCCGTTGTTGAACCAGGTCTGGAAATTCGGAATGGTTACAATCAAGGCCAGGGTTCGAGTGGCTGCGGGAATGATGGGGGCGCGGAACGCGATATAGGCGGTCGTCCCGTCCGGTCCCATGGTCATACCTTCGATGTTGAATCCTCCGATATGTTCGGGAGGCAGCCCGGGACAATCGCTCGATGCAGTCAATCCGAAAAAGTTGGCGCCCAGTCCGTGCTGATTGGTGCCGTCCCATGTTCGGAGATCTTCGCGGAGGCCGTCATATCGGCCGACATACGCCAGCGAGGCGTTCTCTCCCGTACCGGTGATATCGGTGGCGAACAGGCGTCGGCGATTCGGCTTACAGTCGCCGGTGCGCCCATTTCCATGTGATCCTATCCAGAAAATCCTGTTTCCAACACGCATCGATGCTTCGATATCCACTTCCCCGCTTCCCGGAACGATCAGGTTTGATGTAAAGTCGAAGGCGTTAACGGGAAGGCCCGATGCATTCCGGAGGAACAGCCGCAACGGTTGGTCCTCATCGTTGGCGACAAACATGTAATCGGCATCCACGGCGAATGCCGTCGAGGCGTCGCTCATGCCCGTGTGGTACCTTGTGGCCTCCGGGATTGCCGGTTGAGCCGACGCACGGTAGTTGATGTCCAGCCATGTCGTATTGCCCTGTCCGTCATGGGCCAGCAGAGTGATCGTTGTTTGTCCAACGCCGGCGGGAAGAATCTGAAGATTACGATCGGCATTGGTCCCGGTCAGGATGAGATGAGCGGTATCGTTCGGCACGACCGCGGGATGATCGCTTTGTGCCGTAACCGTGACGGAAGAGGGTGGCAGCGTATCATGCCCGACGGAGAAGGCGATCCCATACAGTGAGGCTGGATCCGTCGGATCGCCGATCACCCCGGATACATCCGGTGGATCGGTCAAAATCGACGGCGCAAACGCGATCTGAATCGGAGTGGGAATACGGGTTCCCCGAACCTCGATATTGTCGCAATTGAATTTGCCGTTCGTTGTTCCTTGAAGATCATGCATGCGCAGTGTCACAACTGGCTGATTTTCGATCGCGGCGATTGCCGATAGATCCACAACGACGGCGTGCCAAAGATCATCACGGGACATGCTTTGGTCATTGATCACCTGAACCCAGGTTCCGGCTCCAATCCGATAGGATAGATCAAATTGAGTAGGTCCCCGGCTGCCTCCTGAATTATCGGAGTTATAGTCCCAGCGGATACCGATGTCCTGCCAGCCCCTCATATCCAATGTGACTTCCCAATACGACGCAACATACGTATCGCTCCATTGGCAGCATTGGCCGGCCGTATGGACCGTTCCTTCTACGTCCGTATATTGAACTCCATTGGCCCCATCGAAATCTTTTCCCGCAGGTGTCATGTAAAAGGTTGGAGTCCCCAGCACTCGTTCCACGCTCACAGCTTCCGTATAATTCGCCGCATTGGGTCCAAAGTCCCAGATCCCCATCAGGTTCTGTGCCCACACGGTTCCACGACACAAACATAGTGCGTACGCACACAGCGCAACACTCCAATAATGGAATCTCATAGAAATCTCCTTTCATACCCTGTCGTTGTCAAACAATCTACCAGTCCTCATTTTCTTTGGCCTGCTGTCCTTCAGGGGTAACAGGCACGATTCACATGGATTGTTTGTCGTTTCACCTCCCTTTCTTGCCACCTGTCCGCGAAAAGAATACGCGGAAAACTCTCCGGCGGGATCGGACGTTCAGAGGTTCATCGTTTTCAGAATGGAACGATGATCCTGCAGGGAATCAATTATGTAATGGGCATCGATCGGCGGAATATCGACTACGAAAAGGGGGGCAATCTGCGTGTGAGCATGAAAAACTCCTTTCTCCAAATCCTGTACCCTATGTATGGAACCACGCAAACCCACTTCACTGCGGGTTCCTTGGTCTTGGGGGTCCTCCGTCTCGGACGGATACATATTCCACCTTCGCCTCTCATGATAAATGAGCGATAGACGAGTGCAAGTAAAATTTGAAAAAAATTGATTCGTGATCAATCCCGGGATTATGATGGACGTAGATCCGTCATATTGAAAAGGGTAGAACTCCTTCTTGGAGGATCGTTCTGATGGAAAATATTGTTATTGAACCGATGACGAAGGAATTTGTCCTGTGGCGATGTCTGCACTCCGGACCGGTAACGAGGGCGACGATCGAGGATCAACCTGCGGATAATCCACTACCCTGGGAGCGGTATCGCAAACGGAATCTCCCTCTGTTGCGGAATCTCATGCGAGTCTATGGGGCCTGTGCAATTGTGGCGAGGGATGGCGACAAAATTATCGGGCACCTGCGGTTCTATCCCAAAGCGATTTACGGTTTGCCCGGCGCCGGCGAAATGTGCCTTCAGCAGGATTATTCTTCCGGGCCTGAAGATGATTTCGCTGAAAAGGACTTTCCGCCTCTGGAACAGATCGAAGATAAGACTCTTTCCGTTCATTGTCTGATGACGGGGTGTCCGCGCTGGAAAGAAAATCCCTATCAAAGAAAAGGGGTCGGCTCACGATTGGTCCGGACATTGATCGAGTGGGCACGAAGAAAAGGCTGGCGATTCATTGAGGCGATGGCCTTCGAGGACTTGCCGATCATCTACGAGATCACCGGTAGTGCCGGTCATACCTTCTGGGAGAAACTGGGATTTACCCTTGTCGAACGAAAGCCCCACCCTTACTTGCAGGAATCCAGCGAGTTTGTGCAAATGCTTCAAGAGCAGGCGAAATCATTCGGCATCGACCCGGAAAGAGCAAAAGATCAGCTTGTGATGCTGTTCGACTTGAAGTGAACCTACTGGGACAAAGCTATTTATGTGCAGATTTGTCAAGTCCAAGGAGAACACGGCTGTCGGGTGCGAAATGAATGGGGAGGATGCCGGGTTTTTCCTGCCATGGGGCTGTCGAATCGCTGCCGAAATAAGATGACCACCATTGGCCCGTGTCGTCGCGGAAAAACATGTTGTGGCCGCCATGAGGGATGGCTTCGTAGCGCGGGCTATAGGGACCGAAAAGATTATTGGAGACCGAGATCATGCAACTATAGCGGCCTTCAATCTGGTCGGCACAAGCCAGGTAATAACGACTGTTGGCCTTGAAGAGAAACATCCCTTCATAACCGACATGGTCGAAGGATTCCTTTCCAAAGATACCTTCACAGAGAGAGGAATGGTGGGCGGGATTGGGATCGGTTCCGGTCATCTTTAGCCAGTGATACGGCTCGGTCAGTCCGCTCATGTCCGGCTTCATGCGGGCGATCTTGCCGCTATGCCACAGAAAATAAACCGCACCATCATCATCCTGGAAAAGCGAAGCGTCAATCTCATCGCCGATTCGTTCATTCGGCTGCATATCCTCATAGGGTCCTTCGGCTTTGCCGGTTGTGCTCTTGAGCAGGCCGCTTCCCGACGTCTTGGCGGTTCCATCCCAGCCGGGAATACTGTAGGTCATCCAGAAAGTACCCTTGAGGTAATGGATCTCTGGAGCCCAAAGGGGCTTTTTTGCTTCGAGATATTTCTGATGCCATGGACTGGAACCGTATTTCCATACGAAGCCCAGCGGTTGCCAGTCTTTAAGATCCATTGACTTCCAAACTTGAATACCTTGATTGTATGTCCAGAATGGCTGAACGGTTCCGGTCATGTACCACATTCCATCAGGACCGCGGCAGATGGACGTATCGCGCAAGGGTGTATCCATGAGTTTTCGCAGGCCGTAAATCTCAATGGCATCCGGTTTCCAGAAGGCCATGAGGATTTTGCAGAGAATCTGCTCGCCGAATTCGTTGGCATGAACAACATCGCGATATAAGACATGGGGGTGAACGCTCGAAGAGCGGATGTATTCTGCCCAGGGAGTCGTCATGTCAAGGAATGCACATTTCTGTTCGGCGGCAAGCCCTTTGAGGGCCTGACCATACGGGCCGGTGCCGGAATGGGCGGCTTTGGCAAGTTCTTCGGGCTTGCGGGGATCGGCGATTCCAAACGTTCCCGTTGCCAAGAGGATTTCGATATCGGGCAACGCAGAACGAAGCTGGAGGATCACTTCCCGGATACTTTCGATATCCTTTTGGCTGATACCTCCGATGAAGATCAGATCGGGCTTGCGCGGAATGACGAATTTGGCGATGCGGTTTTCCTCTTTATAGTGCTGACACCCGCCGCCGCCGCGGACGTAAACCGCAGCCGCAATCTCGGCCATTGGATAGGCCTGGCGGAGCTTAGCAATCCAGCCGGATCGCATGGTGTCGTTGACGATACTATCGCCAATGGCCAGGATGTTGAGCTTACCGCCCTCGGTGAGAATTCGACGTGTGTGCGGTAAGCACTTGAAGTCGGCCGGGGGCGGAGTGAAATATCCTTTGGCCATTTCGCTTTGGATCCGATCAATCTGTGCGACGGAGCGTTCCGGTGTGGAGAACAGGTAGTAACCCTCTTCGGGGGCCCGGCCGTCGTTGGCAGGCCGGTCGGGTGGATACTTCGAAGGCAACGCACCTTCTTTTGGGAATTTCACCGGCGAATCAGCGGCCATATCTGCAAGGCCGAAAGACGTCGAGAAAGACAGGATCGTGATGCTGAAAATAATGATCGAAAGCATGCGGTTGAATCGAACCATATTCAATCTCCAGAAGGTTTCAATGGAGGTTATACCCGATTCGAAATCGATCTGCAAGAAGTCCAAGTGGAAGAGGTTATGCCAGACGAACGGAACGACCGTCATCGACTTTCCGTGGTCGCCATGTGCGTAGAGCATGGAGTAGGTTGAGGATATCGGTCGGAACAGGGGCTTCAAACTCCATCGGTTCGCCGGTAATGGGATGAATAAAACCAAGCCGCCAGGCATGGAGAGCTACGCGGGCGATGATGGGTTCTTCCGCCGCGGCGGGCTGGTCCTTGAGTTGCCAGAGATAAACGGGCTTTCCGCCGTACATGTCATCGGCGACAACCGGGTGTTTGATGTAGGCCATATGGACCCGAATCTGGTGGGTACGGCCCGTCTTGAGATCCAGTTGCAGCAGAGAATAGCCGCGGAAGGATTCGATAACTTCGTAGCAGGTCACCGATTCCTTTCCGTCATATCGGACGGTACACATTTCACGACGGTGAGGATTGAGTCCGATGGGCGCATTGATACAATCCGAATCCAGTTCAGGAGTGCCGTGAACGATCGTAAGATAGGTCTTGCGGGTTTTTCGGTCGGCAAACTGACGCGATAGTTTCCAGTGGGCCTCGTCGGTTTTGGCCACAACTAAGGCGCCCGTTGTATTGCGGTCGAGCCGATGCACAATACCCGGTCGAAAGGGATTTTTGCCGGAGGAAAGGATCTCGCCGTAGCGAAAGACCAATCCATTCACCAAGGTTCCGCTTTTGTAACCGCGTGCGGGATGAACGAGCAAGTCGGCCTGCTTATTAAGGACGATGATGTGCTCATCTTCATAAATCACGTCAATCGGGATGTCTTCCGGGATCAGCTCTCGCAGTTCTCGCGGCGGCAGGATCAAGTCGATCTCGTCGCCGGGATTGAGAGCGCAACTGGGTTTGGCGGGTCGGCCGTTGACATTGACTCCCTGCTCGCGGATAAGTTTCTGCAGGCGGGAGCGGCTGAACTGGCTAAACCGTCCGCAGAGGTAACGGTCGAGACGACGGAATTTGAGATTGTGGCCGACACGGAAGCGCAGATGCTCGCCCACCCGTTCGTCACCTTCGTGGGAGAGGATTTCTCCGTCAAATTCCTCGGGGGTATCGGATTGAATCGGTTCCTCAGACATCGCTTCGAAACAAATACCTATTTCGGTTGAGGATCCGACGGTGCAGGTGTCGCAGGATCCCCAACGGGTGGAGGAGCCGGAATATCAGACGGCTTGAGTTGCTCAACGGGTGTCGGTTGTGTCGTCGGGTCAGCGGGATCCGCCGGATGCGGCGCCGGCGGAGCGGTTGGTTGTTCGTCAGGTTGAGTTGCTGGAGCGGGGACAGCCGGAGTCGTGGCTGTCGGACCCGGCTGCGAAGTCGCAGACGGTACAATCCCCTCGGGAATCGGAGCGGGAAGTATTTCCGGTTTGACGGGGGCGTCGACGAAGACGAATTGTTGTCTCGGTTCCTTCATGATGTCCAAACGCTGTTTGGCTTGTTGCGGATAGACGGTTGCGGCGAAATCCTTGTTGTCGATGATGGCCTGATAGGCGGCCTTGGCCTGATCGAATTGGCCGGTCTCTTCCAAACACAGGGCCAGCCCAAGCTGGGCCATCGCGGTCAAGTCGGCCTTGTTGGGACCCTCCTTGGCCTTTTCGATGGCGTCGATATATGCATTGCGAGCGGCATCGATTCGGGCCTGGAGGACGGAATCCTCGACATCGGCTCCGTTATAATGAATATCCATACGGAGAGCGTCGCCGCGTTTAATCAAGGCCAGGGCGGCCAGCGCCGGAAACTTCGATTCCCGGGCGGCCACCTCGAGTTTATTGGCGTAGGAAAACAACGAATCGCTGAGAACCGGATTATCCTGCATCAGGTTCTGAATGGCCATGATCTGGGCGCCCTGGAGTGCTTCGATCTGAGAACTGGTCTGACCGAGTTGATATTCGAAAGCGGAATTCCGGAATCCCCGTCCGTAGATGAATACGATCACAGCGGCGAGGATCAGACCGCCGCCGATTATCCATCGTATATTTTGGCGCAGATAGTTCGGAGTATGGTAAATCCAGTCGGCCAGTTCATTGGTCTTGAGTTCATGGCGATGTTGGGTATCCATGGATTATCCTTCGATTTTCATTTATCCTCGGGGAAAATCCGTGGCCATCCGAGCAAACGGTTTCATTCCCCGGTTACAAACATTTTAGTATATCGGATGATGCGGAAAATGCAAGCATTTCCTTGCAAACAGATTTGAGGGCGGCTACAATTCGTCCACCGAAACATGCAGGGAATAGAATGTTTCACTAACCGCTGACAGGAATAGGTATGAAAAAACGGTCCAGTAAGTATAGGCCTGACGTCCGGGGGAACGCGGCCGTCACGGTTCAATTCATCTTCCTCCTTCTTCTCGTATGGAATGTCGGAACGGCATCGGCAATGGATGCCAACCGATACATCTCGATTCAGGAAGTCAAACCGGGTATGGAGGGGTATTTTTTGACGGTTTTTTCAGGCCAGAAGATCGAAAAATACCCGTTGGAAGTGATCGGCGTCGTGAAGAACTGGCAACCATCCCGGGATTCGATTCTGGTTCGGGCCAAGGATCCGCTGTCGGAAAAGGTTGGCGGGATTGCCGGGTGCAGCGGATCGCCCGCCTATTTGGATGGGCGGCTGGCCGGTGCGCTGGCGGCGACATTTTCCGCGGGCAAAGAGCCGCTTTATTTTGTCACACCGATCGAATACATGCTCGAAATCGGCACCGCCGGACCGGGAAGTCACGCCGGTCCGACGACGATCGTGCCTGTGACCAATCCAATTGACCTCAAGATATTTCATCAGAAATACGAAGAGATGCTGCACCGGCAATTTCAAGCGTCCTCGGAACGACAGGGACATGGAACCATAATGCCGCTGGTGACCTCGTTGCCGGAGGACGTTTGTCGCCGCTTATCCGACCGATTTGCGATGATGGGTTTTGCGGCAATGCCTTCAGGCGGCGGAAATGCGGATCAAACAAGTACGGGCACAACGAATCGTGAAAAATCATTTCAGCCCGGCGGCGTGATTGCCGTTCCGCTGCTCTCCGGTGATATCACCATGGCGGCGACGGGAACGGTGACCGAAACCGTTGGCGACTGGGTCTATGCGTTCGGGCACTCGTTCACGGGCCTGGGACCGGTCGAGTTGCCGATTTCGACGGGGACGGTTTATGTCGTTGTTTCGACCCTGACGCGATCCTTCAAATATTCGACCCCCGGCGAAATTGTGGGAGCCCTGAAGTTTGACGAAAACTGCGGGATCCGAGGCCAGGTCGGGGCTCAGGCCAAACTGGTTCCGCTTACGATCGACGTGGTTTATTTCAACGATCCGAAAATTCGCCGGTATGATTGTCTCATGGCGATGGAACCGTCCCGGAGCCCCATGCTGGTCCAGTCGGCTATCAGCGGGGCGGGAATGATGCAGGGTACCGTTCCTCAGGAACACCATGTTAGCTATCGCGGACAGATTACGATTAAGGGACATTCGCCCATTGAGATCAATAATGTTTCCAGTGGCAGGGAGTTGATGGATCTGCTCAGTGAAGCCGGCAGTGTTGTTGGAATGTTGATAAACAATCGCTTTGCCAGAGTGGAATTTGAATCCATATCGTTCTGGGTGGATGTACAGCCGGGCGATACGCAGGCCGCGATTGAATCGGTGGAGATTTCCGATCCCCAGGTCAAGGCCGGCGATACCGTCGAGCTGCGGATCGGACTTCAGACAATCCTGTCACGACAGCGGATTCAGCGTATCAACCTGACGATTCCGGATGACCTTCCGCCGGGCTCCTATGAGATCCTGGTGGCGGGCGCCGACGAATACGAAAAATATTTGCGGAAGATCGCGATGTTCCGTTTTACCGCATACGACCTGGATACGCTGATTGCGGGACTAAAGACAATTCTGGAAATTCGTCGGGATCGAATCTTCGTTACATTGACGCTGCCGGCGTCGGGTTTGGCGATTGAGCAGATGGAACTGCCTGGGTTGCCGGCGACGAAAGCCCTGTTGATGCAGGATGGACGGAGGACGCTGAATTCTCAGCCGTTGATCGGCAGGGTGGAAAAACAGATCGAGACCGGATTCGTCGTGCGAGGCGTAAAGCCATTGAAGATCACCGTGGAACCGAGATAGGAAAAGGACTGCGATATGAAGGATAAGCTGAAGGTACTGGGATACGGATTAACGGTGTCGATGGTTTTGACGTCGTGGGTAGCGGCCGTCACCTCGGAGATGACGCGGCATTCAACGGCCGCCGAATTGCTTAAAGGAAAAACCGAACAAACCCAAATCGATTCGGATGGAACGATCCGATTGGCGAGACAGTCAAAGACGATCGATTGCGGCACATTGCTGGAAAAAGTCTGGTCGATCAACGCGTTGGTTATCGGACCGGATGGCGGGGTGTACCTGGGAACAAGTCCGAACGGACAGATCTTTCGCGTGTTGGAGGGTCATGCGGAAGTGGTCTATCCGAAACCGGAAGGAAATCAATCCGCTGAGGAATCACATTCGGCTTCCACGGCGACACGCTCGGAAGCTGCCGATACAGAGGCCAAACCCGAGACGGAGCAGACCGAACCGATGGAGACGGTCGCCAATGAGCATGTCTATGCCCTAACGATGGATAGCGGTGATCGGTTGCTCGCGGGCGTAAGCGGCAAGCAGGCACGGCTGATCCGATTGGATACGACCGGCCAGGCACTGACTCTTTTCGAACCGGCCGGCGCCAATTATATCCATGCCATGGCGCTGGATGGGGTAGGGAATATCTATCTGGGGACCGGACCCGAGGGCAAGGTATTTCGCCTCGATCCATTCGGGCAAAACCCGCAGGAAGTTTTTTCCGTCAAGGATCGTAACGTCCTGTCGTTGGCGGTGGATGACAAGGGCGTAATCCTCGCCGGATCCGATAAACGCGGAATCATTTATCGTTATGATCCGGCGGGCAAGGCGCTAACGGTTGTATTCGACAGCGAACAAAACGAGGTCGCATCGCTGGCGATCGACGAATTCGGAACGATTTATGCGGCGACGACCAGCGCGGAAGTGACACGCGAAAAGATTCCGTACAATCCCGTGTCGTCGGATGCGGCATCGGGGCGGACCGACGACAAAGGGACGCCAAAAGACAAGGCCCCCGCAACTCCGGCGACGACGGAGTTGAAGATCGCCAACACCGAAAAACCCGCGCCCGCCCCCGCTCCGGCTCAGGCCCCTAAACGGGGGACCCTGCCCAAAACAGCCGGACATATCTATCGGATCGACCCACGGGGATATGTGACGGATCTCTTCAGCGACATGTCGGTGCTGTATTCGATGAAGCGACGCAATGCCCAACTCCTGTTGGCCACGGGCAACAGCGCCCAGCTTTTCTCGGTCGATCCGGAAACGGAAAAGCGAGTCGTCGAATTCGAAGAGAAACAATGTTCGCAAATCACCGCGATGGCCCTGGATACCGAGGCGATCTATCTGGGATGTTCCAATCCGGCCAAGCTGATCCGGTTATCGGATTCGTTCGCGACCGAGGGGACATACCTGTCGGAGTTGGTGGATGCCGGCCAGCCGGCGCGGTGGGGCAGGATGCAGACGGATGCGGTCATACCCGAGGGCTGTTCCGTGTGGTTTTCGGCCCGAAGCGGAAATATCAATGAACCCGACGATCCGACGTATTCTCCATGGACTCCCGATGTGGAGGTAAAAGACTCCGTAGGAATCGAATGCCCCGTCGGGCGGTTTTGCCAGTATCGCCTGACCCTCAAAACAAACGTTGCCGATCAAACGCCCCGCGTGGACGCGGTGGCTCTGTCGCATGTGGTCGGAAATTTGTCACCGGTGGTGTCGGCGGTCAATGTATCTCGGGTCAAGGGCAAGCCGGGCGTTTTTCAAACCGCCTTTGAGGCGGCCGATCGCAATAAAGATACGCTGGTCTTCAGGTTGGAACTCCGCCGGCAGGGAAGGACGACATGGATTAAGTTGAAGGATGAACTGACGGCGAATAATTTCGAATGGGATAGTCAGACCGTTGAAGATGGCCGATATGAATTGCGCGTCACCGCCGATGACCGGCGAAGCAACAGCGATACGACCTCGCTGACCGGATCGCGGATCAGCGAGGTATTCGTGGTGGATAATACCCCGCCCGACGCCAAAGACATCCGGACCAAAATCGAAGCCGACAAAGTCATCGTGCGGTTGACCGTCGAAGATGCGCTCAGCGCGATCGGCTCGGTGAACTACACCGTTGACAGCAACGAGAAATGGATGGGGACGCTACCGGACGATCTGGTTTTCGATACGACCCGCGAAGCGGTTACGATGGAGATCAAAAATCTGTCGGCCGGTCCGCATGTGTTGGCAATCAAGATGGCCGACGATGTGGGCAACACGGCGTATCGTACGCTCGATATCGAGATACCCAAGGACGGAACCAAATAATGCGAGCCATCTCGTTCGAGGATGTATCGCTTGCCGTGGAGGAATTGTGCATCGATGGCGCGTATCATTTGCCTCGGGATGTGGCTGAAGCCATCGATGCCGCAATGCGACGCGAACGCAATCCACGAGCTAAAGAAATTCTCGGCCAGTTACTGGATAATGCCCGCATCGCCCGCGAGGATCATATCCCATTATGTCAGGATACAGGGCTGGCTGTAGTTTTCGTCGAGCAGGGGGCCGATGTCATAGTTATTCCTGCGAAGGGTCGGCCGGGTACGACCGTGATTGATGCCATTCAGACGGGTGTCGCAACCGGATATGACAAGGGACTGCTGCGAAAAAGTGTTGTCGCAGAACCTCTGAAGGATCGTAAAAACACCGGCACCAATACACCGGCGATCGTGCATTTGTCGATCGTGCCGGGCGATCAACTAAAGATATCCTTCATGGCCAAGGGAGGGGGCTGCGAGAACAAATCCGCCTTTCGGATGTTCAAACCTACTCAGAACCGCGAGGATATCATCGCATGGATCGTCGATGTCGTTGCAAAGGCCGGAGCCGATGCCTGCCCGCCGTTTGTGGTGGGCGTGGGTCTGGGCGGCGATTTTGAGCTTTGCTGTACGCTGGCCAAAAAGGCCCTATTGCGATCAATCGGTCAAGGCAACAGTGATGGATTTTATGCCGATATGGAGCGGGAACTTCTAAAACAAATCAACGCTCTCGGTGTCGGCCCGCAGGGCTTGGGGGGCGATACAACGGCCTTATCGGTACAGATCGAAACCGCCCCGTGCCATATCGCGTCGCTTCCCGCCGCCGTGAATATCGAATGCCATAGCCACCGCCACAAATCGGTTACGTTGTGAAATACCGGAATCAATTATTAAATCTTGAGGTACAAAGACAATTTTATTGTACCTCGCCGGTGTTAGCGTAAAACGGTTTTCCCGCGGCGGATTTGGTTTTTACTGCGGCGCCGAACAACTGAATACCGAGTGTTCGATCGTCCTGACTGCCGGAGATTACCTTTCGCGGTATCCATCCCTTGCAGCGAATATCCAGAACCGTCGTGTCTTTTTCGCCGGAACGAAAATTCGCCGTCACATTCGACCCGTCAGGCTTGAACTCGGCGATGCGTTTTTCGCCCTGATAGATTCCCGCCGTATCGTCGATGGAATGCAATGGGATGGCCGCCTGCAAGGTCAATGTGTAGTCGGTATTCATCAATGTCGGCAGGATCAGGCGAGATTGTCCCGTTGTCCATCGCATCGTGGAAAAGATTCCCTTGCCGGAACCTTTTTCCTGTCCCTGACAACCTCGAAGGTATCGGCCGTCTCCATCGGCGCCGATGTCGATCTGGTATTGCGCCTTGGCTTCGTCCGTCCACGTTATCGTTTGCCCTTCATTGCCGATCATCTGGGTTTTTGCCCCGGCCTGATTATCGACATTGAAACCGTCAGCGGCCTGGTTTCCCATCAGGATCGCGCTTTTAACCTTGGGGCCTACAAAAACACAAGTGTCTCCGTTACCGAAAGTGCTTCCCTGGATGATCGCTTTACCCGCATCAAGTTGAATGGCGGCCGAGTCCTGGTTGTGATTATCCCAGTGAAGAAAATGCGTGGCATTTGCGGTGAACTGAGCGCTCGGAGCTCGCATCCATACACAACGATCGATCGGTCCCCAAAATGAGCAGTTCGTCAAGCTGACCTTGCCGCCGGAAGATTCGGCGATCTCCAGGCACACCGAGTCTTCGCTGCCCCAGCGGCCGACGAATTCACCATTGGTGATCAAGAGGCCCGGTTCCTGCGCCTGTTCAACGAGGACCGCTCTTCGGCAACAGTCGGCGCCGATGCCGAGAAAGTTTCCGTTGCACGCCCCGGCCTTCGATTGTGAAAACTTGTATCCGACGCCGTAACCGAAACAGAAAGTGTTATATACATAGTGCCAGTCCGTACGGGCGAATTCAAAAGCCACACCGTTGACATTGATCCACTTGCAGTATGGATCCTCCTGATTATAGCGGACCCCAAACGGCCAGAAGTGGCAGTTCTCCACCCGGCCGATGTCGTAACATTCGTCCACATAAAAGCCGCGAAAGATTGGATAGCCATAGACATTACGGACCAGGTGCCGCGCGGCCCGTTCCATTCGGATGCCTTCGTATGGATTCAACAGCAGGCAATCGAGAACGGCGGTGTTTTCGGCATCGCGGGCATAGATGCACGGCGGATACGGGATCGGCGGCACATCCGATTGTTTCCATTCAGGATATGTAATAATAACTCCGGCGATCGTGGCGTTGGGGCCGCCCAGTCGGATAAAGGGCTTGTCCTTGGGGTTGCCCCTCCCCGCGAAGGCCAACAAGACCGACCCCTGCATACGGCTGGTCGGCGGTGAGTGGAAAGTGCCCTGTAACGTAACGCCTCCGGGGATGACCAGATTTCCATTGATGCGGTACCGGCCCGCGGGAACATTCACGACGCCTCCTCCGGCCTTGGCGACCTGATCCAGCGACTGCTGAAACGCCGCGGTACAATCCGTTATTCCGTCGCCGACAGCGCCGGAATCCGTGACGCTCCATGGTTGCGCCGAAACGGGAATGGCCAACAAACCGATAAGGATAATCCAGGTATTACGTCTTGAGCGTGTCATATCAATCCTCCGTTCGAGTGATATTCGATTCAGAGTAGATCGTCCTGATGGTTTTCAATTCGAATTTGGACATTGTGGCGGCCATTGTCGTCCTCAGGGAATTGTCCTGCGTGGCCGATCGTGGCCATCCAGAGCCGGAGGGCATAACCGATAAAGCTGATCCCGGCCAGCATCAACAAGCCCGCGACAATATATCCGATCAACTCGGGCAGGATAAAGAACAGGATCGCCATCCCCACCATCGTCAGGCCCAGAAGAAACAAAAACGTTGCGGCCGATCGCGTGGCTTGCATGAACATGCCCGGATAAAAGCCAAATCGCATAGAGGATCCTTTCCAAAACCGAAATCGTTGTATCGCATCCTTCCGCGACAAACAAGAAAAAACGGGCCGTCACATCCGACGGCCCGCAGGAACAACCGATCTTTCGATTGAAAATAGGGTTTACATGCCGTGATTGTGCGGACCCGGCTTGGGTTCCTTCTTTTCAGGAATCTCGCTGACGATCGCATCGGTGGTTAGCAGCAGCGAGGCGATCGATGCGCCGTTCTGAAGAGCGATCCGCTCGACCTTCGTGGGAACGAGCACGCCGAACTTGATCATGTCGCCGTATTCCTTGCGGAGGGCGTCATACCCAAAGTTGATGTCCTTGTTTTCCATGACCTTCTGGGCGACGATCGATCCGTCCAGTCCG
This sequence comes from uncultured Pirellulales bacterium, assembly GCA_964386005.1. Lineage (GTDB taxonomy): Bacteria > Planctomycetota > Phycisphaerae > Sedimentisphaerales > Anaerohalosphaeraceae > FEN-1350. Next base: position 38,592 of record CAYLSB010000005.1, on the reverse strand, counting down.
GCGTTCTCGGCGATCTGCTTGATCGGCGCGACGACGGCACGGCGAACGATATCCACCCCGATCTTTTCGTCGCCGACGCATTTGACCTTATCCAAAACGTGTAGCGCCTTCAGCGACGAGATTCCGCCGCCGGGCAGAATGCCTTCTTCGACCGCGGCACGGCAGGCGTGAAGGGCGTCTTCGACGCGCGCTTTCTTTTCCTTAACCTCGGCCTCGGTGGCTCCGCCGACCTTGACCAGTGCGACGCCGCCGGACAGTTTGGCCAGCCGTTCCTGAAGCTTTTCCTTGTCGTAGTCGCTGGTGGTCTCGTCGATCTCGCGTTTGATCTGCTCGATGCGGCCCTTGATGTCGGCGCTCTTGCCGGCGCCTTCGATGATCGTGGTCGTGTCCTTATCGATGGTGATCTGCTTGGCCTGACCGAGATGGCTCAGTTCGACTTTTTCAAGCTGAATGCCGAGATCTTCAAAGATCGCCGTGCCGGCGGTCAGCAAAGCGATATCCTGCAGCAGGGCTTTGCGGCGATCGCCAAACCCGGGGGCCTTGACGGCGCTGACCTGCAGCACGCCGCGAAGCTTGTTGACAACCAGCGTCGCCAGGGCTTCGCCTTCGATATCCTCGGCGATAATCAGCAGGGGACGGCCGCGTTTGGCCACCTGTTCCAGCAGCGGAACCAGCGACTTGACGGCGGAAATCTTCTTTTCATGAATAAGAATGTACGGTTTATCGAGTTCACAGGTCATCGTTTCGGGCTTGTTGACGAAATGCGGACTGAGGTATCCTCGGTCGAACTGCATGCCCTCGACCAGATCGACGACCGTATCCAGCGACTGGCCTTCTTCGACGGTGATCACTCCGTCCTTGCCGACCTTCTCCATGCCTTCGGAGAGAATCTTGCCAATCTCGGCGTCCTGGTTGGCCGAACAGGTTGCGACCTGCTCGATCTGCCTGGCGGATTTGACGGGCGTGCTCATTTTGGCCAGTTCGTCAATCAATGCCGCGACGGCTTTATCGATGCCGCGCTTGACCTGCATCGGGTTGGCGCCGGCGGTAATATTCTTGAGGCCTTCGTCGTAAATGGATTCGGCCAGGATCGTCGCGGTGGTGGTTCCGTCCCCGGCGACATTCGATGTCTTGGAAGCGACCTCCTTGACCATCTGGGCGCCCATGTTTTCATAGGCGTCTTCGAGTTCGATTTCCTTGGCGACGCTGACACCGTCCTTGGTAACGGTGGGAGAACCAAACGATTTTTCGAGAATCACGTTTCGTCCGCACGGCCCGAGGGTGATCTTGACGGCCTTGGCCAGTTTGCGGATACCCTCGCGGATTGCGGACCTTGCTTCGGTATCAAATGCGATTTTTTTCGCTGCCATACGATAGACTCCTGTTAAAAGTTTCGATCCTCCGCCGCGGCTTGGCGGGGGATGGATTGCACAAAACGATTTGATCAACCTTCCAGAACGGCCATGACTTCGGATTCATCCAGGATCAGATATTCCTTGCCATCCACCTTGATTTCGGTGCCGGAATAGCTGGCGAACAGAACCTCGTCGCCTTTCTTCAACTGCACCTTGCTTCGGGTTCCGTCCTCCAGCAACTTTCCGTCACCGACGCTGACGATCTTTCCGCGTTTGGGCTTTTCCTTGGCGGAGTCAGGCAGAACGATGCCTCCGGCGGTGACCGATTCGGCCTCCAGTCGTTCCACGATGACCTTGTCAGCTAAGGGTCGAATATTCATTTTCTCACAGCTCCTTTCATACTACAAGTATCGTTACTGTATTTAATTTCCGTTCCTGTCATTTCCGTTTCCCTTGAACCGTTTTTCAAAGGAACTACCGACGATGGAAACACGATTCCTATACGGAATATCAATTTAGCAAACTCTGTGCCAAGGGATATTGTTCGGCCAAAACGGATTGTAAATTCCTGTCTATAAATGAGTTATATTGCAGAAGGTATCTCCGTCATTTCTGGCAGATTCGAATCGTTGGCGGCCCTGAGTCTGCCAGCATGGCAGTCTCCGATCCGACAAACATGGAAAAATGGGAATGCAAATTCCCCCGGTTGACCTATAATAGCCGGCCAAAGGTAATCCCAAAGGAAGCCCGAATGGAAACGACAGACTCGATGGATGATCCGAGAAATCAATTTGAATCCGATCCATTTACACGACATATTGGCGTCGAGCTGATCGATTTCGGTAATGGTCAGGCCCGATCGAAACTGGCCGTGCGCCCCTGTCATCTCAACGGACACAATGTTGTGCACGGAGGCGTGCTCTACAGCATGGCGGTCTGGACGATGGCGATCGCGGCCAACTCGCGACAGCCGCTGTCGGTGGGTATCCAGGGCAATATCAGTTTCGTCAAGGCGGTGATGGGCGGAACGATCTTTGCACATGCGCAGGAGATTTCGCTCGGACGGAAAATCTCCGCCTATCGAGTGTCCATTCGCGATGACACCGATCAGCCCGTGGCCGAATTTCAGGGACTTGTCTATCGGAAAAATTCCCCCTCCTCCCGGGGTTAAACTATTCCGATTGATTTTCGTTTCCATTTCTTTTTCCACGGTGGATTGACACGGCCTGAAAAGGAATCATAATGATCTATCGATTCAGTACCGCGAAGGATTCACGGCCATATCCCAACATGCCGTGACGGGAACACAGGGTTCCCGATTCCTATTGAATACGGGTGAAAACAGGGAAGGTATTCATAATTCGGGAGGAAGAATATGGCAACGGCAGATCCATCTGTTCCGACGTGTCAATCCACAGTCGAAAATCAACCCCGCAAAATCGGTCTGGCCCTTTCCGGTGGGGGATTTCGCGCTTCGATTTTCCATCTCGGCGTGATCCGGCGACTGGAAGAACTCGGAATCATGAAAGAGGTCGATGTGATTTCCGCGGTATCCGGAGGTTCAATCATCGCGGCCTATTATGTCGTCGAAATGGAACAGCGCCTTCGCATCTGGCGCGATGATCCGACGTTCAAGCCCCAGGAACTCGATTCGAAACGCCTTGAGTTTCATCAGGAAATCGCCGGAAGTTTTTTCGATGCGCTGGATAACAATCTTCGCGTCCGAGCTTTGGTATTTTCTCCGCTGTATCACCCTCTGTTGTGGATTCGTAGTCTCTGGCCGGGATATTCAAGATCGGATTTGTTACAAAAGGAGTATGACAGGTGGTTATATCATAACAATTCAGTCGATGAACTTCCCGCCACGATACCCGAAGACAATCCGCCCAGGGAACGCTTTATCTACGGCCCCAAGCTCATCATGAATACCACATCCCTGTTATCGGGAAAACTGGTGCCTTATTTCCGTCTTCCCGTTACCAGCGACCGCCAAATGGGGCAGGTTCATGAAAATGCATTGCGCCTTTCGCAGGTCGTCGGCGCCAGTTCCTGTGTGCCCGTCGTATTCCCGCCGGTAAAAATCGCCGGCGATACCCTGGTGGATGGAGGAGTTGCCGACAATCAGGGCGTGATGTCTCTCATGAAGGAAGAATGCAATGTCCTGATTGTCAGCGACGCTTCCGGCCAGATCGACGTGAAAAATTCCGTACCCGAAAAAGCCCTGTCCGTTGCGCTACGGAGTTCGCTGGTTCAGCAGCATCATCTGAGACAGCGAATATTGAATCTATTGATCTCATGGAAGTTCGGCGGGGAGGGGGATCTCGAAATCCTCGGGAAGCTTGCATCGAATTGGTATAAGCAGTATAAAAGCGGGACTGTCCCCGCGAATATCTTGGATAAGGGTATTTTCACGTTTCCAAACGGTCGGGAATTCGCTTTTATTCAAATGTTCCAGAATCTGAAGGATCGTGATCCCCTGGTTTCCCGGGTGCCCTCGGAATATATCGGCCCTCTGGCCGGAATTCGAACCGATCTGGATCAGTTCAGTATGGTCGAACGGGAGACGCTGATGTATCACGGTTACACCCTGATCAGTTCTCAGATCAGGGAGTATTGCCCGAACCTGCTCAAACAACTGAATGTTCGGGATGAACTTTTTAACAAAGGTCATCTCTGGACTCCTCCGTTGTTTCAGGAAGGTGGATTCTCGGATGAACCGGAACAAAAATTGGGTAAAATCATCGCACTCCGCAGGCGCATCCGAAGGGAACTGGAAATCGGTGCCAGTACATCCTATCTCCTGCGATGCCTGAAAAAGTATGGGGTACTCAGCGGACTTGTCCTGGCACTCTTTCTGATTCTTCCGTTTCTGATCGGGTTTATATCGATTTTTATTTCCCCAAAATTCGATTCCTGGACCCTTCCTCTTCAGGGCATGATCCGGGAACGAGTTGACTGTGTAATCCCCGGTTGGATCCGCTGGATAATGGAACACGGCGCCGACTATATTCACTGGCCGATTACCTCAAAGGGCATTGTGGCGATCGCGACGCTGTTCATCTGGGTCTATTTCTGGGGGTGGTTCACGTATCTGGCCCTGCGGCCTCTGGTGGCGATTCGGGATCGAATTCGATATGGATGGATGACAAAAAAACCTTTAGTTCGGAAGAAGATCAAGACCAAATATTTCAAGCGCATGGTGGTCCAGGGCCAATACGGCTGGGAGGATGAATCCTGAATCTCAATCTCAGCCGATCCGTACGATGGGTCTTGATTTATTATGTTGATCCGGTATTGTAAGGCGGTATTCACAAAAGCTTTATAAGGAAAGGATCACCTGTGGCAAATCGACGGCTTGACGGCCGAATGGCTTTTGGATTGGTATGGATGATGCTCGGGATTCTTATGGTCGGTTGTACGGGATCGTATCGGCCGAGGATCGGCGTACTGTTACCGGACGACTATAACACACCGGATGGCATGGTCCTTTCTCCGGATGGCAACATATACCTCAATTGTCCGAATTATAATCAGCCGGAGTATCCGGCCAAGATGCTGCGGATTACTTCGGAGGATGTCGCTGAAGAGGTCTATACCTATCCGCCGCATCCCGAAACCGGCACGGCCGCGCCACTGGGGATCGACATCGGCCCGGATGGAAATTTCTATGTTACGGATAATCAATCCTTCTATGACAAGAATAATAAGTCTCGTCTTCTTCGCGTGGTCATGGATGACGGCAAGGCCGTTCGCTGCGAGGTTTTGGTTACCGGTTTTGTGGAATCCAACGCCGTATCCTGCCGTCCGGAAGGCGTGTATGTCACCGAGACGCAGATGGATCCTTCCGCGTGGCCATTGCCCAGCGGGGTCTATCGTTTTCGGTATGATGAGTTCGGCGCCAAGCCCATCGAGCTTTTGCCCGGCGGCAAGGATCCACACCTGATCGTGCGTCTTTCCACGGGCAATCCCGACTGGCGGGTCGGCGCCAACGGCATGGGCTTCGACTCCAAAGGCGATATGTACGTCTGCAATTTCGGCGAGGCGGCGATCCTTCGCTATACGTTCGACTCCGCAGGCCGGATCAGCGGTTCGGAGGTTTTTGCCTCCGGTCAGGGAATGGAAAGCGTGGACGGAATCAAATTCGATCCGAGGAACGACGATATGTTCGTCGCAGATTTCGCCGGCAACGCCGTACATCGTATCGACAAAAGAGGCAAGGTCACGACGATCTGGAAAAACGCCAACGACTCCGACGGCATAGGCGGCCTCTTGGACCGCCCATCCGAAGTCTGCCTTCGCGGCGACAAACTCTACATCTCCAACATCGACCTGCCGGTTCAGGGCAATCGCTATGATCCCCTTCACACCATCTCGGTGATCGACTTGAAATAATCCTCCGCCGGAAAGAGATACTCATGACACCTCCTACTCAAATTTCGGTCAAACGAAAACCACCCCTTCGGTTATCCCATCTGCGAAAACCGCAAGAGATGACCCCGGAGCAATGGCAGACAGCTCTTCGCCGGGAGTTCGGCCGCCAACAATCATTCGGCATGACAAACACCGGAACCGATCCTGTCTTTTCTGAATTTCGCATTACCAATCCCGCAACGAAAGGAGAATATCGCGTCGCAATTCGAGGCCTGCGCCCCGGAGAGAATTATTGCTCCTGTCCGGACTTCGCCGTCAATACCCTCGGTACCTGCAAACATATCGAATTCGTCCTGGATAACCTCCAGCGACAACGCGGCGGTTCGGCCGCGCTCAAGAAGGGTTTCTGTCCTCCATACTCAGAAATCTTTGTGCAGTATGGCGCCAAACGAGAGATTGTATTTCGGCCGGGGTCCGATTGTCCGTTGGGACTGAAGAAATTGGCGATTGAATTCTTTGATCGCGACGGTCTCTTGCGATCCAACGCCCCGATGAAATTTGACCGTTTTCTGGAAAACGCCCGACAGATCGATCCGGATCTTCGTTGTTACCCGGATACTCTGGCTCTCATCGCGGAACTACGGGACCGTGAAATCCTGATGCATCGAGTGGACAAATTGTTTCCCGACGGGATCCGCAGCAGGGCCTTTGCGCACTTGCTCAAGATATCCCTCTATCCATATCAGAAACGGGGCGCGCTATTCGCGGCGCGGGCGGGTCGCTGTCTGCTGGCTGACGATATGGGGCTGGGCAAAACCATCCAGGCCATTGCGGCTGTCGAAATCCTGTCCCGGGCTGTGGGGATCGAACGGGTGTTGATCGTATCGCCGACCTCGCTTAAGCACCAATGGAAACAGGAGATCGAAAAATTCTCCGGCCGCAGCGCGGCAGTCTGTGAAGGATTGCTCCCTCAGCGGGCCCGTTTCTATTCCGGAGATTCGTTCTACATTATCACCAACTACGATGTCGTGTTTCGTGACCTGGATGTGATCCGCAAATGGAATCCGGATGTCATCATTCTGGATGAGGCACAGCGGATCAAAAACTGGAAGACCCGCACGGCCAAGACCATCAAAAAACTGGAATCCAAATACGCTATCGTCCTGACGGGAACGCCGCTGGAAAACCGGCTGGAGGAACTCCACTCGATTGTGGAATTCGTCGATCGGTTCCGTCTGGGTCCTTCGTTCGCGTTCCTGGCGGCCCATCAGCATCTCGACGAGGCCGGCAAGGTCATCGGCTATCGGAATCTCGGGGCAATCTCCGAAACCCTCAAACCGATCCTGCTCCGGCGGACCAAGACCGAGGTCCTCAAGGAATTGCCGGAACGAATCGACAAGAATTATTTCGTCCCGATGACGGCCGAGCAGAGAAGTTACCACGAGGAAAATCGCGAGATTGCCGCCCGGATCATTGCCAAGTGGCGTAAAATTGGTTTTCTGACAGAATCCGATCAGCGACGGCTCCAGATCGCGCTGCAGTACATGCGGATGAGCTGCAACAGCACCTACCTGCTGGACCAGAAGACCGACTTCGGGGTCAAGGCCGACGAATTCATGACCGTGCTGAATGAGATGTTCGAAACGCCGGATACCAAGGTCGTCGTTTTCAGTCAGTGGCTGCGGACCCACGAATTGCTCGAATGGCGGCTGGAAAAGGGCCGGCACAAATTTGCCCTGTTTCACGGCGGGATTCCCGGGCGTCAGCGCAAGGACCTGATCCGCCGGTTCAAGGAAGACGACCGTTGTCGGATCTTTTTATCTACGGACGCCGGGGGGGTAGGATTGAATCTGCAAAATGCCTCGGCGGTGGTGAATATGGACCTGCCATGGAATCCGGCGGTACTGGAACAGCGGATCGGCCGGGTGCATCGGCTCGGCCAGCATCGGCCGGTACGAGTGGTGAATTTTATCGCTCAGGGTACCATCGAGCAGGGAATGCTGGGGTTGTTATCGTTCAAAAAATCCCTGTTCGCCGGGATTCTGGAAAGTGGACAAGATGAGGTCTTCCTCGGCGGCTCGCGGCTGAAACGGTTTATGGAGTCCGTGGAAACTGCTACGGCCGCGGCGGCCCAGATCGCCCCGATGCCTCCGGCAGAAAAAACGCCGGAACCCACGCAGGAATCCCCCCGCAAGGAAGAGGTTGCGGCCGCAACCGCCGCGCCGATACAAGCGCAACCGGTATGGCAGGAATTGCTCTCGGCCGGGGCCTCTTGGCTGACGCAAATCGCCCAGTCACTTCAACCGGGAACAAGAATCCCGGCCGAAACCGCTCGTCCGGCCGGATCTGTGACACTCGATACCGATCCGGCCACGGGCCAGTCTTCGCTGCGAATCCCCCTGCCGAATCGTGAAACGATGGACAAAATACTGGGCGTATTGTCTGAGGTCTTGACGAAGATAAAATAGGATCAACGTCGAGAATCTCAATAATCTCTCTGCAATCGCTTGCGCAAACGATAATGCAAGGATTTATTGGTGCAGTCTTTATACCAAGGAATTATCGAATATTGCCACAACATAGAGACAGGGGGAATATCTGAACTCACTACCTCGGAATTATCTGAAGATATTCACTACATGAGGGACAAGTAACATGTTCTGTTTGTGTTGAATTTGGGACACGAATTTTTTGACCACATCTCGAACATTGGACAATTCGTCTTTCAATATTGGACTGTTGAATTTGGATAGGTGAAGTATTTGATTCTGGATTCCGAGTTCGGCATCCGAACAAGTGATTCAACCAATCTCGCCATTTCTCCTTTCGATTACCCCACCGAATTTGCCTCTCTTTTTGGCGTTTTCTTCGTCGCGACTCTTGTATAGATGCATTCAAATGATCGCAAGCTATTAATGTCAGATTCGATTGAGCTTTCTGAGGTTCGATACTCCGGAACGAACAGATATGTTGGAAAATATCTGCGATTTCACGAGACGACAAGTATCCAACATTATATTTGTATGTTATTGTCTTCTCCGGTTTCGTTATATTCCATTCAATCGGTTCGTAGCCATTTAAGGTCAATTTGCCTAATCCCATAAATACCGTCGCAAAGTCCGTTAATCTCTCGTTTTCTTCCGTATCTGGATAGCCGATGTTTTTATTCGCCAATACATGATGGGTTAACTCATGCGCCAAAATAGCCCCCATGATGTAAGGAGTGTGCTTATTGGTAATGGCAATCTGTATTCGGCTGCGAAGAGGACCATCATAATGAATCAATCCTGGTGGATCCTTCTGATTGGACCAGTCGAAGTCCTGTATTACTAGCGGATTGGCTGGGCCTTCCCATTCTCCAATGACAGGAAATGATGGCGCAAGAACAAAATCTGAAAGAATTCGCATCGCTTCATTGAGTGCTGAAACCGAACCTTGTGAGATAAAGCCATAGAAGCCCGGTGTCGGATCATAAAAAAATTCATGACCTGAGGCCACCTTGAATAAACCCATCCGCATATTCAGAAAGGTGATTTGTTCTTCGATCCATTCCGACGTTATCATGACTTATCCTTGGGAGATAACGCTTTCCGAAATATCAATTCCTGATAGGTGATAGTATCAGTGATCGATCGACCAATTCCATCAAGCCCGGGAAAGAGAAATTCTGCCGTGACATTCAATCGATGAAGGTAAATCCGAATTTCCTCTTTATATTGATGAGGAATTACCAATTTCATAAGATGCATTTTTGTCGTTTTTGAGGCGATAATTGATTTCAGAAGGACATTTCCAATATCCATCGCAAGGTCAGAAAATAGTCGCCAACTCCAGATATGTAGGGCGTGCTGGGCAAGCATTCTTTCATTCTTTCGATTGGCATCATATACCTGAACATGTGGCTTACATGAGAGTCCAAATGATGCAAACTTTTCTGCATCTCCAAAAATTTCCTTTCGGATAGAGTCCGCCAGTTGCGGAATAGTACCTTGAGATAAAAAGAAATCCCCTTGCCATAATAACCAGACAGCCCCGTCAACATTAGGGGGCACATCTTCGGATGCAAAATAAAGAGCGATTTGAACAGATGTTGTCCAATCCAGAAATCGAGTTGGGACACTGAAGTGTTGCATTAAAGAAACCCATTCAGGCCAATTGTCATTGCTAGGAAGTCGTTCCGCTTTTAGGAATAAATGGGCTCGTTCCTTGAAATAGTGAAATGCTTCATACTCACGGTTTAATGCGTCATCGAGGTCAAGATTTTCCGTGATTCGATAAAGTCTTGACTTGAGAGTCCAGTCCGCACTAGCTTGACCACGGAAGAAAATGGGCTTCTGACTTTCTATAAGAGCGGGGATATTTTCAAAGATACGAATGACATTGAGGAACTCTCCAATATTTTTGTATCCCGTATAACGAAACTCGATCCAAGGTCTCGTTTCATCCGGCTTTTTGACAAGATCCAGATACCGATTCAATTCTTCAATTGAGGGGTTCATATTTACATTTTATGGTGTGTAGCAGTTGTTAGTCAAGCCGGAAAAAGGATTCCGGTTATCCGGACCCGGAATCGGAAACCTGGGTGACAAAAGGGCGGCCACGGGGGCCGCCGCTACAAAGGGCACATGCCATATGCCCCTACTTTTTTGAGAAAACAAAGACCCCCGTTCCGGGTTTGGAGGGGATGGTAACCGTTATGCCCTTCTCCATAAGATCCCGGCCGGATTGGGTGATGGCGGCCGTGGTATCGAAGTCTTTGAGTTCGTATTGGGCGGCGGGGTCCAGGCCCTTGAGTCGGAAGGTCCGGGTGGGTTCGTCATTGGCGGGTCGTCGGAAGACCTGAAGGCAACCCTGCTTGCCGTCGATGGAAGAGAATTGCCAGCCGAGCCATTGGTTTTCTTCGATACTGTAGGGAGTGAGGGGATAGAAGTCTCCGGAGTAAAATGGCGTGATCTCGCGCCACTGCTCGGTAAGCGTTCGCAGAAGGGCAGTATCCAGGTCGTTGTGGCGGAGGTCGTAGCCGAGGACGACGGCCGGAGCATAACCGCTGCGAATGGCATAGGTATCGACTGTCTCGATAGGGAGGGTATTGGACGCATAATAGGGCAGCCACTGAAACAAGCTATAGTGAAAGGCCTGCTTGACGGCCAGGTGACTATAATTGTAATCGGTTGGATGCAGAGCGACGGCGCGGCGCATCGTCTCCAGGTCGTTACGTCGGCCGCCGGAGGCGCAACTGTCGATGATCAGGTTTGGATGCCGCCGGCGAAGTCCATCCCAATACGCCAGATACCCCTGCACATGCAGATTCTCCGTCACACCCTGACGATCGGCCGCGTCATGATTACGCCAATAGGCCAGCGGGTCCATATTGAAGTCCTGACGATACAGATGGATCCTTTGTTCGCGCAGGACACGATCCACATGATCCGTCAGCCATGATAATGCCTTGGGATTTCCCAGGTTCAGCAACGTTGAACCCAACAGCCATTCGGGGTGATTGGTTGAGATCCATGTTCCGCCGGCAACGCGCTCGGGTTCGAACCAGACCAGTGTCTTGACGCCAACGCTAAGACCATGGTCACTGATGGCACGGAGGCCTTTCGGGAATCGGGCCAAATCCGGTTCCCATGTTCCGGTAATGGGCCACTGTCCGTTGCAGGGATACCACCCGGCATCCATCCACCAGTAGTCGATCCGGATATTTTCTTGTTTATATCGATCGATAAAGTACTTTTGGTTTTCTTCGTTGGCGCCGGTCATTTCATTGAATTCCAGCGAGGTATTGCCAAACAAGATCCACGGCGGCAGCTTCCCGTCCGCGGTACGCGGCACATTACAGGCCCACATCCAGCGACGCCAGAGATTATGTGAACGCTCGATGTCGGTGCCCTTCCAGAAAAACAGAACGGAAAGCGGAGATCGGACTTGCTCGCCGGGTTGCAGAACCATATTCGTTAGTTCCTGCCCCGCCAGGATTTGCAGATTCCGCCCGTCATCCCGAACAAATGAGCTTGCCCACTGGCCCGGCCAGCCGATGGCCATCAGCATTCCGCCGCCGGGCATCGTGAGATTATAATAGGGAAAAGCCAGATTGCTTCCGCGTCCGCCCGCCGGCGCAAACCGCTGCCTGGCATTGGGACCGAGCGTCAGCGTCATCGGTTGGTAGAGGTCCGGCGCGCAGGTATCGCCTTTCCACGCATGCAATACGAATTCACCTTGTGCCTCTCGCTGGAATTCTGAATTCAATCCGAGGATGTTTTTCAGGATGGGCGTATTCTTCTCGCCTGTGTTTTTGAAATACAATGTCCATTCGACCACAGGCCAATCGGCGTATTCAACGGCCCTGCAGCGACATTCCAATCCCGTTGACGAATCGATCCATGCGAGCAAATGTTCTGTACGGGTATTGTCGAGTTTTTTGGTGTGGATGGTCATTGGCCATGCGGCCAGAAGCTCGTCGGAGGTCTTGTCGCCATACACAAAAGAAAATGGCAGATCGTTGCTGCGCACAAACGAAGTCAACGTGGTCTGCGCGCGAGTGTCGATCAGCGGCATATCGCCCAACCACAGTTCGGTACCATCGGCCAGAAAGACCTTCGCATCGGCCCAGTCGGCCTGATCGCACGAGATACCGTCGCCGCCGTCACCGACCTCCAATATGAAGCGGTCGGCCCCCGACAGATCGACTGTGATCTGCTGGGCGGGAGAATTATGGCGAAGTACATCGGAAGCGAAGGCGACCTTGTCGCCCATACGGACGGAAAAGACGACGCTGCCGCAGCCGCGGGAGGTGTCGGGATTGGAATCGACGCCGATGACGGAAGAGAAGGTCTTACCCGGAGACGGGAGATATACGACCACGCGGCTTACGGCATGGCAATACAGACCGCGACGATACTGAGTTGAACCAAGCGTGAGGGGTCGCGGACCTCTCGAATTCGGAATGACAGGGTCGTGATTGGCCAATACTTCCAGACGAGGTATCGGGGCTTTGGGAACCTCCAAAGGGATTATCGTAGGGGATTCAATCTTACATTCGAGCAGATGTGTCTTGAGCCATTGTCGGGCGATGTGCAATTCACCTTCCGTGGCCCCGCTGTCAGCGGCCCATGCCGACGGAGGCAAAAGAATGATCGACAGCGATACAACCATCGTCCGAAAAATCGATACACGTTTCATGCCATTCTCCTTGTGAATCCTAAACATCGTTTGTGACAGGTGAAAAATGAGTGTATCAGCACGTGTGCAAATTGTAAAGCGATGATACGAACCGGACACGCTCAAATGCCATTTTCAAGCCGAAAAAGGCGTTTTTTCGTCGCCACCCCCCCCTCGGCAGAGAATCCACCCCACCCCCCGTCTTTACGAATCACGCGGTGGCATGGAATGATCAACGGGATCGGGTTTTTTGCCAACACAGATGCCGCCGCCCGTATCGCTTTCGGCCGACCTGCCATGTGGGCAAGCCGCTCATACGTTACGGTCTTTCCATATCCTATATTCCGACATGCCCGCAAGACCTGCCTGGAAAACGCGGTACATCCTTTCACCTCGATGTGTACGTTTGAAAAATCAACCCGTTGTCCGGAAAAATATCTGCCTACCATCGCCTGTACGGTTTTCATCAACGAGGGTTTCCATCTGATCGCGCCTTCCATTCCCTCCAGAATGAGTTTTTCGGCCGACGTTTTTGTGTGTACCGGCAGACAGAATCGGATGACTTTTGATTGTTCAGCCACAATCCCGCAATATCCCCACGCCGTTTCAAACAGGGTATATTCCATTCACGTACTCCGTAATCATTTCCTCGCTTATGAAACCGACCGCTCTGTATCGTAATTGGCTTTCCGATGGATTATCAAGACCTCGTCCGATATTCTAAATCGATGGGGATAACAGAGCAAAGAGATTCTCAAAACGCGGATTGTCCGTGATCGGTCGATACATGGATACAACCTCATCGGGTAATATCGGAATCGCCGATCGTTTCGGGCTTCCGTATGCGGCCCATCTACGGCGGATCGATGGGTACGATAACCCAATCCGCTTGTCGGTGATTGCGTATCGGAAGGGAGGATCTTTCGCGAATACCGATGGTGTGGTTTACAATTGTACGAGGGTCGGACAAGATTGCATTGAGTCCGATAAGGATGGCTCGGCAAGGATTGATCGGCGGGATTTGGCTATTCTGATCGAATAGTGGCTTTCCGAATCCTGAAGCCGATCTTTCATCAAGGGTTCAGATGTGCGCGGCCCGCGCGTTCAACGCCGCGAAGAGGATATGTCGCAGCTTTTCATCGGTTTGGCTTTGGAGAAACGACTCGGTGAAGTCCAACCGAAGACGTCCCTCGAAATGCATCAAATAATCGATAATTTCCGATTTCTTCATTCCTGCAATCTGATCCGCCAGTGATTCCAATGAAAGCGACACAGCCATAACATCATCCCGTCCAAATCGTTTCCATCATTATTTCCACGCTAATCGGGGTATCGGGAAATCGACCGGTCAGATTAACGGAAAAGTCGTTGGATTCTTGTCGGGATCGCATGGCTTTCTCGAAGTCGCATCGATTCGATGGCGGAATATCGAGCAAATGAATAATATGTATGCTATAAGTCGTCAATAGGGAGACGGACCCTCCTCGTTGTACCTCGATTGTTCTTTGTGCAGGACAGAAACGCCGATGGAACCGAAGGAACGGGATGGCCGCATTCAAGGAGGTAACAACGATGATCGGAAGTCCGATAAGCAACAGCGAAATCGGAGATTCGTTTTCCGTCTCGGGTCGGGGCATGCAATTCATTGTCTATCAAGCACTTAGGTTGAAGACGGATCATGGAATGTTTTTGTCGATGCCGCTAAAAAGAACGGGGTGAGATCGGACGATAATCCAGTACCGGTAATTGCCGATAGGGGGCGCAGGTTCGTAACCTGAATTCCTTCATCCGGACGATGAGTAAAGGGCCGTTGGGAATGACCGTCGAGGTATCAAGCCCATCCATGATGATACAGAGATCCCGGAGACCGCTGATCGTATGCGGCATCGTGGGAATGATGGCACTGTCCATCTATGGAATGGTTTTGGGATTCCATCGGATCGCCCTCTATCAAAGCCGACAGGATTTTGTGAATGAGATCCGCGGCCGTGCCGTCGAATTGGAACGATGGATTTTCCAATCGCAGATGTTTGGAATGACCCGGGCCCTGGGTTCGGTCAGTTGGCATGTGACGCAAACGATTGAAGGCCAATTGCAGCCCGACAATGCGGCGGTCATAGAAGAGCTTCTTCGAATTCGGGACATGGTCTCGGCATCGGTCGTCTATGTCATGGATCCCAAGGGTACGGTGGTCGCCTGTACGCCGTACGGAGAAACCCAAGCGACTCTCACCGGCAAGAACTATGCCTTCCGGCCGTATTTCCAGGACGCCATTCGGGGAAAATCCGTGGTCTATCCCGCGGTGGGTGTCACCACCCATCAACGGGGTTTATACTATTCCGCCCCCGCTTACCATACCTGCAATCCCGCCGCCGACAATTGCCAGGGAGATCGTTTCGGTCGTATCATTGGCGTTGTTGTTATAAAAATGGGCCTGGAATGGATTGATACATCTCTTGAAAAATATCAAGATCCGGTTTTGCTTGTATCTCCGAGGGGAATCGTGTTTGCCGGAAATCGACCCGAGTGGATCGATCATTCGGCCTTTCCGGTGGAAACCTCGGTCCTGGCCCACGCTCCACGGAAACCGTGGTACGATCGATTGTCGGATTCCGGCAAATCCTTCGCGCTGGAAGTCGATCTATCCAAACCTACGGTTGTCTACCAGGGCCGTCCCTTTGCCGTCGAGACGGCGGATCTGTCGCTCCAGGATGAATCGGGACGCTGGAAACTCATCTGCCTGGCGAATCAGAACGCCTGGATCCCGGTGAGCCGAACCATCGTTACGATCATTTCCCTGATCGCGATTTATGCCGCGGTCGCTTTCATCCTGATTGTCCGATATCGCCACAGCCAGGCCAAGCTTGCCGTGCGGGAAAGCGAAAGAAAACTGCGAACCCTGATGAACAATCTTCCTGGCGTGGCTTACCGTTGCCGCAATGATCGGGATTGGACCATGCAATTTCTCAGCGATGGATGTACGAGACTGACTGGATACAAATCCTCCGAGTTGATCGGAAACGTCACATTGTCCTACAATGATCTGATCCATCCCGAGGATCGCCAAATGGTCTGGGATTCCATTCAGAAGGCCATCGAAGAACGTCGTCATTATCAGATGGAATATCGGATTCGAACGAAACAGGGAAACGCACTCTGGGTCTGGGAACAGGGGATCGGCGTTTATCGAGGAGTTCACGTCCATGCTCTGGAAGGATTGATCATCGATATCACCGGCCGAAAACTGGCCGAACAGGCACAGCATCTCGGTAAGGAAAAACTGGATCAGATCATCATGGGCTCTCCGGTTCCCGCGTTTGTGATCGATCAAAATCACATCATTACGTACTGGAACAAGGCCTGCGGGAATCTGACGGGGATCCAGGCCGACCAGGTAATCGGAACCAACCATCAATGGTCTCCTTTTTATTCCCAACCGCGTCCGATCATGGCCGATATGATCGTGGACGGCCGGAGCGTGGATGAATTCATCCGGATGTACGGACCCAAATTCCGCCCCTCCGCCGTTACAGAGGGGGCGTATGAGGGCGAGGATTTCTTTCCCAATCTCGGCCCCGAGGGTAAATGGCTGTTCTTTACCGCCGCTCCGATCCGCGATCAGGATGGACGGATTCTCGGCGCCATCGAAACCCTGCAGGATATCTCCGACCGAAAACGGGCGGAACAATCTCTGCGTCTGGCTCGCGACGAGGCCTGTCGCGCCCGCGCCGAGATCGAACAGGTCAATCGCAAACTCGAACTGGCAGTGGAAAAGGCCAACCTGATGGCCCGCGAAGCGATTTCCGCCAGTCGAACCAAGAGCGAGTTCCTGGCGAACATGAGCCATGAAATCCGTACGCCGATGAATGCCATCCTCGGATTCGGCGAGTTGCTGACCGAGGAGCCGTTGACGTCGCAACAACTGGATTATGCCAAAACCATTTGCATCTCCGGAAATCATCTTTTGGAAATCATCAACGATATTCTTGATTTTTCCAAGATCGAAGCCGGAAAACTCACCACCGAAATCATCGAATGTTCCCTCAAGGGAATCCTGGACGAAGTCGATTCCCTGATGCGTCCCGCCGCTCAAACGAAGGGCCTTGAGTATCGTAGGGTTCAATCCGTCGATCTTCCGGACGGCATTCGTACCGATCCGGCACGACTCCGGCAATGCCTGATCAATTTAATCGGAAACGCGATCAAGTTCACCGAATCGGGATATGTGGAACGGCGTGTCTCATTGACTCGGTCGGAGCGGCCGTTTCTTCGATTCGAAGTGGAAGACACCGGAATTGGAATTCCCACGGATAAACAACAGATCATTTTTGAACCCTTCTCGCAGGCCGACGGCAGCACAACGCGCCGGTTTGGGGGTACCGGGCTGGGTCTGGCTATCACACGACAATTGGTCGGTCTAATGGGGGGGCGACTTTCTCTCCGGAGCGTTCCGGGGCAAGGATCGACCTTGACAATGGAAATCCCTCTGAACAGCGTAAAATCCTCCCCAAACGCATCCGATCTGCCTTCGCAACCATCATCCTCCGCCGAGATTCAGCGGATTTTTTCCGGGGGACGTGTTCTTGTTGCCGAAGATAATCCCGCCAACCAGATGCTGATCGAAACCATGCTGACACGGATGGGCCTGGCGGTAACCCTGACCGAAGACGGCAAACAGGCCCTTCAGAAAGCGCTGACCGAATCGTTTGACGCGATTCTAATGGATATCCAAATGCCCGTCATGAACGGATATGAAGCCACGATCGCGATGCGGCACCACGGCATCAAAACACCAATTATCGCCCTGACGGCCTATGCGATGAAAGGCGACGACAAGAAATGCCTCAGCGCGGGTTGCGACGGTTATCTGACCAAGCCGGTCAAACGTGAGACACTTGTCGAAGTGCTCGGTCCCTTTCTCAAGTCCGACAACGAAACGTCTGTCCATGAATCCCTGTCTCGTTTTCAAAACCAGGTGGATGAACTCAATCGGTTGTGCGATGAAGAGTGCGGTTTGCACCGTGAGAACGGAGAATCCGGGGATAGGAACCATCCCGCGAATGTCGATCGCGACGAAAAACCGGACCTCGATTCGACCCACACGTAACGCGGTACAATGTCATGGGGCATTCGACAAGGGCTTAGGATCCAGACGGGCCTTCTTATCTGCCATGTCAATCGCCCAGATATATTTCTGTGTTCGATAGGTTACCACGATCAAAAACACAATCGACGCTCCGAGGATAAACGGAAGAATCGGAACAATCCATGCGTACCCAAAGAAGATCAGCGCCGAATTGAGGAGGATAAAGCCGATACGAATTTCCGTCGGACCGGTCCCCATGTAGGTGATTTTGAATTGTCCCGTCGCACCGAACGACAGGTACGAACTGACCATGAACGTGGCGAATACGGGAATCAGTCCATACACCATCGCGCGACTGCCGCCGTCCAGCAGGAATGCGTAGCCGATCAGCGCAGCCGCCATGAAGACAAAATCCAGAAGGTGGTCCATGTAAAAGCCCCACTTGGGAATTCCCGTATCACGGAAACGCCCCAGTGCCCCGTCGAAACAGTCGGTGAACCACTGAAGAACCATCATTAAGGACGAAAGCCATAGCCAATGACGGTTTTGTGTTGCGTCGGCCAGATATCCGAATCCCACCAGCCCCGCCGACCACAGGAGGGTCATCAGCGTGAGGTGATACCCTTGGATCCATCGCGGGAAACGAGGAACGTTGGAGTCGATGAACCGCCGCTCCACATCGGACAACAGGGTTTTCATCGGAAGTTTTTTATCGCCGGTAAATGGTGCGGGATTCATGGCTCGACCAGAAGTTGGGATTCTTTGCCTTCCAATACCTTGACGGCATGTTTGGCCACGCGGGCTACATACGGATTGCGCGTGTCGTTTTCCACGGCTTGGATGGCGTCCAGCGCCGGCCGCGCCCCCAGGCCAAGTTCGTCCAGGGCCAGGATCGCTTCGTGACGAGACCATTGTTGATTCCCGTTCAACACGGCGACATACACGGCGATTGCCCGGTCGGTTTGCCCCAGCTTATCGAGCGATTTTGCCGCGGCTACGCGAACCGAATCGGATGGATCCTCCAGTGCCGCCGTGATTGCACCCAGCGCCGGACGGATATCGTCAAGGTTTCCCAAACCGATCGCCGCCCAGTAACGCACGGCCGGATCGGGATCGCGCAGGCCCTCGACGAAACGCGTCGTGTGGATCAGGTGAGCGGGCTGGGTTAGGGCGGCCATTTGTGCCAAACGTTTCCATGCCTTAAGTCCCCCCTGCCCGCGATACAAGGCGTATCGACTTCCGAGATTTCGTTCGGCGTCCGCCAGAACCGACTCCGGAACGAATCCCAAATCGAGATGGGTTTCCATCCAGTCGGATAGCGCCCCACGAAGGCGGGTCAGAACCGGCTCCTGATTCGGATCATCGATGAGGTTATGAAGTTCATGAGGGTCATTCTGGCAATCGTACAATTCTTCGTAGGGCTTGACCTCCGCCATAAACGGTTTGGCCCCTTCCGGCAGGGTGCCGTCGGCTTTGGCTTTTCGCAGGGCCTGCATGATCGGGCTCTGTTCGCCGTAGGAAACAAACTGAGCATAGGGTTTATCCGGCCGGAAGTTGCGGATGAAACGATACCGTTTATCGCGAACGGCGCGGATCATGTCAATGCGTTCATCCATACGGTCCCGCGCGGTGAATACATACCGACGTTTCGGCGGCAAGCTGAGTCCGAGGAAGGGCCGTCCCTGCATCGTCGATGGAATCGGAACACCTGCCAGGTTCAGGACGCTTGCGGAAAAATCAAGGCTGCTGATCAGATCATCGACAACCATTCCCGGTTCCCCCTGGCCGGCGATACGATGCGCCGGTGGAATACGAACAATCAAGGGTACATGGGTTCCGCTGTCATACGTCCATCGTTTGGCCCTCGGCAATCCCGCACCATGATCCGACCAGAAGAAAACGATCGTTTCATCGTCCAGACCGTCAGCGGATAATTCGGCGAGATGGTCGGCCACCCAGTAATCCAGCGCGGTGATCAATTCATAATAATTCGCCCACTGCCTTCGGACTTCGGACGTGTCGGGATAATAGGGCGGCAAGGTCAGCTTCGCCGGATCCTGCCGGTCCGCCTGGGTCAATCGAGCCGTCCATTTGGCAAACGCGGCGGGAGCCGATCGAACCGCCGATTCGTGGGTACCGGTGTAATTGAACACGGCGAAGAACGGCTGATCGGCCTTCGGCCGGTTTCGCCAGTGGGCCTTGTTGCTGCAGTCATCCCACACGCCGGGCGGCATCTGGAAATTGTAGTCCGTCTTGACATTGTTTGTACAGTAATACCCGATCTCGCGTAGGTATTCGGGAAAACAACGAATATCCGGCGCCAGTTTCGGGAATGCGACTTCCTTGGAGCTTCCATCGCCGGATCGCATGGGGTGGCTGCCGATCGTCGGTGCGGCGACTCCGGTGATCATCGCGCTGCGGTTGGGCGCGCAGACGGGAGCGACGGTAAAGACCCGCGTGTATCGCATACCCTCGGCGGCCAACCGGTCGATGTTCGGCGTATGGGCGAACGGATCGCCGTAGCAGCCGAGATTCGGACTCATGTCCTCGCAGGATAACCACAGAATATTCGGTCTTCCGCGGGAATGAACCACCGGGTCGGCCTGTAGGATTGTCCCGGGTTGACAACCGGTAAGAAGGCCTGCGGTACCGGCGCCGATTGTTTTGAGAAATTGTCTTCGCGAAATTTGAAGGGTCATGGGGATCCTCGGGAAGAAATTGCCGCCTCACTGTGGTTCCGTTGGTTCTTCATCGAACAAGGTGGATTGCGTTTCAGGCCTGTGTTTGAGTTTCAGCCCCAGATGTTCGCAGGCCGTCTGTGTGATCTCCCTGCCGCGTTTGGTTCGACGCACGAAGCCGATCTGCAACAGATACGGCTCGACGACATCTTCGAGGGTGTCGCGTTCGTCGCCAAGCGTGGCCGCCAGGGCCTCGATGCCGGCGGGGCCTCCGTTATAGACCTCGACGATCGCGCGCAGAAATGCGCGATCCAGATCATCCAGGCCCAGAGGATCGATTCGCTCCATTTGCAGGGCCTGCCCAACAATGGCCTCGGTCAGCTTGCCGGTACCCTTGACCTGCGCGTAATCGCGGACGCGCTTGAGCAATCGGTTGGCGATCCGCGGGGTACCACGGCTGCGATCGGCTATTTTTTCGAGCGTACCCTTATCCACCGAAAGTTCAAGCAACCCGGCCGAACGTTTGAGAATCTCCGTCAGCTCGGCGACCTGATAGAACTCCAGGTGCAGCAGCATCCCGAAACGGCTCCGTAGAGGAGCGCTGAGTAGTCCCGCACGGGTGGTCGCGCCGATCAGGGTGAATCGCTTGAGCGGAAAGTTGATCGTCTTGGCGTGCAGGCCGCTATCGACGGTAAAATCGACCTTGAAATCCTCCATAGCCGGATACAGAAACTCTTCCACCGGGGCGCTGAGCCGATGGATCTCGTCGATGAAAAGAATATCGCCTTCGCCGAGATTGGTCAACAATCCCATCACGTCGCCCTGCTTGACCAGGGCCGGACCGGACGATACGCGGATGGACGAACCCATCTCGTTGGCGATGACGTGCGCCAGCGTGGTCTTGCCCAGGCCGGGCGGACCGTAGAAAAGGATGTGTTCCAGCGGCTCTTTGCGTTTTCGCGCCGCGGCGATGGCGATGGAAAGTTTCTCCTTGGCGTTGGCCTGGCCGACGCATTCCGTCAGCCGCTGCGGCCGCAGCGACAGGTGAATGGCTTCTTCCTGCGGACCTCTGGAGTCGGCGCTCAATACCCTATCAATTGCCATCGATAACCTCGATAATATCTTCTATGAGTCGATCCACAGCGACTTACACCTCGACGCCCTGCTTGAGACGATAGACCAGCGGTACAAGTTGTTCGGCCGTGCGGATGTCGGGATTTTTCTTGCAGGCCAGAGAAATCAGCTCGATTGCCTCGGAACGTTTTTCGCCCCACGCGATGAGGATCTCCAGTGCCTCAACCTGGTAATCCGCGAAGGCCGGTCCCTGTCGTCCTTCAGCGGTCACGGCGGCATAATCGCCAAGCTTGCCCTTGAGTTCCGCGATGATCAGTTGCGCAAAACGCTTGCCGATGCCCGGAAGCGCGGTGAGCATCTTTTCATCGCCGGATTCGACCGCCTCGGCGATCGTCGCGATCGGCATCGCCATCGACTTGAGCCCCTTCTTAATACCCATTCCCTTGACGGAGGTGAACCGCGTGAAGAATTCCCGTTCGCCGGGGCTGAGAAAACCTACCATTCGCGGGATGAGATTTCCTCCGCCGAGAGTTCCTTCGAAATATTCCATCGTGCTCAGCGTGACATCCTGGCCGATCCGCGAGCCGAGAATTCCCACGGCATACCCGGGCAGCATGACCTCGTAGGTCAGTTGCCCTACGCGAACCAGGGCCTTGTCTTCATCGAGACCGATCAATTGTCCTTCGATCTGTGCGATCATCGCATTGCCTTTATCATCCTTGAACCGAACGGATCACCCGTGTGCAGCACATCGCCACGGCGACCGCATCGGCGACATCCGCCGGCTGCGGCAACTTCGGCAGTCCCAGCAGCGACTGGATCGTCCGCTGCATCTGCAACTTGCTGGCACGGCCGTTGCCCGTCAGCGATTTCTTGATCCGCGTCGCCGAAAAACTCCGCACCTCGGCGCCGCTCAACGCGGCCCGCATCAGTATAACGCCCCGAGCGTGGCCCATCAACACCGCCGTTCGAGGATGGGCATAATGCGAGTACAATTCCTCCACGGCGACGACTGCGGGTCGGTATTTATCCAAAAGATCGCCAAGATCGGCGGCGATCTGGCAGAGTCGCTTGGTCAGGGCAAGTCGGCGATTCGTCCGAATGACGCCCGCCTCATCCAATCGGCAATCCGATCCCTCGGTCCGCACGGCCGCATAACCGCACACCTGCAGGCCCGGATCGATGCCCAGTACGATCATTTCCGTCTCCAGGTTGTCATGCCGCCGGGCTTATCTTCCAAAAGGATCCCAAAGGAATCCAATTGGTTGCGAATGGCGTCGCCGGCGGCGAAATCCTTTCTCGCCCGCGCCTGCTTTCTCTGTTCGATCAGGATTCCAATCAGATGATCGAGCAAGGCCTGATCGCTACCCTCTGCCGACGGATATTCGTCCAGTATGATACCCAAAACATTTCCGCCCAGCAGGCGGTACTGGTCATCGATGGCCTTCAGGGTTTGAATTGAAGCCGGTTGATCGACAACACGGCCGGCTAATCGCACCATCTCGAATAGTACCGACAAGGCGACGGCCGTATTGAGATCGTCATTCATCGCCTCGTCGAATTTCTGCCGCAATACCTCTAACTCGTCGATCACCTTCGGGTCGGCAGGTCCTTCAACAGCCCTGGCCATCTGTTGACGAATGGATATGACCGCATCCTTGATCTTGTCGTAACCGCTCTGAGCCGCCGTCAGCGCCGCATCGGAAAAATCGATCGGGCTGCGATAGTGGCTTTGCAGAATCAACTGCCGGGCGGCCAGCGGATCGTATTTGCGAGAAAGCACCGGATGGCCTTCCTTGAAGATCTGCTTGAGCGTGATGAAATTGCCCAGACTTTTGCCCATTTTCTGGCCGTTGACCGTAACCATATTATTGTGTACCCAGTATCTTACAAATGACACTCCGTTGGCCGCCTCGGACTGGGCGATCTCGCATTCGTGATGCGGGAACTGGTTTTCGATGCCGCCGCCGTGAAAATCGATTGTGGCACCCAGATACTTCATGCTCATCACCGAGCACTCCAGGTGCCATCCGGGGTAACCGCGTCCCCAGGGACTGCTCCACTGCATGATGTGGCCGGGTTCGGCCTTTTTCCACAGGGCAAAGTCGGCGGGATTACGTTTTTCGCCGCTGACCTCCACACGAGCTCCGGCCTGCATCTCTTCGACATTACGGCCGGACAGTTTTCCGTAGTCGGGGAACCGGCTGATATCGAAATACACCGAGCCGCCGGATTCGTATGCGAAGCCCTTGCCCAGCAGGGTCTGCACCAGCTCGATCTGTTCGGGGATATGTCCGGAAGCCCGCGGGCTGATATCCGGCCGCAGGCAGTTGAGCTGATCCATATCCTCGAAATAGCTGCGGGTATAATACTCGGCGATGGCCATCGGATGTTTGCGTTCCTGCCGGGCCTGCTTGCCGATCTTGTCTTCGCCGTCATCGGCGTTGTCCGTCAGGTGGCCGACGTCAGTGATATTCTGCACGTAGGTGACGGCATAACCCAGATAACGAAGATATCGCACCAGGACATCGAAGCTGACATAGCTCTTGGCATGGCCGAGATGCGCGTGACCATACACCGTCGGTCCGCAAACATAGATCCCTACCCGGCCATCCTGCAGCGGTTTGAATTCTTCGACTCGCCGAGTTAATGTATTATGAATCCGTAATGTCATGATCTATCATCCATTCACAGAGTGCGTTTGAGCCGTCGTCGCAGAAGCACAATCACCGTGGCCGCGATGGCCTGGCCGGTGCCGATCTCGCCCAGGCCTTCGTTGGTCTTGGCCTTGACGTTCACGTTGACAAAGTCGGTCCCGATGATACTGGCGATACAGCGTTTCATCTGCATCTTATACGGCTCCAGCCGCGGCTGTTCGGCGTGTACGATGGCATCGAGGTTGACAACCTCCCATCGCTGGTCGCCGAGGTACTTGGTGATCGTCAGCAGCAGGTCCCGGCTGTCGGCATCCTGCCAATTGGGATCGCGATCGGGAAAGAAGGTTCCGATATCGCCCATGCCCATCGCCCCCAAAAGAGCGTCGATCACGGCGTGAAGCAGCGCGTCGGCGTCGCTGTGACCCAACAGGCCCTTCGGGCCGGGGATGGTAATGCCGCCGAGTCGCAGTTCGCGTTCCTCGACCAGCCGATGAATGTCGGTACCGATCCCCGTTCGATATTCATATTGCGGATCGAAGCTCACAGGACCCCCTTGGTACTGGGAACTTCGCCGCCGGTGATCTTCACCGCATGGGCCAGCGCCTGACCGAGCGCCTTGAATATCGCCTCGGCGATGTGGTGACTGTTGGTCCCGTAGGGAACGTTGATGTGCAGGTTCAACTTGGCTGTGTTGGCCAGCGATCGCAGAAATTCCTCGATGCATTCAACGTCGAACTCGCCGATCTTCTCCGTGGGAAATTCCGCACGAAACACACAAAACGGCCTTCCGGAAAGATCGACGGCGACATTACCCAGGGCGTCTTCCATCGGCACCGAACTGTTGCCGTATCGGGCAATGCCCTTCTTGTCGCCGATGGCCTCTTTGAGACATTCGCCCACGCAGATCGCCACATCCTCGACGGTGTGATGCGCATCGACCTGCAGATCGCCTTTGGCCCGGATCGTCAGGTCGATCCTGCCGTGCTGGCTGACGTGCGAGAGCATGTGGTCGAGAAATCCCACGCCGGTGTTGATCTCGTGCGTTCCCGTTCCGTCGATATTCACCTCGACGACGATGTCCGTCTCTTGGGTTTTGCGTTCGATCCGCGATTTTCGCTGAGCCATATTCATTTCGCCGCGAGGATCGCCCGCAGCGCCTCCAATAATCGATTATCCTGCTCCGGTGTTCCGATACTGATCCGCAGCTTGTCCTGAAGCCCGGGCAGTCGAAAATATCGCACGAAGATATTCCGTTCGCTGAGCCGGCGATATACATCGTCGGCGTTACATCCGTTGCATTGCGCCAGCACGAAGTTCGATTGACTGTCGGCGACCTTGAAGCCGAGTTTTCGCAGTTCGCCCGTCAGGCGAATCCGTTCCGCCTTGACGCTGGCGACGCATTCGCGGTGATACGCCTGATCGCGGATCGCCGCCGTAGCCGCCTCGATCGCCATCGCATCGACATTGTACGAGTCTTTGACTTTCAAAAGTCCGTCGATCATCTTGGGTTGGGCGATCCCGAAACCGAATCGCACGCCCGCCAGCGAATAGCCCTTGCTCATCGACCGCAAGAGGATCACGTTGGGATGATCCCGAACCAAAATTATGCAATTATCCTCTGAAAAATCCACATAAGCTTCGTCGATCAGCAGCACGCCCTTGAGTCGTCGGGCCAGAGCGCCGATTTTTTCTGCCGGGATCCATTGCCCCGTCGGCGCGTTGGGATTGCATACAATCGTAAGCGCCGCTCCCGTGTTCACCAGATGATCGAACAACTCCGGATCGTCGAACGATAGTTCCAGCGCCGGGCAATTCTGCAGCCGTGCCAAAACCGGATACAGCGAATAGGTCGGATTCGGATACGCTACCGGATGCGTCTCGTCGCAGAATGCCCGGATGCAGATCGACAACAACTCGTCGCCTCCGTTGGTGCACAGGATTTGGTTGGCTCCGATACCCAGTACCTCGGCGGCGGCTTTACGGAAACTGTCGCCCAGCGGCTGCGGGTATTTCCGGAGCCGCTCGGCAGGCAGGTTCCGGATGGCCTCCAGGACCTTCGGCGAGGGCGGATAGGGATTTTCATTGGTGTTCAGCTTGATAACATCCTCTGTCGGCGGCTGAAATCCCGGCTCATACCCGGCCGTACGTTCCACGTTGTCCAAAAAGTACGTCATAAATTTTCCCGATCCAGTCAAATTGGTGATTATACTCGATATCCTGCCAAAGGAAAGCCCCTTGACGACTCCAAATTCTTCCGATCAGCCGTGAGGGCCATGCCGATACGCATTTGTCATGAAAACCGGCTGTACCTTAGATCAAATCTTTTGGATTTTCGCTATTTTTATGTTACCATTCTTCGGTATATTCCCTGATATCGGCAAGAATCGGAAACCCCGGTTCGTCCGTTACAGAGACATAGTGGAATCAAATGCCATACAAAACTATCGTTATGAGGAGAATGTGAATGGGTACACGCAGCAGGTTGATTGTGGCAGCGGTATTGGCCGGACTCATGATAACGGCCGTCGGAATCTCTATCGGTTCGCAGGGCCTTGCCAAAAAGTACACCGAAACCGTCACGACCAAAAACGGCGACACGATGACCTTTGAGATGGTCCTGATCCCCGCCGGAAAATTCCAGATGGGCAGCCCCGACAGCGAAGTCGGACGAAAGACCGATGAGGGTCCCCGCCACGAAGTACAGCTTGGGGCCTTTTATCTGTGTACGACCGAAGCCACGCTGGATCTTTTCCTGGCCTATTACGAAGAGATGGTCACGGCCCGCAATGAATCCGCCCAGGCCGAATCCGCAACGGCGGCTTCCGGCGAAACAAACCAAAAACCCGTCGATGCGATCACGGGCCCCACGCCGGTCTATGGCAATGTAACCATGGGTTACGACAAGAAGTGCCCCGCGATCGGCGCCACATGGAACAACGCCAACACCTTCTGCAAATGGCTATCCAAAAAAACCGGAAAGACCTATCGCCTCCCCACCGAGGCCGAATGGGAATACGCCTGCCGGGCGGGTACGACCACGGCCTACTACTTCGGCGACGATGCGGCCCTGCTGGGCGATCATGCATGGTTCAAGGGTAACTCCGATGCGGAACCGCATATTGTGGGCCAGAAAAAGCCAAATCCCTGGGGCCTCTACGACATGTACGGCAATGTCTTCGAATGGGTACAGGATATATACAGCGCCGATACGTATAAGCGATCGGAAGGGAAAGCCGTAACGATGAATCCCACCGGGCCGGAAACCGGCAAGATCCACGTCGCCCGAGGCGGATTTTATAATCTCACGCCGGATGTCCTGCGAAGCGCATCGCGGGGTTTCGAAGAGAAATGGTGGAGCATGAACGACCCTCAGATCCCCAAAAGCAAGTGGTGGCTGCCGCAAATGGACATCATCGGTTTCCGCGTGGCCTGTTCGGTGACTGCCAAGGATGCGGAAAAGAAATAATCCGGAGAGTGGAGCGAGCTGGGAGAGACGCATGTATGATTATCCGTGTCATTCCGGAGAAAGCTGTAATCCAGTTCGTTTGTTCTGGATGCCGGGTCAAGCCCGGCATGACAACCGGGTAAGGTTGCCCAGGGGCTATCGTTGTCATTCCGGCGAAAGCCGGAATCCACCAGCCCCGCAGGAGCGATGTAGGGGCGGACGGTGTCCGCCTCGGATAATGAGGGCACGCGCCGTGTGCCCCTACGGGATATCCATCCTGTCGGTCATTGTATTTGTTCTGATGATTTTGAATTCGGGTCTCGCCGCTGACTTTCGATCTGCCATCGTCAAGACCAATCCATTGGTCTTTCATCAAGTAGGTAACGAATTCACCTTCGACACCGGCATCCTTCGCGGCAAACTGCACGCCGGGGGAAAGCCCACCGGCCTGACGGAAGTCATCCACATCCCCACCGAACGACGGCTCGACAGCTCGATGGGAATCCTGAGTTTCTACCGCGTATTTAACGAAAATAAACGATACGGCTCCGCCGCCTGGGACTGGCCCAATCCAGCTGTAACCCATTACGGCGATGGATCTGTCAAGTATTCTTGGTCGCCTGAAAATAGCGGTCGGTCGTTTATCTTCGAGGTCGAATACCGCTGGCAGGATGCGAGAACCCTCGATGTCCGAATCTGGGTCACTCCCTTGGCCGTTGATCTGAAGGGTTTCGAATCCTTTCTGGCCTCATACTTCGACAAATCTTTCGCCACACCTGCCGCGTATGTGGCTCAGTTGTCTGACACAGGAAAGCCGGGATTCCTCATCGCCAAGAAAGACGCCGGCGACTGGCAGATGTTTCCGCGCGACGACAAATCCGCCCCGCTAATCCAGGACGGCCGCTGGACCATCGAGCCCAATCCCGTCAATTGGGCGATCCGTCCGACACTTGCCGCTCCGTTGTGTATCCGCCGCGACACCGAGAGCAAGCTGACTGTCATCCTCATGGCCCCACCGAAGGATTGTTTTGCTGTTGCGATGCCCTATGAAGGCGAGGCACACAATTCGCTGTACCTGTCATTGTTCGGACGGCAACCGGGGGATACTCCCCAATCTTGGGCTCGTACCCGATTCGTCGTCGCCGAATCCATCACGGATGCCGAGATAGTCGAGCGATATCAGGAATATTTGAAACAGCTTCCGAATCTCAATTCGGGAATAGAAAAGTAAAGGAGCCCCTATGAAGTCGATTTCTACCTCCAAACCTACCCGTCGCGAGTTTCTCGCCAATAGCGGTAAGGTCATTGCCGCCTCGGCGGTCCTGCCGTCGATCCTGCCGGGTCTGTATGCCGCCGAGGACAACACCATCCGCGTGGCCCTGGTTGGCTGCGGCGGCCGCGGGACAGGCGCCGCCAGCCAGGCGTTATCGTCCGAGACCGGTCCGACAAAACTCTATGCCATGGCCGACGTCTTTGCGGATCGCCAGAACAATTCCTTCAAGGCCCTCACGGACGAGTTCGGCGACAAAGTCGATGTCTCCGCCGATCGCCGTTTCGTCGGATTTGACGCCTACAAAAAAGCCATCGACTGTCTGGGTCCCGGCGACGTGATGATCCAGGCGACGCACTCGGCCTTCCGTCCGACTCATGTGGAATACGCGATAGAAAAAGGCGTAAATATCTTCATGGAAAAATCCTTTGCCCCCGATTCCGGCGGAACGCAGCGGGTCCTCAAGATCGCCGAAGCTGCGAAGAAAAAAAATCTCAAGGTCGGCGTCGGTCTGATGTGTCGTCACTCGGCCTCGCGCAACGCCCTCATCCAAAAGATCCGCGAAGGCGCCATCGGCCAGGTCAATATGATCCGCGCCTTCCGCATGGACGGTGGCGTCCACATGGGTCCGTTCCCGGGCGGTAATGAAAACGAATTGCTCTGGCAGCTTCGACGTCCATACGCGTTCTTCTGGGTTTCGTCGGGCCAGTTCATCGAATGGATGATCCATCAGATCGACGAGTGCTGCTGGATCAAGGATGCCTGGCCGGTCTCCGCTCACGGCCTCGGCGGAATCATGCCCGGCAGCGCCGATGCCGGACAGAACTTTCACGCCTACGCTATCGAATACAGCTTTGCCGACGGCGCTAAGGCCATCGTCAACGGCCGTGCCATGCCCAATTGCTACGGAGATTTCGCCACCTTCGCCTACGGCTCCAAATGCGCCGCACAATTCTCCGGGAATGTCCATGCTCCCACGGTCCAGATCTACAAAGACCAACGAACCGTTAATGATAATATCGATTGGAAGCCGGAAAAGGAACGGATGAGTCCCTATCAGGTCGAATGGGATGAATTGCTTTCGGCCATTCGCAACGATAAGCCCCACAATGAGGCGGAACGCGCCGCTTATGCCAACTTCGCCTCCATCATGGGACGTGCCGCGGTTCACATGGGCCGTATCGTTACCTGGGATGAAGTCACCTCGTCGAAGTTCAAATTCGTCGAGAACGCCAGTGTCCTTCAAGCCGACAGCCCCGTTCCCGTCAAAGCCGATGCCAACGGCCGTTACCCCGTTCCGGTACCCGGCACATGGTCGGAAGTGTAATCGATCAATCGTACCCAAATGATAAAGGGGCGGTCGATTGCGGCCGCCCCGAGTATTTATATCTTGATGAAGACTTTCTTTCGATACATCCACAGCAGGATCAGCCACAGGAGGATCAGGACCGTTGCGCCTTCGATCAGAGGTGCGTAGGGTCCTCCGATGTTTGTAAAGAAATCGGATCCCAAATGCGTATGCAGGGCCTTGCGGAAGAATCCGGCAAAGAGCCAGTCCATGCTGTAGGCCGTTATGGAGTTGGCACCGATTACCAGCAAGGGAAACGCCCAGATCTTGAATCCGACGATATCCATCATCAGATAGAAAAACGCCAGGATCACCATGCTGACTCCCCCGCTGAAAAGGACCCAGGACGGCGTCCAGATTCTCTTAACGATCGGGCACAGACCGAAACGGCTCAACGCTTCTCCGATCGTAAGCAAAATAATCCCCGCCAGAACCAGTCTCAACCACTTGCGCCCGCGCGACAGATCCGACCGCAGCCAGCCGCCGGCGATCAGCCCCAGAGTCATCGTGCCCAGCGTGGGGATAAAGCTCAGCGTGCTGTAGCCGCCGCCATTGTGGGTAAAGGCCTGTTCCCGTGGAAACAGATTGAGAAACCACCCATCAAAGACCCACGCCGCGTTGGTATTCTTGTTCCAGTGCGCGGAAAATCCTTCCAGGTTGTGCGGCCAGTCGGCCGTAATGCCCGTTTGTTCCCAGTTGAAGTCCGCTTCCGGAAGCGGATAGAAAGCAAACGCCGCCCAGTAGCCGACCAGGATCACAAGAAGAGCGGCATACTGAATCCGCTTGCCTCCAAGACCGAATAGATACAGGAAAAAATACCCCAAACCGATCTGCGTCAGGGTATCCTCAAAAGTAAAATACGTCCGCGAAGAACCCAGCGAGCGAAGAAAGATTCCAAAACCGATCAGGACCAGCGATCGCCATAAGGCATGAATAGTCATCCATACTGTCGATTGTCCGCGTCCCTTCCTGGCCGCCAGCGAAAAGGCCATCGCCGCACCCACCAGAAACGAAAACGACGGCTGGATCATGTCGTGCAGCGTGCAGCCCACCCATTCGACGTGACTCTGCTGCATTTTGAGGAACTGCCAGACGGGATTGCCGGGAAAGGCCTCGGCCACCTTCCAGATCGCCAGCATCTCGGCCATCATCAGGAACATCACAAAACCCCGGTAAGCGTCGATAGATGCCAATCGGCCGATTGTGGGCTTGGGCAATTCGATCGGCGTCATCGCTTCGTTGGTCGTCGGCGATATAGTCATAATATCTCTCCTGAATATCCTCTGTTTGGCGGTTCACACGATTGTGTAGTATATCGTTCTCCGATTATTTCTCAATTTTTTGTTTGGATTAGATTGGATTATCCCAATGAGCATACCTCATTCTGATGGAAACTACCGCATACGGAGGATCTCATTTCAACTGTAATACATCAGAGGCGAAACCCGTGATACGATTATCTTTCCATTGAATGTCCCGCGTCTCGGCGCCGAGCCGAATAGCAATGCGACGGGCGGCTCCCCGCGTTTCTTCGATCCGATTATCGCGAAGGACGACGCCTTCGGTTGCGCCCTGAATATCCACCGCAATGCTGTCGGCACCGCCGGAATCAACGATACGATTGGCCTCGAGACGATTACGATGACCCGCAAAATCTTTACCGCCCTCCGGGCGAAAAAGGACTCCCGCCTCGCGGCTCCGGAGTATTTCATTGCGGGTGATGAGATTGTCCGTATCGCGGTGGCCGATGGAAATGCCGATGCGATTCTCCTCCAGGATATTCTGGTCGGCCAGGCCGTACTTCACGCCCCAGCAAAAGAAGATCCCGATCTCATTACCGACGATCCGGTTATTCCGGATGATCGGACGCTGCGAACCGGAACCGGGATGGAGCCCAAGCTGCGCGTTGTTTTCGCTGACGCATCGTTCGACGATCACATCGTGGCAAACCTGCCAACTGATGCCGTCGCCATTATAATTACGTGCGGTCACGCCGCGGATGGCTATGCGGGAACAATCCTGCAACCAGATGCAGCCGGCATAATTCCCATCAAGGTTGGCATTGTTGGCGCGGTTGCCGTCGAGCACGATATCCTCGATCACAATATCGGAAATCAATTCGCCGGTGAGGAGTGGAAAGAGCGTCGATGCCGTGGCATTTCCATTGCGCCAGAAATTTTCACGCAAAGCACGATCCAGCTTGAAACGGTTTCCCGTCCGGGCGACGAGCGTTCGTTTGACGATGTCGTCGGAGTTTTTCCCGGCCGCTCGTCCGCGCAGGCAAACGCCATCGCCGATTTCGAATCCCGTCGGATCGGCAAGGGTGATCTCCTGATCGAACCAGTCGCTGTCTTCGGCAAGCTTGGTGGTAACGGATGGTTCTTTCACCAGCACCGCCTCGGCGCCGGAGCCAACCAGCCGGATATTCGATTGCAGATAAACGGCGTTGCGAAGGCGATAGGTTCCCGGCAGGATCTTAACCGTCCCGCCGCCAAATCGCGCGACGTAATCCACGGCCGCCTGGATCGTCCGATCGCTGGTACCAATTAAATCCGCATTCGCAGTACCGACCGTGATCGTCAGATGTTTGTTCCACTCGGGTTCAACCGCGGCATCTCCGGAAGTCGCGCGAGGTCGTGTCACGGCGGGCCGTTCATACACCGATTCAGCATCGATATTCACGGCCGTCATCGAGATAAAAATCAATAACAGCGTTATCGTTTTGAAGGGCATCGATTTTGTTTTCATACTCTCTCCCGATATGGCTCTGGTTGATCTCTATGGTTTATACTCCGGTAATTTTTCCAGCAACAATCGCAGATACACGTCGAATGGCTGACCGCTTTCCTCAAAGTCCTTCAAAAGCCGATAAAATGGTTGCGTTAGAATCAGACCCTCTTTTGTATCGTAAGCCACCTGTTGCTCACAAAGGTTCGTCCACTTGGAATCGTTTTCGAGTTTGACGCGAATCCTTCGATCCAGGGCTCCAACCATGCATTCAAATGCGAATGTTACCGGATTCCGGTAATCCTTCGAGGCCGGAAGATCTTTACCGGCGATGTAGTAGGCGTCCAGCTTGGCCTTTTGTTTCCTATAATTCTTTTCCATCATAGCGTTGATAACCGAATGGAGATATTCATGGACATTGAGGCCATAACCTCCGCTTCCTTGATTTTCGACCGAAAAATAATACGCTCCGTACCCGGCCCCCATGGCCCCGAGGTGGTGGTCCAGAAAGTCCGGCACATTCACCATAATCTGAGAGTCACGTCGTTTTATCCGAAAATACGACCAGAGAAAGGTCATCTCCCGTTCCATCTTCTTTAGATCATATTTCCGAATCTCCCGGACATAATTGGGTTTGACCTGATTCCAGACTTCCTCCAACTTGGCGGTCGTCCAGAAATCATTCAGAATATCGGG
Organism: uncultured Pirellulales bacterium; assembly: GCA_964386005.1. Classification (GTDB taxonomy): domain Bacteria; phylum Planctomycetota; class Phycisphaerae; order Sedimentisphaerales; family Anaerohalosphaeraceae; genus FEN-1350. The sequence goes on along the minus strand of CAYLSB010000005.1, from coordinate 4,724 downwards.
GATATCCTTGAAGAACTCGGCCGTCCATCGATAGCCGAGTTTATCGTCGGGAACGACCTTTCGGAACGGATAGTCGGGACTGAGCGCCAGGACGAAGCTCTTGTAGACGAAGGTCCCCGCTCGATGCTCCTGGTAATACTTCTGCCAGACCTTGACCTTCTCGGGACGGGTTTCTACGTTCTTCCGAACCAGTTCACGTACACGTATCCGAACAGGATGCATCTGAAAATCAGGGTGCTCTTCGTCGTAGCCCACCGCATTCAAAAAAGCCATCAAGGTAAAGATTCGTCGATCGGCCAGCGCGGCAAATCCACCCTGAATCGCCCACTCATCCGAATGGACGAAGGTCATCGGCTCCACCTTTCCGCTGGACGAAAAAATAGAGCAACCCCCAATCAGGCATATACAAACAATGAAACCTATCGCACATGCAAAGCGGATTATTCCTTTGGAATTAAAAAACGATAGTGAAGTATTCTTTGTTGGGAGAGGAGTCGGTTTGTAATACCGTGAAAAAGAAACGTGTGCAATCCGTCTGATGCGATAATCGGTGTTGGTCATAATAAACCTCCCGGTTTTGGGTGTTCATCGAGGCCCCGGAACGAATCGGCAGGATACTTTATCCATATCGTTGATATACAACAATTCCTTCATCATAATTATTGTTTGCAGTAGCCATTGAATTTCCTTTTACGGCGCAAGCGCCGACTCCAGGCTGAAACGAAGAAACAGGGCGGGATCGCCGAGAGTTGTTTCCTGCTGACGGGCTTGCTCGCACACCTTTCTCATCGTCGGCCAGACGGATTTCGCCCGATCACCCAATAACTGCAATGCACGCGCCGCGTGCAGGGCGATATCGGCACGGGAAGAGCAAAGTTCACGTTCGAGAGTTTGAAGCGATTCCTGGGATTCGCCCAACTCCACCAAAGCGGCTGCCGCCTCGATCCGAACTACAGAGCAGGAATCCTGAAGCGCCTTTCGCAAGGCATCCATGACTGGCCTGGCGTTTTGGCCGGCCGCGTGAAGTCCTACCGCCGCCCAATAGCGAATGCCGTCGTCGGTATCGCCGAGGAGTTTGACTTGCCGGGCAATGGCCTCCATGCGACCCACAAGATCGGCGGTCTCCAGCAAACGCACAAGGGGATATTTCCGTTCATCATGTGCCAACTCCAATGGCGTACCGGTGTCACCGATACGGTCCCAGATCTGAGGTTCGGTCAAAAACCCCAAGTCCCGAGTCGCGAGCTGCCATTGGCGCAATGCTTGCCGCATCGTCTTCAGTGGGGTCCGATATGCCGGATCGGATGCCAGATTGTGAATCTGATCCGGATCGGAATCGGTGTCATACAATTCTTCCAGAGCTTTGCGGGGTGCCGCATACGTCAATTGAGATTCGTTAAGTTTTCCTTCGGCAAAGAGTCTTTTGAATTCGCGGCGGAATGTCGAGCCGTCCGAGTACCATTCAGGAGGCATCCAGGATAAATGCGGCATGAAGTTGCGAATGTAAAGAAAACGACGATCACGAACGGATCGCGACAGGTCGAAAACTTCATCCACCCGATCCCGTGCCCCAAAAACAAACTCATTCTTTTTTCCGCCCGACGAACCCAGAAAAGCCTGCCCCTGCATCGTCTTCGGGATCGGCACATCACATAGACTCAGTACCGTTGGCGCAAAATCAACAAAACTCACCATACGATCCGATGTAGATCCGGCCGCCGAGGGAGACAGGGTTCGGAAACGTTCCGGGAACCGTATCAACAACGGTATTTGCAGGCCGGTATCCCACAGGCAGCGTTTTCCCCTGGGTAGCCCCATCCCGTTATCCCCGTAGAAAAATACGATGGTGTCGTCCGCCAATCCGTCTTCTTTCAACTGGTCGAGAATGGTTCCCACCTGCTTATCCATCGCGGTGAGGCAATCGTGATACCGTGCCCAGACCCGTCGGGCTTCCTGCGTGTCGGGGTAATACGGCGGTAGCGGCGCTCTTGAAGGATCGTGTCGCTCTTCGGGCAGCAAAGTGGAACCGACTTGCTTTTCAAATTCATCCTGCGACCAAACGCTGGTTCGCGACTGATGCGTGGTCATCAAATTGAACACGGCAAAGAACGGCTGATCGGATTTGCGTCTGCGCCAATGCGCTTCCGTGGAAGATTCATCCCAGCAATCACGAATAAACGCCGGTTCATCGCGGAGATTGTAATCTGTCTTAACATTATTGGAAGCGTAATATCCGGCTTGACGAAGAAGCGCCGCAAAACCGCGCACCGATGGCGGAACCGGAAATTGCGAACGCAGCCGCTGGGTTCCCAATGAAGTGGCATACATGCCCGTAATCAGACACGACCTCGCCGGGGAACAAACCGGCGCCGTGGCAAAGGCGTGAGTGTAGCGAATGCCTTCGAGCGCAAAAGCATCCAGATGAGGGGTTCGCGCATACGAGTCTCCGTAGCAGCCCAAATGAGGGCAGTTATCTTCGGCGGTTATCCATAGAATATTGGGCCGCTGTCGGTTTTTTTTCGCGTCCGCTTGTGTCGTCTCGACAAAGGTTGAAAATGCTCCAATGGCAGGAGGGATGATCGCGCCCGAGGCCGCCAGAGTTTGTTTGAGAAAATCCCTGCGATGAATCATTTCGGTTGACATACGTATGATCCTATCCTGTTTCCATTTTCAAGCTCTCGGATTTACATTGATTTGGTTGTCTGATTATACAGCGTTTCAAATCTTTCTCAATTGCCACCTTGTGATAAGATTCAAAGGCATTTTCCCGAACGTCCATTTGACCCGGGCAGCTTGCTGTGGTATGCTTATCGACGTCGTGCAGTCGAAGATTGATCATCGTATTTTTGAGGAGTACCAAGATGAAAAGTCGGCTTTGGATTGTAAGTCTCATCGTCGTTATGTCGTCTCAGTTCCTGTTGGCCCAGGCCCCGAAACACTCCGCCGTAACTCCCGAGCATCGCCACAGTTGGTGGACCACCCGCAACGACGCCGTCAACGAACGCGTCAAGCAGGGAAATGTCGATCTGCTGATGATCGGCGACTCGATCACACATGGCTGGGACAATGTTCCGGCCCTCTGGAACCAGTACTACGCTCCGCGCAACGCCGTCAACATGGGCTTCAGCGGCGATCGTACGCAGCATGTTCTCTGGCGGTTCGATCACGGCCACCTCGAAGGCATCTCTCCCAAGCTGGCGGTTATCATGATCGGTACCAACAACTCCAACGGCAATGACAACACCGCCGAGGAAATCGCCGACGGCATCATCGCGATCTGCAAAAAACTCCAGAGCAGATGTCCCAAGACCAAGATCCTCATTCTCGCGATCTTCCCGCGGAATCCCGATCCGTCGCCCCAGCGTGAAAAGAACGCCAAGGCGTCGCTATTGGCTTCCAAGATCGCCGACAATAAGACGATTTTCTATCTGGACATTAACGACAAATTCCTCGCCGCCGACGGCAAACTGCCCAAGGAGATCATGCCCGACTTCCTGCATCCCAACGAGGCCGGTTACAAGATCTGGGCCGAAGCCATCGAGCCCAAGGTTGCCGAACTGATGGGCGATAAGAACCGCACGAATATGCCCGCCGAGATCGCCCTGTTCAACGGCAAGGATCTGACCGGCTGGAAGGCCGAGGGCGGCGCCAAGTGGGCCGTGGTCGATGGCATGCTGGTCGGCACGCAGGGCGACAACAACGCCCCCGGCGACCTCTTTACCACCGCCACCTTCAAGGATTTCGACCTGACGTGCGTGTGGCGCGCCGAGTGGCCCTGCAATAGCGGCATCTGGTTCCGCTATCAGGGACCTGACAAGGCCTACCAGGCCGATATCCTCGAATGGAAGAATCCCGTCTGCTGGTCGGGCACCTTCTATTGCCCCAGTAAGATGTTTCTGGCGATGAACACCGATGAAAAACTTGTCAACCGTGACGGTTGGAACACAATGCGCATCCGTACCGAAGGCAAGCACACGCAGATATGGCTCAATAATAAGCAGGTCGCCGATGTCAATGACGACACCACCGACTCGGGAAAAATCGGCTTCCAGGTCCACCCCGGCGCTGAGTTCGGCCCGATGAAGATCGTTATCAAGGATATCCGTATCCGGCCGTTATAAGCGGGAAAAGGTTCGTCCAATCCGCAATCCCATTGCGGATTGGACGATGGTTGTTGATACAATCTGTCAATAAATCTATCAGGCAGCAACATGAATTCCGTCGAGCCGGGAAAGAAACGACGATCACACCGCGGCTGGTGGATCGCCGCCGGCGTGGTCTTGTTGGCGGCGATTCTAATCGCGCTGATGTGGCTGAATGGACATTGGAAACTCCGGCGCAAGATCGAGCAACTCCGCGCCAAGGGGTATCCAATGAGCATCGAAGAGTTAGATCAAAGGCGAAAGTTGCCCGAAGGTACCCCGAATGCTGCCGACCTTTACCAGAAGGCTTTCAACGCTTATCAGGAACCCTCAAAAGAGGATCAACGCTTGTTGCCGTTTGGGGGTTATGCCGACCTTCCAGAAACGGGGGAATCCTTACCCAATCCGATGAAAGAAGCAATCGAGCGGTTTCTTGATGCGAATGAAAAAACACTCGAACTGTGCCATCAGGCAATTACGATTCCAGATTGTTCGTTTTCACTCCTTCCTTCAAAATCATTCGAGGGTATACCCATCCTGAATGAAAATGTCCGGTGGGTCTTATGAAAGTGGCAGAATGTC
>CAYLSB010000004.1:0-121669 GCA_964386005.1 uncultured Pirellulales bacterium | reverse complement strand
TGGGTTGTATATAACTTCCTTTCCTTTGTCAAGAGAGAAGCCTAATCATACAATAGATGCAGATAGAAGATAATAGGCAAAGCTACAACGGGTTCCCGGCGCTGGTACCTTGATTGGCTTTATGGTCATAGACGAGGCGTAAGACAAGGTACGGATGAACAGGGATTTTACATGGAAGGTCCGATAAGGGCGGTAAAAAAAGATAAAAAAGTAAAAATAAAAGAGCAAAAATGTGGAATCCCGCGTGCGCGGGATGGGAAATCGGCCGTGACGGAGCACGGCCCTCCATCCACCTCCCTTCGGTCGGTGGCTGGCACACATCAAACAAATTCTAAATTCGAAGCACGAAATTCTAAACAATATCGAACAAGAAAAAAGTAAAATGCGATAACAAGATGGATACCGGCTTGCGCCGGTATGACAATCCCAAAAAGGGGTCAAACCCTCAACAGAAGAATTGACAAAAAAGGTGTCAGACCCTCAAGCGATTCGACCCCAGCGCAAAAAAGGGGTCAGACACCCGAACCAATTTAAGGTGTCAGACCCCTTTTTTGTCTTGTATGCGATTCGTCTGGATAGCGGCCTTCGCCGGTATGACAAAAGGGCGGATGCCATCCGCCCCTACAAAGGGCACACGCCGTGCATGGGCGGATGGCATCCGCCCGGTTCCATTCATTTGTACGATCCAATTGGGCACATGGCATGTGCCCCCACATTATCCACCTCACGTTGCTCGGTGGCTGCCACCCTTTGTTGATTGCAGAATGTAATTTGGGAATCGTTTTCTATCGTCGCGATAATTTTTCGGAGGCGGGAAGGTCAAAATCGAGGTCTCGGGTTTGGAGGTCCTTGACGTTTTTGAGAATGACGGGGGCGGGGATTTCCTTGAGTTGGGGGAAGCGGACGGAATCGAGAACGAGGCGGTCGAGGTCTTCGCAGGCGATGACGGGGCGGAGGTCTTTCTGTTTGCAATACAGTCGGACGTTTTCAAGGATGACCTCGCGGGCGTTTTTGGCATAGAATCCCCAAACGGGTAACGGCCGTACATCGACGCCGGGCTTTTGCGGGGCCTTGGTCGGTTTGGCGTCGGCGCCGCCATCGTATTCGATGCTCGCATCGCGAAAGACAACACGGCCGCAGGCGGTGTCGGTCCAGCTTTCGACGGAGGCGGCGGCGCGATAGACGCCGGTGGCGGTCAGGCCGGCGATGGTGATGTTGTCGGCGGTGTTGCCGGGGCGTTTGAGCATGACCGAGACGGGCGAGGCGACGTTGTTCATCGTGACATCGGAGATCAGGACGTTTTCGACGGCCCCTTCGCAGGCATCCCAGCCGCCGGGCTGAAGGATGATGCCGGACAGCATTTTGTTTTTGTTGGAGGTTCGGTGGGGTTCCAGGCCGGGTCCGTAGAAGAGGCAATCGTGGACGGTCATTTGCGTGACGGGGCCGATGATGCGGATGCCGTTGCAGGAGCTGTTGATGACGCAGTCCTTGACGAGCAGGCCATCAACATATCGGCCGGCAATGGAGTCGTCGCCGGTGTAGAACTGACAGCCGATGATTTTAATATCGCGACACAGTTTGTCGATCCAGCCGCGGAAGTGGACGCCGTCCCAGCCGCCGGTGATCTTGACATTGCGGACGTCGATCCGCTCGGAGAATTCGAGCATGACGGCGTAGTTGGCCGAATCCTTGATCGAGACGTCGCGGATGACTACGTCGCGGCAGTCGCCGAGGATGATCGTGTGGGGGCCGCGCATTTTCTCTTCGCCTTTGGGATTGAAGACCTTGTTACCGTCGATGACGCCTGGGCCGGCGATGGTGACGTTCTTGACGCCGACGCCGAGGATCAAGGCGGAGTGCCATGAGGCGCCGAATTTCGCCTCGGGGGTGTTGGAAGGCGGGGCGTACGACTGGTAGGCGTTCAGGTCGGGCGTGCCGACGAGGTTGGCGCCGGCTTCGAAATACAGGGTGACGTTGTCTTTGAGGCGAACGGTTCCGGAAAGATAGCGGCCCGGTCCGAAGCGGATTTGCCCGCCGCCCGCTTCGGCGCAGGCCTTGACGGCGCTATTGATGGCGGCGGTGTCATGGGTTTTGCCGTCGCCCTGGGCGCCGAAGCTGCGCACGTCGAAGACCCCATCGGCCGCGACGCACCGGCCGGCCAGGGGTCCCAGAACGGCGCACAACCGGACGGCGGCGAGAAGCGACCGTGATTTCATAAAGCATAATATATGTCCCCAATATTTGTTTTTAGGAAGCCCGTGCGTTTTGCGGCGTTTGCCGCGGCCCGTTGAAACGATATGAGACATTTTATGTAATCCGATTTTTTTTCTGTTGTCGTGATCCGCCATCTTCGAATCTCGCTTAACGAATAATTTGACGATTCCATTTTACCATCGCGGCCGGATAATTCCAGAGAATCCGGCGGAATATCCGAGGCGCGATATCCCCGGCCGTGCAACCGATGTAGTACGGACTGGTGGAACGATAGAGGGGATGTTATACTTTCGCGTGAATCCATTTCGGGACATATATAATTATTTCGTATAGAGATTTACCAATTCGCGAGGATGCCATGAAAATCGGTCGTTATGTTGTCTGGATCATTCTGCTGGCCCATGCCGGGGACCTTTCGTCCGCTTCGAATGTGATCGACTATTCGCCGCCACCCGGGGAGCGACAACTGCCCCGAAAAATGCATTCCGCCATGAGCGAACTGCCGCGGATCAAGGTGGGACAGGCCGACGCCGACATCATCGGCAAGGACAATCGAGCCCTTCAGGCCGCGGTGGATTCTATCGCCGCTCTGGGCGGAGGGGTCGTCGAGATCGGTCCGGGCGAGTACCTCATGCGCGATTCGCTGCATTTGCGATCGTTCGTGACGGTGCGCGGAACGCCCGGGCGGACGATCCTTCGGAAAGCGGACGGGGTGGAATCGCCGCTGGCGATCGACGGCGACTTCGGCGAAGAGCAAATCACGCTGACCGATCCGAAGGGATTCGACGTGGGTTGCGGCGCGGCGGTCTGGAGTTCGAAGGAAAATTATTTTCACGCGACGGTCGCGCGGATCACCGGCCGGACCGGCAACACGGTTTCGCTCGACCGACCGCTCAACGCCGATTGCATGGTCGGCGATAACGCCATGGCCGCAACCGTTTTTCCCGTGGTCAGCGGGTATGATCTCGACGGCATACGCATTGAAAATCTGATTATCGAGGGGAACAAAGACCACAATATTCGTCTCGACGGTTGCCGGGGCGCCGGTATTTTCCTGTACCGCGGATTCGGCGCCGTGATCGAACGCTGTGACGTTCGCAACTTCAACGGCGACGGCATCAGCTTCCAGCAATCCAACGATGTGACGGTGACCGAGTGCATCTGCGAGGACAACGCCTCCCTCGGCCTGCATCCGGGCAGCGGATCGCAGCGACCGACGGTTCGAAAATGCATCGCGCGAAACAACGGCGGCGACGGCCTGTTTTTGTGTTGGCGGGTTCGACACGGATTGTTCGAAGACAATGTGCTGGAAGCCAACGGCGGCTACGGGATTTCCATCGGTCACAAGGATACGGATAATCTGCTCCGACGCAATCAGGTTCGGGGCAATCACGCCGGCGGGGTTCTGTTCCGCGACGAAACTATCGGCATGGCCGGACATCGAAACCGTCTGGAGGACAATCTCATTGAGAACAACGGCGCCGATCGGCCCGTCGCGGGAATTCGGATACGTGGTGAAACACGCGATGTGGTTTTGAAGCAGAATCGGATTCGCGATACGCGCCCGGCCGAGGCCCGACGACAAACTATCGGGATTCAACTGGATTCGAAGGTCGGCCCGGTTACTCTCGATACGAATTCCATCGAAGCGAAAACCCCACTACTGGATCAGAGAGATATCCGGTCCGAAGGACGATAAGGCATCGCACTGAATATCGGATGGAATGATTTTTTTGTTGATCGGCCGTCGGGAAACAAAATCTGAATTTCCAGCATTCATTGGTGTTGCCGATAATATCCATGGGCATTTCTGGATAGTGTGATTGATGAAGGCGGGACATGAACCTTGAATGGGCACGCCGGGCTTTTCTTTTAATCGGGGATTCGGCACTTAAGATTTGATGAATTTCTTCGACAATACTATCGGTAAGAAGATTTGGCAAGTTGAGAGGTGATTATGGATATAAACGCATATAATGCTATACAAATACAATCGGATCCACGACTTACGAATACAACAGCGTCTCGGCCTGAATCGGCGAAAAAGTCCTCATCGGCCGCAGGAACGTCCGATAGCTCGGTAATACGACGAGCCAGCCAGTTGGCTCAGCAGGCGATGCAAGTGGCTGATTCGCAAGCGGTTACAGTAGATCTTCAATCGATCGATACCGCGGAAAACGCGCACATAGCCGCGGAAAACATCACCAAATATGGCGCATGAGTTGATCAGGACTTGAGGCGATTTTACGTCGCTGACAATCGGTAGATAATGTGTGACCGAAACCCGGACGGCCAAGGATGGCCGACGCACAACGTTAAGGGATTATACAGATCGGGCGAGAATACCGGATACAACCGGTTATTCTCGCCTTTTCTATGTTCATAAGTTCTTTCCAAATCGCAATTTATGCTCGTATGTCCACCATAATCCCGGTTGGGATACCCTTTCGTGAAGCGAGTGAAAATTTGGCTTTTAACGGGCAATACGGGATCGGCTGTAAAGAATCCGACGGATTCGGCGAATATAAATCTTTGTCAATAAATGATTTGGATTCGTCAAATTCTTTTTTCAACCGCCCAAGAATCTTTGTTTCAACCACTTTGCACAGAACGCGTCTTGTCATCAACACCCCCCGAATTTGATTGAAATATCAAGTTTAACAAACCTCATTATAACATATATCGATGTGATTGTCAAGAAAAATACGGGAACGTAAAACGATGTAAAGTATTTCAAGATAATTAGTTACGTATGATTTCATCCGTATTCTGCTCGATTGTTTCTATGGCTTTGCGTGCGGGACCGTTACTCGGATTGATTCGAAGAACCTTCAAGAAGCTCTCTTTTGCTTTGGCAATTTCCCCCAATTTGACTAAGACCACGCCTAAATCGTATTGTGCTTTTTCAAAGTCTTCATTCATCGACACCGCTTTTTCCAATAAAGCTCGAGCTTTCTTGAGTTTCTCCGGATCCTCCTGTGAATCCTGGACGAGACATAACGCCAAGGCATGGATGATCTGAGCATCCTGCGGGCGCATTTTCACCAATGTTTCGAGATGAACGATCGCATCGGAGAGCCGATTTTCCTGAATGAGCAACATCGACAGGCGCCAGCGGGCCTCGGCGAAATTCGGCGACAACTCGACGGATTTATGGATATATTCAATCGCTTTTAGTCGGGTTGGCTGATCCGATTTTTCGACCATCAGGCAATACCCGCGATGAAACCATGCTTTGGCATTGGTCGGATCCAGTTCGATCGCGCGATCCATTTCCCTGATGGCATCGGGCAATCGCATTTTCGCCATGAATACGATCCCCAGCGCCAGATGGTTCTCGGATGAATACGGGTCATAGAGGATGCTTTTTGATAGATATTCAATCGCTTCGTCGAGTTGATTCTTCTGTTGATAGATCACGCCGAGACCGAGAAAGGCGTCGGCCGTGTACGGATTTAATTCCAGAACCTTTCTGCACAACGATTCGGCTTCAGCGGTATCGCCTTCCAGGAATGCGATCTTGCTCATCTGGTTGTAACCATCGACCCACTGCGGAAATCGCTGATGAACGATCCGAAGGTGTTCCTTGGCTCTTCGAAGATCATTCAGAGCCAGCATCAGCATCTTGGCGTAATGAAGATGCATCCAGTCATCGTTAGGGCGTGCGGTTACAGTTGCCTCATATTGATTCAGGCAATTTTGCAGATCGACACCCGAACCGAAACGATCGTATTCCGTCATGAGCTGCTGGAAATGATCGAGCTGTTGTCGGTGATCGCTCTGCATGGTAAACGGCGGACGAAGAAGACGATTGCTCATCGATCGCGCGATGATCAATCGATCGATGCCGGTGTAGCAAAGACGTTGTTCGCATTGATCCCGCGAGAGCGGCGGGCGACCGGAGGAATGATCTTTGACCCACGGCGGCAAGACCTGAGTCATTTGGGTGAAGTATTCTTTCGCCAGGATGTAGGTCCCTGCGAAGTTGAGATGCACATGATCGTAAAACAGATCCAGGCCCGGCAGGCCGTCGTCGCAATGCGATTCCATCGCCGCCGCGCCGTCGATAAAATGAATGTTTTGAAATCCCTTTTGGGTCACATCCTCGATGATCCGATTGATTTTTGTATCGGCGCGAAAACGCAGGGTGTCGCAATCTCCGGCCCAACGGAAATATTGACCGGCATTTTTATAATCGTTCAATGAATGATAGGCTTTGGCGATTTGATAATACAGGGAGGCATAGGAAGAATCGATCTCCCATGCCTGATCATAAACGGATATTGCTTCCGCATTCTTATCCTTCTCCTGAAGGGCTTTTGCTTGCGAGAATAACTCGTCGAATTGTGTCATTTTATCATCCGACAATGTCCGATCATGCTGTGAAGCAAACGGTGCGCAATCTTTGAGATTGACGGCGACGGAGCTGACGAGGACGGGAATATTTTTTTTGCGGGCGATCTTGAAAATGTCTTTCAGGTTGTCGCCGAAATTTCGATAGGTGATTGCGAGGGACTTATCGTGGCGTTTCACCTGTCGATCGAGAAACATTTCCATCCCCAGCCACGGAACCGGCGCGCGATCGCGATCGACGACGGCCTTTTTCAGAGACTCCAGCGTCTGGCCGATGCGGCTGCGTTTGGCCCACAAATGCGCGGCGATCAGCGCGCGACTGGATCGCAGCGGCGAAAACACGGTGCCCGCGCCGAAGGGGCCGGTGACTTCGTTGTTGCCCATATAGACCACGAACAAATCCGGATCGAGTTTGGCGCAAGCCCGCGCGATCCGCAACGTCACATGCGAGTTGATCGCGACGGTGGCGACGTTGACGACCTCGAAATTCACGCCGGGGTATTGATCGGTCAGCATCGTCTCGAGCATTCGCGAAAGTCCGAACATCGGTTCCGGATCGCCCTGCGCGGCGGAGCTGCCGAGAACGAAGATCCGGCAGGTGTCTTTGGGTTTGGGATCGCGCAGGGCAAACGGCTCGATCGCGCGGGCCATCTGCGGCTCGAAGAATTGCCAGGTGAAATAGGGATTGCTGAGGAGGACGCGCCGGCCGTTGACGGTTGCCGGATAGGAAAAATTCATCGGCCGGCCCACGCCGGCGATCCGCAGAATGATCTCCGCCGCGGCCAACAGAAACAGCGGGACGACCACCGCAACGACAAAACGAAACAGCCAGAGCCGCCGGGGTGAAATGGAGGCGGATCGGGTTACCGGCGGCGGGGGGGATGCCGTATCTTTGGATCGGTCGTTGCGAGGATCCGATCGACCGGCCGGGGCGTTGCGTTTTTTTCGGTTGCTACGGCTCAATTTCGATTCCATTCCGATGGATTTTGCGACTGAATTCCGGGGGAATTATACACCATCGACGGGAAAATCGAAGAAGGATTTCCGGCGGATATTGATGGATACCTTCCGACAATCCATGAACGGGACGTTTCAATTGACTATGACGATTGACGATTGAATTCGTATCCGCAGATTCCGCCGATGGACGCAGATTGGGCCTCACGCAAAACGATCGGCCGGGATGGAGCACGGCCTTCCAGATCGGCAATCGGAAAATATCAATACACAAAGCCGAGCGGATCATGTAGAATACATCCCGACCGCTGCTTTGACGAAAATGCGGCGGCTATGAATGTACGCAACGAATGCGGATGAATAAGCCGTAAACCGAATATAAGCATGGGCTCCATGAAAACGATATCTTCACAGGAAATGCCGTATCTTCGCGGGTTGACGGAATCGCAACAGAAGGCGGTGGCGCACAAGGATGGGCCGCTGTTGGTCCTTGCCGGGCCGGGCAGCGGCAAAACGCGGGTGATAACCTGCCGGATCGCGGCGCTGATTCAGTCGGGCGTCTATCCGCGGAATATCTGCGCGATCACATTCACCAACAAGGCGGCCGAGGAGATGCGCCGCCGGGTGCAGGGGATGGGATTTGCCGAGGGCGTGCACGTCAGCACGTTTCATTCGCTATGCGTGCGGATCCTGCGGCGGTATGCCGATGCGACGGGGATCGGTTCGAACTTCAGCATCTATGACGCCAACGATCAGGTTCGGTGCGTCAAAGAGGCCATCGCGGCGGCGGAGTTGAACACGTCGAACTTCGCGCCGAATCGGGCGCTGGCGGCGATCTCGGAGTTCAAGAACGACCTCGAGAGCCCGGACGACGTGAAGGAGCGGGCGGACGGGTACTTTGAACAGTGTATAGCGAAAATCTATCGCCAATATCAAAAAATGCTGGCGGGCCGCAACGCGCTGGATTTCGACGACCTGCTGTTTCATGTGGCGATTCTGCTTCGGGACCGGCCGGAAATCCGCGCGGAACTCAATCGGCGGTTTCAATATCTGCTGGTGGACGAGTACCAGGATACCAACCATGCCCAATACCAGATCGCCAAGGGGCTTGCGCTGGAACATCGTAATATCTGCGTGACGGGCGATCCGGACCAGTCGATTTATCGGTGGCGGGGGGCGGATATCGGCAACATTCTGATGTTCGAGGAAGACTGGCCGGAGGCGATTGTGGTTCGGCTGGAGGAGAATTTCCGATCGAGCCCGCAGATTCTGGCGGCGGCGGATCGGCTGATCGCCAACAACACGCGGCGCAAGGACAAGAAGCTGATCGCGACGCGGCAGGCGGGTACGGCTATACGCTTGTTCCCGTGTTCGGACGAGACGGCCGAAGCCGCGATGATCGCGGATCGGATCCAGACGCTGATTCGTGAGGGCGGCAAGCCCGGCGAAATCGGGGTGTTCTATCGCATCAACGCGATGAGCCGGCAGATCGAGGAGCACCTGATCCGGCTGCGAGTTCCCTATCAGGTGGTGCGGGGCGTGGAATTTTATGAGCGCAAGGAAATCCGGGATATGCTGGGCTATCTGCGGATATTGGTCAATCCGAATGACGATCTGGCGTTTCTGCGGGCCGTGAACAGCCATCCGCGAGGGATCGGACAAACGACCCTGGATCGGCTGGCGGCGTCGGCGGAGAGGATGCGCATTTCGCTTTGGCAGGCGGCCAAACAGGTGGTCGTGATCGAAGCGATTCCCAAGGCGGCACAGGCGAAGATCACGGCGTTCGCCAATCAGATCGAATCGCTCAAGGAAGGAATCGCCGGTCCGGTTGCTCCGTTGATGGAGAAGGTGTTGGAGACGAGCGGGTATGAAGAGCATCTGAAGCAGGCGGGCGATAAGCAGGAATCGGCGATAGAGAATATAGACGAATTGATCAACGGGGCGGCGCTCTACGATCAGCAGACGCCGGAGCCGTCTCTGGTGGATTATCTGCAGTCGATCGCGCTGTATAGCGATACGGATGCGTATGATCCGTCGGTCGGCAAGGTTTCATTGATGACGCTTCACGCGGCCAAGGGGCTGGAGTTCGATCACGTGCTGATTGCGGGGATCGAAGAGGGCATCCTGCCGCATGAGCGGAGTATGGAATCGGCGGAGGAGATGGAAGAGGAACGGCGGCTGTGCTTTGTGGGGATCACGCGGGCGCGGGATACATTGACGCTGCTGCTGGCGCGACATCGGACGCTTCGAGGACAATTCTTCCGGACGGTACCGTCGCCGTTTTTGTTCGAGATGGGCTTTACGAACCGCGATCTGGAAGCGGTCGAAGAGTTGGACGATCCCGGCGAATCCCATGTCGATGTTGATTACGAAGAAGGCACGGAAACGCCATATCAGGTCAACGAACTGGTCAGGCACGGAAAGTTCGGGCTGGGGCGTATCAAGGAATTCGTCGATCTGGGCGAAGACAGCATCGTGGTCGTGCGGTTCAACTCCGGGCAGACGAAATCCTTGATGACGCGATACGCCAAACTGGAAAAGGCACAATAAGGAGCGACTCGGTGACGGATCAGCGGGAACCAGAAGTCGAGTGGGCGGGAAAATTCATCGATGTGGTTCGGATCGGGCGATGGGAGTTTGTGCGGCGAAAGAACATCACGGGGATCGTCGGGATCGTGCCGGTCACGCGGGATAACAAGCTGGTGCTGATCGAGCAATATCGGCCGCCGATCGGCGGCAAAGTCATGGAGCTTCCGGCGGGATTGGTCGGGGATATTCCCGAACATTCGCAGGAACCGCTGGAGCGGGCGGCACGACGGGAACTGCTGGAAGAAACGGGATACGAAGCCGAACGAATGGATGTTCTGTTCGAAGGATCGGTGACCCCGGGATTGTGCGATGAGCAGATCACGTTCTTTCTGGCGACGGGTTTGCGAAAAGTCGAGGCGGGTGGCGGCGATGAAACCGAAGAGATTGTCGTACACGATGTGCCGATGGAATCGCTGGCGGACTTTCTGAACGACAAGCGGCGGCGGGGAATCTTGATTGACCTGAAGATTTATTCGGCGTTGTTTTTTCTGAGGCAGGGAGGATATGCCACTGGATGATCGAGATGGGTAGAATCCTTTTCATGGACGGGATGAATTGATGAAGGAATCATCGCAGGAACGAGTGTATGTTTTCGCCGGAGGCGGAACGGGGGGCCATATCTACCCGGCGCTGGCGGTGGCCGAACAACTCGGCCGGATCGATCCGGGATCCCGAATGATGTTTCTATGCAGTACGCGGCCGATCGACGCATCGATTTTATCCAAAACCGGATATGAATACATCCCGCTGGCCGCACAAGGTATGGCGATTCGGCCGGACAAGTTTTTCGCGTTTGTTGTCTCGCAGGTCAAGGCCTTTCGTGCGGCCAAGCGCCATCTCGGAGGGTTTTCCGGAAGGGCGGTTGTGATCAGCGCGGGCGGTTTCGCGTCCGCGCCGGCCGTGTTCGCGGCGAAGGATTTAAAGATGCCTATAGCGATACTCAATGTCGATTATATGCCCGGTCGGGCCAATACACTTCTGGGCAGACTGGCATCGAAGATTTTCGTGCAGTTCGAGGAAACAAAAAGATATTTTACCGCCGTAAAAGGTGAAATCGTCGTCTCCGGGTGTCCGTTGCGACAGGCCTTCGCGGCGCCGAATCGGGAAAAAGCCCTCGATGCGTTGGGACTGGATCGAAACAAGAAAACGCTTCTGGTTACCGGGGCGTCGAGCGGATCGGCGAGCATCAATCAGGCGATGTCACGGATCCTCCCCCAGTTGGACGATTTCGCCGAGACATGGCAGATGGTTCATCTGACGGGTAAGGCGAAGTATGAACAGGTGAAGGCCGGGGGATCGCAAGGCCGGTTATCCTGCCGGATTGTCGATTACTGGGATGACATGCCCGATCTGTATGCGGCAGCGGATGTAGCGGTCGGCAGGGCGGGCGGGGTCAGCGTGGCCGAATACCTCGCGGCGGGATTGCCAAGCATTTGCCTGCCGTATCCGTATCACAAGGATCGTCATCAGTATCGTAACGTTGAACCGCTGGTTCGGGCGGGGGCGGCTCGAATCGTGGATGACGAACCGAAGGACCCGTCGAGAACGGCCGCCTCCCTATTGGGGCAACTTCGGGAAATCATGCATGACGCGTCCTTGCGGGATCGAATGGCGGCCGCGGCCAAAGGGCTGGCCAAACCGGATGCCGCACAAAACATTGCACTCTCTTTACGCGGGCTGATGGACGGATATAATAGTCCGGTGAATCAGGATCCAGCTAACCCAGGAAAATCCAATGGCCAAGACACATAAACGTCGAGGGAAGATTACGACTTCCATCCGAAACCGGATTCTGTCGGGGATTTTGCTATTGCTCCCGTTTGCCGTGACGTTTCTGGTGATCCGATGGTTGTTCTATTTTATGTTTAAGTATCTCAAACCGCTGGTCGTGAAGATGCTGGAACACGGCCGCCAGATCCATTGGATTGGCGTGGTTAACCCCCTTGTCCAGACGGTCGTGATCACGTGCCTGACGATTTTTATCCTGCTGTTTTTTCTCTATCTGGTCGGTTCGGTCGGTCGCTGGGTCATTGTCCGCCGGTTTGTCGAGGCGGGGGAAAACATGCTCATGAAGATTCCGCTGGTTCGGACGATCTACTCCGCGACTCAGCAGGTGGTCAAGGCCGTGTCCTTGCCCGGCAAGGAATCGTTCAAGTCGGTGGCGCTGGTGGAGTTTCCCCGGCCGGGATTCCGGTCCATCGGGTTTATTACCGGATATATCAACGACGCTCGGGGGAAGAAATACTGCAAAGTATTTATTCCGACGGCTCCCAATCCCACAACGGGTTTTTTTCAGATCATTCCCGCCGACCAGATTGCGGAAACGAACCTTTCGGTCGAAGAGGCCTTTTCCATGATCATTTCGGGGGGATTGGTCATGCCGAAAGATTTTCAGGTGCCCATGATATCTCGGAGCCCGGATCATGTCGAAGTCGGATAAGAGTTGGGAGAAACGGCTTAGCGGCGATAGGGATGAGTTGGCCGTGGATTTTGTCGAGTCACTGTCTTTCGATCAACGGTTGTACAAGTACGATATCGTCGGATCGATCGCTCACGCGGAGATGTTGGCCCGGCAGAAGCTGATCACGAAACAGGAGTGCGCCCGGATCAGACAAGCCCTGATCGAAATCGGCGACGAGTTGGCGGCGGGGCGGTTGCCCCTCCCTAAGGTCCACGAAGACATCCACATGGTCATTGAGGATGCGCTGATCAAGCGGATCGGCGATGCGGGAAAGAAACTGCACACCGGCCGGTCAAGGAACGATCAGGTGGCGACAGACCTGCGGTTGTGGATGCGCGACGAAATTGAACTGATCCAGGGGCGAATCACCCTGTTGCAGAAGGCCCTCGTGCGATTGGCGCAGCAGCATGCCGAAGACATCATGCCGGCCTATACGCATCTGCAGCGGGCGCAACCGGTGACGATTGGAGCGTACCTGTTGAGCTTCGTCGAAATGTTCTCCCGCGATTATCGGCGGTTGCAGAACGGTCGCGATTTGCTGAATGTCTGTCCCCTCGGCAGCGGTGCGGTGGCGGGATCAACGCTGCCGCTGGATCGAAAAGCCACGGCAAAACAACTGGGCTTTTCCGATATCACATCGAACAGCATCGACTCGGTGGCGGATCGGGATTTTTGCGCGGAGTTTATTTTCGGTTGTTCGATGATCGCCGTACACTTATCGCGGCTGGCCGAGGACTGGATTCTGTTTTGCACCACCGAGTATTCGTTTCTGACGATTGACGACAAATACTGTACCTCGTCGAGCATGATGCCGCAAAAACGAAATCCGGATCTGCTGGAGTTGATCCGGGGCAAGACCGGCCGGGTGTTTGGGGCGCTGATGGGGATATTGACGATTCTCAAGGCGCAGCCCTCCACCTATAACCGCGACCTGCAGGAAGACAAGATTCATGTGTTCAGCGCCGCCGACACGATCGGGGCTTGTCTGGCCATGGCCGCCGCCATTGTCGGCGGATGTCGATTCAACCCCCTACAGATTGCCGCGGGAATGGACTGTGGATTTCTGGATGCAACGGCGCTGGCGGAGTATCTGGTGAAAAAGGGAATTCCGTTCCGCCAGGCGCATGGGATCGTCGGCGCGATGGTTGCGGAATGCGAGCAGAGCCATCAGCGACTGGCGGATGTGAAGATCGAGCGGTTTCGCGAAGTTTGCTCGGCGATCGAGCCGGATGTGTTCGATACCCTCAACGCGCTGCAGGTGACGCGGCAGTACCGGACCGAGGGAGCCGGAGGGCTTGAATCGACGCGGCGGCAGATCGAATACTGGAACCACCGCTTGCAGGAGCAGTAAGTGCCGGCGGGCCTAATTGAAAGATCTTCGTAAGGTCGGTTCATGCCCAACCAGGAAGACAGGATTACCGGATGGTTTGCCGCCAAGAGCCGCCTATCGCGCGATCGATTTCCGATCGGCATCGGCGACGACATGGCGCAGGTGAAGATCTCTCCGGAGGATTCCGTTTTGATCACGACGGATATCCTGCTGGACGGAACCCACTTCGATCTATCGACGACGGGGATGGAACAGGTCGGCGTCAAGGCGATGAATTGCAGCTTGAGCGATTGCGCCGCCATGGCGACGATTCCTTTGTGCGCCGTGGCGGCGGTGGCTCTTCCAAAAGGATTCGATTCCGCGCAGCTCAAGAAGCTCCACAAGGGCATCTGTCGCGCGGGGCAACGGTTCGATTGTCACCTGATCGGGGGCGATATCACCGCATGGTCCGATCCGAAGGGGCGATTCGCGATCAATATTACTCTGCTGAGCAAACCGGCGCCGGGGATCAAACCGGTTCGACGAAACGGCGCACGGCCGGGGGATTGGATCTGCGTGACGGGATCGCTGGGCGGATCGCTGCGAAAAAAACACCTTCGATTTACGCCTCGTGTTCATGAGGCGATTCGCATCGCACGCACGGCAAAACTTCATGCGATGATGGATATTTCCGACGGGCTCAGTACGGATTTAAACCGGATCTGCGAGCAGAGCGGCGTCGGCGCGATTGTGGAAGCGGATTGGATTCCTCTCTCCCGCGATGCGCGCAAGACGGCCGATCCGCTGGCCAGCGCCCTGCACGACGGGGAGGATTTCGAACTTCTGTTCACGCTATCAAAACGGCAATGGGAGAACCTTTTGCTATGGAGAGGTATCTCCATTACCCGCATCGGCGAAATTGTCGCGGAACAAAAATTACGTATTCGTACCTCCAATAACCTGATCAAGGACCTGGAGCCGAAGGGATACGATCATCTATGAGTCCGGAAGCCGGCCGCACCACGATGGAACTGACCAGCGACTGTCCCGAACGGACCATCGAGATCGGGCGGCGCATCGGTTCGGAGCTGCAGGGCGGCGAAGTGCTGTATCTGATCGGTCCCCTCGGCAGCGGCAAGACCCATCTGATCAAAGGCATCGCTCAGGGCGCCGGCGTCGGGGAAACCCGCTCGGTCATCAGTCCCACGTTTGTGCTCATCAATGAATATTTCGCGCATCCCCTGGGACTGGAACTGTACCATATCGATGCCTACCGCCTGAATTCGCCGATGGAGTTCGAACAACTCGGATTTGACGACCTTTGCCGGCCCGATTCCGTGGTGCTGATCGAATGGGCCGATCGCGTCTTGTCGGTTTTAGGGGACCTGAATGCCATCCGGATCGAGCTATCCCATCAGGGTTCCATGCAACGCGGGATTCTCCTGAAAAATATTTCTTCCGCGGTCGCCGCGGCGCTGTCGCGCTAATCGTAACCGTCGTTACGCCCCTTTTTTTCCTCCCGGATCCTGAACGATAATCCATCGCTTTATCGGGCCGCATCGTGTTCATCCAATCGATGAAATTTCTACATTGGGATCCCCCGCGCCGTTTGGTGATCGAGAATTTATTTCGTAAGGTTTGGTAGCGTGATTGCCACGCGGCTCTTTTGAAAGACAAAAGGTTTCCTCGTTCCGATGTGCCGGCCGACCTACCGATACTTCGAGACCTTCCGGCTCGCAAGCGAAGAACAGATGTTCTCT
The DNA here is from genome assembly GCA_964386005.1 of uncultured Pirellulales bacterium. Taxonomy (GTDB): domain Bacteria; phylum Planctomycetota; class Phycisphaerae; order Sedimentisphaerales; family Anaerohalosphaeraceae; genus FEN-1350. The sequence goes on along the minus strand of CAYLSB010000004.1, from coordinate 106,026 downwards.
TCGGCCCGAGTTCCATCGGTTCCAGGTAGAGAAAACAAGGTAAGTTTTGAATCGTTCAAAACCAATACCAAAAAACGTTTTCGTAACATTATTTAATTGGGAGACTAACATGAAACGAACAAACAGACACGGGTTTACGCTGGTGGAAATCCTGATCGTCGTTGTGATCCTGGGTATTCTCGCCGCCATCGTGATACCTCAGTTCAGTAATGCCAGCCAGGAAGCCAGCATCAACCGGATCAAGGCCGACCTGCAGACCATGCGGTCCCAGATCGAGTTGTATAAGATCCAGCACCTGGGCGTAAGACCCACCCTGGCCAATTTTGCCACGCAGATGACGACACAGACCGACATCAATGGCGCCGCGGGTGCCGATTTTGGTCCTTATCTTCAGGCCATTCCCACCAACGCGTTTACGATGTTAGCCACGATCGTTGATGGATCCGGTGGCGCTCCCGCCGCGGATTCGGGTGGCTGGGCCTACAACGCCGCCACGGGTGATATCCGTGCCGTCGATAGTGCTTCTGCCGCGACGATTGTTCCTTCGATCACGACCTATTGATCGACGGAGTCGAAATCGAAAGACAGAGCTGACCAGTGTATGCAGCAATGCCTGCCTGGTCAGCTCTTTTTTTCCTGTAGCGAGATTCAATCAACCGGAACGAGAAACCGAGAACCAAGCCATGGACACACATGAGAAAAACGGGTTAACCTGGACGGAAATTTTCGTGGTGATGATGATATTGGGAATCGTATCGGCGGTGGCCGTTCCCCGGTTCAGCCGGGCCAGCAGCCAGGCCCGTTTGAATGATTTAATCAGCGATCTTCAGGAAGTTCGGTCCCAATTGGAATTGTTCAAGATTCAACATGACGATCGGCTTCCCGGTCAAACCGTCATGGATGGGGCAATCGACGAGAAACTATTTGTCCGGGAACTGACGGAACGAGGATCGGACGGACTTGGACCCTACCTCATCCAAATTCCCAGCAACGCCTACAACAATCAGCGTACCGTCACCTTCGTGAACGATCCTCTTGCACAACCCCGGGGCGACGAAGGAACCGGCTGGTGGTGCAATGCCGCCACGGGAGAATTCCGTGCGTGCGACAGCCGTGACACCATTCGGTATTGATTGAACGGGTATGCGGATACGGGCTTGTCAATCTGGTTTTACCCTTGCCGAGGCCTTGATAGCGATGACGATCCTGGCGGCCGCCGCTGCGGGGGTCATTCTTCCTTTTGCGGGGGGAGCCGAATCGCAGGCGGAGGGCGCTCGGAGGGCGATCGCCGGGAAACTGGCCTCGGATCTGGTCGAAAAAATCAGCACCACTCCCTATGCCAACATTGTCTCGACCTGGAACAATTATTCCGAATCCATGGGACAGGTGAAGGATTCAGCCGGAAATGTGTTTACCGATCCCATCTATGCCCCTTTCAGCCGCTCGGCAACGGCCAGCGTGACCGCGATGGGTTCCACCTCCGTCACGTGGGTGATCGTAACGGTGTATTATAATGGGCACAAGATTCTGCACATCAAATCCATGGTCGGAAAACCCTGATGCACCATGCAAATCCGAAACCCAAACAATCGAAACCGAGGATTCACCTTTGTTGAGCTGATGATGGCGACGATGGTTACCGCCGTCATCTTGTCGGCGGCGGTTACGCTATGCTCGGCTTTCGGCAACGCGCGCGACGCGACCCAGTCCATGAGCGAGACCCAGACCGTTCTGCGGACGGCCACAACTCGTGTGCTGGATCAGATCCGGTTTAGTAACCGCGTGACGGATAGTCAGGGCATTGGTTCCTGGGAGTTGCTCTTTTCCGGGGAATTCAATATATGGAGAAGAGTCCTCTCTCAGGTGGAATTATGGGCGGATGCCGATGGAAATGGGAAAACAATCGAGTCAGAAAAACGATATATTGTGTTTTATGAAAAATGGTCCGATTACAATAACGACGATATCATAGGGGGAGGCGAAACCAATATGTATTTGGTTTGTTCGACGGTGTCCGGAGCCGTAACGGTAATTCCTTCCTGTACAAATCCTCAAATTGCGATTGATGCCGCGACCCCCGCGACACGGCGGATTTGTATCTCGTTCGATTTGCGGGAAAACGGGATAACGCATCATTACGAGATTGCCGGTTCTCTTTGGGCTTCGGATGGACATGTCTATTGAGATTCCCATGAAACGAAAAAGCAGACAACGCGTTGCATCCGAAAATCGCCGCGGCGGGGCGCTGTTGATCGTCTTATTCATCACGATGGCGATTACCGTGTTTTCGCTGGGCTTTCTCGCCCGCTCGGATGCGGAGCTGGCTTGCGGCGATAACCTGGCCTTGCGTTTGAAAATGGACAATCTGGCCCGATGCGCGCTGCAGTACGGTCGAGCATTTGCGATTGTCTATGGACCCGCCACCATCTCTTCGCCCGCCGCGCAACCTTCCGAATCGGGAGGAAAAGACTATTGGAAGTTGACGTTTGCCGGAGCGCCCACGGCCAATCCCGCCGATCCAAACCTTTTTTCCGGCGCGACGACTTATACGTATTCAATTACCGCCGAAGGATACAGGGTGATCGATTCCGTGAAGGTGGCACAGAGTAAGCTACAAGCCAAAATTCTGTATGTCAATGACGGCGGAACCAAGCGAAGTTTTATTACCTCGATCCAACGTCAATAATTGGATGGAACAAAAGCGATCGCGACGTCCGATAACCCGAATCGGATTTTGAATAATCTTTTTTCATCGAATCATCGATTTTCTTCATCCATCGTGAATCGGTTCCACACCGTGTCCGGATGATCGTTCGGATTGTACAGGTCACAACGTTTGGTCGGACTTTCCCGTCTTCATATTCCCCATTATTGATATGTTTCCAGTCGCCTGTTCCGAGTCCAATGTCCCGTTTTCCTACCGGTTTTGAGCCGCTATCTCAGGGAATCCACCCTCTATAAATTTCGATGGTCAATGAGATTAAGCCCTCCAACGGAACGGACGAAATGGAGGCATGGATTCTACAAGGATTCTTGGACAGTTAAAGGAAAGGTGAACGAATGAACAATTCGATTCGAAAGGCGCTCCGGATGGCCGGGGGATTTACGTTTATCGAATTGGTGGTGGTGATGATCGTGCTGGGGATAGCGGCGCTGCTGGCGGTACCGATGTTTTCTTCGGCGGCCGATTCGCAACTTCAGGCGGCGGCCAATACGATCGCGGCCGATTTGGAATATGTCAAGAATCTGGCCATCACGCGACAGATGAATTTGACGGTGGTGTTTGATTCGGCGAACGAATCGTACCTGGTTCAGGAGACGGCCACCGGAACGACGATCGCCCATCCGACAAAAGCCGGTTCGACGTTTACAGTGAATTTTGCTCCGGATCATCGAACCAATCAAGTCGATTTTACGGCCTTGTTCGACGGCGTCTCTTCGATCACTTTTGATTATCTGGGTACACCCTACAGCGGTACGGGAACGGCATCGGCGATGGCCGCCGGCCAAATCTCGTTAACCGCCGGAACGTTTTCCACGACGGTTACCGTAGAGCCGGTTACCGGATACGTCAGCATTCCCTGAACCCATATCCCATTCTGGGGAATCGAATGTTTGGAATCGAACGACAACATGTAAGACCCATCGGCCTCGATATCGGGCATAGCACGGTCCGCATGCTCCAATTCGGGGTTACCGCCGATGACGGTCTGTATGTTGTCGATGCCCGGCAAGTCGCATTGGATCCGGCCATTCACGCCGATCCGCGGCAGAGAGATGATCGGATCGCCGAATCGATCGAACAAATGCTCCGCGACGGGCGTTTCATCGATCGAAAAGTGATCTCGACAATTCCGAATGACAGTCTCAAGATTCGCAGTCTGCGGCTGGATCCCGCTCAGACCGGACAAATCGACGAGATTCTTCGGAATGAAGTCGCCCAGCGGTTCGGCCTGAATCCCGACGCCGATGAGATTCGTTATCTGGTCGCCGGCAATGTCTATCAGGGCGATGAAATCAAAAACGAAGTGATTTTTTTCGGAATCGATCGGGCCAGTCTGCAGCAGCATCTGCGGCTGTTGGAAAAAGTGTCGCTCGAACCCGATGCGATCGATGCGGTGCCCTGTGCGCTGTTTCGCAGTTTCAAATGTTCCCATCGTCGCCAGGAAGATCAGCAACTGGTCAGCGTATTTGTCGAGGTCGGATGCCGATTGACGACGGTCATCATCGGTCGGGGTCAGGAAATCTCCTTTGTCAAGCAGATACCCATCGCCGGCGATCAGCTCAACCAGGATGTGGCGTCGCGACTGGGAATCACGTTATCGGAGGCGATTCACCTTCGGACGCGATTGCGCCAAACGGATGAGAATGCCATCGATCATACCACACGACAGGCCGTAATCGACTCCATGAGTCGGACGATCGAGGATTTGGCCAAGGAAGTGTCCCTGTGTTTCCGTTACTATGCGGTAACCTTCCGGGGGGAAAAGCCCCAGGAAGCGGTCTTCGGGGGCGGAGAAGCGCACGAAACGGCCCTGTTGAATGCCCTTCGTCGGCACCTGGGAGTTGAAATACGGATCGCCCAGCCGTTCCGACGAATCGAGTTGGCCGACAGTCCTCTGGCCACGGCGGATGAGGCGGCGCTGTGCGAATGGTCCGTCGCGGTCGGTCTGGGTATTCGCGGAATGGAACCCGCCCTGGCGGAAACGGAGTGAAGGAGTCTATGAAAGATATCGATTTCATTCCTGAATGGTATCGAACCGGCCGGCAGCGCAAGGTGAGTTATCGGCGGCAATATACGATTATCGCCTGTCTGTTCGGTCTGTTGGCGGCGTGGAGTTTTACCACCGGAGTGTCCGTCTCCCGCAGCCGCGCCGAAGCCAGTCAGCGGGAGCGTACCTACCGTGCCGATGAAACCATTACCGCGCGATTTGAGACGATCAAAAAGGAACTGAGCGGATTGACCGATCAGCAACAATGCCTGGCCCGGGTGGACCCGAAGGTTGATTTTGCCGCCGTTCTGGCGGAACTGTCTTATCTGGTCGGAGATCGGGTGATCCTCAAGGCCCTCGATATTCAATCGGAAAAGTTTCAGGCGGACAAAACAACCGATAAGCCGTCGATGATCGTGTTGGGCGACGGGAAACGGGAGAAAGAATCCGTTCTTCCGGAGCCGAATCTGCGGTATCGATTCAAACTGACCGGCATCGCCGCGGATGCCGCCGATGTGGCGGGCCTGGTCTCGTCCCTGGAAAGCTCGAACTACTTCTGCCAGATTCTCCCGGGTTTTTCCAAAACCGTCCAGGTGAAAAGCCATCCCGTCACCGAATTCGAGGTGTCCTGTTATCTGGCGAATTATACGGTGAAAAAATAATCCTCGGACAGGATGAATGTCGTGAAATGGCTTGAAAAACAACAGGTTATCATCTTTGCGGTCGCCGCGCTGATCGTGGTGGGATTCGGACTGTTTCAATATTACCCCATGACGCAAAAGGCCAGAACGATCCGCAAGACCATCGAACAGCAACAGGTCGTCAGCGCTGAAACCGACCAGTTCATCCAGCAGATGGCCCAGCTACGTCAACAAGTCGAACAGCTCCAGCCGGTCCAAAAAGATTTTGAGCAGAAATTCCCCCGGTCGATCCGAATCGCCGGGCTGTGGCAGCAGATCGCCGATGTAATGAGCCAACACAATCTGGCCAATCAGGAAGTGAAACGCGAAGGGGAATCCGAAGACGGCCGTTTTGGAGTTGTGCGGATTCGCATCCAGGGCTCGGGATCGTATCGGCAAATGTTCGATTTTTTCCGGTCGATACAAAAACTCGATCGGTTTATCCGGATCGACACCATCCAATTAACCAATGACAATGAACTGTCCGGACAAGTGAAACTGGATGCCGCCGCCCGCGTGTATTATCAGGTGGCCGCCTCGGATTCCGTGTGAGACTATGAGACAGGATGCCAAACGAGTACCGTTATCATCGCCGCGAACGAATTCGCTGGCGGCGCCACCGATCAGCCCGGGCAAAATCATCCTGGCGTGCGTGCTGATTGTCGTCATGGCCATTTTATGGATTCGGATCGTTTTCCGCCATCGAAGCCCGGCAAAGGCGTCCGCGCAAAAGAACGTTACCCAGGTGTCGGCGCCCCCGTCGAACACGCTCTCCCCGCTTCCGCCGACTCAACTGACGTATTCCCGCCTTCCGATTCGGGAGGGACGGCATGATACGCTGGCCAGAAATATTTTTGCCAATCCGAACGCGGTCGTTTTTCCTTGGCAAACGCCGACGCCCGTGGATCCGGTTGAGCCGGTTGCCCCCGGCGATGATCCCGTCAGGAAGCAATGGAATACGATCGTTTGTCCTTTGCTGAAGAAGATCTCCGTGGATGCGATCGTCAACGACGCCAAAGGTACGGGGTATCAGGCGTTTCTTCAGGATAAATGTCTTTCGGTGGGTGCCATTCTGCCGATCCGGCAGGGCGCCAACCGGTATGAGATCACGGTCAAAGAAATTCGCTCCAATGCCGTTGTGTTGGAGTGGGAATCGTATTCGGAAACGATAAAAATGTCTGAGCCGGACAACTCCGGCGAAAATTGAAAGGGGTAAATTATGTTGTATCGGAACAAAATGCGCAAACACAAACTGATCAATCTCGGAATTCTGTGGGGTATCGTCCTGGCTTGCCTGGCCACGTTGGTCATCGGCCAAGTCGATACGTCGGCGTCCACGCCGAGGATTCTGGCGGCGGCGCTGGAACCCGCAACGGGCTCGAATCGGGCGGAAGAGTCCGCGTCGAACGGCTCCGAGGTCCAGATTGAGACCACCGCCGGTGGACAGTCGATTCAGACGTTAAGCTTCAAAAAAGACATGACCATCATCGACGCGTTGCGATTTCTGTCCCTGAAGTATCAGAGAAATATCGTTCCCACTCCGCGGGTAACCGGCGTGGTGACGGTGTCCAATCTGTATGACGTGACGTTCGAAGAAGCCATGCAGGCCCTGATCGGACCCAATCATCGTTTTGAGACACAGGGCAACTTCATTATGGTGTATAGCACCGAGGAATTCGAACAGCTCAAGGCCGACAAACGCCGTCGTGAATACAGGCACTTTACCTTGTATTATCTCACGGCCGAAGAAGCCGAGAAAATGGTCAAGGCCTATATCAGCGTTGACGGCATGATCGCCAAGAGTTCGCCGGCCAAAAACGGCGTCCCCGGCGGCCAGTCCATCAGCGATGAGGCCAGCGGCGATAATCTGGCTTTCCAGGATACCCTGGTGGTCTGTGATTATCCGGAAAATATCTCGCAAATTACGGAAATGTTGGCTCGGCTGGATGTTCGCCCGATGCAGGTGTTGATCGAGGCGACGATTCTTGCGGCCACCCTCACCGAAGGAATGGAGTTCGGGGTTGACTTGAATCTCGCGGCCGGAGTGGCGTTGCAGGGCACGGCGGCGACGCAGGATTATGTGGACAGCGGAACGGTTGACCGCGGGGCAACCGGTACCACGCCCATCAATCAGATCGGCCAGGGAATGGTGACAGCCGGAACACCGTTCGAAATCGCCGGATTTGCCAGGCAGGGCGGAAACGGACTTCGTCTCGGCATCACCACCGGTGATGTCGCCCTGTTCATTACGGCTCTGGAGCAGATCACGGATGTGACCATCATGGCCAATCCGAAAATTCTGGCCGTGAATAAACAGCTCGGTCAGGTGTATATCGGAACCAAGCTGGGGTATCGGGAAGGCGATGTCGAGACCGCCGGCGGCGGTACCCAGCAGGGAGCCGTCAAATTCCTCGATACCGGAACCAAGCTGGCCTTCCGTCCCTATATCGGAAACGATGGATTTATCCGCATGGATATCCATCCGAAGGATAGCTCAGGCAATCTGAACTCGCAGGGAGTGCCCAACGAAACCGCCGCGGAGCTGGCCACAAATGTGATTGTCAAGGACGGCCAGACGGTGGTGATCGGCGGTCTGTTCCGCGATGTGGTCAATACGACCAAAAAGCAGGTTCCGTTGCTGGGCAGCATCCCGTTGCTCGGAGATTTATTGAAGAGCACCTCGGATACCACAACCCGTCAGGAAGTGATCGTCTTATTGACGCCCCACATCATTCAGACTCCGGATCAATTGAATTCCGATGCCCGTATGGAAGATGTCAAGCGCAAATGGGCCGGCGCCGGCGAGCGAATGCATTGGCTCAACGTCGGGCGCATGGCGGAAGACAGTTACGCCAAGGCGGCGGCTTTGTATGCCGGCGGCGATAACCAGGGCGCGCTGAAGGAACTGAATTGCTGGACCTTGCATCTGCGTCCCACGTATCTGGAAGCCATCCGACTTCGTGAACGCATCGTTCGCGATGCCAACGGCGGTAATGATGAGATGATCGAACGTATCATGATCGGAAACATCGAGAGAGAAGATTCGGAGACTTGGTTCCGGCGATAAGGGATTCGCGCCTCCGGTCGAATCGTGATCGGTTCGGCCGGAGGTGATTCAGTATGGCGTTTGTCTCTTCAGAAAGGATTGGATTATGCGAAATGGATTTTTTCTGGGTCTGACGATGATGGCTCTGCTGCCCCTGATCGGCGGCGGGTGCGCTTCCTTCAGCCAGAATAAAAAGGCGGCCGTCCAGCGGTATGAAGTCGCTACGGCCCGTGCCAAACTTCCTCTGGCCAGGGAATTTTATGAAAACAACAAACCCGATGACGCTCTCAAGGTGCTGAATCATTGTCTGGCCGTTGATCCGGACAACGCCCAGGCGAATTTACTTATGGGTGAAATTCAGCTTTCGCAGGGGCGAAACGGGATCGCACGACAGTATTTGAACAAGGCCGTCGAGCAAGAGGATTCGCTGCATCAGGCATGGGCCTGGCTCGGCGTGATCGCCCTCGAAGCACAAAATCCAAAACAGGCGGTTGACTACCAGTCCAAGGCCCTCCAGCGCGATCCTCTCAACCTGGAATATATTCTGTCCCTCAGCGAAACCTATTCCGTTCTCGGGCAGTATGATTTGGCCGATAAACTGTTGGGGGAAAAAGTGCGGGCTCTTCCCGGCCAGTCAAAACTTCTGGTGGCCCAGGCGAGTATTCGGAACCGCAGCGGGGATCTTCCCGGCGCGATTCAACAATATCGTCGGGCTCTGGTTCTTGATGAGCACAGCCCGGAAATCATGGAAGCCCTTGGATATTGTTATATCACCCAGGAGAACTGGCCTGCGGCGATGGATATGTTTGACCGGGTAACGGAAAAATATGAGGGATCCCGCAAGACCGCGTGCCTTCAGATGTTGGCGATGTGCGCGATGAACGGCGGTCAATACGGCAGGGCGGTTCGGTATTACGATAAACTGATCCTGGAACAGCGTGACAATCCGGAACTGTGGCTCAAGATGGGCTATGCGGCGTTAGGCGCTCACGATTCCAAACGTGCGGGGGTTTGTGCCCGACGTGCCCTGGACCTTCGCCCCGCCTGGGACAAGGCCACCGCTTTGCAGGGTTGTGCCCAGTATATGGAAAACGATTTTGCCCGCGCGGTCGAGACTTTCCGCTGGATTACCTCGTCGAAGGAAACCGGAGGATTCGCATGGCTGATGATGGGCCGTTGTTACCAGCAGTTGGGTCAAACCGACAAAGCGGAAGCGGCGTATAAAACCGCCGCCTCGCTCAATCCGGACAGCAAACTTGTGTCGATGCTGACCCCATCGGAAACCACGGCCTCGAAGACAGAGAAACCATGACGTTGTATCCCTCGTACAAATGGGTGATCTGGACCGCTTCTTCACTGATGGCAACCGGGGTTGGAGTCGGCTGTTCGTCGATCCTGCTGAACGGTCCCCGTTGGCTGACCCTCTCGGCGTGTTTATTGACGGGAGTGTCCGCGGCCGTTCCGGTAGGGATCGTTTTCAGGATTCAGTCCTCGCTTCGATGGTTAACGGATTCTCTGTGCGATTCGAAACGGTCTCTCGAACAGATCCGAATGGAAGGTCCTCTAAATTCCCTCATTCGGGCCATCGAGGATCGGTTTCGATCCGCCACGGAACACATGAACGTCATCGACAAACAGAACAAGGACCTGTCGCTGCAGAGTCAATTGTTGCGGAAACAAAAACAGAATACGCAGGCCATTATCTACGGCATCCGCGATGCCGTATTGGTTATCGATGCCGGGCAGTGCCTCATTATGGCCAACCAGGCCGCCGAGACGTTATTCGGTTTCCGATTCGATCCCAGGGAGCCGCGTCCGGCCTCCGAATTGATTCGGCATTCGCAATTGCTGGCGATGATGGACAAAAGCCGAACCTCGCGGCTGACCCATGTTAAGCATGAATTGACCGTTGAACAGGGAAAAGAATCGTTGATTTTCGACTGTATTATCTCCTGTGTCACAGACGACGGAGGCACCCTCGTCAGTGTCGTGGCGGTGTTACACGATATCACGCGTGAGAAGGAAATCGCGCAGATGAAAAATGATTTTGTCAGCCATGTATCCCATGAACTCAAAACGCCGCTGGCCTCGATCAACGCCTATGCCGAGATGCTCGTCGATGGAGAGGCCAAGGATACCGCCACGCTCAACCAGTTCTGCTCGATCATTCAAACCCAGGCCCAGCGTCTCAATCGTCTCATCGAAGACATCCTGAACATTTCGCGAATCGAGTCGGGCCTCATCAAAGTCAATAAGCAATCCATCAGTCTGTCGCTGATCATTCATGACGCCGTCGAGATGATCCGCAGCTACGCGCAGGAAAAGAATATCGCCGTGCATACGCCGGCTTCGATCATTTACGACCAGGTCTACGCCGACAAGGATATGATCACGCAGGTGGTCATCAACCTACTCAGCAACGCCGTGAAATATACCCCGAACAACGGATCGGTGACGGTGCAGACCGAAGTCAACGATGCGGATCAACGGGTCCGTGTCAGCATCACCGATACCGGCGTCGGGATTCCACCGGACGATCTGCCCCGCCTGTTTGAAAAATTCTTCCGGGTGGAAGCCAATAAGAACATGGCCAAAGGGACCGGTTTGGGTTTAAGTCTGGTCAAACAGATCGTTGAGAAAGTCCACAATGGCAAAGTGTTCGTCGCCAGTACGCAGGGCAAGGGAAGCACATTCGGATTTCAAATGCCGATGGGCGTTCCCGCCGCCGCGATGGCGTCATAAAGGAGACGGGTTATGTCGGAAAGAAAAATCCTCGTTGTCGATGATGAAGTGCATATCGTTCAGGTCGTGGCGATCAAGCTGCGGAACAATGGTTTCGATGTCGTCACCGCCGAAAACGGCGCCGAAGGCCTTGAGACCGCCGTTCGCGAGAAACCTGATCTGATCGTCAGCGATTTCCAGATGCCGGTCCTCAGCGGACTGGAAATGATCGAGCAACTCCGTGCCAAGCCGGAAACGCGCGATATTCCCGTCATCATGCTGACGGCCCGAGGTTTCGCCGTCGAGGAGGACAAGCGAAAGCAACTTCGTATTTCCGCCTGTCTCAGCAAACCCTTCAGTCCCCGGGAAGTGTTACAGACGATCGAGGACGTTCTATCTCAGAAAATATCCGCCTAACCGGAACCGCAACGGCTACCCACGATGACTCAAACACTGGTTACATCCTGGCCTTCCGCGATTCGAAGTCAGATTGACTCCCTGACTCGACACCTTCACCGACTCGGCGCCGACTTGTATGTCTTTTCGCCTCAGGGTCAGTGCCTGTTGGAAGCTCCTGTACCTGATCGCCCCAGCCAGTCCGAACGCATAGCCCCGATGGCGTCTTCGGTTGATCACTCCGAAACCGCCGGAATACAGCATCTGGGTCAGGATCCGCTCGTTCGGGCCGTGGCGATTTTTCGCAACCATAAGCCGATCGCCGATCTTCTGATCGTCCTGGCGTCGGGGAATCCGGCCGATCCGGTGGACTCCATCCTGGAGGCCTTCGACGAACTCCACCGTCAGTCCGCAAAAAACCTTGAACAAATCGAAAAGATCAGCACGGAACTGGCTCATACCTATGAAGAACTGATGCTGGTCTATAACATGAGCACGCACATGCGAGTTACGCAGACCTATGCCAACTATCTGCAAATGGCCTGTGATAACCTGACCCAGCTCGTTTCCGTTGAGGGGATCGCCGTCTTTCTGGAAAAAAAAGTCGAAGGCATGGATCGCCTCGCCCTCATAGCCGGTTCGGGGGTGGTCACCATCGACCAGGTTATGGTCGATATCCTGCATAATCGCCTCCTGCAGGAAATTCGTAACGGCGCCGAAGCCCTCCTGGACAGTCATGTCGATCGGCCGTTCAAATATGAATGGCCGCAATCGATCCACAACCTTTTGGCCGTTCCTCTCGGCAACGACAGCAAGATTTTCGGTCTGATGGTCGCCACCAACATCCGAAATAAACCCGACTTTGACAGCATCGACGTCAAGTTGTTCAACTGCGTTGCCAACCAGTGTTCGGTATTCATCGACAACGGCCGCCTTTTCGGGGATCTTAAGGAACTGTTCATCGGCTCGCTCAAGGCCCTCACCAACAGCATCGACGCCAAGGACCGCTACACCCGAGGCCACTCCGAGCGAGTCGCCTTCATCTCCCGATGGATCGCCGAGCGTCTTTCCGAACGCCAGCCCCTTGAGGAGGACCAAATCCACCAGATCTATCTGGCCGGTCTTCTCCACGATATCGGCAAGATCGGGATCAGTGAATCGGTTCTGACCAAGAAAGGCAAACTTACCGACGAGGAACGGGGTCGCATTATGGCCCACCCGCGCATCGGCGCTTCGATTCTCAACGATATCAAGCAAATGAAACAAATCGTTCCCGGCGTGTTGTACCATCACGAACGCATTGACGGGTCCGGATATCCCGAAGGACTCAAGGGCGAGCAGATTCCCCTCATCGGGAAAATCATCGCGCTGGCCGATTCGTTCGACGCCATGACTTCGCGCCGGGTCTATCGCGACGCCATGACCATTAAAAAGGCCTGCTCGGAAATCGAAAAAGGCCTCGGTACCCAGTTCGATCCCGTCATCGGTCGGGTTTTTCTGGACAGCGATATCCACAAACTTTGGGATATCATCCAGGATGGCTTTATCGAGAGCTGGGATTACAGTAATTTCTCCGAATACGGCGCCGTCGCCGTCGGCACTCTGATCCGCTGAAGGCCGCGCGGAGTACGCAATGAAGATTGAAACGCAAAATTACAACAATGTTACGGTCGTCAAACTGTTCGGCGAATTCGCCGCCGATTCGGCCAAGGCGTTTCAGGACTATGGAACCAGTCTGATCGCGTCGGGTTCGCGAAACATCGTTCTGGATATGACCGAGGTGAGCTTCATGGACAGCGCCTGTCTCGAACAGTTGTTATGGTTCCGCGACTACTGCAATGAGAACCGCTGCCAGATGAAGCTGGCCGCTCTGGATGAAACCTGTACCAAGATTCTTGAAATTACCCGCCTTCTGCCGCAGTTCGATACTTATGCCGAACTGTCGCCGGCGGTGAAAAGCTTTGTCTGACGGAAGGGTTGCGGGATGACCGAACTGGTCAAGGAAACCAAGTTACAACTCGGGCAGGTTCTGCTCAGTCGGGGGATCGTCACTGACGAGCAGATTGAGCAGGCCCTCCGCGCCCAGAAACAAGGCGGCCACAACAAGCTGATGGGCGAACTTCTCATTCAGCTCGGGTACTGTACGGAAAATCAGATCGCTTCCGCGCTTGCCGAGGCCTACGGCGTTCCCTATGCCACCATCTCGCCGAAACTCTGCGATCCGGCCGTCGTGGAACTGTTACCCCGCGAATTCCTCGATGAGCACGCCATTCTCCCGTTGTTCAAAGTGTACAACACGCTCACCGTGGCCGTCAGCGAGCCGTCCAACGTCTTTCTCATGGATGAAATCGAGCGGCTCAGCGATTGCAAAGTCCAGATCGTCTGCGCTACCGCCAAGGATATTCGCGCCACCCTGCAGACCTACATGCCCGCGGCCAACGTGTTCGTCATCGACGAGATCATCGACGACGCCGCCCTGGAAGATTTCACCATGATCGAGAACATCACCGAGGACATCGCCAATCTCAAAGAGGTGGCGGGACAATCCCCGGTGGTCAAACTCGTCAACTATCTTCTCTACAACGCCGTCCACGAAAACGCCAGCGACATTCACATCGAGCCGGGCGACAAAAAACTCCGCGTCCGTTACCGCGTGGACGGACGTCTGTACGAAAAAATGACTCCGCCGTTTCAGATGCATTCGGCCATCGTCTCGCGCATCAAGATCATGGCCGAGCTCGACATCGCCCAGCGCCGGCTCCCGCAGGATGGAAGCATCCACGTCCTTATGGAAGGACGGCCCATCGACCTCCGCGTTTCCGTTATGCCCGGCAGCTTCGGCGAAAAAGTCGTCATCCGCGTCATCGACGCGCGGAAGATTCTGACCAATCTTGAATCGCTGGGTTTCAGCTTCGACCACCTCAAGGCCCTCAAACAAGTCATCACCGCTCCGCATGGCATTGTCCTGGTCACCGGTCCGACGGGGTCCGGAAAAAATACCACCTTGTATGCCGCCCTGCAGGAACTCAACGGCGAAGAGGTCAACATCTGCACGGTGGAAGATCCCGTTGAATGCAACATCAACGCCATCAACCAGTTCCAGGTCAGCGATGCGGCCGGCTTCAATTTTTCAACCGCTCTTCGTAGTCTTTTGCGACAGGACCCCGACATCATCATGGTCGGCGAAATCCGCGATACCCCGACCGCCAACATTGCGGTTCAGGCCGCACTCACCGGCCACCTTGTCCTTTCCACCCTGCATACCAATGACGCCCCCGGGGCCGTCACCCGACTGATCGATCTCGGCGTCGCGCCCTATCTCGTCAGCGCTTCGCTGATCGCGGTACTGGCCCAGCGTCTGGTTCGTAAGATTTGTCCCAACTGCAAACAGGAGTACGAGCCGCCGGTCGGCATTCAGCGCACCGTGGCCAAGTGGCTGAACGCCGAAAGCAAATTTTTCCGGGGTATGGGTTGCCGCAAGTGCCGCAATACGGGATATCTCGGACGGATCGCCATCCACGAATTGTTTATCCCGACGGAGGATATTCTGGATCAGATCGCCCAGAATATCACCCTCAAACAGCTTCGCGCCGCGGCACTGGCCAACCAGATGACTCCCCTGCATATCGACGGCGTTCAGAAGGTCGCCGCCGGAATCACGACCATTGATGAAATCCTTCGCGTTACAAACGTTCCGGAGTCCTGAGGATGAGCCTGGCCCTTCACAATCTGTTTCTCGGTTGCGGGCTCGCCTCGCCGGCCCTGTCGCGGCTCAAGGTCAAATCCGCCGATCTGATCCTCTTTACCACCCAACTTTCGATTATGCTCGAAAGCGGTGTCGTCCTTTCCGATGCCCTCGAAGGTATCTCCGAACAGGAAGGCCCGGGCATCTTCAAGGCGGTTATTCATGATGTCGCCGAACGCATCAAAAACGGCGATAGTCTTTCCGTTGCCCTGGCCAACTATCCCCGTATTTTTAACTCTATGTTCATCAGCATGGTCAAGGCATCCGAGGCCTCCGGCAAGATGCCGGAAATGCTCGATGTCCTGGCCAGTTACCTCAATGCCGAGGCCGAAACCCGCAAACAAATCAAAGGGGCAATGATCTATCCCCTGATCATGCTTCTTATGGCGGTAGCTGCGACCGGTTCGCTGATGTTCTTCGTCCTGCCTCGGTTCTCCAAGATCTATGAATCCCGGGGCGCTACTCTCCCCAGGTTGACGCAATGGCTTGTCAATTTCAGCAATATGCTCGGCGACATTCGTATCATGATTTCGCTGTTGTTTACCTTTGGGGCGATCTATTTTCTCCTGCAGCTCTGGAGGCAGACCCTCTCGGGCCAGAAGTTTCTGGACTGGTTCAAGGTGCGCACGCCCGTCATCGGGGTCATGTTTATCGATGCCGTGATGACCCGCGGAATGCGCATTATGGCCACGATGGTCAACACCGGAGTCAGTCTCCTGGATGCGCTCGAGGTCGTCCATTCCTCCTGCGACAATTTTTACTTTCGTTCTCTCTGGCTTTCGACCGACAACAAAATTCGCGACGGATATCAGCTTTCCGATTCCATTCTTCTGTCGCCGTACAATCGCCTCATCGCCGCCCCGATCATCCAGATGATTCGCGCCGGCGAAAAGTCCGGCCAAATCGGACAGGTTTGCGATAAAATCTCCATCTTCTATCAGAAAAAGCTTCAAAACTCGATCCGGATTGTCACCAGTCTCATCGAACCCGTCATGATCATCTTCATGGGTGTGGTTGTCGGCACCATTGCCATCGCCCTGTTGCTGCCGGTCTTCCGTATCTCTTCCATCATGGCCCACTAAGCCCCTTATCGCTTCGGGCCATACCTCCGGCTCCCTGCGCGGTGGACAGGTACGGGCGTCGTCTTTGTTTCCACAATCCGTTGTCGTACACCGATTTCCGCTTGACATTTTTTTTCCTTCTGCTATTCATAACCCCGCATACTTGGACAAAAGGTTTGGTTCCATAGCCCCGCGGGTTGTGGAGGTTTTCCAATATGACCGATCACAATCAATATGACCGGCATCCTCGGGAGGGGAATTGCCGGACGAGGTTCGTGAAAGCCCGACCGGGCGAAAGGGTTTTTGTTTGCCCTGATCCGGCGGAAAATCCGCTTACGTCATCCTCGCAAGAGATGTTTCTCCGTTTCCGTTTTCAATCCCCAATAACACCAAAGGAGGTCTTGTCCAGTGAACAGGAACAAACGACGATTCTGCAGCGTGGAAAGCAGGGAAGATCCCACAAGCGATCATGCCGTGAACACGGCTCCGAACATTCTGGCTTCCGCTTTAGAACAGCACGGTATTCCGTATGAACTGGTTATCCATCGACTGGAAAAGTCGGAGGATGTATCCGATCGCAATTCGTGCGATCAGTATCCGGATGGCGCCGCTGCGCAAGGGGCTTATGTATGTGAATTTCTTACGACCGATCCTCACTTTGAGAACGCATGCACCGTTGCTTCTCAAATCCTTCCGGGAAATACGGGCGATCAATAATCGGACGTTTGCCCGATCAATCGGCGTTGTATGGATAGGAAGAATAGAGCGGATCCTATTGGCTCCCGTGTGATTTCAGCCAATCATGTTCTTCAAAACAGGCACGTCCGGCGATAAAACGTCGGCGGTTTCAATTCAAGTCTTGCATTATCGGGCATTTGCAGGTAGAACACGAATCGTTCGACGGGTATCGGTGGGAGTTGACCGGCCCGAATTTCGATTGTTCAGCAGGTGTTCTATGGATCAGCCGGCAAAGGAATCATCGTTCACTTCGTATGCCGCAAAGCGGTATCGCGGCAGGGCGGTTTATTTATTCGCTTTCGATATCGCCTACGAACTCAAGGGCGAACCGCCGGATCGTATCCTCGGCCTTCGCGCGGATGAATACGCCATTTTGCCGACCAAAAGAAGCCCGCGTCAGATGTTTTTCTATCGGCCCCGGCAGATTCAAATGGCTCCACGAACGTGTAATACACCGGACGGTCCCGTTGAAGTCGTCATTCGAATCAAAGTATTCGGCATCGGCGCCGTCAGCATTCAGGTGAGCGTTCCCTTCGCCGTGGATTCGCTGACCGACCTGATCGCCTTTCACGATCTGAAGCTGGATTCACAGACGCTCGACCAGCATGTCACCGATCTGGCCTGCCGAATCCAGACCGATCTGGGCGATCGCTGTATCCGTCCGATGGCCAATTTGGTATCGGAGGCATACACCATATTCTGTATCGACGAACTTCCTCCTTCCCCCTCGGGAACGGCGCTCTCGGCCGAGAAGTGGCTCAACGACAACGTTCGTCAGGTCGCCGGACTCTTAATGGAGGAGCCCGACGACTCCCGGCTTTCCTCGCAGGAGGCCGAGGAATCGACCGGACGGTTCGTGAGCTATTACTCCAGCGATCTGGCCGTGGTGGACTGGGATGCCGCCCTGGTCGTCGGCCAGTCCGAAGGTCTCGACGACATTCTTCACATCGCCGAACTGGCCAACGTACAACTGTCCGAACTGCAGTCCTACGACCGACAGCTCGACGTCACGCTGGATCAATCGTATCGCGACCTGTCCGGTTGGAAGGTCCACGCCAACCGCGCCGTGCTCAAAAATCTCCGCGAGATTCACGTGGATATGGCCCGCTTCACCGACGAACTGGAAAACATCACCAAGTTCTTCGGGGATTGGCACCTGGCGCGGATTTATGCGAACCTGTCCGAACGATTTCATCTGGCCGAGTGGCATCGCATTATCGATAACAAACTCAAGACTCTCGGCGATCTTTACCAGCTTCTTCAACACGAACGCAATAACTTTTGGATGGTCGTTCTGGAGGCCACGATCGTGCTGCTGTTCGTTCTCGATCTGTTGCTGCTGTTCATGGGCAAATCATAAATGGAATCTGAACTGTCTGAAACATCCTACGATAGAGAGGGAAAGATGAAATACATAATCGATCGTTGTGCGATGATCCTTGCGGTGATGGGATATCTGATTTCGCCGGTTGGTGCGCAACCCTATCCTGCCACCGAAACGATCGAGCATATCGATACCTATCACGGCGTCGAGGTGCGCGATCCCTTCCGCTGGTTGGAGGAGGACGTTCGCCAGTCGCCGCGGGTTCGGGAGTGGGTACAACGACAGAACAAGGTGACGTTGGAGTATCTTCGTTCGCTTCCGGGACGCGACGACATGCGGCGACGACTGACCGCCTTGTGGAATTATGAAAAATTCTCGTCGCCCTGGAAGATCGGCGGGCGGTACTACATTTCGAAGAACGACGGACTCCAAAATCATTATGTCATCTACACGATGGATACTCTCGACGGCCGGCGGCGCGTGCTGCTGGATCCAAACAAGTGGTCCGCCGATGGAACCGTCGCACTCGGCGGTCTGCACTTCAGCGAGGACGGCCGGTATGTCGTCTATGGAATTCAGGAGGCCGGCTCCGATTGGCGGACGTGGAAGGTCCGGGAGATTGCATCGGGAGAAGATCTTCCGGATACCTTGAAGAACCTGAAATTTACCGAGGCCGCCTGGGATCCGGATTCGAAGGGATTTTTCTATGCCAAGTATCCCGACCCCGATCCGACCGGGGCCTTCACGGCGCTGAACCGCGAGATGAAGGTGATGTACCATCGGGTTGGAACCCGTCAGCAGGATGACGTGGTCGTCTATTACCGGCCGGATCATCCGGAATGGGGATACTATGTCCATGTTACCGACGACGGCCGGTATCTGATCCTTTCCGTCTGGGTGGGAACGGATCCAAAGTACCGCATCCTGTATAAGGATCTCCGGGAACCCTATGCGATGCCCGTGGATCTGATCGCGGAGTTTTCCGACGAGTACAGTTTCATCGATAACGATGGCCCGGTTTTTTATTTCCAGACGGATTTCGAAGCGCCGAACAAACGCGTGATCGCCGTCGATATCCGCGAACCCGACAGGGACAAATGGAAAACCGTTATTCCCGAATCGACGGAGCCGCTACGGGGGGTTCATCTTGTGGGGAATCGGTTCATTTGTACCTATCTCAAGGATGTCGTTACCGAGGTCCGAATGTTCACGATTGACGGCCGGGCTCTCGGGACGATCGCGCTGCCCGGACTTGGAACGGCGGGGGGGTTCGGAGGCAAACGCATCGATACCGAAACGTTTTATCGATATGAATCGTATTCCACTCCCCCGTCGATCTATCGATATGATGTCAATACCGGCGAATCGAAATTGATCGAGCGGGCCAGGGTGGATTTTGATCCCGAGCGCTATGTGACCTCGCAGGTTTTTTATTCGTCGAAGGATGGGACCCGCGTGCCGATGTTTATCACCCGCGGCAAGTCCGTTCCGCTCGATGGTTCGGCGCCGACGTTGCTCTATGGATACGGCGGTTTCAATGCTTCCATCAGTCCCGGTTTTTCCGCGCTTCGCCTGGCATGGATGGAACAGGGCGGCATCTATGCGGTGGCCAACATTCGGGGCGGCGGGGAATACGGTCGAAAGTGGCATGAGGCCGGCAAGAAGATGAATAAGCAAAACGGTTTCGACGATTTCATCGCCGCGGCCGAGTACCTGATCATAAACCAATATACCTCATCGAAAAAATTGGCTATTCACGGCGGTTCCAACGGCGGTCTCCTGGTCGGCGCCTGCATGACGCAACGTCCCGACCTGTTTGCGGCGGCCGTTCCGGCCGTCGGCGTAATGGACATGCTGCGATTTGACGCCTTTACCGCCGGAAGGTTCTGGGTGGATGATTACGGCTCCGCCTCCGACAGCCGTGAGATGTTCGAGTATCTTCGCGGATATTCGCCCTATCACAATCTCAAAGAAGGCGTGGCCTACCCGGCGACGCTGATCAC
The DNA here is from genome assembly GCA_964386005.1 of uncultured Pirellulales bacterium. Taxonomy (GTDB): domain Bacteria; phylum Planctomycetota; class Phycisphaerae; order Sedimentisphaerales; family Anaerohalosphaeraceae; genus FEN-1350. The sequence goes on along the minus strand of CAYLSB010000004.1, from coordinate 85,600 downwards.
CACCGCCGATACCGATGATCGCGTCGTGCCGGGACATTCGTTCAAGTTCGCCGCGCGGCTCCAGCAGTGCCACACCGGCGAGCGTCCCGTCCTGATTCGCATCGAAACCCGCGCTGGACACGGTTCCGGCAAACCCACCTCGATGATCATCGAAGAGCAGGCCGACATCTACGCTTTTCTTCTGGCCAATCTCGGAGGGTAACAGGGACATTCGTTTTCTTTGGAAAGAGGCGTTTTCAATTTTCGCTTTTGCATACTTGGATACGGATGATAGATTAAAATTGGCCGGTCCGGGAGTCGGATTGGCGAAACGGGGTTTTCCATAAGTCCAGATCAAGGAGAACGGTATGGAAACGCATATTCAAACCATTCAGGAATCGCTCGGTCGTAAAATTGTCAAGCCCACCGACGACCATGTATCGCTGGGATTGTGGCTTCGGACGATTGTGTTTCTGGTTCCGATGCTGGCGCTGGTGTGGATTCTGTACTCGATGGCCGCGGGGAAACCCGAGAAGTTCCCGGCGGCGATCGGGATCGGCGTAACGGCCGGTATCGTCTGGGGGGTGCTGATCAGCGGGATCCGCGTGGCGGCCCAGTGGGAGCGCGGAGTGATCCTGCGGTTGGGAAAATTCCGAACGGTCCGTGGACCCGGGCTGATGTATGTCGTCCCCATCGTCGAATATGTCCGCTTCATCGACACGCGGACCCTCGTCTGCAACATTCCGCACCAGAAGGTCATCACGCGCGATAATGTTCCCGCGCTGATTGACGGTGTGCTGTTTTTCATGGTGACCGATTCCGAAAAGGCCGTTACCCGCATCCAGGATTTCCGTTTCGCCATGTCGCAGTATTCCCAGGCCGCGATGCGCGATGTCATCGGCGGCATGACCCTCGACGAGGTGCTCTCGGAGCGTCAGCAAATCCAGAACAAAATCGGCGAGCATGTCGAGGAACGCATCCGCGATTGGGGTCTGCATGTCGATTCGATCCGCCTGCAGGATATCGAACTGCCCGAAGACCTCAAGCGCGTCATGTCGCGTCAGGCCTCGGCCGAACGGGAAAAACGGGCGACGATCACCAAGGCCGAAGGCGATAAGCTGGCCGCCGACAACCTTTCGCAGGCCGCGGCCACCATGGCCAAAAACGCCATGTCGATGCAACTGCGGACCCTCCAGACCATCGACGGCCTCGGTGCCAGCCCATCCAATACCGTGGTCCTGTTTCCTCTCGAACTGTGCCAGATCGGAAGGATGGTCGAGTCGATGGGACTGAACAAGAAATAGATACAGGAGGATATGTTGATCCTGCCGACCGTCATGCTTTGATTATAGGGGCCTTCGCTGATCGAGCGGGAATCGATCGAATGCATTCGTTTCGTAAGGCTTGCTTTGTCCTTTTCGTAGAAACAGCCGATCATTTCATCCGACTGGACAATCAGGCAGGAATACGCGGAAGGGCCGGAAAATACAACCTTCGACATCGGCCATGTTCTACCGTCGTCACGGGAACTTTCTGCGCGGCTTATCTTGCTGCGGTCGTTATAGTGAGTGTCTTCGGAATCCAGAGGGGACCTGTTTCCTGATCGACCACAAGAAAGGGATTACCGCAGGCGTTGTCCCCGTCGGTCCGGACGATCTGCGTAGGACTCCATATTGGCCCTTGGTCCCGGCTTCTTTGCATAAACGGATCGATCTTTCCCGCGCCACGTCGGCTTTCCCCGCCTCCCCCCGGACCCGAACCATCGGCTATTGGGCGCAAATGATGAAGAGAAAATCGGGATTTGGGCTTTTCTTTTGGGATTCGAATAGATATAATGTTTCTTTTCATAGAAACTATCCGGAATTGTTGAGTGAAAACTGAACTACCGAAAGGACCTTATGCAGATTCTATCGGGCAATGAGGCGATCGCGCGGGGCGCTTACGAGGCCGGAGTCACTGTTGCCTGTGGATATCCCGGTACGCCCTCCACCGAGATCCTCGAAAACGCGGTCAAATTCAAACCCTCGATCTATTGCGAATGGTCGCCCAACGAGAAGGTGGCCTTCGAGGTTGCCGCCGGGGCCGCCTGTGCCGGAGCGCGGGCAATCGTGACGATGAAACATGTCGGCCTCAACGTCGCCGCCGATCCGCTCATGACGCTGAGTTATCTCGGCGTTGAGGGCGGTTTTGTCGTGATTGTTGCCGACGATCCGGGAATGCATTCCTCGCAGAACGAACAGGATTCGCGGAACTTCGCGAGGTTTGCCAAGGTGGCCATGTTCGAACCGTCGGACAGCCAGGAGGCCAAAGACTTCCTGAAATTGGGGATCGAGATTTCCGAAAAATACAAAGTCCCCGTTATCCTGCGATCGACGACGCGGGTCAGTCACTCGCGAAGTATCGTCACATTCGGCGAGCGGACCGAAAACACCAAGACCATCGGACTGGAAAAAAATCCGCCGCGGTGGGTCCCGGTCCCGCAATGGGCGCGGCAGATGCGGAAGAAAGTCGAAGAGCGCACGGGCCTTTTACAGGCCGAGGCCAATACATCCTCCGCCAATCGAATCGAATGGGGCAATCGCGATCTGGGGATCGTCACCGCGTCGATCGCCTACCAGTATGTCCGCGAGGTCTGGCCGGAGGCATCGGTGCTGAAGCTGGGTTTTTCGTATCCGTTCCCGGATGAATTGATTCGTCAGTTCGCCGCCGGTGTCAAGAAGGTGCTGGTAGTCGAAGAGCTCGATGATATTCTCGAAGAGCACATCAAGGCGATGGGTATTGCGTGCGTTGGACGTGAGTTTGTTCCGGGAATCGGCGAGTTTTCGGTACCGATCCTGGAGGCCGGCCGGGCAAAAATGGAAGGCAGGACGATACCTGATGACAAGCCCGTGCCCTTTGCCGATGAGATTCCCGCACGGCCGCCCGTGTTGTGCCCCGGTTGTCCGCACCGCGGCGTTTTCGCGGCGCTGGGCAAGCATGATGTGATCGTTACCGGCGACATCGGCTGTTACAGTCTGGGCGCCTTCAAACCCCTCAACCGTCTCGATATTCTCCTGTGCATGGGCGGCGGTATCTCCATGGCCCACGGACTCGACAAGGCCGGAGAAACCAGAACCATCGTCGGCATTGTCGGCGATTCGACATTCTTCCATTCCGGGGTAACCGGACTGATGGATATCGCCTACAACAAAGGGTGCTCGACGATCATTGTCGTCGATAACCGCACGACCGCCATGACCGGTCATCAGGATCATCCGGGTACCGGAATGACGTTGATGGGGGATCCGACTGTCGCCATCTCCATTGAAGAGATTGGCAAGGCCTGCGGATTCAAGCGGGTTCGGACCATTAACCCATATAACTCCAAAGAAACGTTGCAGGCCATCACCGAAGAATTGTCGGTCCGCGAGCCGTCGCTGATTGTTTCGAAAGCGGAATGTCCTCTCCATGCCCGCAAACGGGTTGGACCCATTCGACAGATCAACGAAGCGCTGTGCAAGGCCTGTAAGGCCTGTCTGCGACTGGGGTGCCCGGCGATTGACGGATCCAGGGCCAAACCTTTCATCAATGATTACCTCTGTAGTGGGTGTAGCTTATGCCAACAGGTTTGTCCCTTTGGAGCGATTTCGCCTAAGGAGGATACGCTATGACAACCGATCAAGCGATTCATAGTGTGGTGCTCGCCGGTGTCGGCGGGCAGGGCATATTGCTGGCCAGCGAAATTCTCGCCAGGGCCGCGATGGTCGCCGGCTACGATGTCAAAACCAACGAGGTTCACGGCATGGCCCAGCGGGGCGGATCCGTGATAGCGCAGATCCGTTACGGGAAGAAGGTCTATAGCCCGCTGGTGGCCAAAGGTACGGCGCGCGTCTTATGTGCGCTGGAACAAGTCGAGGCATTGCGGTATTCGGATTATATCGCGCCGGGCGGCCTGGTGGTGGTCAACGCCCAATCGATCATGCCGGTGACCGTGTCCATGGGCGCGGCGAAATATCCCCAGGATGTCGAAGACAAGCTGCGTCGGATTTTCCCGCGATTGATCTATTTTGACGCGTCGAAAAAGGCCGTCGAACTGGGGGATATCCGTGCGGCCAACGTGGTGTTATTGGGCGCGCTGTCGAAAGGATTGGACCTGGCAATCGAGGTCTGGCAACAGGCCATCAACGATTCGGTCAAGCAGAAATTTCGCGAGATGAACCTGAAAGCATTTGAAATCGGCAGGAGCTGCGCATGAACGGCGGCGGTTTTTTTGAAAAAAAATTGGAAACCGCATCAACGGATGAGTTGCGGGAATTACAGGATAGTCGCCTCCGACAGGTCGTAAAACATGTGGTTTCATCCAACGAGCTGTTTCGGACGCGGTTCCGGGAACGGGGCGTATCTCCCGACGATATTCGTTCGCAGGAAGACATCGGCAAGCTGCCCCTGATGGACAAGGACCTGTTCCGACTGGCATACCCGCTGAAGCTATGTTGCGTCCCACCGCGACAAATCGTGGAGATGCACATGTCCAGCGGCTCAACAGGAACTCCGGTTGTGATGCCATATACCGAAGCCGATCTGCGCCAGTGGGGTCAGTGCATGGCCAGATGTTACTGCATGGCCGGAGCCGAAAAAGGCGATGTTGTGCAGATAACGCCATCCTTCGGCCTGTTTAACGGCGGGTTCGGGATGTATCACGGTGCGCGGGAGGCGGAATTGTTCGTCGTTCCCGCCGGTGCCGGAAACACGCCGCGGCAAATCCGCCTGGCCAACGATTTCGGCACGCGGATTCTGACGGGAGTCGTCAGTTACGGCGTGCGGATTATGGAGGTCTTGGCCGAGACGAATCAACGACTGGACACGGTCGCCATCGGCATCTTCGGCGCCGAAACCTTTTCGGATTCCCTGAAGAAAAAACTGGCGGCCGGTTTGAATGCCGACATCTTCGACATCTACGGTATGACCGAGACCGGCGGCGTGGGTACGCTGGGGATGGATTGCCCCGCGCACGACGGCACGCATGTCTGGGAAGATCATTACATCGTCGAGATTCTGGAGCCGGGTCGTGAAAAACCCCTCCCCGACGGACAGGAGGGAGAACTGGTGATCACGTCGCTGACGCGACAGGCCCTTCCGGTAATCCGGTTCCGCACCGGAGATCTCACGAGGATTTATTCCCGAAAGACCTGTGCCTGCGGGCGAACGCACGTCCGAATCGCGCCGATCACCGGCCGCGTCGATGATATGCTCATCTTCAAGGGCGTCAATTTCTTCCCCAAACAGGTCGAGCAGTGCCTGATGCAGATTCCGGGCGTCGGATCCAATTATCAGATTCTCGTCGATGATACCGACGGCATCCGCGACGTCACCGTGAATGTCGAGGCCGAGTCGAATGTGACCGGATATGTGGTCGAAAAAGCGCTGAAGGAAACGCTGGGCTTCAGCCCCAAGGGCGACGTGTTTCCGCTCGGACAATTGCCTCGACAGGAAGGCAAGGCCAAGCGGGTTTTTTTCAAATCGAAAGAATCCAAAAAATAATCCAACGAGGATAAACGGAGGTTGGATTCCAAAACCTTTTGAAGTGGAGGCACAGAAATGAAGACAAGATGGATGTGGATGGCGATGATCGTGGCGGCGATGGCCATCGTGGTCGGTTGTTCCAAAAAGGCGCCGACGACGGAAAAGGATACGATGACCGGAGCGGCCAAGGAGGGTGTAATCAAGTTGACCTACGCGAATTTCCCGCCGGCTCCGACGTTCCCGTGCGTTCAGATGGAACGCTGGAAAACGGAAGTCCAGAAACGGACCAACGGAAAAGTACAGATCGACACCTTCCCGGGCGGAACGCTGCTCGATGCCAAAGGCATGATCGATGGCGTGATCGCCGGGCAGGCGAATATCGGTTGTCTGTGCATGGCGTATCAGCCGGGTCGGTTTGTCTTTGAGAACGCCACCGCTCTGCCCCTGCAGATTCCCAATGCCCGGGTCGGTTCGCGGGTGTTGTGGGACCTCTATAACAAATACAAACCCGAATCGTTTGCCAAGGTCAAGGTCCTGACGATGTTCGCCACGGCGCCGTCGAGCATCATGAGCAAAGAAGCCATCCGAACGGTCGAACAGGTCAAGGGCGTTCCGCTTCGCGCATCCGGCGGGGCGGCCGATATCCTGAAGGCCTGGGGCGCCGAAGTCGCGGGAATGCCCATGTCCGAAACCCCGGAGGCATTGCAGAAAGGTGTCGTCAAGGGATTGTATTCGTCGGTCGAAGTGATGATGGACTTCAAATACGCAGAACTCTGCAAGTATGTGACGCTCACCGATACGGTCATCTATCCCTTTGCCGTGGTGATGAATCAGAAAACATGGGATTCGCTTCCCCCCGATGTCAAGAAGGTCATGGACGATCTGGCGCTCGAACAGTGCGAGTGGACCGGGACCTACATGGATAACCACGTCAAGGAATCGCTGGATTGGTCCAGGAAAGAGCACAAGGTCGAAGTCATCCCGCTGACTCCGGAGCAGATGGCCGCTTGGAATAAACCCCTGGAAGGCCTGACGGCGAAATGGATCGAGGACGCCAAGAAGGCCGGCCTTCCCGCCGAGCAGATCCTGGCGGACATCAAGGCCCTGATCGTCAAGCACAGCGCGACAAAGTAATCCGTGCTGTCTGAATGAACGGATCGTGTGACGGGGGCCGGCGTCGTTGGATGCCGGCCTCCGTATTGAATCCGAAAAGACAAGGTATCGGTATGAATCCGTTGGAGAAAGTGAATCGATCTTTGCATAAGCTGCTGATGACGATCGGCGGAGTGTTTCTGATCGCGATGATCGCGCTGACCTGCTGGAATATCGTGATGCGCCCGTTCAAGATGGGTTTGTCGGGAGTGTATGAGGTGATGGGATATTTCGGCGCGATGGTCATTACCTGTTCACTGGCGTACACGCAGAGCAAAAAAGATCATCTCAAGGTGGATATCCTGGTCAATAGTTACCCCGGATTCCTGAAGGGGATCACCGAAGTGATCAATGATACCGCGTGTTTTCTCTTCGCGGCGATCGCGGCCTGGCAGATTGGATTGAAGGGGTGGACCTTCTACTCGACCGGCGAGGTTTCTGAATCGCTGAAATGGCATTATTATCCCTTCACCTTCGGTGCGGCGGCCGGATTTGGCGTCCTGGCTTTGCTGTATCTGGCCGACCTGTTGCGAGCCGTGATGCCGAAAAAGGAGCCCCGGCCATGACCCTGACCGCGGTGGGCATTCTGGGAATCATGGCCCTGCTGTTGATGCTGTTTCTTTTCGGTACACCCGTGGGTTTCGCCATGGCGATCGTGGGGTTTCTGGGGTACAGCTACATCGTATCGCCGGATGCGGCGTTGTATCTGGTGGGAAACGATCTGTGGACGACGTTTTCCGGATTCAACCTGACGGTCATTCCTCTGTTTGTTTTCATGGGGCAGATCGCATTTTATACCGGCGTCAGCCAAAACCTCTATTCCGCGGCGTACGCCTGGGTGGGCCACATCCGGGGCGGGCTGGCGATGGCGACCGTTCTGGCGTGTGCCGCCTTTGCGACGATCTGCGGATCCAACACCGCCACCGCCGCCACCATGGCCACCGTGGTTCTTCCCGAGATGAAAAAGTACGGCTATCATCCGATGCTCAGCGTCGGCTCGGTGGCGTCGGGTTCGACCCTGGGGGTGGTGATCCCTCCGAGCGTTGTCTTGATCGTGATCGGCCTTTCGGCGTCAATATCGATTGAGAAACTCTTTTATGGCGGCTTTGGCGCCGGGATCGTTTTGACGTCGATGCTGATGGCGACCGTTTGGATTCTGTGCCGGATTCATCCTCAGTGGGGACCGGTCGGGCCCCGGACAACGTTTTCGCAAAAAATCCGTGCCCTTCCCGGCGCGTTTGAGATGGTCCTGTTGTTTCTGATCGTGATTTTTGGTTTGTTTATGGGCTGGTTTACCCCCAGCGAAGCTGGGGCGATCGGTTCGTTTTTCGCCGTCGTAATCGGCCTGCTGCAGCGCAAGCTCACGTGGAAGGGTTTCACCCTGGCGATCCGCGATACCCTCAACGCCACCAGCATGGTGCTCATGATCGTCGCGGGGGCGTTTATCTTCGGCAAGTTCCTGGCACGGACGCGGATTCCGTTTGAGTTGGCCGATTGGGTCGCGCAACTGGCCGTGCCGTCGTGGGTCATCCTGATGGCGATCTTTATGCTGTATGTTGTCGGCGGGATGATCATGGACGCGCTGGCGCTGTTGATGATCACGATCCCGATCTTCTTCCCGCTGGCCGAGCAGATGGGCTATGACCCCATTTGGTTCGGAGTAACATTGACGGTGATCACGACGCTCGGTGCGATCACGCCGCCGGTGGCCGCGACGATGTATGTGGTGGCCGGCGCCGCAAAGGATGTGCCCTTGAAGACGATCTTTAAGGCGATGTTGTTGTTCGTGCCGGCGTATCTCGTGGCGATCGCGCTGTATATGCTGTTTCCCGGGATCGTGATGTTTTTTCCGAATCTGCTCAAATAGATTGCCGCCCGCTTCGATTGGACCGCTTGGGGGATACCGCGAAATTCTTACCTAAGTATTTCACGCAAGTGCATATAGAACAAGTACTTAGATGTTATCCCGGCAAAACAATCCTCCCCCTTCCCTATCCAGCGGATTTCGGGACTACCATTTTCTTTAAAATTCATGTCAATATTGTACCGGTCGCGTCGCTCTGTGTTTGGATAGGGAAATATCTACTATTTTATTACGAAGGGAGAGAGTATGAAAACGCTGGGTATCATCTCGTTGGTGTTCGTAATGGTCAGTCCGTCACTTCTACTGGGAGGGCCGCTTGTCAATGGCGAATTCATCCATCCGGATCCGGAGAAATGGGGGGATGATCCAACTCAAGAATTAGAGGGTTGGTTATATAATGATGGTGTTTGGCACTCACCGATCGATTTTTTTGGGGTGTGGCATATAGGCATCGGAGCAGATGGAAATGGAATTGCCCGGATGCAAGATGCGCTTCCTACACCGGAAAACACTAATATATTATATCAGGATTTCGATGTTTCCTCCTCCACGCGGGAAATCCGATTTCAGTTCAAACCAGTGATCGAAATTAATGGAGTTCCAACAACTACGGATGATTTCAAGGTCAGTTTGTGGTCTTTGGACGGAGGCGGCAATCTGGTTCAAGCTGTGCTCGCCTATGATGAGATTGGCTTTCTCTATCACAAATCATTCGGCCCCGATCCACAGATACCCGACGAAATGGCCGAGGGTGTGGAGATCGAGACATTAACCGGTACCGATGCAAGCGGTGAGTTTGTTTATTATGAGGTTACAATTCCTGTGGATTATAGCGGTCCTGTACGGCTGACCTTTTCTCTGGAACATTCCGATAATCATATTTATTCGGTCATCGAAGTGGATAATGTCGTCGTTGTGGAATCTGCCATTGCCGCTGTTGCCTACGACGGCGATACGCTCCTGTCAACCAACGGAGCGGAAACGGCGACCGCGGCATTGACGGCCAATCTGCTGGATGCAGACGGAGCTCTTGTAGATATCACCGGTGAACCCGTTCAGTTCGTCATCTCGGCGGAAATGATGACGCCGACCATTGTTGAAACCGTGTCGGTTGGTGGAATCGCTACCGTGGGCGTCCCTCTTGTGCCGGGAATTTATACGATCGATGTTGTAGTACCGAACTATTCGGATATCACTGCCTCGGCCGCTTTGGTCGTCTATAATCCTGCCTGGGGATTTGTTGCGGGAGCGGGGTCCATCCTTCCCGCGGCGGATGGATTGAATACGAATCCGAACGTGCGAGGACTCTTTGGATTTATCGCGGGTTATTGTGGTGGGATTCCAAAAGGTTTTGTTGAGTTTTTGAATATGGATGGCTCATTCCATCTGAAGAGTTGTACGATTCAGCAGTTGGTGATCACCTATTCGAAAATTTCGTATTTCGAAGGATGGGCCTTCGCAAACGGTGAAACGGGCTGGTGGTATTCCGTCAAGGTCGTCGATAACGGCCGTACCGGCAGATCGGACCTCTTTGAGATCCGCGCATGGGAACCGGGAGCCGACTTGAACGGCAATCCGACTTTCCGCGCCGCCGGCCTGCTTCGGGATGGAAATATCCAAGTCTATCACTGGTAATCATCCACTTGTCAGACAAACCGGAGGGCGATAGAGCGATTCTATCGCCCCTTTTCAATGATCGAATCGTCGTTCGATAGTCAAGAATCGGGGCGAGTCAGGTTTTGTGTACATTCGTCGGAGAAGGTGAATCGGCCGTAGAGGGGGATTGGATCGAAGGCGCCGACTTGATCCGGCGGCCTGCTGGGGCCGATTTCAAGGTCGAAAGAAGGCACTGATAGGAAATGGAGGCATTGCGACGATGCGCGGGAGTGAGACGTCGATGTCGTGTCAAACCGAACAAATAAAAAATCCATCGCATGACCGTTCTCCCTGGTTCAACCTCATCTCCGAAATGATTCTGCAAACCCGGATTGGTATCGATCGGTGAATTCAAGAACGTTTGCATACATATCCTAATCGAGACGAAATCCGCTGTCAAGTCAAATTCCGAATCCGTTTGGAATCTGGAATCGAGGGTTTATATAGAATAGGCCCCAAAGAACCGGCCCTCTGTTCGGGAAAGGGCCAATGAAAAAGGAAGGTTCCGCCGTGGCGGAAGAACCTTCCTTTTGCGAAGGCCACTGCATGGCGATTATTATGTGGATGAACTAAAACCCGCAATACAGTGGCGCATCGAGAAGAATGTTACTTTCTCTTCTTCGCTACTTTTTTCTTCGCTACTTTCTTTTTTGCAGTTTTCTTCGCCGGTTTTTTCTTAGCAGCTTTCTTTTTTGCCATGGTCTTGATCACCTCCTTTCGTCGCGTATTGAATTGTGAAGAAGAACTTGGCTTTTCACGAATTATATCCATATATCGACAGAATCCACAAGAAGTCTTCATCATTTTTATGGGTCTATTGGATAGAGGATCGCCGGGTTGGAATCACAGAGAGTGTTTCTCGATATTCTCGGAGACGATGACCTGAATCGACAACGGACGACCGGAGTGTGGAAAACCATCGCAAAAGAAGTGTTTTTCTCGCATGGATTCGAGATTCGTTTCTTCGGGCGGACTGAATATCGGTTCCGTGATGCGTCTGATATCTCCGGTCAAGTCTTTGTTGTCGGAGAAAAAAGTGGATTTGGAACGCGGGATCGGATAGATAATACGTTTCATCGGATCGGCTGGAAAATCCAACAGGCAATTGTGAGATCGTGAATCATGCAGGAACGCAGGATCATCTTGTTTGGCGGGACATTTGACCCGATTCATCTTGGTCATCTCGTCGTGGCGACCTATGCGAGGGAGTATCTCTATGCGGAACGAGTGATCCTGATCCCGGCGGGGCGAGCCCCGCACAAGATTCAGGATCCATGGGCCGATGGTACGGATCGTATTGAAATGATTCGGTTGGCGATCTCGGATTCCTTCGGGTTGGAAGTCAGTGATTGCGAGCTTCGCCGCTCCCAGCCGAGTTATACGTTGGACACGGTTCGCTATTTTCAGGATTTGTATGGTCCGGGGGTTGAATTGTACTGGTTGGTGGGCGCGGATCTGGCGAAGGACCTTGCGAATTGGAATCGGTCCTGTGAGTTAATCGATAGCTGCAGGATCGCAGTGATGTATCGTGCGGGGTTCGCTCGACCCGATTTTTCAGCGTTGGCCGAATGGATTGGAACCGATCGGACCAGGAAGCTTCAGCAATATGTGGTGCCGACTCCCCTGATCGATGTCTCCAGTTCGGATATCCGGAATCGAATAGCTCAAGGTGAGGCGGTCGAGGATCGAGTGAAACCGCTGGTCTGGCAATACATTTCCCGAAAAGGATTGTATCGTAGGGCTAACCCGGAAAAAGGTGGTTCATGCAGGGTTTTTATTTGACAGGACAGGCAGGGGATGGATAATGGTTCGATACTCGTCTTCCGGAGCCGACGCAGAATCGGATGGATACACGGGTATCGTGAGGTTGTGGATCGGTCAATCTGGAGATTGTGGATGGTTGCGAAAAAGGCTCTATGGACGTTCATCGCGGTCGTCGTGGGTTCCTGCAGCATTGGATGGTGCGATGATCTTTCGGATCTGTGGAATGATTTTCTCCATTACACGGCGATCGGCCGGTTCGATCTGGCACAGGGATATGCCCAGAAGCTCATCGATAGTTCGCCGGATCCGAAAGCGGTTTTAGCGTTGAGCGAATCCAATCCGGAAGGGTATCGCTTGTTGTTGAAAATGCAGACCGATAGCGATTTGCTTCGCGAGGTCAGCGGGAAAATTCTGGAGATCATCGAACGGGGTCGTTTTGAACTCAGTACCGAACCCAGGATCATTAATGAAGAAATCAGGCGCCTCAGTACAACGATCCGGGGTCGTCTGGCCGCCGAAGAGCATCTCAGGAATGCCGGTGAATACGCGATTCCGTTTATGCTGGATGTGTTGGCGGATGAATCCCGCAAAAGCGAGTTCGCCAATATTACCTCGGCGATACCGAAGATCGGCCGAAGTGCGATCCGTCCTCTTGTGGCGGCTTTGCAGACCGATAATGTTGCCGTCAAGTCGGAAGTGATCCGTGCCCTCGGACAGATGGGATACCCGGAATCGCTGGGATATCTGAAATATGTTGCGGAGAAGGATGGATCCGAAGTCCTCAGGCAAATGGCGCTGCAGGCCCTTGGAAAAATCGACGCCGAAGCGATCAAGCTGCCCGCGGCTCAATTATTGTTTGCTCTGGCCGAATCGTATTATCACCATGCCGAATCCGTGGCGCCCTCATCGGAATTCAGTTTTGCGAATATCTGGTTTTGGGATGCCAAACAGGGCCGACTGACTCGGGAGGAAGTCGATCTGAAATATTTTCATGAGTTGATGGCCATGCGGAATTGCGAATGGTCGTTGAAAGCTGATCCGGATTTGGGTAAATCAATCGCGCTGTGGATCGCCGCTTTCTTCAAAGCGGAATCGGCCGGAATTGAACAGCCGGAGTATTTCGGACAGGGTCATCCCGACGCGATGACTTTTGCGACGACGGCCGGTCCGGAGTACCTGCATCCGGCGCTGGACCGGGCGATCACGGAGGGGAATGCGTTTGTGGCGCTGGGGATCGTTGAAGCTTTGGCGGCCAATGCGGGGGAAGCTTCGCTGTTGTACCGATTCGGAACCGAACAACCTCTGGTCAAGGCATTGAGTTTTTCGGATCGCGCGGTGCGATACAGTGCGGCGGTTGCTTTGGGCCAGGCCGGGCCCAATAATGAATTTGTGGGCAGCAAGTTGATCGTTGATCTTCTGGCGGAAGCGATAACCGACGCCGGTTTACCGGATCTGGGACGCGAGTTGACGGATTCCTATGCGATGCGTGCGATCCAGGTGCTCTTTTCTCTGGCACAGACCCGAAATAAAATAGTGGATTTGTCGCAGGCAAGAGAGGAATTGATTGGCGCAACCAGGGATCCTCGGATGCCGATCCAGATCATGGCGGGTAAGGTATTGGCTCACCTTTCAAGCCCGGACGCCCAGCAAGCCATTGCCGAGATGGGCTTGTTGGATCAGAACAGCGTCGAAGTTCGGATTGAAGCGTTTCATTCTCTGGCCGTGTCGGCCAAACTCAATTCCAATCTCCTTTCGGATGAGCAAATTCAATCACTCTATTCCCTTGTGGAGTCGGGTAATCAGGATCCCAAACTGAGGTTAGCCGGCGCCAGTGCGTATGGTGCCTTGAATCTTCCCAGCCGCAAAGTTAAAAATCTGATCCTCGGTCAGGCAAAGAGTTGATTGGATATCGGGCGGCCGAAGCGGTTCCTTGGAGTCGATGCCTTGCCCATCAAAAAGAAAAAGAACGACAAGCGCTGGATCGAGGAGATGCGCCGCGACAGTTTTCGCTGGATGGGGATTGGCGTAGAGTTTTGTATCGTTGTCGGGGGGGCGACATGGCTGGGCCATTGGCTGGATACGCTGAGCAAGACCAGCCCCGGTTTTATGATCATGGGTTTTTTTGCGGGATTCATCTGGATGCTTTATACCATGATCAAACGCGCTGGCGGTTTTAAGGGATAGGCGGCGACCCGAGTTTCAAAAGAGACGTTCATCCCGGCAAGGGGACGTCTGAGTGGGAAACCTCAGCCCAGAGTGATTCAATGGGTATGAAAAATGGGAAAACCGGATTGTGGATTATAGGGATTCCAGCCATGGCTCTGACGCTGGCATTCGCGGGATATTTACTCCATGGCAAAGGTCCGATGCGGGACAGTCTGGTTTTGGCTCTGATCGGCAGTATGATAACGACGGGATTGGGTCTTGTGCCGTTGTTGTTTATGGGACGTCCATGGATTCGAGGATTTGCCAAAGCCATTCGCACAGCGACAACGGCGCGATTGAGCCTGCTCATCGTGGTGTCGGTGATCCTGGGTATTTCGATGGAGTCGAACTGGCGATGGTTTCTCGGATGGATGGGATTGATTCATCTTATGGTGGTGATGTTGGAAACAACGTTGTTAATGGGATTGATGAATCGTTGTGATTGGACGATTCGGAACTGATTCAAAACGGATGAATACGTGCTGTTTATTGGCGAAGAATTCGGCTCTTGAAGAGATCACCACCAAGGTGATCTTCGGTAAGGAACCCTTTGTCTTCACGAATCACATGTTCATGATCACTCTGGCGGTGGTCGTGATGTCGATCGGTCTGCCGCTGTCCCTGCGAAAGCGGACCCTGGTTCTTCACGGATTCGGAAACGCCATTGAAGCGATCTGCCTTTTTATTCGGGAAGAAATGGCCCGGCCGTTTCTGGGGGATCAAACGGACAGGTACATCGCCTATCTGTGGACGATGTTCTATTTCATCCTGACGCTGAACCTGCTGGGAATGATCCCGATGGATCGAATTGTTGGGATCTTTTTGGGTCGCAATCATTACGGCGGCGCTGCGACGGCGAATATTTATGTCACCGGGACGCTGGCATGCCTGGCGTTTCTGTTGTTTCATATCGCCGGGATCGCGGAACGGGGACCGGTGGAGTACTTCAAGAATTTCGCTCCGAAGGTTCCGCTGTTAATGCTTCCCTTTATTTATGTCATGGAAGTCATTAGTTCCTTTGTGAGAATGTTTTCGCTGGCGATTCGATTGTTCGCGAATATCCTGGCCGGGCATATTTTGCTGGGAACGATCCTGATGTTCATCCTGATCTATAAAAATGCTTTTGTGGCGACGGCCTCGACGCTGTTTGTGGTGGTGATGAGTCTGATGGAATTGTTTGTGGCGTTTCTGCAGGCGTATATCTTTACGTATCTGACAACCATATTTATCGGGCTTTCGATAAATCCCGAACACTGAGAAAGGGTTCGGATTCGAGATTCCAATGATAGGGAGGTTTGAACACGATGTTCGAAATGATGACGATGGTAACAATGATGCTGGCCGAGGTGAACCTGACAGACAAAGGGTTTGGAATGATCGGCGGCCTTCTCGGTTGCGGTTTGATTGTGATTGGCGCCGCGACGGGCATCGGAAACGTGGCCGGTCGTGCGACGGAGGCGATCGCGCGACAGCCCGAAGCCGGGGGCCGAATCTTTACCGTGATGATTATCGCGGCGGCCCTGATCGAGGGGGTTACGCTGTTTTCGCTGATTATCTGTCTGATGGCTGTTCTTGCTTGATGGGCATTCTGTGAACCTAACGGGAGGTTCGACAATGCGAACCCCAGTAATTATGACCATCTTGTTGCTTCTTTGCCTTGGTGGTTGGGTATGGGCCTCTTCCGAGGTGGTTGCCCCGGTCGAAAAGCCGCATTCCTCCGCCGCCGAAACGGATGAAGCCAAGGGGAAAATCGATGTTTTCAATGGCTATTTCGGCGAATCTCTATGGACGCTGGTAGCCTTCTTCCTGACCCTGGTGGTGTTATGGAAGCTGGCCTGGAAACCGTTGCTGGCCCGACTGCAGGAGCGGGAAGGATATATTGCCAAGCAGATCAGCGACGCCGAAAAAATCCGTAAAGATGCCGAAGGCGTACTTGCGGAGTATCGAACCAAACTGGTCGCCGCGGAAAAGGAGGGCGGCTTGATTGTGGCCAAACATATCAAACAGGCGGAAGAGCAGGCCCGGGAGGTGACCGTCAAAGCCCAGAAGGAACTGGAGTTGATGCGCGTACGCATGGAGACGGACATCGAACGAGCACGGCGAGAAGCCGAGCGGGAACTGCTGGAGGAATCCGGAAAAATCATATTGAATCTCGGCAAGGAAATTCTCGGTAAAGCGATGACCGGCGATGATAACCAGCGAATGATCGATCAGGCCATCGAACGGTTCAAGGCGGAAAACCAGGGCGATAAGCCCGTATAACTGATCCCCTTGGAAGACCAAAGATATGGGCAACGAATCGTTGCGACAAGTTGTTCGCGAAATTTATTGCGAGGTCCTGTTCGAACTGGCGGAGGAATCCGGCAAGATCGATCAGATTCTCGATGACCTGGAAAAGGTCCGCCGGGTTCTGGAAACCGAACCGGAATTCGCTTCCATCTTGAATTCCCTAACCGTTCAGGGCAGAGATAAAAGCGATTCGATCCGGAGGGTTTTTTCCGGGTTCATATCGGATCTGGCGCTGGATTTTCTCAGCGTTTTAGCTCGGCGCAACCGGATCAGTTATCTGTCGGCGATTGTAAACCGGTATGAAACGATGGTCGATCTGCATCACAAGCGATATCCGGTGGAAGTCACAGTGCCCTCCGAACTCAATCGCGAGCAGATCGAGCTGCTTCGCAAGCGCCTGAGCGAGGCGTTGAAGAGCGATGTCAAACTGACGGTGAACGTGGATCAGGATCTGATCGGCGGGATCGTTATCAAGAAAGATGATATGGTTGTTGACAGTTCGGTTCGGTCGGCGTTGACGCGTGCCGCGCGGTCGGTCACGGAGGCGTCGCGATTCCGAAAAAATCAGCCGGGGTCGGATCAACCCTCTTCGGGACTGACCTGAGGCATGATCGGGTGGAGCCATTCATTGGGATAATCAATCATGGCAGTGGATATTCGAGATGTCAATAGTCTGATCAAGCAAGAGATCAGTCGTTACCGGAGCGAAATCGATGTGGCCCGGGTGGGTAAGGTCCTCGAAGTCGGTGACGGCATCGCAAGGATTTATGGCCTGGATAGTGCGATGGCCAATGAGATGCTTGAATTCGAAGGGGGCATCATCGGAGAGGTATTCAACCTCGAAGAAGAAAGCGTCGGCGCGGTAATCTACGGTGAATATGAAAAGGTCCGGGAGGGTTCTCAGGTTCGATCGACCGGCAAGGTTCTCAGCGTTCCCGCGGGCAACGAACTGATCGGTCGAGTGGTGGATTCGCTGTGTCGGCCGATTGATGGTGGCGCGCCGATCCGGGCGGAGGGATATCGCCTCGTGGAATTCCCGGCTCCGGGAATTGCGGATCGGGAACCGGTCAAAGTTCCGCTGGCGACGGGTTTGAAGTGCATCGATTCGATGATCCCCATCGGACGTGGACAGCGTGAATTGATTATCGGGGACCGAAAGACCGGTAAGACCGCCATCGCGCTGGATACGATCATCAATCAGAAGGGAACGGGCGTTGTTTGTGTGTATGTGGCCATCGGTCAGAAAGAATCGACGGTGGCCGAGGTCGTCCGAACGCTGCGCGATCATGGGGCCCTGGAGCATACGATCGTCATTTGTGCATCGGCTGCCGACAGCGCCGCCATGCAGTTTATTGCGCCCTATGCGGGTACCGCCGTGGCGGAATTTTTTATGTACGAAAGGGGTATGGATACCCTGTGTGTGTATGACGATCTGAGTAAACATGCAATTGCGTATCGAGAATTGTCGCTTCTATTGCGGCGGCCCCCGGGACGCGAAGCGTTTCCCGGGGATATATTCTATCTGCATAGCCGTCTATTGGAGCGGAGCGCCAAGTTGTCCCGGAGTAAGGGAGGCGGCTCGTTGACGGCGCTTCCGATGGTTGAGACGCTGGAAGGGCAGGTATCGGCCTATATTCCGACCAATATTATATCCATAACCGATGGCCAGATCTATCTGCAGCGTGATCTGTTTCTGGCGGGCGTTCGACCGGCCGTGGATGTGGGCATTAGTGTCAGCCGCGTCGGCGGCGATGCCCAGACGAAGGCAATGAAAAAGGTGGCGCCCAAGCTTCGAATCGATCTGGCAACGTTTCGGGAACTCCAGGATTTCGCTCGATTGGGCACGGAACTGGATGAATCGGCCCAGGCCCAGCTTGATTTGGGATACCGTATGGTCGAAATTCTCAAACAGCGGCAATTTTCTCCGTTAAACGTAGGGGAACAGGTTGTGAGTATTTTAACGGTTTCGTCGGGCCGTTTGGAGGATATATCCGTGTCCGCAGTGTCGCATTTCATCGAAGAAATGCTCGGCTGGTTCAAATTGGAAGCTCCCGAGTATATCGATCGGATTAATCGAACCGGCGAACTGCCTGATGATCTGCGACAGGAAGTGGTCGATGCCATCGATGCCTTCAAAATGATCTATAAGTTTTCCTTCGGGGGGTAGGCGATGCAGTGGGGATACATTACGCCGTGGGGATTCTAACGTATGGCGGGTACTCGACAAATCCTGCAGCGACGATCGGCAGCGAAGAATATCAGCAAGGTCACGCACACAATGGAGACCATCAGTTCCGTTCGTTACCGCCAGTACTATAAGATGTGGCATGAGGGGCTGGAGTATTTTAACGCGCTGGCGCAATTGTCGTACATTATTGTATCGGCTAATCCTCCGATTACCCATGCGTTGTTGCAGGAAAACCAATCTCGATGTCATGCGATTTTTGTAACGGGAAGCAATCGGGGTTTGTGCGGAGCATACAACAGCAATGTCTGTCGTATGCTGGATGTGCATTTGAAGATGGCAACACGGTTCAACCGGCCGCTGAAGATCTACGCCCACGGAAAGCGGATCGTCAGTTATCTGAATCATCGTGGCATTAAACCCGAACGAATATTCGACCAGTTCGATGAGATACCGGATCCTGAACAGGTTCGGGATATCTCCGATGAAATGGTTCAGCAATATCTCAAGGGCGCAATCGGCCATTTCGGATTTATCTATACGCGGTTTTTTTCCCCCGCCAGCCAGCAGACGCAGACTCTGAACATCCTTCCGATGACGGACCTGATCGATGATCTGACGACGCGTGCGACGGTGATCTGGCCGTGGGAAATGGCGTTCGAGGACTTCTTGCTTTCGCCACCGGCATCGGAGATTTTTAATGGTTTGGCGGAATTGATGATTCGTACGGTTGTCGCGGGGTGTTTTCTGGAAGCGGCGGCCAGCGAACATCTGTCCCGGGTTGTGGCCATGCGTAACGCCACGGATAATGCCGAGGAAATGATCCGTGATTTGACCAAAGAATACAACCGGGCCCGGCAGAGCCAGATCACCAACGAGATGTTGGATATCATCGGAGGGGTGGAGGCGGTACGTTGATCTCGACAATGGTGAACGATCCATCGACAGGACAAAGGTATGAATATCGGTAAGCTCATTCAGGTTATTGGCAGCGTGTTTGATGCGGAGTTTTCTCCGGAATTGATGCCGCCGATTTACAGCGCTCTGGAGATCAAGGGCGAATACGACGGCGGCGTGATCAATCTGGTCGGAGAAGTCCAGCAACATCTTGGGGCCGGCCGGATTCGGGCGATCGCGCTCGGAAGTACCTTGGGTCTTCGCCGGGGAATGCCCGTGATCGATACTGGAGGGCCCTTGAAGGTTCCCGTTGGAAAAGAGACCCTGGGCCGTGTATTCAATTTGCTGGGTGAGGCGGTGGACGGACGTGGTCCGGTACATGCCGAGGAAAAAAGGCCGATTCATCGACAACCGCCGGAATTTACGGACCTATCCGCCAAATCGGAGATGTTTGAGACCGGAATTAAGGTCGTCGATCTCCTCTGTCCATTCGTTAAAGGCGGGAAAACCGGTCTGTTTGGCGGTGCCGGAGTTGGCAAGACCGTTATGATTCAGGAACTCATTGCGCGAATTGCCACAGAACATGGCGGATATTCAGTCTTCGCGGGAGTTGGAGAGCGAACCCGCGAGGGAAATGATTTATGGCTGGAGATGCAGCGGACCCAGATAGGCGATACGGGGATGAAGGTGATCGAAAACACCTGTCTGGTCTTTGGCCAGATGAATGAACCGCCCGGCGCTCGGCTGCGAGTGGCCCTGACGGCTCTGACCATGGCCGAATTCTTGTGCGAGATGAGCGGAACAGAGACGCTTTTATTCATCGACAATATCTTCCGTTTTAGTCAGGCCGGATCGGAGGTTTCGGCTTTGCTGGGTCGTATTCCTTCTGCGGTCGGATACCAGCCGACCCTGGCAACGGAGATGGGAATCCTGCAGGAACGCATCGCCTCAACGGCCGCCGGTGCCATTACCTCCGTTCAGGCCGTCTATGTTCCCGCCGATGATCTGACCGATCCGGCTCCGGCGACGACGTTTACCCATCTGGATTCTTCTGTGGTTTTATCGAGACGGATTACGGAAAAGGGAATTTATCCCGCCATTGATCCTCTGGCCAGCACCTCACGTATTCTCGATCCCAATGTGGTCGGCCAGGAACATTACGATGTGGCCCAGCAGGTGTTGGAGTATCTTCAGCGGTATCGTGACTTGCAGGACATCGTGGCCATCCTGGGCGTGGAAGAATTGAGTCGTGCGGATCAACTTGCGGTTGCCCGTGCCCGAAAGTTAGAACGGTTTTTCTCTCAACCTTTTACCGTGACCATGCAGTTTACCGGCCTTGCCGGGAAATATGTTCCCGTGGAGGAAACGGTTCGAAGCTGCAAAGAGATTTGTCAGGGCAAGTGGGATCACTTGCCGGAGACGGCCTTCATGTATATTGGCGTGGTGGAAGAGTCCAAAGAAAAGAGCGGACGGAAAGGAACGGTCTGATTTGGGGATGGTTCATCGATGGGTAGCTTGACCAGCAGTGTTTTTCAGATATCCTTCTATACCCCTCAGGGCAAGTTGTTCGAGGGAAAGGCCGGATCCTTGGTTATCCCAGGATATGACGGCCAGTGGGGGGTCCTGCGGAATCACTGCCCATTGCTCTGTGTGTTAGGGTTTGGATTGGTTCGGATCGAGCAAGTCGTGGGGCGACCCAATGCCTATTTTCTGGTCAATGGCGGTTTTGTTCGAGTCAATGATAATACCGCAACAGTCCTGGCCTATGATGTCATGACCTTCGAGAAGATGGAACCGGAAAAAGCCAAAGACCTAATGGCACGCGCTCGAAGTATTGTTCATGGAGGAGAGTATATCAGTAGTCAGACGGATGAGACGATGGACTTCGAAAAGGCCGCCCAAATTGTTCGAATGGGCCAATACGCCCGAATTGAAGCCTGATGGAAATTGACAGCCGATAAGGTTGATTTTGGTTGAAACCCGTTGGCGGAGCGGATACACTGCTGCGGCGAAATGAGGTGTTGAATGGCCCAGCCGGAATCATTCGACAATCGACAGGTACAATCCGACAATCAGGCCCTTTCCGAATTCCTTCGGGCTCTGGATAACGAGCACAGAATGCTTGTCGTGCTCAAAGCCCAGTTGTATGGAGGAACGTGGGAGCCGATGCTGGACGATCTGAAAAATCGACTTGCGGGTAAACCATACATTTTCAAACTGGCCAGTCGAATCAAAGAGGATATCGAGAGGATTGAACGAATGAAGGCGTTTGAACAGATGCATCATGTGGATCTGGCCGATTACGTGGATTTGGTTTGAAATCTTCGAAAAACGGGGCATGGGAATCAATCAGGGATTATTCAATGAAAACAATCGTACAGAAATGGATGTGGATTGGGTTCGTGGGCTTATCGATCTCGACTATGGTCGTATCAGACTCTGCCGCGGTTTCGAAGGAAGATTCCGGTAAGCGATTGTTATCCGGATTGTTACTGGATAAAGCCGGGCTTAAGCTTGGATGGCAGGTGGACCTTCCGCTGAAGACCGGTGAAACGATAGATCGCTTGTTCGTCCAAGATAGCTATTTGTATATCATGACGACGAACAATTATTTGTTTTGCATCGACCGAAATAAAGGGATGATCCGATTTGGGTTACCTCTGGCCCGGAAAGGTTTACCGATCGGGTTACCGTCCTATTATGACGGAAAAGCATGGTTTATGGTGGGTAATCGCATGGAGGTAGTGGATCCCCGAATTGGAACGATATGTGAATCGGTGGATCTGAAAAGTATTGGAACCAGTACGATGTTTGGAGTGATTCGTAATTCCTCTCATTTGTATCTGGCCGGGCCCGATGGTCGCCTTCGGGCCTTGGTTCCGGAGGAATATTGGCAACGATTTTCCGTTACGGCTGACAATAATTCGCGAATCAGCTCGGCCGTGGCGGATGAGGATTATCTTGTTTTCGCGACCGAGGGTGGCAATGTGGTTCGAATCGACTCCGGATCGCCTGCCAAACAATGGCAATACGACTTGCCCGAAGGTGTTTTCGCGCCAATCGCCAAGGACGCGGAATGGATCTATGTGGCTGCAATGGATACCAAGCTCTATAAACTCAGTATCCTCGATGGTCATAACGGTTGGACGATGAACTTCCAAACCGGAGTCTCAAACCGTTCGGGTCCTGTTCTTGGTAAGAAAGTGGTCTATCAACCGGCCGGGAAAAAGGGATTGTATGCGATCGACCAGCAGTCGGGAACGATGCTTTGGAATCTTTCGGCCGGGCAACAGGTGATTACAGAACAAGAAGATACCGCTTATGTTTTCGTTCTGCCGTCCGTATTGTATGCAATTGACAACCCAACCGGTCGGATTCGTTATGCCATGAATTTCTCCCCGATTCGTCATCATGCGGTGAATCTGCAGGATTCGGTTCTCTATGTTGCTGACGACGCGGGACGGATTGGTGGCATTGAAATCCTCCCAAACCGATAATCGATTGGTTACGGCGCAAATGATATTGATTCACAGGAGATGGGACGAGCATGGAAGTCAAGATTCGCACAGCATTGATCAGTGTATCGGATAAGTCGGGCGTTGTTGAATTCGCTCGGAAATTGTCGGAAATGGGTGTCAAAATCATTAGTACGGGTGGGACCTCGAAAGTACTCACGCAAGCCGGGATCAAGGTGGTTTCAATTGAATCAGTGACTGGATTTCCGGAGATGATGGATGGCCGTGTCAAAACCCTGCATCCCAAAATACATGGAGGCCTATTGGCGATTCGTGAAAACGATACCCATGCCGAATCGATGAAAAAGCATGGAATTGATCCGATCGATATGGTCTGCGTCAATCTCTACCCCTTCGAGAAAACGATAACGGATCCAAATTGTACATGGGAAATGGCCATCGAAAATATTGACATCGGCGGTCCGAGTATGGTCCGTTCGTCGGCGAAGAATCATCAGTATGTGACTGTGGTAACCAGCCCGGAGCAATATGATTGTGTGCTGGAAGAGATGCATTCCAACGATGGGGCCGTGAACCTGGATTTGCGGAGGGATTTGGCCCGGGCCGCGTTTGCGATGACCGCCGCTTATGATGCGGCGATAGCGGCTTTTCTTAATAAACATGCAGATATTCCCTATCCAGATCAGATTATATTGTCGCTTTCGCGGGATCGTGAACTTCGGTACGGCGAAAACCCCCATCAGACGGCCGCATATTATACCTATCCGTCCGATGGAGAAGTCAGTGTCGGCCATTCAAAGCTTCTGCCGGGTGGAACGCCCATCAGTTTCAACAATTTGATGGATGCCAATGCGGCTTTTGAATTGGTCAAGGAATTCGAGGATCCGGCTGTCGTCGTTGTGAAGCACATGAACCCCTGTGGGTGTGCCGTAGATCCGGATATTCGCGTGGCGTATGAAAAGGCCTATTTGGGAGATGTGGTCAGCGCTTTTGGCGGTATTATTGCGATCAATCGCAATATGGATCAGGAAATGGCGACGATCATTATGGAATCATACGATCGATTCGGAAAAGACAAAGGCGCGAGTGGATTTTTTGCGGAAGTCATTGTCGCTCCGAATTATTCCCCCGAGGCATTGCATGTGCTCCGCAACCATAAGACATGGGGACAACGGGTACGTCTTCTTGAAACCGGACCGATGGTTCGACGTCCGGTGAATCGCGATGAGTACGACGTCCGCTGTATCGTTGGCGGATTGCTTGTGCAACAACGGGATTTGGCGGCATGGGAACCGGCCGAATTGAGTTATCCTACGAAACGGAAACCCAGCGATGCTCAACTCGAGGATTTGCGTGTGGCATGGATCGTGGCCAAGCATACCAAAAGTAATGCGATCACCCTGGTCAAGGATCGACGGCTGGTCGGAGTGGGCGCCGGCCAGATGAACCGTGTTGAATCCGGCAAAATCGCCATCGCCCATGCGGGGGAATTGTCGCATGGATCCTCCATGGGCTCGGACGCCTTCTTCCCATTTTCGGACAATATCGAAAATGCCGCAAGAGCCGGAATTGCCTGTGTGATCCAGCCGGGTGGGTCCAAAAAGGATGACGAAGTGATCCGCGTTGCCGATGAACTCGGAATCGCCATGGTCTTTACCGGCAAGAGACATTTCCGACATTGATCCTACATCAAAATCAAAAAAGGCCGCAAGCAGGTCCGGCCTGTTTTTCTGAAAAAATACGTCGGATTTATCGTGTTTATCCTTTGAATCCAGCCGCTTTTCGCAACTTGGCGATCATATCGGTTTTTTCCCAGGTAAAATCGTCGTTCTTGCGGCCAAAATGTCCGTTTCGTGCAGTTTCTTTGAAAATGGGACGTAGCAGATTCAGATGCCGAATCATGCCTTTGGGTGTCAGCGGGAATAATGCTTTGACGATCTGATCCAGACGTCGCTCGTCGATCTTTGCGGTTCCCTCGGCATCAACCAGGACCGAGATTGGCTCGGCCACTCCGATTGCGTACGACAATTGGACCTCGCATGAATCAGCCAATCCCGCGGCGACAATATTCTTGGCGATATAACGAGCCATATAGCTGGCCGTACGGTCCACTTTGGATGGATCTTTTCCGCTGAACGCGCCTCCTCCATGACTGCCTCGACCCCCATAAGTGTCAACGATAATCTTGCGCCCCGTTATGCCGCAATCGCCTTTTGGACCGCCGATGACGAATCGTCCGGTCGGATTGACATGGACGATCAGATTCTTGTCCACCATTTTTTTCGGAAGTACCGGCAGGATGACTTTATTAATGACTTCTTTGCGAAGCTGCGAATGGGAAACCTCTTCGGTATGCTGCGTTGAGACCACCACGGTGTGAATCCGAACCGGTTTGCCTTTGTGATTGTATTCCACCGTAACCTGACTTTTCCCGTCTGGGCGAAGCCATTTGATCTTTCCGCGTTTCCGCATTTGCGTCAAGCGGTCGGTCAGTTCATGGGCCAGATAAATCGGAAGAGGCATCAACGCCGAAGTTTCCCGGCATGCGAAACCAAACATCAATCCCTGATCGCCGGCTCCTTGTTCTTTGTCGGATGTTTCATTGACCCCCCTGGCTATATCAGGGCTTTGCTTGCCAAGAGCTACGATTACGGCGCAATTGTCATAGTCAAATCCGATATGGGGATCGGTATATCCGATCTCACGGATTGTTTGGCGAACCACGGTTGGGATATCGACGACCGCCCGCGTGGTAACTTCCCCGGCCACGACGACCAATCCGGTGGTGACCATGGTTTCACAGGCCACACGAGAGCTTGGATCCTGTGCCAGCATGGCATCCAAAACCGAATCGGAGATCTGGTCGGCGATCTTGTCCGGATGCCCTTGGGTTACCGACTCGCTTGTGAAAAGATAATTATGGTCATTGGAATAGAGTTTGCCTCTCGAACGGGCCATGGAAACAATCTCCTGCTCAGACGATACAACCTTGAGTTATTGAAAACACACAAAGCGGAATTATACGTCCAAACAGCCAATACGTCAATTCGAAAGAGAATCCATCCGATGAAAAAGTGAACGGCTACATAACCAACCGGCTACGGCTTGTCATTTAATTGCCAGTCATACTTGAGATATTTCACGGTGGGATTTTGGGTTTCTATGAAAGAAACATCTTCAGGTTTGAGAAAGGGAAGAATGCAATTCAGATACGAACGAACATCATCCGGCCGGTCGCGAAACTTCTTAATCTCCCCATAATGCTTGATGAGTACATCCTTATACCAGACAAAAATATCCGATAAATAAAGAACGGATTCAGTCGTTACCGTCTTGGCGCCTCTCGGCGACTGGATGAATCGACGGGTTTGATCCTCCAACTGCCGATCGAGGCGATGAGGATAATACGGTTCGTTTCGCAGATATGCGCCCCCCATACTGGCATAACTGAGGGTAAAACAAATCCGTGGATCATCAAATCGTTTCAGAAGAATTTCCCGTTCGATCTCTCGTAACGTGTATTCGATATCCATGACCTTGAAATATACTTTATCGCGCCCTCCGGAGATTTGCATGATACTGCTGGAGGGGTACCAAATACCCCATACATTCGGTTTGATCGGATAATTATCTACAATCAATTTGATCGTAAAGATATTGTGTGCATTGATCCACAATGCCTTTTTTTCATCCTGAGACCAGAATAGAACCTGTTGAGGGTCCAATTCATTCAATAGACGGGTAAGTTCGATGATATCACCACGTTTACGTCGCAGAGTGTTGTAATCCACATTGCCGTTTTCATCGACATACGTTTTCAGGATGTTCGTCCATCGTGCATAGAAGGGCGGTAATTTGGATAGAGCCTCCTGCTCGGCTTTTTTTTCCAATTCTTCAGGGGTTTCCTCCGGAATGAGCGGAACTTCGGGTTCCGCCATCTTTTCGGACTCTGGAAGAGGATCAGGTTGGGAAACCTCGTGTTTCGGTTGGGATTCTGGTGGTTCGGATTCTGCCGGCAGTTCGTTCGTTTTCGATTCGGTGGGTGTGAGTTCCGGAGATTGTTCTGATGGCTCGGATGACTTAGGGGCTTCCGGCGATGCCGTTAAATCGGGCAAAACATCTGGTTGTAGTGGAGGAGGTTGGATACTCGCATCGGGGGCATCTTCAATCGGAACTTCTGGAGTGGAATGCGGAATGACAGGTTCAGATTGGTTAATGACAAAGCCACTTTCCCTAAAATCCGCCCGAGTTAATTCCGGTTCATAAGGGTTGTTAATCAAGACGGGTTCTGCAGTTGCGGTTGGCCTGGTGATGGGTTCAGAACACCCCACCATGATTTGGCTCAGAAATATACACATTAAAATGATAGAATTTCGCATTTCCGCAGGATCCTGCCTACATGCTTCTGTTTACATGAATCTTACCATTATACGTTTGAAATGAAAGACGTTCCATAGTTTCGCCGGGATTTTATCGGATTCATCAGATCGATTTCCGGCGGTTTTTCGTTTCAAATTTGACAAAGTATTCTCATATCGGCCCAAATAACCTCTCCAATTACTGACATTTTACCCTTTCCGCCGTCTCCTATCTTGGGATTATCGGACTTTATGAGGATGTCAATAATAGTTCATTCAATTGGCGACAGCGGGCTTTAAGTTCAGACACGGCGTGACTACCCAGACGTCGGATTGTGAAGGCGGTTTTGTTGTGATTGAGTGGTTCCGACAAGTCTGTGTATTCTTTACAACGATTCCCGTCAAACGTCCCTGGAATGGGGGAGAAATCCGCCAGCATGATGCGGATTCTCAGTGAATGAATAAACTCCATCGTTTCTTCGAGTTGTTGGATATCCGAATCGGGGTGTCCGATGATCTGGTAGGCGGCAATGTCAGAAGGAACCGCTCCGGCCGTGCATAGATGCTCTACGGCATTCGCCAGATCGTCGCAGGATACTTTCCTTCCGGTCTGATTGTGCCAATCGGCTGCGGTACTTTCAAATCCCAGGTAAAAGGTTTTAACTCCGGAATGAACCAATCGATGAGCCACATCCGATGTGAGAAAACGTGCGTGAAGGGCGTTGGGTGTATGGAAGTTGATCCGAATACCCCAGCTTTCCACGGCCTCCAGAAATCGCAATAATCCACTTTCCGGATGATATAGGAGTGCGTCATCATAAAAAGCTATGTCCTGTGCCCCTGTTTGGATTGCGGATTTCAATTCCGAAACACAATGAGGGATCGGTTTGATCGAAAATCCTTCCGCCATCATCGGGACCGAACAATAGGTGCATCGAAAAGGACAACCATGTGTAATTGTGATCGCAGCCGTCTC
Organism: uncultured Pirellulales bacterium; assembly: GCA_964386005.1. Classification (GTDB taxonomy): domain Bacteria; phylum Planctomycetota; class Phycisphaerae; order Sedimentisphaerales; family Anaerohalosphaeraceae; genus FEN-1350. The sequence continues at coordinate 57,297 of CAYLSB010000004.1, read as the reverse complement.
AATCGAGGGGTATCCTTTCCACCATGCGGGTTGTGGCGGCCGATTATGGGGAATATCCAGTAGATCATATAACGGTGTAAGTTGAGAACCTTGAATGACCAAATCGGCACCGAAACGGGATACGTGTTCGGGACAGATGGAGGAATACAATCCTCCGAGAACAATACGGGTTTTCGGGCAGAACCGGCGAATATCGGTGATGACTTCAACCACACCCGGGTACCAATAGGTCATTACGGTCTGGATCAGAACGAAATCAAATGGCCCTTGGGATTTCAACACGGCGTGCAACTGCCCGCGATCCCGTCCGAATCGGTGATAGTATCGTGGGATATCTGACAAGACCTGCGGTTTATCCATCCGCTGTTGGGGAAACGGCCCACGATGCCACGAATCCTGTCGCAGGGATTTGGGCCATTCGGTTCGGGCTTGAATGCGATCAAGATAATCGAACAACGTTAGCTCAGCCAGCCCTTCCAGTTGTCCGGCTACCTGCAGGAGACCGTAAGGTTTGAGCCAGAAATCGTATGCCGTGAAATCATAGATCGGCGGATTGATTAATAATATCCTGGGCTTCATCCCTTCATTATAATCATTTTTATCTCAGGTGAAAGCGGGCATTGGCCGGAATAGCGAGAGAAAACATGACCCGAGAACGATCGGGTATTCCGACGATTCTAACGATCGGGAAATCCACTTTGACGCGGCGGTCAACGATCGTATAATGAGGGTTTCTTTGATAGGATATACGATTTTCATGACCCTTCTGGCTATTCCGATTGCCCATAGTCATTTCGATGAAGCTGTAATGGCCATCGATCGTGCCGCCCCACTGGCGGACGTGATTGAACTCCGCATGGATTACATTGATGCGCTGGATCCGGTCGTGGCCACTCGGCTGATTACGCACGCCCAATCAACCGGCACCCCCGTCATTGTTACTTGTCGAGATAAGAATGAAGGAGGTCGAAAGGATTATTCTCCGTCTCTTCGCCTTCGAATCCTCCTTGATGCAATCCGCCAGGGCGTTCAATACATCGATTGCGAATATGCGAATTACTGCCGATCGGAGTTCTGTCAGCCGCTGAGAAGGGCATTACTTTGCCATCCAACCTGCCGATTGATTCTTTCCACTCATAATTTTCATGGTCCGTTCGAAGATCTTCAAGAAACGTATGACAACATTGTATCGGCCTGCGATGCGGCAATCCCCAAGATCGTCTTCAGAGCCGGCCATATCAACGATTGTTTTGCCGCTTTTGAACTCTTGCGAAAGTGCCGTTCAGATACGATCGTTCTTTGTATGGGGCCTGCGGGTCAGATTTCTCGGATTCTTGCCGGCAAATTCGGATCGTTTATTACCTTTGCCAGTCTCGACGATGAATCCTCAACGGCTCCCGGCCAGTTGACCTGCCTCCAGATCCGGGGGCAATATCGATTTGGATTCGTTTGTCCGGACACCCGAATTTATGGCGTCGTTGGGAATCCCATAGCTCATTCGATCAGCCCGGCTATTTTCAACGGTTTATTTGAAGCGATGGATATCAATGCGGTCTATGTCCCTATCCTTCTTGAAGGGGGTTGGGCTGAATTTTCACGATTTTTTGATCATGTTTTGACAGCAGGGAAATCCAAGGATCCGGACTTTCATGGTTTCAGCGTGACGATTCCCCACAAAACCAATGCTCTGGAATATCTCCACGAGCATGGTTGTTATATCGATCCACTGGCCGCTCGTATTGGCGCCGTCAATACGATCAAGATCGGGTATGGTGAGTTGGCCAGTGGTTACAATACAGATTATACCGGAGCCATCGATGCGCTGGTCCATGCTCTGAACATAGATCGGAACGATTTACGCAATCGTTCCATCGCCGTTCTCGGTGCCGGAGGGGCGGCCCGGGCGGTTGTTGCCGGTCTTACCGATGTCCGTGCAAACGTTACGATTTATAACCGAACCCTTGACAAGGCCCGTATCCTTGCCGAGGAATTCCATTGTAGTTATGCCCCACTTGAAGGCACGAGAAGTATTCCCTCCGATATCATAATCAATTGTACCAGCATCGGTATGTACCCCAACTGTAATCGTTCGCCTCTTGCTTCCAATCTTCTCCGTCCCGGCATGGTCGTCTTTGATACGATTTATAACCCCCGTCAGACACTCCTGCTGCGAGAAGCCGCTTCGGTCGGAGCAAAGACCATACCGGGTATGGAAATGTTCATTCGTCAGGCGATCGCCCAATTCAAACGATTCACATCCCTCCAGCCGGACGAACAAATCATACGAGATTGTGTAACGAAGATGTTGGCGGAATATCAATAATTCCTCTTGTCGTATTTCGTGGATTCCAACCGATGGAAGTTCCGTCAAACGAGATCCATAATGAAATTCCATGAACCTGTGAGAAAAGCATTGGATCGATACCGGCGATCGGATACACCGGCCGTTTTCCATCCTGACGCTTTTCAAATCCGATTCGATCGGGTAAGATAATCCATGAAGATTTCGTACAAACGGGAGAACGGGATTCTATGCGTGCACAGGTATTAATTGGAATTCGACAAATGGAACTCTGCGACGTGCCCCAGCCGGCTGTCGTAAACGATACAGATGTATTGCTCAAGATCGATCGGGTTGGCGTCTGCGGCAGCGACGTCCACTACTATGAGACCGGACGTATTGGTTCTCAGGTTGTACAATATCCTTTCCGCGTCGGTCACGAATGCGCCGCTACCGTCGTCGAAATCGGAGGGGCGGTCCGCCATGTCAAAGTCGGGGATCCGGTAATCGTCGAACCGGCTATTTCTTGTCACCAATGCGATCAATGTCAACTGGGCCGGGAAAACACCTGCCGCAAATTGAAATTCCTCGGTTGCCCAGGCCAGCTTGAAGGATGTCTTTGCGATTATATCGTTATGCCCCGGGAATGTTGCTTTCCCACGCATGGTAAACTGACTCAGGATCAAGCCGTACTTTGTGAACCATTTGCCATCGGGATCTATGCTGTCAATCAGTCTCACGTTCTCTCCGGTGCGGCCGTGGGCGTACTTGGGGCTGGCCCCATTGGCCTCAGTTGTATGGTCGCCGCCAGGATCGGAAATGCCCGTGCGATCTATATCACGGACAAAATCAATCCCCGCGTACAAATCGCCGCCGGAGCCGGTGCCACGTGGGCCGGTAATCCCGACTGTCAGGATATCGTGCGTGAAATCCTCTCCCAAGAACCCCTTGGTCTTGATGTGATTTATGAATGTGCCGGACAACAGGCGGCCATCGATCAGGCCGTTGACCTTCTTCGACCCGGAGGAACACTGATGCTCGTTGGAATTCCCCGCGAAGATCGCATCAGTTTTTCCATCGACAAAATGCGTCGTAAGGAACTGGCAATCATCAACGTCCGTCGCCAAAATCATTGTCCACAGACCGCCATTGACTGGATATCCTCTGGCATAGCCAAAATCGATTTCATGGTGACTCATCATTACCCCTTTGAGAAAACCAAGCAGGCCTTTGATCTTGTCGCGGGATATCAGGATGGAGTCATCAAGGCCATGATTACCCTGTGATCGACTATGACGAACGCCTTTATTCTCAGCATTGGCAACGAACTGCTTTCAGGTCTGACGGTTGACACCAATGCGGCATGGATATCCGGACAACTGGCCGAGATGGGAATTCCGACAAGGGGCATCCTGATGGTGCCCGACGAAATCCCCGCGATCGTTGACTCCCTTCGGCTGGCGGTGTCCAAATCGGATGTGGTGATCATGACCGGAGGACTTGGCCCGACGGATGACGATCTGACGCGTCAGTCCATTGCCGAGTATCTCGGTGTAAATATTATATTACATCCAGAATCACTTGAGGCGATCGAAAGCTTTTTTCGACGGCGGCAAATCACGATGGTCGAAAAAAACCGCATCCAGGCCTTTGTGCCCGCCGGATCTCAGGCGATCCCCAATCCAACCGGCACGGCCCCAGGCATTTTCGTCGAACCTCCCGGAACGATGATCTTTTCATTGCCCGGCGTTCCCTCGGAAATGAAGCCGATGTTTACGGAATTCATTCGTCCGCGATTGGTTCCTCGCACGGGAAACTCCGTTATTGTCAGCCGCCGCCTCAAATGTTTCGGTGCCGGTGAATCCGTCATTGCCGAAAAACTCGGCGATCTCATGCTCCGTGGACGCAATCCACTTATCAATTGCACGGTCGCCGATGCGATTATCACCCTGCATATTATTGCCCATGCGGTCAATCGACCTTCCGCCGAAACCCTGATCCGGCGGGATCATACAACCCTCTGTGAGATTCTCGGCGACCTGGTTTATGGAAATGATGACCAGACCCTTGCCGAAGTGGTGGGTTCAAACCTGGCTCGGAAACACAAAACCATCGCGATTGCCGAATCCTGTACAGGGGGCCTGATCGCCAAAATGTTCACGGACGTTCCCGGATCCAGTCGATACTTCACACATGGCTGGGTGACCTATAGCAACCGCGCCAAAGAGTCCGATTTGGGTGTCCCTGCTGAACTGTTGACTCAATACGGTGCCGTCAGCGAACCCGTTGTACGTTCGATGGCTCAAGGTGCATTATCCAGGTCCGGCGCCGACATCGTCGTCGCGGTTACGGGAATTGCCGGCCCGGATGGTGGTTCTGAACAAAAACCGGTGGGATTAGTATATATTTGTGTGGGAAATCGGGATCGGTTAGTCGTTCAATCGAATATTTTTGCCCATTCGCGGGCTATGATTCGAAATCGAGCGGCTTTGACCGCGATCAATCTGGTTCGATCGCAAATGAACATTTGACCTCAATTCGTTTATGTGCTATACTGCATGTTTTACAAGGTCTGACATTCATGGTATGTAAAGGCGTATGGCCAAACAACGAAAACACTTAGGCGAAATCCTATATCGAAACAAATTAGTCGATAAGGATGGACTTGTTAAGGCCCTGAAAAAGGCCAAGGCGGAAAACAAACGACTGGGGGAAGCCCTTGTTTCGTTGGGAATGTTGACCGAAGATCAGGTCATGCAAGCCCTGGCTCAACAATTTGGGATGGAATACGTCGATCTCGATAAAGTACAAATATCCGCCTCGACGATGAAGTTGATCCCGGAAGAGCTTGTCAAAAAGCATCATGTTCTTCCGCTCGGGAAAGAAGATGGTCGTCTCAAGATCATCATCAGTGATCCGCTGGATCTCGACATGCTTGATCTTTTACGATTTCGTCTCAATGCGGAACTCGAATGCTGTCTGGCCAGCCCCACCAAGATCCGAACCCATATCCTTCACACGATGGATGAGGTCCGCAGCAGTATTGACGCTACGGCCGCCGAATTGGCGGCCGCGGGTCATGCCATCGAGGCCGAAATTCGTAAAGCGGAAGCGGCCCAGACCGATGACGAGGGTCCCATTGTACGCCTTGTCAACCTCATGATTGATGAGGCCGTTCGTTTGCGAGCCAGCGACGTTCATATCGAGCCAATGTCGGATCGGGTACGAGTCAGATATCGGATCGATGGCGTCTGCTCGGAACGAGATAACATTCCCAAAAGTATGCAGGCCCCCGTTATCGCCCGTATCAAGATCATGTCCGGCATGGATATCGGCGAGCGTCGGCTTCCGCAGGACGGCCGTATTAAAAGAACCGTGGATAATAAAGACATTGACTTCCGTGTGTCTTGTCTTCCGGCTTATCATGGCGAAAGTACTGTGTTGCGTATCTTGCGACCGGACTCGGTAAATATCGGCATTCAGGCGATTGGGTTTGAGGCCGAAGACTACGAACGATTTAATCAGATCATTCGACGCCCCAATGGAATATTTCTGGTTACCGGACCCACGGGTAGCGGAAAAACCACTACGTTGTATTCCGCGCTGCAGGAGTTGAATCGCCCTGACAAAAAAATTATTACCGCCGAGGATCCCGTCGAATACAACATTGCCGGTATCAACCAGTGTCAGGTCCGAACGGAAATTGATCTGACCTTCGATAAGATTCTTCGATCCATGTTGCGTCAGGCTCCTAATATCATCCTTATCGGCGAAATTCGTGATGGCCTCGTGGCCGAAATCGCCATTCAGGCAGCACTTACAGGCCACCTTGTGTTCAGCACGTTGCATACAAACGATGCCCCCAGCGCGATTACACGTCTGATTGATATGGGGGTCAAACCCTTTCTTGCCGCCAGTTCCATTCAGGCGATCATGGCCCAGCGACTTGTGCGGGTCCTCTGCAAAGAATGTAAGGCGATCGATGACAATCCGGATCCACACTATCTTCGATTGTTGAATATTCGATCCGAAGATATCAAGCAGCATCCCATCTATAAGGCGGTCGGTTGTTCCCGATGTAATAATACCGGTTTCCGGGGTCGTATTGCAATTTTTGAAATGATGGAGTTGAATGCCCATGTCCGGGAGTTGGCATTTTCTCGTGCCCCGGCCAGTGAATTGCGAAAAGCCGCCATTGCCAGTGGAATGAAAACCCTGCTGATGGATGGACGCATCAAAGTCTTCAAGGGAACAACGACGCCTCAGGAAGTCGCTCAATCCACACAAGCCGAGGGCCTTGTCATGGATGAACAGGCCTCCTAAAGTGTATGTTTGAAGAGAAGTATGGAAGGGGATTTTGCAGGTTGAATCCTGCGTTATACGTTTGATGAAAAGGAACGAAATGATATGGCTGCCACAAAAGAGTCTAAACTGCAAATCGACCGTTTGCTTGAAGCCTGTATTAAAATGGGTGGCTCTGATCTGCATCTCACCGTCGGACGTCCACCTGTATTGAGGATTAACGGCCATTTGCGGAATCTTGACACCAAGGTTCTTGAAGGGGATGACACCGTTTCCCTGATGAAGTCCATTACACCGGAAAAAAACCAGCAGGAATTGCAGGAAAAGGGCGGTACTGATTATGGGTTTTCCTTTGGCGATGCCGGACGTTTCCGTACGGCGGTTTTCCGACAAAAGGGATATATTGGGATGGTTCTTCGTTTGATTCCCTCTGCGTTGTTAACCTTCGAACAAATCGGTTTGCCGAAGATCTGCGCCGCTCTATGCAGACGGCCTCGAGGCCTTTTCCTTGTCACAGGGCCGACAGGTAGTGGTAAAACCACCACGCTTGCGAGCATGATCGATTTTATCAACACGGGCATGGATCATCATATTGTTACCGTGGAGAACCCCATTGAGTATTATCACGTCCACAAAAAATCCATTATCAATCAGAGAGAAGTCGGTATCGATGTTCCAAGCTTTGCCGAGGCGCTGCGCCGAGTATTGCGACAGGATCCGGATGTGATTCTTGTTGGTGAGTTGCGCGACCTCGAAACCATGGAATCTGCAATCACCGCCGCGGAAACGGGCCACTTGGTTTTCGGAACCTTGCATACAACAGGATGCCAGGGAACTATCAACCGTATCATTGATGCATTCCCTGTAAGCCAGCAGGAACAGATCCGTGTTCAACTTAGTACCAACCTCATAGCAGTTTTAAGTCAGATGCTATGCCCCCTTAAGAACGGTCGTGGACGGGTGGCTGCTTATGAGTTTATGGTTGTAACTCCTGCGATTGGCAACCTTATCCGTGAAAACAAAACTTACCGAATTGAGTCCAGTATTCAGATCGGAAAGAAGCTCGGTATGCAGCTTCTTGATGACCATCTTTGGGAACATTACGAAAGTGGAAAAATTGACCTTCAGGAAATGCTCGACAAGTCGCGGTACCCTGCCGCTCTCCTTGACAAAGCAGAAAAATTGGTGAAGGGTTCAACTCAAGGAATCAGACTGAAAGACGATTTCGCCGCGATGGCCGCCGGTTCGGAATAAAATCCAGGGAAACGGTTATGTGTTTTAGAGAAAAACGTCTTAATTACCACATGTCGCATTCGATATTAATGTAAATATGTGGTATTATTTGATTTTTTCCAAAAAATCAGAATCGAAGGAAAAATCAAATTGAAGACCGGTTTTTGAAGCAAGGTTCTATTTTTATTTATGGATTTGGTTTTGATAACCATTGAAAAGTCCTATATACTACGTGTCCAACTATAAATTGTTGCCAATCCCCCAAAAATGTCGTATAATAAATTGGACGAAGAGGAGTATCGGAGATGAATTTATGGCAAAGTTACCGCCAGTACAAGAGTTAAAGGGTCGTCAGCTTGGGCGTATTCTCATTAAAATGGGATTACTCACCCGAGAAAAAGTTCATGAATGTCTTCAATTACAGGAAGCAAAAGGTCGCAAGACAAAGATCGGACAAATCTTCATTGAAAAAAATCTGATCAATAATAAAGATTTGAATATTGCCCTTGCCGGCCAACGGGGAATGGAATATATCGAAATTGATCGCTTGGAGATTCCCACTTCGGTCATTAAACACGTTCCGGCCCAGATGGCCAAAACCTATCATATCCTTCCAATCGCTTTTGATGATGACAAAAAGCAGTTGACCGTTGCCGTGGACAGTCCTGACAATTTCCGAGCTTCCGACGATTTAGCGACTTTGACGGGATTTACCGTTGTGGCGAAGGTTTCGGATCCGAATGCGATTCAGGATGCAATCAATAAATATTATGCGGAATCCGATGAAAGCATCAATGACTTGATCGGCGAGATCGAAGGCGATACGAGTCTGGCATCCTTTCGGGGTCGGGATGCCAGTATCGATCTGGACGACCTGAAGGAAATGGCGGATTCCAATCCGGTAAAAAAGCTGCTGAACCTTGTTCTGCTTCAGGCCATTCGCGACAAAGCATCGGATGTTCATTTTGAGCCCTTCGAAAACGAATTCAAGATGCGCTATCGTATCGACGGCGTTTTGTATGAAATGGTTCCGCCTCCCAAACATATTGCTTTGGCGCTAAGCAGCCGCATCAAGGTTATGGCCAACCTCGATATCGCCGAGAGACGGTTGCCCCAGGATGGTCGTATCCCGTTGATGGTCGGCGGCAATCCTGTCGATTTGCGCGTCAGTGTCCTTCCGACGATGTTTGGCGAAAGCGTTGTTCTGCGTATCCTCGATCGATCCCAGGTCGATTTACGGATCGATGCTCTGGGTATGAGGGATCGTGAGATCAAGATGATGCGCCAATTGATCAACAGGCCCAATGGAATTATCATCGTCACCGGACCTACCGGCAGCGGCAAGACGACGACTCTCTATGCGGCGCTGAAGGAACTCAATACGATTGACAGTAAGCTCATCACGACGGAGGACCCGGTCGAGTATGACATTGATGGCCTTATCCAGGTCCAGATTCGCTCCGAAATCGGTCTGACCTTCGCCCGGTGTCTGCGATCGATTCTGCGTCAGGACCCGGACATCTGCATGGTCGGCGAAATCCGCGATCTCGAAACGGGTGAAATCTCAATCCAGGCGTCACTCACCGGTCACCTGGTTTTTACCACGGTGCACACCAACGATGCTCCGAGTACGATTGCCCGTCTGATCGATCTGGGTCTGGAACCGTTTTTGATTACGGCGACGCTCGAGGGCATCGTGGCCCAGCGTCTTGTTCGAAAGATCTGCACCAATTGTAAAACTCCGTTTCAGCCGACCGATGAAATGCTGATGGAAGTGGGGTTGCGTCCGGAGGATGTCGGCGACAAGAAATTTTTCTATGGACGGGGTTGTGATGTCTGCAATAGTACGGGATACAGAGGCCGTACCGGCATCTATGAAATCATGGCCATGAACGATGAACTTCGTGAGTTGATCATGAACCATGCTTCGACCAGCGTCCTTCGAGATGCCGCACGGAAAAACGGGATGCGCATGCTCCGCGAGAACGGCCTTCTATTGGTCTATGACGGAATCACAACGATCGAAGAAGTCGCTCGTGAAACGCTTGCGTTTGAAACATAAATCATTGCCCTGGAAGGAATACCATGAATCAGTTTGTGAATCAAGTCGCGTAAAGGAGAATACCCATGCCCGTATTCCAATATACCGCTCTGGATTCCAATGGTCGCGAGGTCAAGGCCGAGATCGAGGCCCTGAGCAACAAAGAGGCCATCAGCAAAATCCGCAACAAGGGTCTGTTTCCGACCAAGGTTCGAGCTCGAGATGCGGGAAAAAAGGTCGCCGCCAAGGCCGAGGCCCCCAAGCGTCGTCGAAAAACCGGCAAGGTCAAAATCAAATATATCTGCCAGTTTGCCCGGCAGCTTTCCACGCTGCAGGATGCCGGTTTGGCCATTCTACGGTCCCTTCGCATTCTTGAAGATCAGCAGAAGAAAGGCCGGCTCAAGACGATCATTGGACGTGTCGCCGAGGATATCGAGGGGGGGGCCACCTTGTCGGAAGCGTTGGCCAAGCACCCCAAGTGTTTCAACCGGCTGTTTGTGAACATGGTGGCGGCCGGCGAGGTCGGAGGCGTGCTGGATATCATTCTGTCGCGTCTGGCGGACTTCATGGAAAAGTCGCAGCGTCTCAAAGGCAAGATCAAAGGAGCGCTGGTGTATCCGATCGCGGTGATGTCGGCCGCGTTGATCATCGTACTGGGTTTGATGATCTTCATTATCCCGACGTTCTCGGAAGTCATGGGCGATATGAGCGATGGACAGAGAGGCCTTCCCTGGCTGACGCAGACCTTGCTGGATATGAGTAACTGGCTGACGGCCGGATACGGCCTGAATGCCCTGAAGGTGATCGTCACGCCGTTTATCATCCTCAGTATTATCAAGCTCATTAAACAGTTCAAGTACGGCCGCTATGGCCTGGATTGGATCAAGCTGCATTTGCCGATTGTCAAACAGATTGTCTATAAGTCGTCTGTGGCACGATGGACGCGAACCCTGGGCACGCTGATCGGGGCCGGTGTTCCGATCCTGGAAGCCCTCAACATCACTCGCGAGACCGCGGACAACGAAATCTTTTCGGGCGTTCTCGGCAAGGTTCATCACGCCATCCGTCAGGGCGATACATTTGCCAACCCCCTCCGGCAGACCAAAAGGATTGATTCGCTGGTGGTCAACATGATCGACGTGGGCGAGGAAACCGGCGATATGGACAAAATGCTGGAAAAAATCGCCAATACCTATGACGAAGAGGCGGATGTGTTGGTTTCATCGCTGATGTCGCTATTGGAACCGCTGATGATCGTGTCTCTGGGTCTGATAGTCGGTACCATCGTCATCGCGATGTTTCTCCCGATGATCAAGATTATGGAAGTGTTGATGTGATCCATGGAAACAAAATACTCAATCCTGAGACAATGGAAAGGAACGATTATGAACAGGTTCAAAAACACAGCGAGAGAGGGCGGTTTTACGATTGTGGAGTTGTTGACGGTCATGGGGGTCATTGCGATCCTGATCGGCCTGCTGGTGCCGGCCCTTAGTATGGTCAAGGATTATGCCAAGCAGGTTCAGCAGAGCGCCCAGTTCCACAGCATTGAAGTGGGTTTGGATCTGTACAAGGCCGAGTTCGGCGCGTATCCGCCCTCCAACGATAACGCCATTGATCCGGTTAATGTCGATGATGATACGCCGTATTGCGGTGCCAATAAACTGGCCGAGGCGCTGGTGGGGCAGGACTTTCTCGGTTTCCATCCCAATTCGGATTTTCGGGCCAGCGGAACCGCGGATGTGATCGATCGCAATGGCAATCCGATCAACGATTTGTATTTGTATAATATTCAAGTCGATGTGGCCAATTTTCAAACCGGAGATGAAAACGCGCGGTCCCGTGGGGGGAAATTCGGCGCTTCATTTGTCGAATTGGAGAATGCCAACGCGTTTCTCATGACGGACGTGTATGTTCCCGGCCGATTGACGTCCGTGGGATTTAACACAACCGGAACGATTAACGTCGCCAACCATCCCTCGATGGTCTTGTGCGATGTGTATTCCAAAAAGAGAAACACCAGTTCCGCCCGGAAAACCGGAATGCCGATTCTCTATTATCGGGCGCGAACTCAATTTACGGAACAGGATTATTCAAGACTGAAGCCGACGTTTATTGACACCTATGGTCATGGCGGAATTGCGGATGATATCTATTTTTATCTCGACAATTACAATCTCCTGCGGCTCCAGACCGCCGAGACCAATCCGATGGATCATCCCCTGGCCGACGGTGCGGGCAATTCCGATTACGCCGATTTTCAGAACATGATCATCAATACGCAGATATCCACCCCTACCTTAAAGCGACCGTACCGGGCGCAGTCGTATATTCTGATCTCCGCGGGCAAGGATGGGCTGTACGGCACATCGGACGATATCACGAATTTCAAGAAAGAATAGCGTCGATTCATCTTCGGCATCGTATTACGAAGGTTTGGTATGAAGCGAAGCGAAGGACAATCCGCTTTTACGCTGGTGGAACTGCTGGTGGTTGCGGCCATCATCCTGGTCCTGGCTTCGCTGTTGCTCGGAGTCGGGAGGCGATTGTTGAGTCAGGCCCAGGAAAAACTGGCCCGATCCACGATCGATATCGTCGTGACGGCGATCGAGCAATACCATGGCGAGATGAATCGGTTTCCGATGGAAGTGCTCAATGCCGCGCCTCGGTCGGTGACCCCGTCGTTCGCACAGGCCGATTTGATCGCCTATCTGAATGACGACCTCGGCTTGAACCGAAGGATTCCGCCCGAAACGGTCGTTATCCCGTCCACGGGAATTCCGCAGAGCGAATGCGATCAATATGCCGTGGGCGAGTGTCTGTATTATTTTCTCAATCAGTGCCCGGACGGTCGGAGAATCATCGATACAATTTCCGAAAGCCGGAAGACCTCACAGGATACCTTGCGCAAATTGCGCCGTGCCGAATACGATAATACGTCGATCACCCTGATCCGGCTGATCGATCCATGGGGAACGTCGTTACGATATGAGTACACTCCGGGCGCGATGACCTTCCCTCGGATTACCAGTGCCGGGATCGATAAGCAATTCAATACTCCGGATGATTTGCGAAGCGATGATGGCAAATAACGAATTCGCCTCCTTTACCGAGGAACCGAATATGAACAAACGATATCCATTTGAAAACCGAAAAACGGCCTTCACATTGATGGAGCTGCTTGTGGTGATTTCGATCATCTCCATGCTGGTGATGATTATGACCACCGGCCTTCACAAAGTGATGAAATCGGCCAAGGCCCTCAAGCAGAAATCCGTGCTCCACAGCCTGGATGTGGGCCTGGAATTTTTCCATGAGGAAAACGACGGCTATCCGCAATCCAGCGTGGAATCCAGGAATGGCTCTCCTCCCCTGATCTGCGGAGCTCAGCATCTGGCCGAAGCGCTGCTCGGACGCGATCAACACGGTTTCGACCCGGTCAGTAAATGGTATGCGCCCGATCAGGACCCCAGTGTCAAGGAGTATGAGAATGACCCGACCAGTCTCAATCGGCGTCGGAAACTGTATGTCGATTTGAAATCGGGGTCCGCTGTGGTTCTGCTGGAACAATTGTACGACGGCTACAGCGGTCCGGTGTATTCTTCCTCCGGCGACGGAATGATTCTGGCCCCGGTCATCACGGATATCTTCCGTCATCGACAGGTCCAGTTGCTCGACGGGACCCGGATGTTTGTCGGCAACCCCATTCTGTATTACAAGGCCAAGGAGGCATCCAAGGATTTTGACTGGGATCGTCTGCGAACCACTCCCGCCGACGAACCCCGGCTGATCTACAATTACGCCGACAATGAAGAAATTATTTCACTGGGACCGGTGAAGGATCCCGTCAATTCCAAACATCGGTTTAGTATTTCGGAACCCTATACCTATCAGGATCAATCCGGGGCGCAACAAACCGGAACCGGCAGGCAGCGTTTCTATCATACGATCACGGATCCCTCGGTGCAGAATTTCCGTAGGCCGTACAATCCTCAGACTTTTATCCTGATCTCCGCCGGGTATGACGGCATTTTCGGTACCAAAGATGACGTGAGCAATTTTAATTATTGACGGCCGGCCCGCGGGACCTCTCGGTCGGCAGATTAAGGAGCGGCATTATGAATCCTGAACGCAAACGATACCGAAACGCTTCGGCCTTTTCTCTGGTGGAAGTGGTGACCGCCGTGGCCATCATCGCGATCCTCGCGGCGATCCTTGTGCCGGCCTTCAATCTGGCGCATAAGACGGCGATGAATGTCAAACAGAAAGGCCAGTTCAACAGCATCAGTATCGCGCTGGAGGCCTATCGGTCCGACTTCGGAGAGTATCCGGAATCATTCAGCCCTACGGATACGCTGAATAATTACGGGGGATCGCAGCGACTCGCCGAAGCGGTGATCGGATACGATGGATTTGGATTTCATCCCAACTCCGTCTATTCCGCATGGGGAACCGATAAAACAACGGTGGGGGGCAAGGAACTCTATATCCTGCCCAACAGCAAGCTCAACCCCGACGAGAAAGAGGCCAGTCTCCAGTCGCGCAAGGGACCGTACCTGGAACTGGAAAACGCCAATGCCGTCAAGATTGTCGATCTTTTCGGCCGCGTCTATAATGATGTCCGCGACAATACGTATATCTTATCTGACTCGTTTGATGGGGTGAAGAACCTCCGGACCAATAAGAAAGCCGGAATGCCAATCCTGTTTTACAAGGCCAATCCATCCGCCAAGCAACACGATCCGGCCAATTATGATTCCGGGGCGTACAGCATTCTGAATATTTTTGACTTGCGTCATAATCTGAAGATCATCAATCTGGGCAAACCCGTCGACGGGGGCACAACTCTGGATCATCCGCTCGCCGCGGATGCCAGGAAATTCTACGAGATGACGCGAAATCCGAATTATTACAATCCGACCACTCCGGGAGATACGTCGTTCTGGCGACCGTACAAGTCGGAGTCGTTTATCCTTCATTCGGCCGGCTCGGATGGATTGTACGGGACGCCGGATGATCTGTTCAATTTTGATCCGGGAAAGTAATGCGTTTCGGCGGACATGCCGAACGGGACCTTTGAACGATGAAACGATCGATTCGACAATCCGGTCTGACGCTGGTGGAAATCCTGGCCGTGCTGGGCATCGTGGCGATCCTGTTTGCCATTGGAGTCCCCGCGGCCAAAAAGATCGTCGAGTCGTTCGATTCCGCGGCCAATATCCGAAGCGTGATCTCGGCGGCGCTGTCCAACGCGCGGTCGCTGGCGATGGCGGAAAACACCTATGTCGGCATCCGGTTCCAGCAGGATAAGGCCGGCCGGCAGTACATGATCCTGATCCGATATGATTATGATGCGACCGGTCTTGCCAATGGATTTCGCGCGGTGGATCAGCGAAAACCCATGAAGTTGCCCGATCAGATCGGAGTGATGGACCTGTTCATCCGAACCAATCGGACCGCCAATGGAGGGGCCTCCGATCCGACCTGTGTTCCAATCGGGATCGTACCGTCCAATCCGGCCAATGATGCTCTCAGTGATCTGAATATC
The DNA here is from genome assembly GCA_964386005.1 of uncultured Pirellulales bacterium. Classification (GTDB taxonomy): domain Bacteria; phylum Planctomycetota; class Phycisphaerae; order Sedimentisphaerales; family Anaerohalosphaeraceae; genus FEN-1350. Next base: position 41,892 of record CAYLSB010000004.1, on the reverse strand, counting down.
GATGAGCCGTTGGAATTGACGGATACGACAACCTTTTCGATCGTCTTTTCGAAGGAGGGCCGTCTTGTTTCCCATGAGGTTCGTGTCCGGAATCGTCAGGGTACCAGCGGAACCAACAACACCGGCATCGATGATGTCTTCAATACCAAACCTGTGGTCGATGCGGGGACAACGGCCACGCCTTCCAAAGTGATATTTTATCAGGATGATTACGCGGACCTCGGTCTGGGCCAGGAATGGAGCCGCAATAGTTTTGTGATCTATGACAAGCGCAAGTTCGGAAGTGTTCCCAATACGCAGCGATGGTCGCGGTATCTCAAATCACTGCCGAGGGAGTACGTCAATCCCCATACGGGCGAAGTGGTGGGGATGCAATGAAAGGAAGGATCGGGATGAATCCTAACCGCCGCAACAGGGCGTTTTCTCTGACGGAGGTCCTGATGGCCGCCGGGATCCTCGTGGTGGGTTTTCTGCTCATCGCCGGGACGTTGCCTGTGGGGATCAAATTGACCGCCCTGTCCACGGAGCGGACGATCGGGGTCGTGGCCGCCGAAGAGGCGATGGCCAAAATTCACCTGTTTGGAAAAGATCCCAATACAATGCCGTATGATCGGCATGTACCGTATGACGGCGTAAGCATTGCTCAGTATATGCAATTGGCTCCTCCGCGGAGATCGTCATTTATATCCCCACAGGCATTGACGCAACTGCAGATTGTTTATCCGGGGATGACTGGGGCGGGTCTCGATAAATTTTTCCAATCCCAATCGCTGTATCCATCGACGGCCGTATTTGATTATTCGACTCCGGGTAATCCGCAAATCAAAACCGATCTTCAGGATCCGCCGCGTTATTTCTGGTCGGCCCTCTGCCGTCGACTGGACGCCACCTCGACGGAAACCCAGGTCACCATTTTTGTTTGCCGGATGACCGGGCAGGGAGCGAAATTTCCGCGGTTTGATTATGATCGACCCAGCGGCGTTCCCTCTCTCAATCCCTGGACAACCAGCGATTATCCCACGCCGGTACCGGTGGAATTAACCATTACCCCGGGGACGGAGATCCGACTGAGAACTACCACCGCCAATCCTCTTCCCGGTTCGGGGTATTATTTTACGTTGTTGAGGTTTACGGACGTGAACCGCTCGACGATGGGACGATATATCGTCGAGGGGGCGACCTTACTGGATGACCGGAATGGACGGATCATGCGCGTGCTGGAGGTTACGGCGCCCGACCCGGCCAATTCGGCCGACTATGGACAAATTCGATTGATTCGTCAGCCGGATCTGGACGGCATAGCCACTACGATTGAAGCGGCGGATATGGAAGGCCTGTTCATGTTCACGGCGGATGAATACCCAACGATTACCTCGCGAATTGTCTGGGTAATCCCACCGGCCGGCGTCGGCACGCAGACAACGCCTACAAACATTCCGCCGCGGGTGGCGGGACGTAACCCGTGCGTGGGCGTATTTCAGGGACAACTGTAGGTAAAATAGTATGAATGTGAAATCGCGGCAATCTCGAGCGTTTACGATCCTGGAGCTTCTGGTGGCGATGGGGCTGCTGGTGGCGATGATAGCGATCTCGGGTATGGTCTTCAAGATGGCCGTCGATGCCCACCGCCGCGCGCAGGCGACCGGCGAGCTGACGCATAAGCTGCGGGCGCTCGTCAACCAGCTCAACGCGGATTTTCGCGGACTGTATGATCAGGGCGAGGTCACGATGGCCTGGGTTCCGATTCCACTGGATGTCGAGGGAAAATTCCTGGATTGGACCGCGCCGGCGGCGGATATTCATCATTACGGGCGGTTTGACCGCGTCGTTTTTTTCGCCAACGGGAATTTTCAGTCCTATCAGCAGCAACCGCCGAGGCCCAATCCAATCCCGGCCGCTTCGGTGCCGGTCGTGGTGGCTGGAGCCGGGCAAAAATATGTTCAGGGCAACATGGCGTTGATCTGTTACATGCCCGCCAATGATTCGGCGCCTCCGCCGAATACAATACCGGCCGAGAAACAGTTACCCAAACGACGAATCCTCGCGCGCAGCCAACATATTCTGGCCTCGGATCGCGAACTGATCGGCGATCCCGATTCGATTACCGGCCAGACGTATCCCTTGAATACGTCGAATCTGTTGGGTACGTTCACTCCCGCTTTTATCCATAGTTTTGAGTATATGAACCTGTCGATTCGGCAATGGCTGGATATCCCGGCGGATGCGGCGAACAAAGGCATGCTGCTATCGTGGATGACGGGGCAATCGATTTGGGGCGCGACTGTCCCGGTGGATTCCGGACTTTCGGTCGATCCGCGACCTGTGGACCCGACGAGAAACAAAAATATCCACATGATGCTGTGCGAAGGCGTGGGGGAATTTTCGGTGCAGTGCTGGCACAACGCCCAGCAGAGATGGTTTCCGGAGATTGTCCGAAATCCGGATGGTTCGATCGCGCGGGCGGATTTTTCCGTCAGCGGATCCCGGTTCAATCCGGGGTATGTGTCGTGGTCCCCGGACGACGGCGTTGCGTTTCAATCGGATTCGACCTCCGGCGGGATGGGCCGGGCCCTGAAGTTCACCTTTACCCTGTACGACTCCAGGGGCGTATTCAAAAACGGCAAGACATTTACTCATATTGTGTATCTAAAATAATGGCGGGGGAATGGCCATGCGGAATATTCGATGGAATGACAGTTCGACGCGTTCACGACCGAGGATGATGCCGGCCGGCTCGGCGATGATCCTGGTCGTGGTGTTGACGGTCCTTCTGAGTCTGGTGGGCGTTATCTTCGTCATGGCCTCGCGGCTCCAGGAGGCCGGCAGCACGTCGGCCAATCGCGATCGTGACCTGTCGGCCGGCGTCGATGCCGTGACCGACCGGATCAACAAGGTACTCGTCGATGACTTGTTCGGCTCCGACCGCGAGGCGCATCTGGCGGATGGAACGCGAAAAGACGATTTCTATCGTACGGTAATCAATGAAGCATTTGATTTTGCCGGCGATCAGGACCGATGGCTTTCGGCCAACGATTCGGAATCCGAAGATCCCTATGGCACGCCGGATCATGTGCGGGATGATCTGATCAACTGGCGGCATGTGAGCGATCTGTATTACGATGTCAGCGGGATATATCGTGCGGTGGCTCCGGGGCTCGGTGGATTGGTGACGGGAATGAAAGTCGGCCCCGATCTGTTCAATGCATCGGATGGAAGGCCGATGCCGCGGGTTCCCAATGATACCCTGTATATTGCCGATGCCGATGGCGACGGCGTCTGGGACAGCGTGTGGGTACGGATTCCGAAGATTTCCACGGCCAAGGGCGAGCCGATGTATGCAGCCGTCCGGATCATCGACAATGGCGCGATGCTGAATCTCAACACCGCCTTTCGGCTCAGTCCCAACAGCAGCGGTGCTTATCTGTCGGCGGTGGATTACGAACGGTTTTTGCGCGGCAGCGATCGCGATCCGATTATTATTTCCCAAAATGATTTAGCCGATCTTGATAGCATTCGTAAAGCCCGGATGGCGAATCCGAACGCCGCGATGGATACCGTTCGACAGTATCATGATAATGTTATTATGAAAATCGAAAATCCGGGAAACCGCTACCGGCTGTTTGATCTGACGGACGAGTTGGAGATCCGCAATCGGTTTTTATTGACGTCCAACTACGAAGCTCGATTTGAAAGACGTGATATATCGTATTTTACTTTTAATGCAGCAAGCGGAAAGTTTGAAGTCTTGGCTCTCCCCCGTAACGATGAGATCGAAGATCAATTTACAGTATCCAACACCTATTATGAACGATCATCTTTTGACAAATGGAAGTTTCGCTGTAATTCAAAGAATTTCGATGATACCAGTGGGGCATATTATAATCCATCGGAAGATTCGCTTCCAGAAAATCAACGCAAACTGGATTATCGGTGGCGTTACGATCGTCGTCATGTTTGCACATTTTACAGTTTCGACCGTAATATCCGATCCGGTTTCGACCCGATTCTGGATCCGGTGATCGGGCGATTGAGGAAGGATTGGCTGAGAGAGACGAATCCTTCTTCGAAGGACACGAAAAAAAGTCAATATGAAATCGTCCGGACGATTTTTCGACCGACCAATGGATCGGTGGTCAGCACCCGCGATCTGATCGTCGGCAAATATGTGTTCGATGGCCAGCAACAGGTTGAGCCGGTTTTGTCTCATCGGTACAAACAAGTCGTGCAGTTACTGTATGCCCTGCGGGCGTTTTACCTGACGACCGACAATACGGCGCCCGCTGTTCAGGCCGATCTGGATGATCCCGACACGGCGGCTCGATTTGACGGGCCGAAGGTTCTATTGGGCAAGGCCGCAGTCAAGGCCGCTCAGACCGTAGCCAACATGATCGATTATCTCGACGATAACGATCCGGCGACCGAAGGCCCCTTTTTCGCCGATGGCCAGAAAAGCCCTGATCCGACGGTTATTGATGAAGCCCTGATTCTCAGGATGATTCGATATATCGGATTGAATCAGGCAGGAAATCCGCTCGATGTATCCGGTCTATCCATCTGGCCGGAACTGGCTTTCGGGTTGTACAAGGATAACAAGGCCAAGACCGGTCCAATCGCCGTCTATGGCTATGAGCGCCAGCCGTTTATCTCGGAGATCTACTGTACATTTTCGACAAGTGGTATCGGCCGTTTTGCCGTGGAGTTCGTGAATCCGTATGACCAGGATATCAAGCTCGAAGGTTGGCGAATTGTTGTGGGTAATCCGAAGAGTAATCCACGACAATATACATTTACAGCATCCAATAATGTGATTGTTCCGAAAGGAACTCCCACAGCACCCGGCCGATTTGTCCTTCGCAACCTGAACTGGGGAACCTTACCCAATAATACTCCCACCTATGAGTGGGCTCAATTGGCTGGGGCAAGTAATGGTTTTGTCACCAATGATGTGATTCTTCTACAACGGCCGATTCCAGGAGTTGCAGGTTCTTTCCTAACGGTTGATCAAACCGAACCGGGCCAGATTAATTCAGATTTTTTACAGGACGGACCGCATTCATTGAAACGCGACGAGAAGGCGTGGAAGTATGCCAACTCTAAAGAAATGGTCCTGGATAACGGTAGCGAGACGCTCGGACGCGCCAACGGAATCGATATTCCTCAGGCCAAGGGTTTTCAGATGCCCGTTGCGGATAACAACAGCAACACCACCAAAAATCCGATCTCGACGCTCGGCGATTTTGAAAAGATCCTGTCGATCGGCAATATAAAAAACGGCGACGATCCGAATTCAGTGACGTATCTTGTCGGTCTGGCTTCGGATGAGGGTGACGTTCGTATCGATATTGAGGCCGCCCCGGAACTGTTTGGGTATATCGGTTTTCTTGGCAATCGCCAGGATCCCGTAACAGGGGATTTGCCCAAACCGCAACCGGGGCGGATCAATATCAACACCGCCACCAAGGAAGTGATCCGTGCGGCAATCCCGGTCAATCCGGAATGGTTCCCGGATGATCCCAATGCGTTTCCGGATGGAACGGCGTGGGCGAGGGACTGGGTGGACAAGCTGGCCGCTGAGATTGCGGTGACGGGTCAGGATAAAGCCCATCAATCCCTGACCGATCTTTTACGGTTCGATGAAATGAAACGACTCAAAAATCATCCCTCCGTCAATGTTGGCGATCCTTCCATACGGGGCGATTTTGAGGAACGGGATTGGATTCTCTCTCGATTGTCGAATATCTTCACGGTGCGCAGCGACACGTTTACGGCGTATATCGCGCTTCGGATCGGCCCGCCCCGAGTGATCCCTCATACGGACCCGACCCGTCGGGTGATCGATGTCGATGCCGATCGGCGGTATATCGCCATCTTCGATCGCAGCGAGGTCGATGAACCGGACGAATCGCCGCGACTGGTCGCCCTTCATCCTGTGCCCGACGCGCGATAGCGTCTTGCGGCAGGGCGGTCTTGACAAACCTATGCGAGGACACTATCCTCGTCGTCCATGGTTTCGATCGTCAATCATTATGAGGCCGCGTTTGGTCAGTGGCTCGGCGAGAATCGCATTCAGCATATCGGCGTTGATCAAACCCGCCGGAGATGGTTTGCCCGCGATCGGATCAAGACCTTCGATTTTCTGGTCTATCCGCCGGCCGGGACGCTGGTGTTGGCGGAGATCAAGGGACGGATCTTCGACGGGCGCGCGTTTCGAAATCTGTCCGGTCTGCAGAACTGGGTGACCCGCGACGATGTCCGGGGCCTCTTACAGTGGCAACAGGTCTTCCAGAAAGACGATCCCGATGCGTCCGGCTTGTTGGTCTTTGCCTATGATCTGAGACAGATCGATCCCGACACCGATGGAACGGAAATCTTTGAAACAGGCGGACGACGTTACGCCTTCTACGGAATCCGGCTCGACGACTACGCGCGGCACATGATCCAGCGAAGTCCCCGTTGGCAGACGGTGATGTTGCCGATCGAACCGTTCCGCCGTCTGGCCAAACCCATTCGCGACTGGCTTCTGTAAATGGGCCGAAGAGCGCTGATGAACCCAACCGTTGAACAATTCGCGCAGCAGATCATCTCCGGTCGGGATCTGGATCGGGGGCAGATTGATTGTCTGTTGGGTCACAGCCGCGATGATCCGGACGATGTGCTGTATTGGGCCAATCGAATCCGCCGCCGATTTTTCGGCAATCAAATCGGTATGTGTTCGATCGTGCCCGGCCGGCTCGGCGGCTGCGATCAGGATTGTGCGTTCTGTGCCCAGTCGGCACGCTATAAAACCCCGGTGGACCGAACGGTGAGTTATCTATCGGATGATCAGATTCTCGCTGCAGCGATTGAGGCCAGACAAAACGGCGTGTCGCATTTAGGGATTGTCTATTCCGGCCGGAGTGTCAGCGAGGAGGAAATCGTCCGGCTTGAGAAGCTGATTCCTCGAATCCGCGACGAGATCGGCATCGGAGTCTGCGCCGGATTGGGAATTCTGTCGGCCGAAAACCTCGGTCGTCTCAGGATGGCCGGGCTTCAGCGATACAATCACAATCTGGAGACGTCCCGGCGGTATTTCCCGCGAATTGTCGGCGCCCACCGTTACGAGGACCGCGTCAACACCATCCGCGCCGCCATCGAGGCGGGTCTCGGTGTCTGTGCCGGCGGAATCTTCGGACTCGGTGAAGACGACCATGACCGCGTGGATATGGCGCTGGAACTGCGGGAGTTTGGCGTCGATACGGTGACGATGAATTTTCTCCATCCCATTCCCGGAACGCCCCTGGCCGACCAACCGACGTTGCCGGCGAGGGAAATCCTGCGGATCATTGCGATGTATCGATTCATCCTGCCCCGGACCCACCTGAAGGTCGCCGGAGGACGGCTCGTCAATCTCCGCGACCTGCAAAGCTGGATCTTCTATGCGGGTTGTACAAGCATCATGAGCGGTAACTACCTGACCACCGCCGGCCGTTCGGTTGCCCAAGATCGGCTAATGCTGACCGACCTTGGCCTGGAGGCCGTCTGATGCGAATCATATCCGGATCCAAACGAGGGATGAAGTTGTTTCCTCCGGATGGAATGGAAACCCGCCCGATCACCGACCGCGCCAAGGAGTCGCTCTTTAATGTATTGTACAAGTTTGATCTCGTAGAAGACGGCCTCATCGCGGATCTGTTCTGCGGCACCGGTTCGATGGGAATGGAGTGCCTGTCGCGCGGCAGCCGCTGGGTCGCTTTCCTGGATAGTTCCCCCCGCGTGATTCCCATTCTGGAACGCAATATCGCCAAGGCCGGTTTTACCGATCGGTGCCGCATCGTTCGGTGCAATGCCTTCAAAGTCGGCGCGCCCGTCCCGACGGGATATCCCGACCGCGACCGCTACGATCTGGTCTTTGTCGATCCGCCGTATGAGATGAGCGGCGATACGTCCATCGTTTCTCCGTTGGGCAAGCTGCTGATCCTGTTGTCCCAACAGGTCCGCCGCGAGGGTATCGTTGTCGTTCGTACCCACGAGCGATCCAATCTTCTCGAACGATATGACCGCCTGTCCGCGATTGATCATCGACGCTGGGGGACGACCGCGGTTACCCTGCTTCAATGCCATGCCGAGGATGCCAAACCATGAAATCATCGGGAATCTCCAATCGGTCCGCGGCCATCGAGATTATCCATCGCCTTCGCGGCGAGGGCTTCGAAGCCCTTCTGGCGGGGGGGTGTGTGCGGGATATGCTGTTGGGCCGTCGTGCCAAAGATTATGATGTCGTCACCAGCGCCCATCCGGAACAGATCACCGGCCTGTTTCGCCGTACGATCCAGATCGGCGCCAAGTTCGGCGTTGTCATGGTGCTCATCGGAAAACAGCAAGTCGAGGTCGCCACTTTCCGAACTGAATCCGGTTATGCCGACGGCCGTCATCCCGACCAGGTCCGTTTTTCCGGCGCAGCTCAGGACGCTTCTCGCAGAGATTTTACCGTCAACGGGATGTTCTATGATCCGATCCAAAAAAAGCTTCTCGATTTTGTGGGAGGCCGGAAAGACCTTCGACAAAAAATCCTCCGTACCATCGGCCTCCCCGACCGGAGATTGGAAGAGGATTTTCTACGGATGCTTCGTGCGGTGCGGTTTGCGACCCAGTTGGATTTTACAATCGAGGAGCATACCTGGAAAGCCGTGAAACGTCACGCCGACAAAATCACCCGGATCAGCGGCGAACGGATTGCCGCGGAAATCGAGGTAATATTAACACATCCGGCTCGCGGGAACGGATCACGGCTCTTTCTCGAAAGCGGTTTGTGCAAAGCGGTTTTCCCCGGTCTTTCGCTGGAAGGGGGAACCGGAGTGCTGGCTTGTCTGAAACGGCCCATCGGTTTTCCTCTGGCCCTTGCCGCGTTGTTTGCCGATTGTCAGGCGGAGTCCGCCCTTGCGGCGTGCGACATTCTCAAGCTCAGCCGCGAACATACGCGCCACCTGACATGGCTCCTGGATCATCGTTGGCGCTTGATGGATCCGGATATTGGCCTTGCACCGCTGAAACGTATGCTTATCAGCCCGTATTTTCGCGACGTGTTCGATTTGCATAAAGCCCGAGCCGGAGCCGAAAACCTTTCTCTCAGGCCGCTCAACATCCTTCGGAGACGAATCCATGCCCTTCGGGGTATCGACTTGGCTCCGAGGCCGCTTCTGAACGGCCACCAACTGATCGCTTTGGGAACCTCACCGGGCCCGATGGTCGGACTTGTGGCCGAAGACTTGTATGTAGCTCAACTGTCTGAGCAAATACATTCGATCCAGGAAGCGGAGAAATTTGTCCGAGGTTGGCTGGACAGGCACTCGAAAACCACCGATTCGTAGCGGCATTGTTTTTTTGCGTGATATCGCAAAAAACTCTTGCCAAATGCTCAATTGTCCGATATGGTAATGAAATCTACGGGGCCTTAGCTCAGTTGGGAGAGCGCTTGCATGGCATGCAAGAGGTCGTGAGTTCGAATCTCATAGGCTCCATTTTCTATAGCCTCTTTATTGACAAGTACTTGCTCCACCGGTGGGATGTGTTTACATTCCCCCATTTTCGCTTGAAACTGCCTCGGGCGTCAATCCGGCGTCAGTTTTTCTGGACTGGGTGGAACATTCAATCAAATCTTGAATCACTTTGGCTGCCTTTTCTTCATGGTCAGCGTCAACTTGATTGTAGTATTCCAGAGTGGTTTCCGCCTTACTGTGCCCCATTAATTGCTTGACAACATTCATCGGTAAGTTATCAGCCCAATTTTGGCCACAACTCTTACGGAATGTGTGTATCGTCGTGTCCTTTCGGCAGACCTGAAAAATCTTTGAATTTATGAGGGCCGGGATCAGCCCAAGTGGAGGAGATCAATGATTCGGAGAGAAGACGGTCTGTTTTGGAGCGTGTCACGGTAATTCCACGGCATCCAGTCGTCGGGGTGAGCCGCCATCGGATCTCCTCCGGACAACAACACCGTCAGTTGATGGGCCGCCAGGGTCTGCGTTGCAGCCGATGGATTCCGCGGCCACCACGGGAACCGACCTTTCGAAAGCCGCTTTTGGCATAACCAAAAACCCTGCCCATCATATAATGTTGTGCACAACATTATATGATTTATGTTGAGTAGTTATTAATGTGGAGTTGGTGCCAGAAGCTCTTTGAATACAAGGCAAGCGACACCTTCTACTCCACATTAATAAATGGGTATCATCAGTGTGGATGTCAATTCCGGCATCTACAACCATTTTATAGGAGTTTCTGATGATTACCCAAATGTTCCCCAAAGATTTCCAACGGTATTTGGACCTACCGCTATTGGGTCCCTTAATGGACACGTATGCTGCTTGGCTTTTTGAGCGGCAGTATACTCATCGGTCAAGTCGATACGAACTTCGGATGGCGGCCCATGCGTGTGAATTTCTGAAAAGTCGAGGTATTCACCGTGTTGAGGATATCCGCGAAATCGACTTGGAAGCCTGCTATCAAGCGTTTCGCCGAAAGTTTCCCAAAGAAGAGGGCAGCGTCCGAGTGTTAACGAGATTTCTCATGGAACAAACTGTGGTGCAACCCTCTCCTCCTCCCAAGCCAAGCCCCAAAGACATTCTTTTGAATGCATTCATGGATCATCTGAGGGATGATCGTGGATATGTTTCCTCTACGGTTCGACGGCAAGGTCGTATCATTTCAGAGTTTCTCGACTTGCTAAAATACGAGGAAACGCATAACCGATTAGCGTTCCTCAACATTACAGATATTGATGATTACATTCAACATATGTCAAGGCGAATGGGTCGAGTAGCGCTTCAGAAGGTGACCTCGACGCTTCGTAATTTCCTTCGCTTTTTAACGGCCGAGGGGGTGATCCCTTCAGGGCTGGAGAGCCAAATAGACGCGCCGCGCATCTATCGACAGGAAAAACTACCGAGAGCCTTGCCTTGGTCAACTGTCCAAGCCTTTCTTCAATCCATCGATAGAAATTCCACTATGGGTAAACGAGACTACGCCATGTTCTCCTTGATGGCGACATTTGGGTTGCGGGCCTGTGATGTCGTTGCTCTCAAACTCGACGATATAAAGTGGCGAACAAAGCGTATCCAGATTTGTCAAACGAAGACCGGTAGTCCCTTGGAACTACCTCTCATTGATGAGGTTAGCTCAGCACTCTATGACTATCTCAAAAGAATGCCCCGGTATGGCAATTATAGACAGATCTTTCTTCGCCTCAAAGCACCCGGCGGTACGCGAAACATCAGGCTCTCTGCGTTTCATTCTTTTTTCCGGTTTGTTGCCGCACAACATCCAGACCGGTTGGAGCATGCTCAGCGAATCTTGGGAATCCCGTTCAAAAAAACCGGTTCGCGGGTGATTGCTTACCTTGAGTACGAGGAAATTCAGGAGATATTATCTGCCGTTGATAGGAATACGCCCAAGGGACGACGAGATTATGTTCTTTTAGTTACGATGTTTAACACCGGCGCCCGGGTACAGGAAATCCTGGACCTAAAGGCTTGCGAGCTCCAGCTCACCCAACCCTTCCAACTGCAGCTTATGGGCAAAGGCAGAAAACAGCGATGTTGCCCTATTTGGCCTCAGACGGCACAACTTTTGCGTCAGCTATGTATGGAACTGAACATAGATCTCAAGTCCGAAGTGCGAATTTTCCAGAACTGTCGGGGTACACCACTGTCGCGATTTGGTGTTCGCTATATCCTTAATGAGTGTTTGAAACATGCTCAAACCACTGCTGACAGTCTTTGCTCCAAACGACTACACCCTCATAGCATGCGACACAGCACTGCGGTAGCCCTCTTAAAGTCTGGAGTGGATTTGACAACGATAAGTCAGTGGTTGGGCCATTCGGATCCAAAAACCACAAACCGCTATGCTACCATCGACCTCGAAATGAAACGTAAAGCGATTGAAAGCGTTCAACCGGTGAAGAGCCAAGAAACTTGCACGCAACCATGGTGTCGTGATAATACAATTATGGAATGGCTCGAATCCCTTTGAAGCCCAAATATAATGTGCAGTTGCCATATAGGAAGTCTCAAGCCGACAGATATTTAGGTTGCCAACTCCACATTAATAACTACTCAACATAAATCATAGACCAGGATCTTGATAGCCTTGCGGCTTTTGTTGCCGAACACAAAGACCCCTCCGCTGAAGGGATCGCTGCCCAGGACCGCCCGGCACAGACCCGCCAACCCATCAATCCCCTTGCGAAAATCCACCGGCGCCACCGCCACCCGGATCCGCATCTGGGGCGTGACTTGGATCACGCCCGACCCTTCCGAAACAGGTGAACAAAGGACATCAGATCCGGGATGCCAGCGCCCTTGACCTGCATCCTCGTCTTGACACCGTCGGCCTCTTCCCACTCAAGGATGCACTCGATGGACGAAGGGTTCATCCGACGCGGCAGAAGCTCCATGAACTCCGCCTGAACCTTTCCCGAATCCGAAGCCTCGGGTGCTATTGTTTCGACGTGCTGTTTGAGCGTGTCGTACTTCAAACCCAGGACCCGGGAGGTCCGGTTCAGTCCATAGGTCTGGGCCAGCGTCACAGCTTGGGCCCAGAGTTCCGGGGGCAGTCGCTTACGACCCTGTTGCCGATTGCGCCATTGCTCGAACTGCCGATGGGCAAGGGAAAGGGTGCCGGGGACCTTCGGGGACGGTTTGGTTCTCATGCAGGGTTCTCCAGAAAATCGGTTTCGCCGACATGCCCGACGACCCTTTCCATAGGCCGCCGATCAAGCGAAGCTTGCCGGCCACGATCAACGATACCCGCGAGAACCAATCATTTCATGCACCCTTGCCGAAAGGACACTGAAGAGATACGAGCGGTCATTTTGGCAACTTGCAGGCAGTTAACGGCTGTATTGTCTGTATTTCTTCCGAAATGCGGAAGGACTTATTCCTTTTTCACTGCTAAAGTAGCGGCTAATGTGCTCGATATCGGTAAATCCCAGTTCATAAGCAATTTGTGAAACAGTCAAATCAGTTTCAAGCAGCATGTGTGAGATCCGCTCTGCCCGCTTGGCCCGTATGACTTTGTTGATCGACCGGCCCAAAACTGCCTTGAAGCGGTATTCCAACCCACGTCGCGAAAGAGTGGTTGCCTCAATCACATCGGGTACTATGATCGACTCATGCGAATGATTCGCGATATACTGTAGTGCGGATTGAACTTCAGGATCGGTCACGGCAAAAGTGTCCGTTGATCGCCGGATCTTGATGTGGGTTGGTTTTAGAATAATGCGCTGTGAAGCGGATTTCTCCTGCCCCTTGATGATCTTATCCAGCAAACGGGCGGCTTCGAAGCCTGCCGTCTCAAAATCAAGGGCAATGCTGGAAAGTGGCGGACTGTTCGGAAGGCAGACCAACTCGTCATCATCGACCCCCAAGATTGCGACATCTTTTGGGACATCAATGCCTTCCAATTCGCAGGCAGCGCTGACCAGTTTGGCGCAATCATCATTGCATGCCAACAAACCCAATGGATGAGGCAGTCCATTGAGCCAGGTCGCAATCGCAGCGATTTCATCATCCCGGGCGAAATGACCTTCTGATGTCTTTACTTCATATTTAGCAATCCCCAAGCCCTTTTCTTTGGCGTGCCGAGTGAAATACTTCCCCCGTTCGACTGCCCAAGAAATGCCTTCAAATTCGCAGTAGGCCAATTGTGTAAAACCGTGATCCATGAAATGGGTCAGTGCCATGTCAGCGATTGCCTGCGCGTCGCCGAAGATATTCGGCATGCCCGCAATCGGTTGCCGTATGTCAATACCGATGGTGGGAATCCCGAGTCGCCTTATGCCTTCGGGGATCTCACCACTGCCAATGATAAAACCGTCTGCCAACCAGTCTTCGGGTAAACAGAGAGCTTGGCTTTGACCGGATGCAGCAAAATAGAGTGGCATACTCTGGGATAAGCGCCAGTGACTGAACAGACGGCAGTACTTGCTGACTCCTAGGAGTATCCCCCGACCACACGCACGCGACGTGTCAATTTGCAGTATGACTTTAGGCACCAGCATCATCTCGACCTTATCAAGCACAGGAACACATTTTCTCCAGTTATGAGCGCAAAAGCAATGAACTTTTTCGCAAATTGGCGGGTGTTTTGCGGATAATGGGGTTGCTTGAGTGTCTGGAAACCATAATAATACATCGGAGACAACATGGGCTATTAATGACTTGTGGTGAGGATTTACTATGAATTCAAGGGAACGTGTCCAGACTGCTCTGAATTTCGAGCAGCCGGACAGAATTCCGGTTTTTGCATCGTTTGTTCCTGAAATTGAGCAACGACTGAGACGCCAATTCGACATTTCTGAGTTGGATACGGGGGCGGCCCTGGGCAATGATATGATTAAATCTTGCGCCGGACTGGAGATGAGCTTCTACGGAAAGCCCGAACCGGAATACACCGACCGATGGGGAATCCGGTGGCGATATGTCAAGATGGACTCCGGTGCCTATACAGAAATCGCTGAACACCCGCTTGCCGGCGATATGGCCAAAACAGATTCGTTTGAGATTCCTGATCCGTGTGAGGATTCTCTGTATGACGATTTTCGCACAAAAAAGGAACTGTACGGTGATGAAAAGTGGATGATCGGTTCATCACAGATCAGCATTTTCGAAGCCTGCTGGTACCTGCGTGGGCTGGATACCTTTCTGATGGATATGGTCCTGGAACCGGCGTACGCTGGAACGCTGATGGACAAGGTGATGCAGTTCCCGCTCAACGCTGCCAGGAAATACATCGAACTCGGTGCAGATATGATCTGGTTCGGTGACGATATCGCCATGCAGACAGGCATGATGTTGTCTGTCGATATGTGGCGAAAGTTTTTCAGAGGGCGTTACGCCCGACTCTTTTCGGAATGCAAAAAGCTCAATCCGAACATCAAGATTGCGTACCACAGCTGCGGTCAATGTACGGATATCCTGGACGATATGATCGAAATCGGGCTGGATGTGCTGAATCCCTTGCAGCCGAAGGCGATCAATCCCTTCGAGACAAAAAAACGTTACGGCAAGCGGCTGACGCTTTTCGGAGGCCTTTGCGTTCAGCATACCATGCCATTCGGATCTGTTGAAGACATCCGAAACGAGGTCGAAAAACTGACCGCCGAATTAGGCAAAGGGGGAGGTTATATCCTGGCGCCGGCCCATCATATTCAGGCGGACACCCCCGTTCAGAATATTCAAACGTTCTATGAAGCCGCCATACAGACTCCTAACCCTGTAAGGAAAATCGTTGCCCTATCTGACAAACGGTTACGAAAATGACGCATCCCATTCGATTCAATATTCCGATGGAGAACTTGCCAGCCATGGTCTATGCCATCATGCATTTATCGTTGAGATGGCCAGAGAAAATTATACCTACAGGAGAAACAAAGTGATACACAATCGGTGCCTGTCCTCAATGGTGATGTGCAAATGGCCGGGGCTGCTTGTCGCCTCCGCTTTCCTCTGCGGATTTGGACAAGTGGAGGTCACGGTCATTCAGTCAGGTAACACACAGATAATAGAGACCGGCGTGATCAGAGGGTTATTCTTATGAAAATCATGAAACCGAATAAGTACTGCTCCTATCCGCTGACCTTCGCTCTGCTGGCGATGGCGACCTCCTGGTCGCTTGGCCTGACCGCTCCAGTTCCGGCACCAACCGATTTCTGGGTTCGGGATAAGCCGGGTCGAATCACTCACGCCTGCATAGGGACCGAGCCATTGGTGATGTGCCTGCAGGGGCGCAAGGTGGTCATGCAAGTTCAATCCAATCGCACCAACGGTTTCTCCTATACCGCCCGGTTCTTCAACCTGCTGACTGATGTCGAAAACAAGAGAGTCCTGTTCAAGGCCGGGCGCGAATCGATTCCTGATGTGCGCGTCAATGACCAGCCCCTGAAGAGCGAGTTCCCGTCATCGGTCACATTCGACGGGTTGCTGACCTTGACTTATCCTGCATCCGCGGGCGTGGTTGTCACTCGCACCGTCTATCCCTCGATGACCAAGGCCTTGGTTATTGAAGAGTGGCAGTTGCAAAATACCACCGGCAAACAAATTGCAGTGACGGTTGCACCTGTCCGCAAAGTAACGCCCGTGGGGGAGGATATTGCTATCGTCTGGAACTGCCCGGGTGTGGAAGCCGCTGCTATGAAAGCCGGAGATGTGTTGTCGTTCTCCACCACCGTGGAGGCCAGGTTGGCGGCTAAGGCTGATTTAGCCGTGAATGTGGCGGCCGAGCGCGGCGCGCGCCGGGCCCTGGCCGAGGCGGCCTGGACCGGACCTGGGCGCCTTGAAACTCCCGATCCGGCCCTGGATGTGGCGTTCGCCTTGCAGAAATTCCACGTGTTGGAAACTCCGATCGAGACGATCAAGGGAGTCATCACCCACAACGGCAGCCTGACCTACTCCCCCGGCATCTGGGCTAACGATCCGGTGGAATACTCCAGCCCCGTGTTTCCCTTCTTTGGCGATGCCGAACTGAACCGCGCCAGCATGAACATGTATCGCGTCTGGCAGGAGTATTGCCAGGAGAAGGGCATCATTCCTTTCCCGGGTTCGTTCGAAGGCCCGGGACTGAAACTCGTCCAGCGCGAACGCGGCGATGACGCGATGGTGCTCTACGGCTTGTCAAAATTCCTGCTGTTTCAAGGCGACCGTGCCGCCGCTGAGGAACTGTGGCCGCTGATCGAGTTCAGCGCCGCCTCGGTCCTGGGGCATACGACGGCCGAGGGCATTATTGCCTCGGGGACCGACGAGATGGAAGGTCGTTATCCAACCGGCGCGGCCAACTTGAGCACGTCGTCGCTGGCATTCGGTGGCTACCGGCTGGCAGCCCGGTTGGCGCATGCCTTGGGAAAGCCTGTGGCAGCAGAATTTGACCAGCGCGCCGAGGCCCTGCGGAAGGGTATTGAAGCGTATTTCGGCGCCGAGGTGGAGGGCTTCAAGACCTATCGGTATTATGAGGGAAACACCACTCTGCGCGGGTGGATCCTGCTGCCTTTGGCGATGGGTATCACCGAGCGGCAGGAGGCCACCGTGGCTGCGCTGATGTCGGACAAGCTCTGGCCCCACAGGTTAGTGGGGGGCGACATCTTGGCGGAGTCCACCCGGCCGACCGAATGGGGCCGCGAGACCTATTATGCCCTGCGGGTCTTGTTCAAAGCCGGTCACACGGAGGAAGCGCTGGATATTACCCGGCGCGTGGTGCAGACCCAGATCTTCGGCAGCAAGGGGCCGTATCCCGACGAAGACGCGATAGATATGCTCTGCCCCGGCTCGCTATACCCCCGTGTTTTCATCGAAGGCATGTTCGGCATCGTGCCTACCGGCCTCGACTCCTTTGAATGCACGCCGTGGCTGCCGAAGGCCTGGCCGCAGATGGCCCTGCGTGACCTGCGGGCTTTCGGCCATTCTTGGGATCTGGTGGTGGAGCGCGCCGGTGATCAGCAGAAGGTCACGGTGCGCAGTGATGGCAAGACGCTGATGACCGGTTTCGGCTTAGCGGGGAAGACCTATTCGCTGACTTTTCCCAATGGAAAAAAGTCTCCCTCAATCCGTTGAAAGATGGGTCAAGTTCTACCCAGGCGCCGGCCTATATGTCATTTGGCATATAGCAGGGCAACTGCCCAAGGAACAGTATCAGAAACAATTTGGAACTGACAGAGAATGAAAAACAGAAACATCATGAAAGTGAAAAAGCGGGTTGGATATAACATCATGGCCGCGACCTTCATGCGATCCGGCAGGCCGTTCATATAA
This sequence comes from uncultured Pirellulales bacterium, assembly GCA_964386005.1. Lineage (GTDB taxonomy): Bacteria > Planctomycetota > Phycisphaerae > Sedimentisphaerales > Anaerohalosphaeraceae > FEN-1350. Next base: position 24,112 of record CAYLSB010000004.1, on the reverse strand, counting down.
TACAAGAGTCGGATATTTGGAATGGCAGGATTCAGTTCCCTGTCGAAGGAGTACAATGAAACGAATATGGGTAACAGCGATCGTCCTTTGGATCGGAATGTATTGCATTGGGTGTGAAGCTGGGAAAAATCCCCCGCAAACACAGTCCCCATTAAGTCCGACACCCCCTCCAGTGGCCTCCATCCCGGTTAAAGACTCGATTCAATCCGTGGCTCTCGATGCCGATCCCGCCCTGGTGGGTTGGTGGAAATTCGATGAAGTATCCGGCAATACGGCCGCTGATTCATCTTCACAGAATCACGGAGGAATTATCGAAGGGGGACTGAGTTTCAATACCCAGTCCGTGCCCGGCCGGATCGGGAATGCCGTCAAACTGGACGACAAGGACGGTTTCATTCGGATCCCCGATTACAAGGGAATCACCGGGACGGGGCCGCGGACTATCGCGGCGTGGATCAAGACCACCAGGCCGGACGGCCAGATCGTTTCATGGGGACACGATGACTTCGGCCGGATGTGGATCATGGAGTTTATCCGCGGCCGGATCGGGGTAACGCCCAACGGCGGTTACTATTACATGAAAGCCCGCACCGATGACGATGCCTGGCATCATGTTGCGGTGGTCATACAACCTGCCTCCCAACCCAATCTCCACGATCACGCCAAGCTCTTCAAAGATGGCGAACTGGCCGAGGTCGATGACATCGGGCTGCTGGATCTGTGGCCGATCGATACCGGCGATTCGCTGGATGTCTGTATCGGCCGGGGATACCAGGGCTTGATCGATGACCTGCGAATCTATAATCGCGCCCTGTCGGATGACCAGATCGGAGCTTTGTTCCGGCTTCAGAGCGATCGTCCCCTGGGCCAACCCAAATTGGAAAGGAAATGAATCATGAGTACAAAACGGATCACCCGCCGCGAGTTTGTACGCGACACGACCATTGGAACGGCGGCCGTGGCCATCGGCGTTGCGGGGCTGTCGGGCGCGTTGGCCCAGGCGGCTGACAAATCCCTCGATACATCGAAGATCCTCAATTATTATCCCGACATGGAGTACCGCCGGATGGGCAAGACCAATATGATGGTCTCGGCCGTCTGCCTCGGTGGGCACTCGCGGAGCAACGACCAGGAAAGGCACGATGTGATCAGCCGTTGCATCGATGTGGGAATCAATTATATCGATGCCTGCTGGGACAACGAGGTCAAGCGGGATGCCAAGGCTCTCAAGGGACGCCGCGACAAGATGTATCTGGGTTTGTCACACGGGGCCAAGGAGGTCCGAAATGAGAATTATCGAACCTCCGCCAAACTACTGGAATCGCTTGATGAACTGCTCAAGGACTCGGAGCAGGACTACACCGATCTGTGGCGCATCACCTGCATGGAACCCGGAGGCCGCCACACCTTCGACACGGCGACCGAGATAGTTGATGCCCTCGAGAAGGCCAAGAAGCAGGGCAAGGCCCGGCACATCGGTTTCTCAACCCACGATCGCCGCTGGATCAAGTTTATGATCGAATATTTCCCGCAGGTCGATGTCGTCTGTTTTCCCTTCACGACCATGAGCAAGGCCGCCCCCACCGACAGCGTCTTCGACTCCCTGAAGAAGTGCGATGTGGGCGCTTTCGGGATCAAACCCTTCGCCGCCGGAACACTCTTCACGGGTAATCCGGAAGAAGACTACAAGCGGGCCCGCCTGGCCCTCCGATATATCCTGAACACCAATACCGTCATTCCCATTCCCGGCCTGATGTCGGTTGCGGAGGTGAACAATGCGGCCCTGGCGGTCAAGGAGCGCCGTCAGCTTGATGTCCGAGAAAAAGCCCAGATCCAACACATGTCCGAGACGATGTGGGCTCAGTTGCCAAACAATTATGGATGGCTGCGGGATTGGGAATTCGTTTGATCTATGACGGCAGATTTATTTAATTATATCGGGCGGTCGGAAAACGCCGCCTCCATCCGGTCGATTTCCTGAGTTGATGAGGGCGAGAATGAAATATCGTTTTTGTTTTCTGTGGATCGTGCTGAGTACTGCTGGAATCGTCTTTCTCGGTTGTGACCCGTCGAAATTGGATACGAAGTCCACGAAGGACATGTCATCTCCGACACCACCGGCATCCCTGACCTCTCCGCAATCGCAGGAGGACAAACCCTCTGCCTCTAATGATGCCCCGTTACTGCTTCTGGATGAGGGAACCAGCGTCAACTCAGACAGCAGTACCGGAACCGACAACAGCCGATGTTTTGTCTGTCATATTAATTATATGCAGGAACAACTGACAGTAGTTCATGCTAAGGCCGGTATCGGTTGTGCCCAATGCCATGGCCCTTCGGATGCCCATATCGCCGATGAATCCTGGGCCTCCGGCGGAAATGGCACAGCCCCGGACATTATGTATCCTCCAGAGAAAATCGATCCCTCGTGTGTGGCATGCCACAAGGTGGACCAATTGATGGCCAGCAAACATGCTGAATATCTGTCGGGTAAACTCAAAGACAAGAAGACCTGCGTCGATTGTCACGGCCAGCACCGCATGGTTATCCGGAGATGCAAATGGAGATAGTTGTCGTTCTCTGTTCGTCGCTGCAAAATAGATAATGAATCGTTATTGGAGATCCTCTTATGTTGAAACAAAGAATGAATATATTGCTTACTTCCTGTTTGGCCCTCGTATTCGTCTTGCCGCCGGCGTCCCTGTTCGGCGCCACCGATCCGGTTCAGGAAGGAGAGATGGCCGGGTACCTGCTGGTCCCCAACAATCAAGTTCAACAGACCTATAACGCCGGATTCTCCATGTATGTGGCCGCCTGGCCATTGCTGCGGGAGTATCCGGGGAATCGTTTTCAAACCGGCCTGTTCGGCACCTGGATGTTCGCTCAGTACGACGGCCCGGATCCCAAAGATATGTATTCCGATATCGAGGGTGGCCTGGGCTGGTGGCGGGATACGCAATATGCCACGGAAACGCCGAAGTTCATTATGGGCGGCGTGGCGCTGAATTTCGTAGAATGGGCCAACGGGCCGGGGGCCGGCAAAGGACGGGACTGGGATAAACCCAGCGGCAAGTACGGTGTGGCCCAACTTAGTCCGTGGATACTTTGGCCCCCGGACGGCCTGAATCTGAAACAAGGCACCTGCGGCGAACTGTTCGGTTACGGATACCTGCCGCTTCCGCTTACCAAGGCCAAATCCACCACGGCCGGGAAAAATGTTCCGACCGGAGATCATTGCTGGACCCTGTTTCTAAACACGCAAAACTTCAAGGGCCCGGTTACTTTCTTCACGCCCTATTTCTGGTCCCGGGCAGGCGTTGATGACCCTCGCGTGGCCGGCATGTTTCTGGATACCCGGCCTTCCCAGCCCAACCGGGCTTTGCAGATGGAAACCCAGTATGTCCCCAGCGTCCAGTCCGTTGACAAGAAGGGGAATACCTACGCCCGGATAGCCACGACCTCGTTCCCCCGAGGACCCCAGGGCGAATCGGTGGTCGTACACCGCATTACCTCTTACAACAAAAAGGCGCTCTGGGATGCCGTGAAGACCTGGTTTGAAGGCGGGGCCCCGGCCAGCGGCGTCATCGATCCTGAGGGGGCCAGTGTGCACACCTTTCCCGGAGGGGGCGGGGCAACCTGGAAGATTTATAAGCCCTCTTCCTCCGAGAAAGAAAAGACGCCGCTTGCCTGGAAGTCTTTTGCAACCCCCACGGCGCTGGATCCAAGTACCTTCGGGTTCCGATGGAACGACCAGGTGGTTACAAAAACAGATTCCAAGGATGGTCCGCTGGTGACGCTCCCCGAATACTTCCGACTGGTAAAGGATAATAACAATAAGGCAGAGTGGGTTGCGGTATCCCCCAACGATGTTCCGGCTGAAACGGGACTGGTTGAGTATCGTTTTCGTCGTCCCCAAGAGGATCGCCCTAGTCCCTATGTTACACCGGAAGACCCAGAGAGTTGCTGGAAGAAGCCCGGCCCTGTGGCAGGTCCCTTCCAGGCCTATCCGGGGGATGGCAGTGTGGTGACCTACTCCTGGTATCGATTTGCCGACCAGCCCGCCTTGCTCAATGCCGATTTGACGGACAAAGAACGGGAAGACCTGCAGGCAAAGGTGGAAAAGCTCCACCGGAACTGGAAAAAAGACCGCGACTACCTGCCGCCGCCGGCGATTGGAAAACTGGCGGAGATTGATCCGGCCCTGGTTGTAACTCCGCCGCCGGGGCTGGAGGCGGGGTATGTTCCCATCGTCACACGGCAAGCGGCGAAAGAGTAGGGTGGGCTGTTTGTACTGGTATTGTATGAAGAATCCGTGCGCGTGCCGTTAATCCGATTTTGGTTCTGCAAGTTGAGGAGTCTGGCTTATGAAATCTGAACGACTAATCAATCGTCGCGCTTTGCTATCCTCCGCCGCTGGCGCTGCCGGCCTTGGAATGTTGCCGGCCGGTTTGGGTGCCGCAGGAGAACCGGTGGCCGTTAAAGGGCGCATCAAGCAGTCCATTGCCTTCTGGGCTTTCAATGTTGCAGGTGATAAGTGGAATCTGGCGCAGACCTGTCAGATCGCCCGGCAACTGGGCTGTAGGAGCGTGGAACTGGTGAAAGGCAAAGAGCATGAAACTGTACGGGAGCATGGATTGATCTGTGCTTTAGCCCAGATTGATATGGATCCGGACCCTCCCTTTGTAAGGGGTTGGAATCATCCCGAACACTGGCCCAGGGTCATCAAGGTGACCAAACAGGCCATCGATGAGGCGGCCCACTACGGATCGCCCAATGTCATCTGTTTCACCGGCTATAGTGCGAAAGATCCGGCCAATCCGACGGGGCCCCAGTGGTCCCCCGAGGAGGGCGCCGACAACTGTGTGGCCGGTTTGAAACAGGTGGCTGGGTATGCGGAGAAGAAAGGCGTAAATCTCTGTCTGGAGATCCTGAATACCCGCGACGGCACGCACCCCATGAAAGGGCATCCCGGCTATCAGGGGAACAGCACGGAATACTGTATCGATATCGTCAAGCGGGTGGGGTCTCCGTGCATGAAGCTCCTCTTCGATATCTATCATGTGCAGATTATGGACGGTGACATCATCCGCAGGATTCGGGAACACAAGGACTACATTGGCCATGTTCATGCCGCGGGCAACCCCGGCCGAGGCGAACTGGACGACCGGCAGGAGATTAACTTTAAGCCGATTATGGAGGCCTTGGTGGATGTCGGTTATCGTGGCTATGTCGGCCATGAGTACATCCCCACCCGCGATCCGATGCAGGGCTTGATCGAGGCCGTCTCGTTGTGCGATGTATAGGAATTCACCGGCAGGAGATTGCAACCATGAATAGAAAGATGTGTCTTCTGAAAACCTGTCAAAACGCTCTCCTCCTGCTAACAACCACTTCGGTTGGATTGGCATTTTTGTCTGATAGGATTTCTGCAGAGCAACCGGACAGGGCTCAAGACCGGCTATCGCCCGCGGCGTTTGCTGACCCGCCGGTCAATGCACGGCCAGGCTCGTTTTGGGATTGGCTCAACGGGTCGATGACCAAGGAGCAGATCACCCGGGATCTGGAGGCGATGAAACGCGGCGGTATGCGCGGCGGCGAGATTTGGGATGTGGCCGCTTGCGCCGATCCCGATGGGCGGGTGCCTGCCGGTCCTGCGTTTCTCGGGCCGGAGTCCACGCGGCTCATTGTCCATGCGATTCGCGAGGCCGACCGGCTCGGCTTGGAAATCGGCATCGTTGCATCAAGCGGCTGGAATGCGGGCGGGAGTTGGATTCCACCGGAACACGCCGGCAAGGGCCTCTATCAGTCCGTCACGACGGTGACCGGGCCCAAGGAGGTTCATACGGAGTTGCTGCTGCCCGGGTTGCCGGAACTTTGCCCGCGGGATGCGCATGGCCGGCCTGTCTATCTGCGCGAAGTGGCGGTATTGGCCGTGCCTCATGATAAGGCCAAGACGCTGGCCGATGTCAATCAGGTTGTTGATCTAACCATGAGGATTGATGCCGATGGCAAGTTGCGCTGGCATGTGCCTGCGGGTGATTGGGATATCCTCCGTTTTGTTTGCATGAATCACGGGCAGCAGTTGATCGTGCCCAGTCCGAATTCCGGTGGGCCGATGATCGATTTCTTTGACCCTCGTGCCACTGAGTTTCATCTCCATCATATGGTCACCACGATTCTCAAGGAACTGGGGCGCAATTCGTTCGTGGGGACCAGCTTCAAAACGCTGGAGTTCGACAGCATGGAACTCGATGGGTTTACGCCCTGGAACGAGACCATGGCCGCTGAGTTCCAACGCCGGATTGGCTATCCAATGATTCGGTTCCTGCCAGTGTTAGCCGGATGGAAGCTGACGGATCACGCAGTCCAAGAGCAATTCTTTTACGATTGGCACAAGTTGGTAAGTGACTTGTTGATCGACTCGCATTACGTGACCGGCCGGAAGTTTCTCGAGTCCTATGGAGTCAAGCTCATCGCCGAGTCGGGTGGACCGGGGCCTCCGATCTGGGATTCTAATCCGGTGGATGGAATCAAGGCGATTGGGGCGGTTGATATTCCGCGGGGGGAGTTTTGGAACAGACATCGCGGGATTTTCCTGGTCAAGGAAATCGCTTCGGCCGCGCACGTTTACAACAAACGTCTGGTGGATGCCGAATCGTTCACCACTTGGCGGCGCTGGGTCGATGGACCGCTTAATCACAAGAAACTTGCCGACCGGGCGTTGTGCGAAGGGTTGAATTGTTTTTCGTTGCATACATATGCCAGTTCCCCGCCGGAGGCCGGGCTTCCGGGTTGGGCCTATCATGCCGGCACGGATATCAATCCATCAGCCACTTGGTGGCCGATGGTCGGCGGGTTGATGGACTACCTGGCGCGGTGCTCTTACATGCTTCGCCAGGGGTGGTTTGTGGCCGACGTTTGTTATTACTACGGCGATCAGGCACCGAACTTTTATCCAGCGTTGTGCGATGTGCCGGAAAAGCCGTTATTGGAGGGTCTCACTCCGCACCACGATTATGATGTCTGCTCGTCGCAGGTAATCCTGCAGCGGATGCGCGTTGAAAACCGTCGGATCGTGCTGCCGGACGGGATGAGTTATGCGGCACTCGTGCTGCCCGAGCAGGATCATATCCCATCGGAGGTTCTCGCAAAGATTCATGCCTTGGTGGCGGACGGGGCAACGGTGATCGGCCACCAGAGGCCGACTCGCGCTCCAGGCATGCAAGATCAGCCATCGGAAACCGCAAAAGTGCAAAAACTTGTCGAGGAACTCTGGGGACCCAGTGATGTGTCAGATAAACAGGACAAACCATTGGTTGTGATCCGACCGATCGACAAGGGGCGGTTTGTTATTTCCCGCGATCGCAGTGCAGCGCTTCGGGAAATCGGAGTCGCCGGGGATTTTGAAATCGTTGGGCACAAGGAGGGAAACCTTGGGCCGCTGGACTTCATCCATCGGAAAACCACGGAGGATGAATTCTATTTCATCCGCAACAAGACGATGGATCCGCAGGCGTTGACCTGCCGGTTCCGGGTGGCGGCGGAAAGCAAGGGACTTGCCCCTGAATTCTGGTGGCCCGATTCGGGACTCCGCAGTGCATGTCACGCTTGGAAGAGCGTCGCCAGCGCCCAGACCGAACTGCCGGTGACGCTTGGACCGTTGGGATCGGTGTTTGTCGTGTTCCGAAAAGCCGGCGCAGCTCTGGATCCGATCGCCCGCGATACCTTCATGGCGGCGGAATCTCCGGCACCGCTGACCCTCGACGGATCCTGGCAAGTTGACTTTCCGGAAGGATGGGGAGCTTCGCGAACGGCTAATTTCGCGAAACTGCAAAGCTGGACCGAGTCAGATGACGATGGGATCCGGTTCTTCTCGGGCATCGCCACCTATCGGAAATCCTTCGAAGTGCCGGAATCGTTGGCTCAGCGGAACCGGCTCTTCCTTGAGCTGGGCGATCTGGCTGAAATCGCGGAAGTGACGGTCAACGACAAGCGCCTTGGGCTGGCATGGTTGCCGCCCTATCGGGTTGAAATTTCCGGTGCGGTGCATTCCGGCACGAATCAGATGGAGATCCGGGTCGCAAACCTCTGGGCCAACCGGCTCAACGGGGATTCGCTGCTACCCGAGGCGAAGCGCTTCACGCGCAGCAATCTCGACCGGATTCAAACCGATCCGACTTCGGATAGTTCCTACGGCAGGATCCCCGGGGGCCCGACCCGACCCGTTTACACCGAGCTTCCTCCGCTCATGAAATCCGGCCTGTTCGGTCCGGTTCGGTTGATCACACCCAGAGACTAATTTGCAGAAAGGAAAAAATGAATACAAATAAAACAGGTGCAGTAGTTGGCGCAGTGGTCGCCATGTCATTGGTGGCGAATGCGGTGATGGCCCAGCCGGCTGAGGCAGGCAAGCCACAGGAGAAAACCAAAGGGCCACTCAAGGTCTTCATCCTCGCCGGGCAATCGAACATGGAGGGACATGCCGCAATCAGCACTTTTGACTACATCGGCAAGGATCCGCTGACGGCACCCATTCTCAAGGAGATGCGCAATCCCGATGGAACTCCACGGGTATGTGACAAGGTCTGGGTCTCCTATTTGACCGGCCCTTATGATGGCAGTGCAAATGGCGAGGGCCTGGGTAAGTTGACCGCCGGCTTTGGCGCACGTGGAGATCAACCCACCAAGGATGGCGGCAAGATCGGTCCCGAGTTCACCTTCGGAATCTATATGGAGAAAGAGCTGAAGCAACCCATTCTGATTATCAAGACTGCCTGGGGCGGCAGATCACTCAACACCGAATTCCGTCCGCCCAGTGCCGGGCCATATACGCTGCCCAAGGAGATTCAGGAACTGTGGGACAAGCATCCCCAGGGCGCCCACGGGATTCCCAAAGCCGAGGACCGGAAAAAATGGCAGGATGCAAAGAATGCCGCCACGGGTGTGTTTTACCGAATGATGATCGAACATGTTAAAAAGGTGCTGGCAGATCCCAAGCGGGTCTGTCCGGAATATGACGAGAAGGCTGGCTATGAACTGGCGGGTTTTGTCTGGCTTCAGGGTTTTAACGACCTGGTCGATGGGACTACTTATCCCGGCCCGAACGAACCTGGAAAATACGATCTCTACTCAGACCTGCTGGCCAAGTTCATCCGCGATGTTCGCAAAGACTTGTCAGCCCCGAAGATGCCATTCGTGATCGGCGTGCTCGGAGTCGGCGGTGAGAGTGAAAATGTGATTTTCCGCAAGGCCATGGCTGCTCCGGCCGACATGCCCGAGTTCAAGGGCAATGTGGTTGCTGTTGAGACAGCCCCTTTCTGGGATCATGTCATCGAAGCCGCACAACCCAAGCAGGACGAGTATAACAATATCGTCGGTACGGCGCACACATTGAAAAACGATGGAACTATCGACAGGGAATGGAAATGGGAGAATTACTGGAAGCCGGTCGGCAAGCCGCTGCCGGAGGACCGGATCTGGAGCTTCGCCACGATTGACGCCACCGAAAAGAAGGACAAGATGGAGGAATACACCGAGAGGCGATTCCGCGACATCACGCTGCCAGCCGGGATGGAGAATTGGTACATGCCCGACTTCGATGACAGCAAATGGACGGAAGGCAAGGCCCCCATCGGAAAGGGCGTCTGGAAACACAGCGGAATCACCTTGGACAAATTCCCCTCAACATGGGGTAATGGCGAATTCATCCTGATGCGCACAACTTTTGCAGTCGAAGACCTCAACTGCGATTCGTATCGCATCGCGGTTTTGGCCAGACAAGGATTCCATGTTTATTTGAACGGACAAAAGATACACACCTACATCTGGTGGCAGGACAGGCCGGTTTACGGTTCCATCGTCCTCGAAAAAGAACAGATCAAATATTTGAAGAAGGGGAAGAACGTATTGGCGGCCTATGCCAATGACCAATATGACCTTAACTCCCCAGAACATTATGCCGCGATCGATCTGCGGATTGAGGGTATCACCAAAGCAGACCAGGAGAAACTCGACCTCGCCTTGGAGGAAGTCCTTTCGCCCAAAGACAGGAAGGCCCTCAAAGGCGCTTCCAATGGCGGTTACCACTATTTGGGCAGTGCGAAGATCTTTGCGCAGATGGGCAAGGCTTTTGCAGAAGCCTTGCTGCCTTTACAGAAATAAAAGATGAGATGCCGGAAAAGCAGTAATCAAGAAAGAAACAAATGATTACGAAAACAACAAGAGCAATCGTTGGCGCGGTGGCCGCCATGTCATTGATGGCGATTGCGGTAATGGCCATGCAGACCGGGGCACGGGAGCCGCGGCAGGAGTTCAAGGGACCCGTGAAGGAATTCATCCCGGCCGGGACGACAAAATACCGTCGGGGTGGAGAAGCCCTCCACCCTCCTTTTTCCGAGGGTATTTTTGAATCCTTTATGCCTTAAAAACTCCCTGCCGAAGGCAGGATTTATCACGTAACCGTGAAAGGCGTTTGTCCATTTCACGCTGAACCAGTACACTTGGATCATCATCCGTGGAGCGCAAAAGAAAATATTAGTACCACTTGAAAGGCCGGAAGAAAATGAAAGTCCTGAAACGAAGAACCTTTCTTTCAATTGCAGCCCGGGCCGTGGCTGCACAGGCGGTCCTCCCTTCATTTGCCATTGGCAAACAAGGCCCGTCCGCGAACAGCAAACTGAACATCGCCTTCATCGGTTCCGGCGGCTGGATTGCCCAGCAACCCTACGAGCAGGGGTGCAGCGAGGAGAATCTCGTCGCCTTCTGCGATGTGGACCACGATCAATGTGCGGAAAACATGAAGAGCTGGAGAACCACCCAGCCCTTCTTCGAAGATTTTCGCGTGATGCTCGACAAGATGTACAAGACGATTGACGCGGTCGTCATCTCCACGCCCGACCATACGCACTTTCCTGCCACCCTGGCGGCCATGGAACGGGGTATCCATGTCTACACCCAGAAACCGCTGACGCACAACATCTGGCAGGTCAGAACTTTGGTCAAAGCCAGGGAGCGATACAAGGTCATTACCCAGATGGGCAATCAGGGACATGCGACCGATTCGATTCGTCAGTCGGTCGAAGCCTACCGGGACGGCGTGATCGGAGAGGTGAGCGAAGTCTTTGCCCACAACGGCGGCCCCGAGATGGGCGGCAGGCATTTCGCAAACCCTGCAACGATGCCGCCACCCGCTTCCCCGGTTCCCGCGGGTCTCGCCTGGGATCTCTGGCTTGGACCAGCGGCCAAGCGCGATTTCTACCGCGATTACCTGCCCTACAAATGGCGGGCGTTCTACGACTTCGGTTCCGGCATACTCGCCGACTGGGGTACTCACACCTTTGACACGCCGGTCTGGGCGCTGGATCTCGATTCGCCGACGGTGGTGGAGTGCCTGGAGCGCAAGCCCTCGCTGGAGGGCGTCGTTCCGGCTGGCAGCCGGATCAAGTATCACTTTCCTGCCAATGCGAAGCGCGGTCCGGTTGTGCTCAACTGGTTCGACGGCCCGCAGGACTGGTCGAAGGTCGGACGCATAGACCGGTTTGGGGCTGATCATGCCGCCTACCTGGGACGCGCCTGCTGGATGGTCGGTACCAAAGGCCTGATCGGCTGCGACACGCATGCCGGATCGTCCACCATCCTGCCCGTGGAAGCACGCAAGGAGTGGCAGACGAAGCCGCCCGTAAATGCCATCCCCCGCGTCAACGGCGGCCCGTTCCGCGAGTGGTTAGACGCGATCAAGCAGACCGGCCCGGAACCGGGATCGAACTTCACCTACTCGGCGAAGCTGACCGAGATCATTCTCCTCGGGGTGCTCGCCCAGCGCTTCAACACGCGCATCGAATGGGACGCTAAGGCTGGTCGCATTACCAACCACCCGGAGCTGAACGCTTTCGTCAAAGAGCCGGCCAGGAAAGGATGGGAATACGGCGAGGATCTATGGAAGAATGGATAATGAATCTACAACTTATAAACCGAACGACCACGATCTGCTTTTTGTCTGCACTGTATTTTGTCGCTGCCCTCCCGGCCAAAACAATTGTGGTTGACAGACAGGCGGTCGGCGCCAATGACGGGAATCCAGGTACCGCCGCCAGTCCCCTCAAAACCATCCAGGCGGGTGCGAACCTGGCCCAGCCGGGAGACACCATTCTGGTAAAGGCGGGTATCTACCGGGAAGACATAAAACCGCCCAGAGGAGGCACCTCGGCGAAGCAGCCCATTGTTTACCTGACAGCTCCGGGGGAAGTCGTTTCCGTCAGGGGCTCCGAGCAGATTACCAACTGGGTGAGCCAGGGAAACGGGGTGTGGATGGTTGAACTGGCGGATTCTTTTTTTAATGGCTACAATCCTTTCACCGTCCTGGTTAGAGGAGCCTGGTTGCATGGCGACCCGAAGTATCATTTGGGTGATGTATATCTTAACAGCGAGGCGTACCGAGAGAAATTCACCCTCCTGGAAGTGCAATCACAGGCGAATACCTGGTATACCGTAACCACTGGTGGAAAAACTCAAATCTGGGCCAATTTCGGCGCGGCTAATCCCAACACCACGCTCACGGAAATAAATGCGCGGGCCACCGGGTTTTTCCCGGATATTACCGGGTTGAAATACATTGTTATCGACGGGTTCGACATTCGGCACCATGCGCCTCAATGGGTTGATCATTTCGAGCTGGAAAAAGGGTCCATCGGCACAAGACTCGGGTATGGCTGGATTATCCAGAATTGCGCCATTGCCAACTCCCGCAATACGGGTATTTCCCTGGGGGTAACCAAAGAGACGCCCTTTGATTGGAATGCCGGCAATTTTCCTGCAATGGAAACCATAGGACATCATATTATCCGCAACAATGTGATAAAGCGGTGCGGACAACTGGGCATTTATGGCATTTACGGCGCGGTTGCAACGCTTATCGAAGGCAATGTCATCAGCGAAACCAATTACAGAAATGAATGGAATGGGGCAAACACCGGTGATATAGAAATATTGTTTTTCATAGATGGGATCCTTCGGAACAACCTGTGTTACGGTGTGCCGGGACTAAATAACGTGCACGGGATTTGGCTGGATTGGGGTGCGCAAAATGCACGGGTAACCGGAAACTTAATTGTTGATCATAATAATATTGATGCGCGGGGATTGGACTTGGAAATAGATAATGGACCAACGGTGGTGGATAACAATGTTTTAATCAATTCGACAGTTTGTTCGTCGTCCAATGGGGCTATTTTCGTCCACAATTTGTTTTATAACTACACGATTACCATGGGTAAGGATGGTAGAGATTTTTCGCCTTATTATTTCCCCCATTCCACTAAGCTAGCCGGAACAACCGCAACTCGAAACCTGCATAACCGATGGTATAACAATATTTTCATAGGTGGAAATGCGGTGAGATACATGCAAATGGATTTTGTAGGCAAGGCGGATATCATTGCCGATTATAATGTGTATCTTGACGCCGCCCATCCATTTCCCTCGGTGGACACCCAATTTACCGGTGAAGGTAAAAATAGCCTTGTTGATCCCACAAAAACGGGTCTCCAGTTTCAGTTCAAAGGCGATACCGCTCTACTCAATTTTACTTTCCCGAACTCGGCTTTGCAGATGACTAATCCCTTGATTACTTCGCAATCAATCGGCAAAGTGCCATTGACTAATATGTTCATGGAGGAACCGGATGGCACTCCCCGGAATATTACTTCAGATTACTACGGAAATCCCATTACCCCGGATATGGCTATCCATCCTTATGGCGTCGTGGCCGGTCCTTTTCAAAGGATTCTTCCCGGACCGAATAGATTCGTGGTTTGGCCTAAATCGAAGTCACTATAAGCTCGTCCTGCCTGCATGCCGGGCGGCCCTATGGCGACTGGTTGAGCGAGGGAAGCCCCTGAAACAGTCAAACAAAATGAAAACGAATACGATAACAACAAGAACTATCGTTGGCGCGCTGGCCGCCATGTCATTGGTGGCGAATGCGGTGATGGCCCAGCAGGCTGAGGCAGGCAAGCCACAGGAGAAAACCAAAGGGCCAATCAAGGTCTTCATCCTCGCCGGCCAGTCGAATTTGGAAGGCCATGGCGGGGTTATGACGCTCGACAGACTGGGCGAGCATCCGACGCATGGGTATCTTCTGAAGAAGATCAAGAACGACGACGGTTCATTCGTGGTGCGCAATGATGTGTTTGTCTCCTATCAGAAAGAAGACGAACACATCAAACGCCCGCTGTCGGTGGGCATGGGTGCATGGGGGGCCGATTGGTTCGGGCCGGAACTGATGTTCGGCATCGAGATGGGCGATCACTTCAAAGAGCTGGTTCTGCTGATCAAAACCTGCTGGGGCGGGCACAGTCTGTACGGGAATTTCCGGCCGCCCAGCGCCGGCAAACCGGGCTATGAGTCGGGTTACAAACCGGAGGAGATTGGTGCGTCGTATCACAAAATGGTGAAAGAGGTGCGTGCGTGCCTGGCCAATCTCGACACCGACTTCCCGCAGCTCAAGGGGCTCAAAACCGAACTCTGCGGGTTCGTCTGGTTCCAGGGCTGGAACGACATGTGTGCTGGCGATGAAATCAGGCAGCAGGTGTATGATGAATATTGCCCGAATTTCGTTCATCTGGTTCAGGATTTGCGTGCCGAGTTCAAGATTCCCAATTTGCCGGTAGTCCTGGGGGAACTGGGCGTCGGCGGCGAAAAAGCCGATAAGAATATGCTCGATTTCCGGGCCGCTCAGGCGAAAATCGCGACATGCCCGGAATTGAAAGGTACGGTGAGTTATGTGCGTACCGCGCCATTTTGGTATCCCGAGCTTGATGAATTACCCGGGAAAATGGATGTTGAGGAAAACCGGGTGAGGAAGGCGGTTGCGGTTCAGCTTAAGGAGCAGCTGAAAGACAAACCGGAGAGCGCGGATCCCGAGAAGCTGGAACAGCTCGTCAAGGAAGCCAGCGACAAGGCCCTGGAAAAGGATGCGGCGTATCAGAAAGCCAAAAAGGAATCTGACAGGCATGTTTGCAACTGGTACTGTCATTATCAGGGAAGCGCCCGGGTGTACTGCATGGTTGGCTTCAGCCTGGCCGAGACGATGAAGCCGTTGTTGACGACCAAACGGTAAAACGTTCAACACACTAACCGATCAAGAAATCAATTGGAGGCCACACATGAACCCATCAAGAACATGCCGGAAAATGAAACTCATTCCTCCTGCCTCCTTGCTCGCGGCTGCGGCTACGGCATGGTTGGCTGTGGCGGCGGTCTGGCCCGCCAGGGCGGATGCTGTGCCAGGCGAAGAAGTGACACGGAGTTACACTCTTGCTGAAAAGAGCATTCAGCACGCCAAAGAGAACTTGCCAAGACAAATATATACGGACAACCCGGAATTAACCGATCTGGTACATGCTTTATATAGCGGTTGCCTGTTTGATAAATTGTGGGAACCGGCCCTTCCTGGTCTGCCTTACAGATTTTTCTCGATTTCCGGAGCAGCCGACACGTCCTACGCCAAGTGCCAGTTGCAGTGGGATACCATGTTTGTTCTCAATGCGTGGGCGCCGTTGGATGATGATCCATTGGCCTGCGATGTCTTTCGGAATTATTGGAATGTGATCGACAACAATCCGGAAGCGCCCAAAGGGACATACCGCTATGGCATGGTGCCCTGTACCACCAAGCCGGATCTGCCGCAGGATGGTTACTCCCAAATCCCGATTCTGGCATGGGGTTGTCTGATGGTTTACAACCAGACCCATGACCGGGCATTGCTCGATCTCTGCCTGCCATATTTGGACTCATTCCTAACCTGGTATGCCACTGAGCGGGATGTGGATGATGACGGCTTGATCGAATATGGTGCCTACAAGAAATGTTCGATCGCCGATATCGTCCAAACGGCCCGCTTTGAAACATTCGATTTCACCCCGACGCTCGATGGCCTGCGTTTGACAGAGCATCCCACACGCGGCACAGGCGGTGCATGGTATGGGAACATTGAAGGCGTCGATCAAACTTGTTTTCTGGCAATGTCCGAAAGGGCGATGATCGAGATGTGCCAACGAACCGGACGCATCGAAATGATGAAAAAGTATGAACGGAATCTCGCCAAACGCACCGAGGCGATCCGCAAAAAGATGTGGGACCCGGAAACGAAGTTCTTCTACAGCCTGGACCGGGATACCGACAAACCAATCCGCGTGCGAACACTGCAGGGGTTTCTTCCTCTGACTGCCGGCATGGCAAGTGTGGAACAAGCCGGGGAACTGGTCAGGCAGTTGACCGATCCGTCGCTGTTTTGGAGCAAATATCCGGTAACCACTTCAGCGATGAACGAACCAACGTTCCGCCCGGATGGATTTTGGCGCGGTGACATGTGGCCCCCCACGAACTATTTGATAGCGCTCGGCCTTGATCGCTATGGCTATTACGACGTTGCCAGGGAGATGGCTGACAAGATGCTGGAGTTGGTGAAAAAACATGACGGCCATGCCTTTGAACGTTACAACGGTGTTGAAGGTCGCGGTTTGGGGGTCAAGGATTACTGCTGGGGAGTAGCCACCTGGAGCATGGTTGTGAATACCCATTACGGCGTTCAGGAGGACTACCGGACAATTGTGGTCCCGCCCCGTGCCAAGGGCCGGAAAATGAAACTCGGGAAACTGGAGATGACCTATCCCACCGACACTTCAGTAGAGTTGAAATCTGCTTTCCAGCGGGAATTCAAGGTGGTTTTTCCAGGAAAAATGAATGCGGAGATCCAGGTTCAGTGTGACGGGGCAACGATAAAATCCTTCAAGCCAGCCGGCGCGCCATCTGAGATTTCATTTACCGCACTGCCCGGAAAGACCTATAGGGTCGCAAAGTCCGAACCGTCCTGAAACGTATGATGTCAGCGCCAGTTTTCTGTATGAAGCGAATCTGTGTTTTTATTGCCATCATGCTCGTTGGTGTGACGTGCTTTGCAGCCGATAAGCAACCGAAACGCATGCCTCTGCCGCCCATTGCTCCCGGACTCCAATTGTCCCGCCTGTTCAACGACCATATGGTGTTGCAGCGCGACGCATCGAATGCCGGCTACCACTACCTTGGCTGCGCCAAGACCTTCGCCCTCATGGGCAAAGGCTTCGCCGAGGCGTTGGTGAGTTTCCAGAAGATCCAAGGAAGAACGCAGCAATGACACTCTTCCGCGCGGCCAGTGAAAGATGACAAAACAAGAAAGGATTTTTACCATGAAGCGACGAACTTTCATCAAGACTGCAGGCCTGACTGCTCTCAGCGCCTGTTTGCCTGGGCCAATGGGCCAAGTCCTCCCTGCCCAGGCTGCAGAATCCCATATCCCGTCCACTGGACCGCTCTCGGGTCGGCGGATTCTCACCTTCAACTCGGTCATTCGGGTCAACCAGATCGAGGTCACCCGCACCCGCAACGAAGGTTTTGACGAGTATGACCGCCACACGCCGGAGAACATCAAGGCGCTGCGCGCGGCGTTTGCGGCGGGCTGGCCGGGGGCGCCGATGACCTGGGCGTTGAGCTGGCGGGCCTTGGAAGACGTGCGGCCCAACTACCAGGCCGCCCGTCGGCTGGTGCGCGAGTTCCACGATCAGTATGGCGACGATGTGACGTTCATCCCCGGCGCCTATTTCGCCAACATGTACAACTCGCGCGAACAAGTGAACCGCGACATCCATGAGGCGCTGGCCAAGGTGAGCGATCTTATGGGTGGCGGTTTTCGCCCGAAGAGTCTGGTGGCCGGTTTCCTCTCGGCGGCCAACCAGAAATACTTGGCCGAGCAGGAGAATATTCACGTCTGCCAAGGCAACATCTGGAGCCAGTTCGGCATTGATAACGGCGACGGCGACGGCTCCATCAGTTATCCCTATTACCCGTCCACCGAACACTTCTGCAAACCCGCCCGAGGCCCGAAGGATTTCATCGATTGCGTGAATTTAGACGGCTGGACCGTGGACTTCATCTCCGCGCGTCGGCTCGGCCTTGGCCAATACAAGGTGGGCGAGAAAGAAAAGGGGTACAACAGCCGGTTCGGCGTCGGGCCCATTGAGACAATCGGTTGGTACGGGCCGGATCAAGGTTTGCAGCAGATGCTGTCCTGTACGGCGGCGCACTTCGACGCTGGCTATAAGCTCAACCAGTGGGCGTGGGTGACCAATTGCTGGGAAATCTCGCTCGTGCCGCAGGTCAAGAACCTGCCGGTGCTCACCCGCTGGCTCGAGGGCATCCGCAGCCGCTGGCCCAATGCCGAATGCCTCACCCAGGGCGAATTCGGGGGGCTGTGGCGCCGACACTATCCCGACAACGCCCATCTGGACTACCGCTTCGTTCAGCGGGGTACCGGCATTGGATGCAGCGATGCCAACCTCGAAATCCGCTGGTTCATGAATCGCCAGTTCCGTCTGGCGCTGCTGCATGATTGGGAGAAGTCATCGCCGGAAACCGTGATTGACTTCACACGCTATGATCTGCCCGCCCACGAACCGCAGGATCTGGGCCGCAACTGGAGCCTGCTGGGGCGCATTAATCAAAAACAAACCCGACCCCAAGACCAACCCTGCGCCTTGGCGGCCCTGCCGGACGACGACCGCGCCCTGATCCGGTCGGTCCTTCCCGAGCTGGGCGCTTAAACGAATCGATGTCCAAGGATATGATATGACTCTCAAACACACGATCTTGAACGCAAAGAAGTCAGTTCTATGCCTGATCGCCTGTCTGCTGGGCTCGCAAGCCGGAGCCCTGGATGCCCCGGCCGAAAAAGCTGCCAGGCAGCAGAGCACTGAAGACCGCTTTGAGGTCCGCAATCTGGAAGGCTGGACGCTTTACATCAATCGCGACATGCCCAGGCAATACCCCGAACAGACGGCCAAAACGTTGGAGCATTTAGGGTGGGAACTCTACCAGATCAAGCTGGCCGCCCCGGCCTTGGCGGTGCGCAACATGCAGGAAAACAACGCCATCTGGATCGAGTACCAGGAGAAGGTGGACCTGTCGTATCACCCTGATCGGTCTTGGCTAATCGACCGCGGATACACGATTCCAAGGGACCCACAATCGTTCATGTCGCTCAGCGTCAAGACGCATGTGGGAGACTCCTATCGCCACCCCTTTGTCGTATTTCACGAATTGGCGCACGGGTACGACTATCACTTCATCGGCAAGGGCCGTGACTACGGCAACAACGAAAGCCAGGCCAACTACGATCGCATGATGAAAGAGAGGAAGTACGAGAAGGTCAAGATATGGGACGGCCATGCCGGTTCCCATTACGCCCGCTCCAATCGCATGGAATACTGGGCCGAAAGCACGGAAGCCTATTTCGCCGTGAACGACATCTATCCGTTCGTCCGGGCGGAGCTGCGAGAACATGATCCGCAGATGGTCCAGTTCGTGGAACGCTATTGGGGCGTGGACCCCGAGCAGACGGTGAAGTTGGAGAAGGACCTGGCGGCCTACCAGCAGCAGGTGCGGCAGGCAACGGACCGTCCGGAGCGAGCCGGCGATTCCTCGACCGCGGCGGCATACTCCCCCACCGCCCGATACGACAAACGCGACATCAACGGCTGGTGCGTTTATGTCAGCCCGCAGTTGGTGGATCAGCCGGGGCTCTGCGAAAACATGCTGACGCTGCTGCGCTACAAGCTGCACATGATCGATCACTTCATCGCCGAGCCAGGCCGCAAGCAGTTGCGCGAGGCGTCGATCTGGCTGGAGATCGGCCAGGCGGGGCCGTACATTCGGTATTGCAGCAGCAGGGGGCAGTTGACCGGCGAGCGAGCGAATCCTGACAAGTTTGGAGCCGTGGAGATTCGCGACCCGCAGAGTATGCTGAAATGGGCGTTGCTCCAGCAGTCCGATGTGCTTCACGAGTTGGCGTTGGCCTATTACGACCGCCACGCCGCGAAGAAGGATGGCGAGCTGGGCAAAAAGATAAAAGCCGCCTACGAACAGGCCAAAGAAGACGGCCAATACAAATCGGTGCTGCGATTCGACGGGCAGCGTGTGCCGCATCCCGCCATGGTCAGCGAGAGACATTTCTTTGCCGAGTTGATGGAGAGTTATTTCCTGGTTAACGATCACTACCCGTTTATCCGATGCGAGTTGAAGGACCAGGACTCGGCCGGGTATGCATTAATTGCCGGCTTGTGGGAAGGTAACCCGCGTCGGTAAGCGAGCCGATCATTCATCATGTAGTTTCCCTCGAATAATACTGGAGAAGCGAAACAGAACTGGAGAAGCTAATGAAAAAGTCAAACACGAGATTAACCAAGATTGTTGGCATTCTACGCTGCGCAATAGGAGCAGGAGTGGCTGGCTGGCTCTCCGTGGCGGGCGTTTTGCCCACGCAGGCGCAAACCCTATCCAAGATGAATCTCGGTGGCTATTTGGGCGTGGACGTAAGCTCGGCGCCCGCGTCGTACAATGCCGGCTATTCCATGTATGTGGCGATGTTGGGGCGCTCGCAGTACGCGTACTATTCGTCCGATTTCGGAGCCAGCTTGCAACCCGGCACGTGGATGTTCGCGCAGAATTCCAAGGCCAAATGCTATACCGACATCGAAGGCGGCGCCGGTCCCGGTGGGTGGTATGGGAATGTATGGTGCAACAATGGGTTTGGCATGGGTGTCGTCGGGCCGGACTTCGCCGGGGTGGCCAATGGCCCCTCGGGCGGCTGGGGGCAGCACGGTCTCTATGCAGTGGCCCAAGTCAGCCCGTGCCTGCTTTTTCCACCGAAGGTGGAAATGTTTCGCGGTGGAACTTGCGGCCAGTTTGCCGGCTACGGCTATTTAGCGCTGCCTCTTCTGCCGGGGAAGGCTACCACCGCGGGGTTCAATGTGCCCACCGGCGGTCATTGGTGGACGTTGTTTTTTAACACCCGAAACTTCCAAGGCCCCGTCGCGACAGTTGTCCCTTACTTCTGGTCGCAATTTACGACGAACCGCCCTGAGTGGGCCGGGCAGTTGCTGGACTCATGCTGGGCTGATCCGAACAAATCGATATCGAGTGAGTCGCACGATGTTCCCGGCCGAGAGTATGACGGTCCGGAGGGGTCCTATGTGCGCGTAGAACCCATGTTTGTCGCCATCAATCATTCGACGAATACCTCGATAGTGATAAACAGTCCCACGGTTTACGACCAGACCGCGCTTTGGAACGCGGCGCAACAATGGTTCACCAACAACGGCCCGGCGCCGGTCGGCCCGTTCAATTCCCGCGGCGCTATGGCTCAGACCATCAAGGGCGGCGATTTGGGATGGAAGGTTTGGCATTCTCCGCTTAGTACGAATAAACCCATGCCGATGGCCATGGCGACCTATCTCACACCCTATACGCCCGATTCCCAAACCTTGGGCTACCGATGGGGGACCAATCAAGTGGCGTTCACCCAGTTCGCCAACGGGACTCCGGCCGCCGTAATGCCGGCGTACTATCATCTCCAAAACGGCGTGTGGACGCCGATTTCATCGGGGGACTTGCCCCCAAATGTGGCATCTCAACTCGCGAGCGTGAATCTGGCAGACTCTCCCCCGGTTATCAAGATACCCGAAGCTTGGACGGCGCCCAACGACCCCTGCTGGACAAATCCTGGGCCTGCGGCTGGCCCGTTCCAGGCGCGGTTGGATGATGGCATGGTGGTGACGTATTGCTGGTATCGTTTCGCAGATCAGCCGGCGATAATGATGGCCGGTCTGACCCAAGCCGAGCGCGATCAACTCCAGGCCGTAGCGGTGAAGATTCACATCGCCTGGAAGAACGGCGGCGCTTACTTTGCCCCGCCGACGATGGGAACATTGGCCGACGTTGACCCCGCCCTGCTGGTCACCCCGCCCACGGGCAAGGAAGTCGGCTATGTTCCCATCGCAATCAGTGAGGCCTGGGGCGGATGGGTTACCAACACTTGGAAGAACGCCACCTCGGGCAAGTGGAGTGTGGCGGCCAATTGGGCTTCCGCGTCCGCCCCGGCGGCTGGCGGGCACTCGTATTACAGTTTCAATTTCACCCCGTCAGGGACCTACACGGCGACCAACGACCTGAGCAGCGGGTATGGTTACGGCGGATATGCGGTCAACCAGTTGAATTTCGCGGGGGCGGTGACGCTCACCGGCAATCCGATCACATTAACGACCGACTACGATTCTTTGCCGCAGATCAACCAAAATAGTAGCAGCACGGTTGTGATCAACGCCCCGTTGAACCTGGATGTGACGACCGTGCTGGGGGGCGTGGGCAGCGGGCAGGTGAACATCTCGAGTGTGATCTCTGGGCCGTGGCAGGGGCTGACGATCAACAGCCCCGCCACCTGGCGGTTGTCCGGCAATAACACCTACAGCGGAGCAACCACTGTGCAGGCCGGCACGCTGTCCTGTTCGCAGGCGGCTTCGCTGGGCTCCGGCGCGCTCAAGATCAGCAACGGAGCGGTGGTCAACCTCAACTACAGCGGCACGCGAACGATCTCCGCTTTGACGCTCGGCGGCGCCAACATGCCCGCCGGTGTCTATGGTTCCAGCAATTCGCCGGCGACTTTCCAGGACCCGCGCTTCAGCGGCGCTGGGACGGTGACGGTGCCTTCGAGTAAGGCGAAACAATGAAAAAGGCACACCATATGAAAACGAAACGAGAACCATTGATCCCCTGGCTGGCCACCACCGTCGTACCGTCCCTGATTGTTTGTGGCTCTGTCGTGATGGCAGTTGCCGGTGAACCTCTGGGCGCCGTTCCGCCCGGCGCATTCGTGCTTGACCAGGGCTGGCAGATGCAATCTTCAGCGCTTATCGGCGACGAGGGCGCAGAACTTTCAATGCCAGGCCGGCTTGGCGGCACAGGGTATAAGACCGAATTTCCAACCACGGTGCTCAGTGCGTTAATCCGGCACGGGGTATATCCCGACCCCTATGTTGGAACGAACAAAAGGAATGCTGGGAATATTTTAATGGAAAAAGAATACACTACAAATGCATAGGGAAATGGCATTACGACTGGCTGCAGAAAACGGAGGATTACTTCCTGAAATTTAGATGCTTACGCCTTGGGACTGAGATTGATCTAACTTGAAACGCTTGGTATCATCAAGTACAATACGCCTTGAAAACCGCGGTTTTCGGATCTCGACTGAGAGGTTCTGGACCCAACCTTCTCGGTACGCGTCAGATTGAAATTGGCACATGAAGAAAGGAACGCCATGAGAACCATTGACAATCCTTCCGTGAACGGGAGTTGGTAAATCGTGAAGAGTGAACTTCTGTTGCTTGATGGCGCAACCGGCACGGAATTGAACCGGCGCGGGGTGGACACCGGCTTGCCAATGTGGTCGGCGAATGCGCTCACCACGGATGCCGGGTTGAATGTCTTGCGCCAAATTCATCTGGACTATTTGAACGCGGGCGCGGACATCCTCACCGCCAACACCTTTCGCACCCATCGCCGCGCGCTGGCTGGCAAAGGGCACGCCGCACGCGAATTGACCCGGCGCGCGGTGGCGACCGCCCAAGAGGCTGTCGCCGAATTTGGTCAACCTGCGCAAGTGGCCGGCTCGGTGGCACCACTGGAAGATTGTTATTGCCCTGCTATGGTGCCACCCGATGACGAATGCCGCGCCGAGCACTCCGAGCGCATCCATCATCTCGTGGAAGCGGGCGTTGACCTGCTGTTGATCGAGACGATGAATTCAATTCGGGAAGCCGTCATTGCGGCCAAGCTGGCGACAATCACCGGCCGGCCCACGTGGGTCAGTTTTGCGTGCGACTGCGAAGGCCGAATCCTGTCTGGCGAGTCGGTGGCGGTTGCCGCCGGGATGTTGTTACCGCTGGGAGTGAAGGCCCTGGGCGTGAACTGCGGCCCGGCTCACACTCTGGCTAAACCACTGGCCGAGTTGCGAGCGATCTGCGGCCCCGATTTTCCGCTCATTGCCTATGGTAACATTGGCTATGCCGACGGGGCGCAAGGCTGGATCAACACGGACGCCGTAAACCCGGATGGTTACTTGCAATATGCTCAAACTTGGCTGGCGCAAATTGTGGGCGGCTGTTGTGGCACCACGCCGGAGCATATTCGCAAGCTAACCCGGATATTTCATAGACCGGATAAGCAGGCATATTCAGGACAGCCAGGG
>CAYLSB010000003.1:0-123056 GCA_964386005.1 uncultured Pirellulales bacterium | reverse complement strand
AGGGTCTGACCCCTTTTATGACAGAGGACACACAACCGTTCCGCTTTGCGTAGGGGCACACGGCGTGTGCCCCATTGAATCATGCGGTGGATCGCAAAGGGATAGACAACCCACAATGTGGGCGGATACCATCCGCCCTACAATCGGGCGGCAGCCACCGAGCAACGCGAGGTGGATGAAGGGGCACACGGCATGCGCCCTTTGGTTCATACGGTGGATCGCAAACGGATAGACAACCGACAATGTGGGCGGATGCCATCCGCCCTACAATCGGGTGGCAGCCACCGAGCACCAGCGAGGTGGATGAAGGGGCACACGGCATGCGCCCTTTGGTTCATGCGGTGGATCGCAAACGGATAGACAACCGCAATGTGGGCGGATGCCATCCGCCCTACAATCGGGTGGCAGCCACCGAGCACCAGCGAGGTGGATGAAGGGGCACACGGCATGCGCCCTTTGGTTCATGCGGTGGATCGCAAACGGATAGACAACCGCAATGTGGGCGGATGCCATCCGCCCCTACAATTGGGTGGCAGCCACCGAACGAAGTGAGGTGGATGGTTTCTGTCTTATAGGCTCGGCAAAAGCGTTTTTAACAGAGCCCATGTTTGATCGACCGAAGCGATCTCGAGTCGTTCCTGCGGGCTGTGGGCGTTTTCGATGGTGGGTCCCAGCGAGACCATGTCCATGCCGGGAAAATGTTTGCCGATAATGCCGCATTCAAGTCCGGCGTGGATAACGAGGATGGCGGGTTTGCGACCGCGGAGTTGTTCATACACCCGCGAGCATTCCGCCAGCAGCGCCGACGAGGGATCCGGATCCCAGCCGGGATACCGGCCGAGCGTCGTAATCGACGTATCGGCCAGACGTGCCACCGACGTTACACAGGCGGTCATCTCGTCGAGACAGGATTCCTTGAGACTTCGCTGCGAACTGACGATCGAGATACCGTTAGGATCGGCGATCGTGTTGATCACGGCCAGATTGCTGGACGTTTCGACGACCCCGGAAAATTCCTGAGAGACGCGATGGACCCCGTTGGGAATGCCGAGGAGCAAATCAATCAGCGTCCGTGTGGACGTGGAAGACAATGCGTGGGTACAGGAGGAGTCGATGGAAACAAGATTAATTTGGATTTGGGGGTCGATTTGGGTGTATTCATTTCGGAAAACCGTCTGGAGATTCGCGAGAATCTCCGTCGCCCGCTTTACTTTGCGGCGAGGCACCAGAACGATTGCCTGGGCGTCTCTGGGAATTGCGTTGTGCGCGCTGCCCCCGGACATCTCGACGATTCGCACGTCCTGCGAATCCATCAGCGCCGCGATACTCCGCGTCAGCAGCTTCAGCGCGTTGGCCCGCTGTTCGTGGACGTTCACGCCGCTGTGTCCGCCGCGCAACCCCGACACCGTCAGGCGGCACGGGATCCGATTGGCGGATGTCCCGGTCTTATATGAAAAATCGATCTGCGTTTGTTCGCCGCCCGCGCATCCGACGGTGAAGCTGTCGTCTTCGCTGTCCAGGTTCAACATCCGCTTGCCGCGCAGAAATCCCGGCGCCAGCGCCGTCGCACCCGTCAGTCCGGTTTCCTCATCGACGGTGAACAGCAGTTCCAGCGCGGGATGCGAAAGTCCCGGCTCGGTCGCCAGGGCAAGCCCCAAGGCGATGCCGATGCCGTTGTCGGCGCCGAGGGTCGTACCGTCGGCGCAGATCCAACCGTCCCGTTCGACCAGCCGAATCGGATCCTTCATAAAGTCATGCGTCGAGTCCGGTTGTTTCTGGCAGACCATATCCATGTGTCCCTGCAGGATGAGGGAGGGTCGGCTCGCACGATCCGGCGTTGCCGGTACTTCGACGATGAGATTGCCGACGGAATCCGATCGGGCGGAAAACCCGCGCTCGGAGGCGAAACGACGGATCCACTCGGCCATCTGCTGTTCTTGGCCCGAGGGGCGCGGGACGCGGGCGATTTGTTCGAAGAGATTCCAGACGGCCTGGGCTTGGGATTCCGAGCGATTCATAATCGTTCTCCTGTCTGTGAGGCGGAAAAGAGATCCACCGATCCAATACGTTTTCGATAACCATTTGTTCCGTCACTGGGATTCATGGTAACGAACGGGAGTTTCAGGGTCAAGCGTTATTGATTCCGCCCCGCTGATTTTGTCGTCATTTGACAATCCGGGTTGGCGGGCGTATAATAAAACCCGGTCGGATTTCGGAGGTTCCGAGGGCAAGACGGGCCTGGGAGGGCGGAAAAGATATCGGAAATGAAAAGCGGCCGGGAAGATGAAAGAAACGGGGGGATCGGATCGTTCACATGAGGGAGCAGGTTTTTCCCATGAACATAAAATCGGTAATTCGAGTATAGCAAACAAACGAAAGGGAACACCATGATTCGAATGAGCGGATTGGTAATTGCGGTAATGGCAGTGGGTGCCGGATTGGCCATGGCCGCCGACTGGCCGAATTGGAACGGCCCGGATCTGAACAACATCTCCAGGGAAACGTTCTCGACGAGCTGGCCGGCGGGCGGCCCGAAGATTCTCTGGAAAGCCGAAGTCGGTCTGGGATTCGCCTCCATGACGGTCGTCGGAGAAAAGGTTTACACGACCGGAAATGCCAACAAAACAAAAGACATTCTGTATTGTCTGGATGCACAAACAGGCAAAGAGGTCTGGACGTATTCGTACGACGAACCGTTGATGGCCAAATATTACGAAGGAGGCACCAGCGCCACGCCGACCGTTCACCAGGGCAAGGTCTATTGGATGAGCAAGGGCGGCAAAATGTTCTGCGTCAGGGCCGACAGCGGCGAATTGGTCTGGCAGGCCAAAGCTCCTTGCGATCCCCCGACGTGGGGATTCGCCGGTTCGGCATTGATCCACGGCGACAAGGCGATCTTTAACGTCGGCGAATGGGGACTGGCCCTCAACAAGGATACCGGTAAGGTGGTGTGGGAAAGCCCCAAGACGGCGTCCGGGTATGCGACCGCGGTCCCGTATGGGAAGGATGGCAATGCCATGCTGGCCGTATTCGGGGCCAAGCAGTGTTACGGCGTCGAAGCCCAAACGGGAAGGAAAGTCTGGGCGATCGGTTGGGAGACCAGTTACGATGTGAATGCATCCGATCCGATTATCAATGGGGATTATGTATTTATAACATCCGGATATGATCGGGGTTGCGGGCTTTTTACGATCGAAGGCAACCGGGGAGTCCGAGTCTGGGAAAACAAAGAGATGCGTTCGCAAATCAGCGGGCCGGTTCTCATCGGCGATTACGTGTACGGCATCGACGAAAACCAGTTGCGCTGCGTAAAGCTGATGACGGGCGAAACGACCTGGACGGAAAAATCCATCGGAAAGGGATCGCTGACGGCCTCCGACGGCAAGCTGATTGTGTTGAGTGAAAAAGGCAAGCTGGTCATCGCCCCGGCCGATCCGCAGGCCTTCAAGCCCGTGGCCGAAGCGCAGGTTCTAACCGGGAAATGCTGGACGCGCCCCGTGCTGGCCAACGGTCGGATTTACTGCCGTAACGCCGCGGGCAATCTGGTGTGCCTGAATGTCAAGTAGCCGGAATTTCGTCGTAGTCCAATTGCATGGACCCGCGCAGGCAGGTTTGCGCTTTGGAAGCCGGAATGAATCACAAGGGGATATCAGGATGGATGAGATCCGAAGCAACTGAGCGAAACGAATGGGCCGTCGATTGGATATTCTGTTTTGTCATTGTTCGTATGCGGATGTGATTTCGGATCCGGTTCGGCGGGCGGTCCGGGAATCGCTGGGTACCCGCCGGGGTGTTTTCGCAACGGCGGACCTGTGCGGCATGGCGGCGCGAAACGACGATGTCCTGCATGATGCGGCATCCAATCCGAACCTGTGCGTTATCGCCTGTTATCCCCGGGCAGTCCGGTGGTTATTTCATCGTGCGGGGATCGAGTTATCATCGACAACTAAGATATTAAATATGATGAATCAAACCCCCGAGGTCATTTTGGCGTCTCTTCCGCCCGAAAGCGCCGATGCGACCGACAGCATGTGGGCGATCAACAAGACCGATCCCTGGACGCCCTGGTATCCGGTGATCGACTATTCGAGATGCGTGGGTTGCCGACAGTGCATGGATTTCTGTCTGTTCGGCGTGTATGCCGCCGGACAGGATCACGCCGTGGAAGTGAGCAAGCCCTCCGGGTGCAAGACCGGCTGTCCGGCGTGCGCGAGAGTGTGTCCCCATGCGGCGATCATTTTTCCCAAGTATGCCCACAGCCCGATCAACGGCGACGAAGTGACCGACGCGAACTGGAAGACCTGTCAGTCGATGCAGGATCAGGTGTCGGGCGTGAACCTCAAAGATCTTTTGGCCAGACGGCGGGCGATGAAAAAGAAATCATTGATCGATCCGGATAAAACTCTGGAACCGAAATCCTGATGCGCACCCACCCGGAAAACCTGAAGCCGGCGATTGTGTTTGTGGCGGATCGAACGCTGAGCGCATCGTATCGCGTTCTGTTTGAGGGGATCTTTGCGACGATGCAGACCACGCGGGTTCCTCGGGCGGCGATGCGGCATTTCCTTTCTCCGGCGGCCCCGACGGATCGCAACGGCCGTGCGCGAATCGCGCCGCTGGGATTGCGCCGGATCGAATCGTCGCTGCTGGCCGACGGTTTCTCGTCGCAGGAAGTGGCGGTCACTACGCCGGAGGCAATGGGGCGATTGCTTGGACCCTGGACGAAGGTTGTCGGCGTCAGCTCCGGCGATCCGCTGGGTAACGGCATGAGCAACACGACCACGACGAGTTTCTGGGGCGGCGAGCTTTATACGAAATTCTGGATGAGGAAACTTCTCGAACAGATCGGTGAGGCGAAAGAACGATTCGGGTTTCGTGTGATCGGGGGCGGCGCCGGCGCCTGGCAATGGAAATCCTATCCGGATACCACGGCCGAGCGGGTGATCGATACGATTTATGAAGGGTATTTCGAAGTGGACGGTCCCGATGTGATCCGCGATTTGATGCAGGGGCGGGTAGCGCAGCGGGAGATTTCCGGACGGATGTCCACGCCCGATCCGATCCGGCCGATCCGCGGAGCGACGGTGATGGGCGTGGTGGAATTGTCCCGGGGATGCGGCAGGGGGTGCCGATTCTGCAGCATGGCGCGAACGCCGATGGTCCATCTTTCTCCCGACGTGATCTGCGAAGACCTGCGAGTGAACCGCGACGCCGGCGTTCGTGCGGTGGTCAGCGGCAGCGAGGATTTTTTCCGGTATGGAGGCCAAGGCGTGCGGCCCAACGCGGATGCCCTGTGCGGCCTGCTGGAACGGATGAAGCGGATCGAAGGATTGTCATTTTTGCAGATCGACCATGCCAACATCAGCACGGTGGTCCAGATGAAGGACTCCGAGCTGACGGAGATTCGCCGGTTGATGACGTGGGAAAAACCCAGCGAATATCTATGGGTGAACATGGGCGCCGAAAGCGCCAGCGGTCGGCTTGTCGCGTCCAATTGCGGCGGCAAGATCGCGCCCTTTGATCCCGACGAGTGGGAGGGCATGATCATCAGCGCGGCGGAGAAAATGACGCGAACCGGTTTTTTCAGCGTCTTCAGTCTGGTTCTGGGATTGCCCGGCGAAACGACGGAGGATATCCGGCGAACGCGAGCTCTTGTCGCCCGACTGGCCAACATGCGGGCGGTGGTTTTTCCTGTTTTTTATGAACCGATTGATCTCCAGGCGATTCGCTCGGGCGAGCGATTGGGTATCGAAACGATGTTGCCGGAGCATCTGGATTTGTACCGCGAATGTTATGAGATCAATTTTCGTGCAGTTCCGCGTCTTTTCTGGGATAATCAACGTGCCGGCGGCGTGCCGTGGCTCAAGCGTGCGATCATGCAGGTTCTGGGCAAGCTCGAGGTTTCGACATGGCGGCGGCAGTACGCGGCAGTCTCCCGACAGATTGCCGCGCGAACCGACACAGCAAAGGTGCGATATGCCGGATGACAGAACGATGTTATCGGCGGTACGGCCGCCTCAGGAGAACATCCCGGCCGAGAAAGCCCAGCGAGATCGGCTGCTGGGGACGGCCCGGGTGTATGTGCGAGAACATGCGGTGACGGCGCCGTTGTCGCTGGAGGAATTACGTTCGTATTCGCAGGAGGTTTTGAAAGAGGGGAGAATCGACAGCCGGTATCTGGACTTCACGGCCGTGGTGGTTAACAACGAGGCCTGGCGGGGGGCCCTGGCGCGAATTCCCTTCGAGCGACGATTGCTGCTGTTGCCCAAATGCCTTCGGGATTCGCAGGGCTGCAAGGGCGAGTTCGACGAGTTCGGCCTGATCTGCGCGGGCTGCGGTGGCTGCATGATTGAATCGGTGCAGCGGCAGGCCGAAGCGATGGGGTATTCGGTTTTGGTCGCGGAAGGATCGCCGGTGGTGATGTCGTTGATCGAATCGGGTAAAATCGAGGCCGTGATCGGCGTTAGTTGTCTTTCTGTATTGGAAAAGACTTTTTCCTACATGGAAGCGGCCGCGGTGCCGGGCGTGGCGATTCCGCTGCTCTATGACGGCTGCAAGGATACCGCGTTCGATCTGGACTGGCTGTGGGATGCGGTGTATCTGTGCGACGAAGGTCCGTCGGGAAGAATCAATACGGTTGAACTTCGCGATCGTGTGGAAGAATGGTTTTCGCCGGCGGGTTTGCGTGAAGTATTCGGCGCCGACGGCGGCGCGGTTGCCGAGCCGGCGCTGGATTGGATGCTCCGGGGAGGCAAGCGCTATCGGCCGTTTTTGACGGCGGGGGTCTATCAGGCGATCTCGGGCGATACGTCCTTGCCCGATATCCTGCGGCGGGCGGGCATCGCGGTGGAATGTTTTCACAAGGCGTCCCTCCTTCATGACGATATTGAGGATGGAGATTTATTACGATATGATAGATCCACATTGCATGTGGAAAAGGGGGTGCCCGTCGCGCTGAATACGGGCGATTATCTGCTCGGCGAAGGGTACCGATTGCTTGCGGAATTGCCGATCGACGCCCAGCGTCGCGTCCGGATGCTGGCGGTCGCGGCCGAGGGACACCGGACCCTGTGCGTGGGACAGGGCAATGAACTGGCGGCGCGCCAACGAAGCAAACCGCCGGCCGTGGCCGAGACGATCGAGATCTTTCGATGCAAGACGTCGCCGGCTTTCGGCGTGGCTCTCCAGCTTGGGGGAATCCCGGCCGGTGCCGATGCCGGGACGCTGAAGCTCTTTGAGCGATACAGCGACGCTCTGGGAATCGCCTACCAGATTCGGGACGATCTGGACGATTTGTACGCCGGTTATGAGCATGTCGATGCCGAATCGATTCGGGCATCCATCCTGGTGTCCATCGGATATTATGATCCCGGCGTTCGGGAGCGACATGTTCTTGAGGCGATTTGGAACCGGTCTTTAAATCCGGCGGATACCGTCGTTCAACTGGAACGGATTCTGATCGACGGCAACGTCGTGGAGAAGGCCGAGGCGATGATGCAGCAGTGGCGCGGCAGGGCGGTGGAATGTCTGGCGGAACTGGACAACGGCGACCTGAAGGGTTTATTGCGGCGCGTGGTGTGCAAGCTGTTCGACGATGTGGGAAGGTTGCGATGTTGTCATGAGCATACGAAGCGAAATGATCCGGGCGGCAAGCCGCGCCAAAAACCATCTGCGTGAATCCGTTTCCACGGTGGTGGAATTTCTTCGATCGCAGGCGAATGCCGACGGAGGATTTCGCAATCGCGGCGGGGCGAGCGATTTATACTATACGATGTTCGCCCTGGAAGCGCTGGCCGCGCTGGATGTTCCGGCGGATCGGCGCGGGGTGTCGGGATTTCTGAAGTCGTATGGGTCGGGAGAGCAACTCGATCTGATTCACCTGGCCTGCCTGATTCGCTGCTGGGCGGGTCTGAGCGATGAATCCATCGATGCGGCGCTGCGTGATGGATTGCTCAAACATCTTGAAAGCTATCGCAGTCTGGACGGGGGATTTACGGATGCCGTCAATTCGGAAACGGCCACGGCCTACGGATGTTTTCTCGGACTGGGGGCGTATCAGGATTTGGGCGTCTCGCTGCCGGACGCGGGCAAGCTCGTGGAATCGCTGGGCAGGATGCGGCGCGAGGATGGCTCGTATGCCAATGATGTAACCTCGCCGCAGGGGATGACCCCGGCGACGGCCGCGGCGATGGTGACATTGCACCAGCTCGGCCACGGCGATTTCGGTCCGCAGGTCGAGTGGATGATCCGGCGTGCCCGGGCGATCGGGGGCTTTACTCCCGCCGAGCGGGCGCCGATGCAGGATTTGCTTTCGACGGCGACGGCGCTGTTTGCGCTGGCGACGGTGCAGGCGGATTACAGTTCCGTAAAGCGATCCTGCCTGGAATTTGTGGATAGCTTGTGGGATCCGCAGGGAGGGTTCTGCGGGACATGGATGGACGAGACGGTCGATTGCGAATACACGTTTTACGGATTGCTGGCGCTGGGAAACCTTTAAATTGTATATTGAATATTGCCTATTGACTATTTGCTGACTTTGGTCGATTTGCAGTTACTGAAAAAGGTATTCCCCAACGTCAGTTTGCTTCTTCGAAATAGAGTAGGTTGGTGGTTGAAGATTGGCGCGCGAAACGTTACTTTTTGTTGATACGATTTGGTCCCGGTTGCTGACACACCGGGGGACGGATGGGATGTGGATTGGGCGTTTGGCGGATAGCGCGCTGGCGACGGCGACGGCGGTATTCGCGCTGAGCCGGATCGATGCAACCGCTCATCGAAAACAGATCGAACTCGGCCTGAAATGGCTGGCTGAACATCAGAACTGCGACGGCGGATTCGGTGACACACC
The DNA here is from genome assembly GCA_964386005.1 of uncultured Pirellulales bacterium. Classification (GTDB taxonomy): domain Bacteria; phylum Planctomycetota; class Phycisphaerae; order Sedimentisphaerales; family Anaerohalosphaeraceae; genus FEN-1350. The sequence goes on along the minus strand of CAYLSB010000003.1, from coordinate 114,208 downwards.
GCGCAGCGCCAGCAACATCAGCACGACGCTTCTGGCGTGGTCCGCGTTTACGGCGGGCGATGATCGGTCGGTCGATCCTGCGGTTATTGCGGCCGTCGAAAATCGGATTCGTCAATTCTGCGGATCGCTTGACGCGGCGGATATCGTTGCCGGTGTACGAAAACGGTACGGCAAAGATCGAACGTTTGCGGTTCCGATTCTGGTGATGTGTTCGCTGGCCGGACGGCTGGGCGATGCGATGTGGCAATCGATTCCGCGGCTGCCGTATGAGATGGCGATTTTACCGAGGGGATTGTTCAAGTGGCTGCGGCTGGGGGTCGTCAGTTATGCGCTGCCGGCGCTGATCGCCATCGGGCAGGCGATCGATTATCATCGCAAGGGGACGAATCCTTTCTTGCGGTTTTTGCGGAAGTTGACGCAAGGCCCGACGTTACGGCTGTTGGAAGCGATTCAACCGGAAAGCGGGGGTTTTCTGGAGGCGACCCCGCTGACGGCGTTTGTGACGATGTCGCTGGCATCGATGGGATTGAAGGATCATCCGGTAGTCCGGCGAGGCGAGGCGTTTCTGACGGCGTCGATGCGGCCGGATGGGGCCTGGCCGATCGATACCGATCTTTCGACGTGGATAACGACATTGTCGGTACGTTCGATCGAAGTTGATGGTATTTCCATCGAAGATCGTCGTCTCATCGCAGAAGGATTGCTTCGACGGCAGGAGAAGGGCATTCATCCTTATACAGCGGCGGTTCCCGGCGGCTGGTCGTGGACGGATAAGAGCGGGGGCGTTCCCGATGCGGATGATACGGCCGGGGCGGTGGCGGCGCTCTGGCGGCTGAGGCCCGACGATGATCGGGTTCCGCGGGCGGTCATCCGCGGAATGCAATGGCTGATGGGCGTGCAGAACAGCGACGGCGGGATTGCGACGTTTTGCCGGGGATGGGGCAAGCTGCAATTTGATCGCAGCGCCGCCGATCTGACGGCTCACGCGCTGGCGGCATGGGGCCTGTGGCTCGATCGTCTGCCGCGAGGAACCCGGCGGCAGGTTGATCTGTCGATGCGGCGGGCATTGGCGTTTCTTTTGCGTTCGCAGAAATCCGACGGTTCCTGGGACGTTTTGTGGTTTGGAAATGAACGCGCAGCGGGCGAGAATAATTTCGTGTTTGGAACGGCCAGGGTGTTGGGGTATTTGTGTGAGTTGCCCGAACGCTTTTTTTCGAGTGCGGGATTGTGGATCGGCAGGGCGATGGAATATCTTATCCGTCAGCAGGATGAAAGCGGCGGGTGGGGGGCTCATCAGGGGATTGAGCCGTCGATCGAAGAAACGGCCGTGACGATGGATGCATTGTCGCGGGTTTATCGTCGGTTGGGTAATATCCGGTCGGCGCAATCGGTAAGGACGGCTAAAGCCACAACCTCTATGTTGGGGGTACAAAACCACGGAAATAAATCCCGGGGCTTCCAGGCGATGGGTGACAACCAACGTCAAGGCGAGGAATTCGCCGAAGCGGTGGATGAACATTACCTATCGGTTGAACATCCGCCTCGAACCGATCCTTCGGATTCGGTTTTCGGTGGCTGCCACCCGGACGGAGCATGGCCCACAACGAGGATCGATGACCCAAATATCCGGTCGGCAATTCAAAAGGGCGTTCGCTGGCTGATGGAGAAGACGGAAAACGGGACTCGATTTGAACCGGCGCCGATCGGCCTGTATTTTGCGCGGCTGTGGTATTACGAAGAATTGTATCCGGTGATCTTTGCGCTGGGGGCGATGAATCAGGCAAAGTCTATTTTACCTTCATAATATCCATTACTTCTGTTGGGCGACAGCTTTGGACGACGATGCCTCGGTATGCATTTCGGCGAGCATTTTGACGGCGGCGCTGACCAGCATTTCGCCGGAACCCTCGGCACATCGCGAACTGACCACTTCATAATTTCCTTCCGCGTATGCCGAACGACTGGGAATGTAGCCGATGGAGGCGTTGGCCAGTTCGATCACGTGTGTCTGTTTGAAGGGAGAGGCCGACTTGATACTCAAGCCGAGAGCGACGAAAACCTCTCCCGGCAGCGACACCCAGGCCAGATCGGAGCCCATCGTGATGACCTGCACCTCGGCCTCGATGGGTTTGCCTTTGCGAGCGGCGACATCGAGGGTTTTGTATGCGAAGACCTGGTCCATGAATTTGGCCTTCTCGCCCTGGTTCCGAATGGTCTCGGCCCGGGCGATCTGCTGATCGGTCACGGTCGGTAATGGAAGCTCGATGATCTGCGTGCGAATGCGAAGGGTTGAATCCGTGACCGGCCGCAGATCCATGTAGGCCTTGAAGACCGCTGCCGCCAGAATTGTGCCGATGCGATTGGACTCCTGTGGTCCCTGCTGACGATACGGCCAGTTGACATTGAGATGGTTGATATCACCGCATGTTCCGTTGGCAAAGAGGGTGAGCATGTCGGGGCCTTTGTAATCGGCAAGCCGCCGCGACAGGGCGCCGGGATAGTCGGCCGAGATGCGGGCTCCTCCGGTGGTGTCGGGGTGCATGGCGAAGTTCACGAATGTCAGCACGGGCTTATCGTCGGCGGCCAGGGCGTACACCACGCCGACTTCGGGATCGATGGGACCGACGGGGCGGATCGTGTTGGGGTTGAGCTTGCCGGGATTCCAGCCGACGGTGCCATCCTTCATCCAAAAGCGTCGGCAAAAGGATAATTGAGATTCACTTTCATGAGAAAAGAACATCTCGGCGACGGCGAGCTTGCCTTTGGCCTCGGCGACGGCCTGGGCGAGCTTATTCGGCAGGGCCTCCGTGTAGGGTTTGGAAAGGTCCACATTGCCGCCGTCCAGTTCGCCGGCCCATTCTTTTGCGAGCGATGGACCGGTGTGCGTGTGCGTGGCCCAGATCATGACGTGACGGGCGGAGATGCCGGTTACTTTTTCGATTTCGCTCCGGGCCGCAGTCATCACGAAGGCCGGGATGCCGATCAGGTCGCAGCCGATCAGGGCGATCTGCGTTTTGCCGTCGTCGAATACGGCCGCTTTGGCATAGAGCGGATCGAGGACGGATTCGCTGCCGCGGGCGTGATAGTATCCGGCCATCGGCGTGCCGGTCGGCGGATCGATGTTGACCGCGGCGGTGCCGACCCGCAGGGTTGCTGCGCTGCCGATAGAGGTCGGAGAAACAAGGGAGGCGATTGAAAGGGTGATTGCCAAAGAATATCGCAGGCCGGTTGTCATTTTCATATAGCTCCTTATCGTGTTTTGAATCGATGACATTGTGCCTCGCGGCGATTCGTTTGTCAATCATCGCACCCAGATGGCCCCCAGGCCCCCAAGGAATCCTAACGTTGAAGCTCCTTCATGTTTACTACGCTGCTTTCATTTTCACAATTCGATATTCTTATTGTTAAATGTAGTTTGATAAAAATCATACATACTTTTCTGTAAACGAACCAATTCACTTCGGTCTGAATAATTACATAAGCCATTATATTAAAAACAGTTATATCATTATACTAATTAAAAAAAAGCCGCATTTTTCATAGGTCTGGAATGTCGAGTCCGAAGAACACGGTAAACATTAAGATGGAATTGGCCGATACAGAGAACATCCGAAACCATTGTGGCAGGAGAAATAGAATGGGTATCCAAAACTGGTCCGAAACGATATTGCTGGTTAACCTGGCCGTGGAGCCGCAGTTGGGCGAAGAGCTGAGCACGGTTGTGGATATGGTCCGACGGAAAGGTCGCGATGTCGTGGTCGATTTTTCCGATGTGGACATCCTTACCTCGTCCAGCATCGCCAAATTACTGAAACTCCGAAAAGTCCTGGTGGATACCGACCATCGGCTGGTCTTCTGCGGGGTTGGATCCAAGACGCGAAACATCTTCACCGTGACGGGACTGGATGCGGTGTTCGAGTTTGTGGACGATCAGTTTTTGGCGCTGGCGGGGCTTCAAATGGCCGGGGCGTAGGCCGGGGAAGATCACGCGCAAGGGTTCGGATACGAAACGTCGCATTTGGCGCTTGACAACCGCTTGGCGAGGGGAATAATGATTATCGATAACGGCAAGCGCATTACGAAGGCCGTATGGGTGCGGTTTTCGTAATCTGCTTGCGGGATGGTCAAGGAAATCGGAATGAATGCGGAAATCCTTCGGCAGGTTGAAGACAAACTGGAGTATCAATTTCAAAATTCATCTCTGATCCGCGAAGCGTTGTCTCATTCCTCGCACGTGGAGCACCGTCTGAGCAGCAATGAGCGCATGGAGTTTCTGGGCGATTCGGTTCTTTCGCTGGTGATATGCCATACACTCTATGAAAAATTCCCCGAATATCTGGAAGGCGACCTGACGCGCATCAAGAGCCGCCTGGTGTCGCGCAAGATCTGCGCGCAACTCGCCGGGGGACTGGGCTTGTCGCAGTTCGCCCGCGTCGGCAAGGGGATCGACCAGACCCGTGCGATGAACGGATCGATCGCGGCCGGTTTGTTTGAGTCGGTGATCGCGGCGGTGTACCTGGATGGGGGGATGGAGGCGGCGCGGAATCTGATTCTTCGGCTCTTCGGCCCGGAGTTGAACAAAGCCGACGCCCAGCAGCACCAGGAAAACTTCAAGTCGGTCCTGCAACAGCATGCCCAGAAGCATTTCGGGCATACGCCGATCTATGAGCTGCTCGACGAGAAAGGTCCCGACCACAACAAGTGCTTTGAGATCTGCGTGGTCATCGGCAAGCACCGGTATCCCAGCGCGTGGGGCATCACCAAGAAAGACGCCGAACAGCAGTCGGCGCGCAAAGCCCTGATCGAGCTGGATCTGCTCGCACCGGATCCGGACGAGTAAGACCATCGAATTCGTTGAAGTTCAATGGCCAACGGAATATTCCGGATTCCGGCATTCGCCGGAATGATACAAGGCCTTTGCGTCATTCCATCCGAAGTTCCCAATTCATTCTCGTCGGACGATAGAAATCTTGCCGGAACGCCGACGATTCGTTATAATTCCGACGATTCAGGATCGGCCCGGCACTCCTGCCGGGAGGATCGAACGGATTCGATAAACGACATCATCGACGGGACGGAGCATGGCGAGAGAACGATGGGGAAGCAAGCTGGGGATCATCCTGGCGGTGGCCGGAAGCGCCATCGGGCTGGGCAACTTTCTGCGGTTTCCCGTGCAGGCGGTCAACAACGGAGGCGGGGCGTTTCTGATCCCGTATTTTCTGGCGCTGATCCTGCTGGGGATTCCGCTGATGTGGGTCGAGTGGACGATCGGCCGGTTCGGCGGAGGGTTCGGACACAGCACGGCGCCGGGAATGTTCCACACTTTGTGGAACAAGAATCGCTTTATTAAGTACTTCGGCGTCATCGGCATCTTCGGCCCGGTGATCATCTACATCTATTATATTTATGTCGAATCCTGGCTGCTGGGCTACAGCGTATTCTCCCTGCTGGGCACGTACAACGGATGCACGACGGTCGAATCGATGGCCGCGTTCCTGAAACAATATCAGGGACTGGAACGGGGCGATTATTTCGGCGGTATCTCCACGGCGTACCTGTTCTTTTTGATCACCTTTGCGTTGAACATCTGGATTCTCTATCGCGGGGTCAACAAGGGCATCGAGGCGGTGTGCAAGTTCGCGCTGCCGGTGTTGTTTGTTCTGGCGGCGTTTCTGACGGTCCGCGTCCTGACGCTGGGAACTCCAAATCCATCCATGCCGGACAACAATATCGTAAATGGCCTGGGCTTTTTGTGGAATCCGAACTGGAGCAAGCTCGGCGAACCGAAGACCTGGCTGGCGGCGACGGGCCAGATATTCTTTACGCTCAGCGTGGGATTCGGCATCATCCTGACGTACGCCAGCTATCTGAGCCGCAAGGATGACGTGGCTTTGTCGGGGCTGACCTCGGCGGTGACCAACGAAATGGCCGAGGTCATCTTCGGCGGCAGCATCGTCATCCCGGCGGCGTTCGCCTTCTTCGGGGCCGCGCAGATGCTGAGCTTCGCCGCGGGCGGGGCCTTCAATCTCGGATTTGTCACGATGCCGATGGTGCTTCAGCAGCTTCCGATGGGAAATCTCTTCGGATTCGCGTGGTTTTTCCTGTTGTTTCTGGCCGGTATCACCAGCTCGATCAGCATGGCCCAGCCCACGGTGGCCTTTCTGGAAGACGAATTCAGTATCTCCAAGCCCAGGGCCAGCATGATCTTTGCGGTCGGAACCTTTATCATGACCCAACCCAGCATCTTCTGGCTGGGCAGAGGGGTCGTCGATGAGATGGACTTCTGGGGCGGGACGGTATGCCTGGTGATCTTCGCCTTTATCGAGACGATCCTGTTCGGCTGGGTGTTCGGTATGGACAGGGCCTGGAGCGAACTGCATGTGGGATCGGATATCACCATCCCCCGGATCTACCGATTCATCATCAAGTATATTACGCCTATATTTTTATTGTTTATCCTTACTTCCTGGTTCTGGTCCGACCTGCCCGACATTCTTCGGATGAAGAATGTGGCGGACGGAAATGTACCGTACATTCTGGCCACGCGGGCGATGCTGGCGGGATTGTTCGTCATCCTGGTGTATCTGGTCTGGCGGGCGTGGAAACACAAACCGCAGGGAGGAGTCTCCGATGCGTCCTGAAGGGTGGATCTTTCTGATCGTCAGTTGGACGGTGATTCTGAGCGTGTTTATCTTCTGCATGACCCGAACGCTGGGCGATAAAAATTCCAAAGGGAAACTGTAAATCATTTTCATCTATTCCGGAGGGAACGTATGAAAAAAGGTCACCTATCACGGCGAACGGCTCTGAAGGGCATCGGTTCGGTCGGAGCGGTATCGCTTCTCGGTTCCGGTTCGGTCATGGCGCAGCCCTCGGCTACGCCGTTTTCCGACCGCCGGTTTAACAAAGACATTCTCGCCAGGGTCATGCAGACGCCGCTGATCGACACGCACGAGCACCTTTTCGACGAGGAGACCCGTCTGGCCAAGGCCCCCGGCTCTCGATCCGAACCGGACGACTGGTCCTTCATCTTTAACCACTATCTCGACTCGGATATGACCACCTGCGGGATGCCGCGGTCTCAGTCCGATCGTTTCTTTTCCTCCGAGGTGGACCCGGCGGACAAATGGAAGATTCTGGAGCCGTATTGGCCGGCCGTGAAGAACACCGGCTACGGCCGAGCCGTGCGGATCGCCATCGAGATGCTCTACGATGTGGACGAACTATCCTCCGCGACCGTCCGTAAGGTCCAGACCGGCTACGAGGCGACGCGAAAGCCGGGTTTCTATCGCCGCATCCTGTGCGACATGGCGAAAATCGAATCCTGCCAGGTCAACTATCTCGGCGGCCAGCCCTTCCACAAGAGCAATATGCCAACTTTACTGATGCAGGATATCAGCATTGTCGGCATGTTCGCCGGACCGGATATCGGCCGGTTGTCCAAACCCGCCGGCATGGAAGTCAAGAACCTTGACGACTGGCAGCGCGTCATTGACTGGTGGTTCGATCGGTACGGCAAGCTCGCCGTCGCCGTCAAATCGCAGAATGCCTATTCCCGCGACATCGACTACCGCAAGATCGAGACGGATGCGGCGCGGGATCTGTTCTTACGACGGATCGAAAACAAGACGCTGAATGACAGCCAACGCAAAGACCTCGAGGATCACCTGTTCTGGTGCGCGGTCGATACGGCCACAAAACACAACCTGCCCGTCAAGCTGCACACCGGATATTACGCCGGCGAAAATTACATGCCCCTGTCGCGACTGATGAACAATCCCGGATCGGCCTGCGATCTCTGCGGCGCCTCCCCCGAAACCCGGTTTGTCTTCATGCATATTGCGTATCCCTATTATGAAGATCTCATCGCCGTCGCCAAGCATTACACCAACGCGCATCTCGATATGTGCTGGGCGTGGATCATCAATCCGGTGGGGGCCAAGGACTTCCTCAAGAAGTACCTGGTCACGGCGCCCGCCAACAAGATTCTGACCTTCGGCGGCGACTATATTCCCGTCGAACCGGTGCTGGGCCATGCGATGATCGCCCGAAGGGGAATCGCGCAGGCGCTATCGGAACTGGTGGACGAGGGCTGGCTGAAACTGTCCGATGCGATGGAGCTGATCGATCCGATCATGCACGGCAACGCGCGAACGATCTTCCATCTTGCCGAAAAGACAAAGATATTGGCGGCGGGACTGTAATCAACCGAGCGAATTCAGGGCGCATATTATTTTCGTTTGACGGTATATCCCCGCGATTGGAGCTCGGTGATAAGCCGGTCTCGATGATCTCCCTGAATTTCGATGGTTCCTTCCTTGACGGTGCCGCCGGTTCCGCAGCGGGTCTTGAATTCGCGAGCGAGGTCTTTGAGATCGTCGGTCGTCATCCGCAGGCCGGTTATCACGGTGACGCCCTTTCCCTTGCGGCCTTTGGTTTCATACCCCACCCGCACGATCCCATCGCCCGCGGTCGCGGTCGGGTCGTTCCGGCAGATACACCGTGCGATCGGCATGGAACACCCCGGACACATCGATCCAAACTCCGTCGAATAGACGAGTCCGCCCGGATTGGATTTTTTATATCGCATGGTACACAGTGTATCCGGAAAACGCCGAAGGGCCAGATTTATTTGAAGCGAATCATCAGCGCCGGGCCGGGAAGGATCACTTCGATGCCGTGGTGTTCGGTATCGGAAAGCAATTCGACGGGGTTGCGGCCCCGCCGGAGGATCATGGGTTCCACATCGAGCCGGGTATAGATCAATTCGTGGCGATCGCCTTCGGCGACGGGAAAATGCTTTCCATTGAGGGTAAAATAATTCCTGATGGTTCCCGAACCGCCGGTCCATGTGACGCAATGAAGTACCGCCTTCTCGATGCGCGCGGGATCCATGTCCAGGTCGAACGAGCAGGTTTTCATCTGCCCCGCTCGCGACCAGAACGGATTCGGCAGATCCTGCGGGCTTACGAGAATAACGTGAACGCCGTCCGGATGCGTAACGGAAAGATTGTCCGCCGCTGAAGTAACATAAACAAGATCCGGATTGGAGGTAAAATGGACGACGGCCCGCACGGCCGTATCCGTTTGCACCGGCAGCAGGGACGTATCCCATCGAATAAGGTAGGGGGGTGTGACGGCCGAACCCAGATGGGCCTGTGCCGCGCGGTTTTTGGTGAAGCCGTGCCAATCATTGCGGAGACGATTGCCGTTTTCATCGTAGCCGCAGTACCAGCCGAAATATTCGACGAAAGCGATGGAGGAGGAGGCCGTCGGAACGGTATCCAGCGAGAGTCCAAAACCTTCGCCGCTTTTGACGGGAGAGACAAGGACGGATGCGGAGAATGCGTCGAGTCCGAGTTTCACAAGGTCCGGGTGTTTGTCGGTCAATGCCGCGCGAATCGCGGCGTTGTCGATGAGACAATGGCCCCAGAAGGCGTTTCCCTGATCGACGGCGAACTGAACGGCGTTGAATCCCGTGACCAGGTCGGTTCGTTTGAGAGGAATGGCGGGGTAGAAGTACGTACAGTGTCCTTCCTCGGTTCCGACCGGCGGGAGAGTGTAGATGGAACGGCCATTGACGGAGACGCGCTTGTTGGCTGTGCCGGGATGGCCGCCCCACATCTCGGCGTAGAGTTCGGCCCCGGCAAGCCGAAAGAGATCTTCGTCGGCCCGGATCAGCATCATTCCATTCTCACGGGCCTCCGCGCGCTTGCCGAAGGTCGGGTTCAGGGAGATTTCCGGGGAGTTGATGCGAAAGCGGATCTCGTGACCGGGATTGCCGTAGTCCATGCCCTGACGATACCAGTGATACCGCCAGAATCGGCCATGGGTCTGCTGGCCGGGCGGGGCGTTGTATTCGGGAATCGCCGCGGTTGCATATACGGGAAATAACAGGCATATAATAATTACAATAGGTTTCATGGTGGAATCATCCTTTCGATGCAAACGACCGGAACCGGGGATTACCATGTCAATCGGCCGAGGTAATTCAAGCTCTGCGGGATCTGCTCGACGACCGTCGGCGATTCATCCTCGATGAAGTAATGCATTACGCCCACTTCCTGGGCCGTTTTGAGAATCGAGGGAATGTCGATCTGTCCGGTGCCGATGGCGACATCGTTGCGGACATCCTCCGAGCCGGTCAGAATACCCGTCCGTGTGCCTTTGCGCATATCCTTGATATGCATCAGCTTCCAGCGGTTGGGATATTTTTTCAAAAGCGCAACCGGGTCCCGACCGGGATGAACGGTCCAAAAGACGTCCATTTCATAACATACATACTCCGGATTTGTCAGTTTCATCAACAGGTCGAACAGCGTTTCGCCCTGATACGGCTGGAATTCGTACCCATGATTGTGATAAAAGAAAGCGATCTTTTCGGCGGCCAGTTTTTCGCCGACCGTATTGAAGAGATCGGCCGCCTTGCGGCAGTCGGATTCCTTGAAGTCGCCGGAATGCGGAATCCATGCCACGCCGACAAACGATACGCCGAAGGTCTTGCAGTCGGCGATGATGCCGGCCAGATCCTTCTCGAACCGCTCGTAGCCGAACATCATGGCCGCGGGTTTGAGACGATTGGCGGCCAGCATCGCCTTAAAGGTATCCATGGGATAGCCATACGTGCCGCCGAATTCGATCTCGGTGAAACCAAAGTCGCGTGTCATCTGCAGGCCCAGCGGGACATGGTCCTTGAAGATGTGACGGAGACTGTACAGTTGAAGACCGACAGGCCCGCGAAAACCGGGACTGGTACCGATGCCCGCGGCCGATCGCGTACCGTTGTTGAGCCAGACATCGATCCGCGGCGTTTTCCACGTGTAGGGTTTGTTGAGGATATCCCTGTCGCCGTCGCCGTCGAGATCGGCGACGCGGGCTTCATGCCAGCCGTGGCCCTTGACGAGAACGGTTTGCCTGAAGTTGCCGGCGCCATCGCCGAAGAGAATCCACGCGGTCGCTTCCGGATGATCGACTTTTCCGGTCCACTGGGCCATTTCGGCGACGAAGATATCCAGGTGGCCGTCGCCGTTGATATCGGCAAGCTGCAGACTGTGGCCGTGGACGACCTCGCGATCGAGCAGTTCGGCGGCTTTCCAGTCGGCGGCGTTTTCGGGATTTCCCGTGCATTCATACAGGCGGACGCGCCCGCCGGCATCGCCCGGCGAAATGACGATCTGAGGATAGGTTGACGGTTTGAAATACCCCGCGAAAATCAATCCGCCCCCGAGGGCGAACCGGATTTGCCGGAAGGACCTGCCGCCGGTATGCTTAAACCATGAATCGCAGGCGAGAATATCGGTTTTACCGTCGGCATCCACATCAAAGGCCGAGGCGCCTTCGATATACGGAACGCCCGCGGGTTTGGCGTCGGCGAGGATCGCCGTCATCGGCCACGAATCGGCCGATCGCGGATCGGCGGGGATCTCCGCCAGAAACAGCGTCGCCGCCTGCTGATTCCAGAAGACCAATTGCGGCTTTCCTGTGCCGAGAAAATCGCCAAAGACCTGATCATGGTGCTGGTTTTTTCCGCCGGTCTTGATGCTGTGTCGTTTCCAGGAGATCGCCGGATCGAAATGCGGGGAGGGATTTTCCCACCACCACACGTTCGAACTCTGCCAGTCGCCGCCGAAGACAATGTCGCTATCACCATCCGCATCGATGTCGCAGACCGCGCCGCCGGCTTCGATCGTAAGGTACTCCTTCTCGATGACATGGGGATTCCAGCCGGATGCGGTTCGACGATACCAAACCAGGGCGGGGGGTTTTTGTCGAAAGCTCACAGCGAAATCCTGTACGCCGTCGTTATCGAAGTCTCCGACGACGCAGCCGGTCTGCTGGTTCGATCCGCCGGGCGGAACGGGCAGATCGCCGGAGCCGCCGGACAGATGCTTCCATTGAATGTCGGCGGCGTTGATGGGTACCGAAAGAATCAACAGGACGATCCCTGTGCCGACAAAAACACTCTTGCGCTTACGCATGGGAATTCTCCACTCGTTGATCCGTTGGATTCCCTTGAAACATACGACCTTCCCGGCCGATTGGAATCGCGGAACACTATACGACTTTGCGGGCCGTCTGCCAAGAAGAAATCCCCGTAGGTGAATCGGATCACTCCACCGCGTTCAGCGCGATCGAGAAGAATCGAATGCGGATCGCCTTATAAGCCAATGCCTCTGAGCCACTCTTCCGCCAGAAAAACGAAATCCCGCATATCGACAAGACAATCGGCGGTGAAGTCGGCGACGGGCAGCCCATCGCAATCCGGCGTATGATCGACCAGACGAATATCATCAAAATAGAGAGTCCCTTTGCGGATCGCCTTTGACGAATTGACGACGCTGACCAGTATCCCGTTCATGTTGCGGACTTCGTCGATGCCGGTGTAGGGAGATTGCCACTGCACATTGGGATTATCGCGCAAAGGTATCACGATCTCGTGCCACTGGTTGGGATCATTCACATTATCCAATGTGCTGAATGGCCCGGCCCTGACGGCTTCGCGCTCGGTCACATCGGCCGGATCATCCCCAACATGAAAGAACAGTCCGACATCTTCCGTGTTGGTGGAATGATACTTCACGCGGAATCGGATCTCATCGTATCCCCGCATATCCTTGAAGGGCGAGATACGATGTCCCACGGTCAACCAGTCGTCTCCCGTCCACGCCGGGAATGTATAGTCGAATCGCATGGCCTTTTCGCCGCCGTACGGCGTTTCGGTTTGTCCCGGGAGCAATGTAAAGGTGGCGGTGGCCAGCTTGCTGTCGCTGAGGTACACGAACCAGCCCATCGTAATCGGAGGAAAACCGGTGGGTGAATATTTTTCAAAATCCTCCATAACGAACGGCTGCTTGATGCTGTTTGGGATGATCGTAGTGTCCATCCACTGGCTTGTGAATCCGTAAAAATCCTCCGAGTCCACGTCTTTATCCCGATCATAATCGGCAAAGAGGATGAGCCGGCGGATTTCCTCGGCGGTCAACGCGTAATCCCAAATCGCGATCTCATCGACAAAGCCCGGGAAATAGGTCTTATGGCTCCGCCGGCTTCCGATCCGGAAAGCATCGATTGTGGCCAGCGCTTTGACCCCGGTACCCACGACCCGGCCGTCCAGATACACCGTGATAAGGGCTCCGTCATAGGTCGCCGCGAAGAAATGCCATTCCGTATCGACCGGACAGAAGAGGATCTCCGAGCCATATACATGGAGGACATACTGCCCCGAGCTGTTGATTTCCACATCGAAATAGGTATTGTCTCCCGCCCCGTCATGTGCAAAACCGAAGACATTCGTCCAGGCGGAGATCGCCGTTGTGCTTGCTCGTGCCCAACCGGCGATGGTTCTTGCGGCGTTTCCAGAAATGCCCACGGATCCGATTTCCACATATTGCTGGTCCGTCCGGCCGTTGGCATTCAATAACAGAACATTGCCGCGGTAGGAATCCTGGACACTATTCGGATCGGTTGGTCCCATGTACGTTCCACCGTGTCCGTTGCCGGTACTATCGTTGGGATCCACTTCGAATTCATACAGGGCGACGTGTCCATAGCGGGTTGTGAAACTCCATCGTTCGCCCGAGTACAGTTTTGGCGTGCCTCCTTCGTTGGGATCCAATACATCGACCCGCCAATAATATTTTGTTCCGGGCGCCATCGAATTGTCGCCAAACGGATCATACACCGAGACCGTTTGGCCGATCACCCTTGGCCCCATCGGGAAGTTGGGATCCATCGCGAAATATACATTATATTGAGGATTTGCCGTCAGGGTTGGCTTCATCCAATTCAGGGCGCAAGCGGGATCAACCGCCTCGGCCTCCTGCGGCGGGAACGGGCAGGAGGACGCGTAGCTATCGGGTATTTCGATGGGTGTCAGGATGGAAGCGGGAATAATCTGCCTGGAAATTTTCGGTCCTTCATAGAGAACAAACAGTTCATTGCTTCCGCCTTTTTCGAAGTAGGTTACCTCCATGACGTGCCGGCCGGCGACGAGAAAAATTCGACCGGATCGTTCCTGCAATCCGTGCAGGCCGTCATTGTTAACGATCAAGGCATCGTTAATAAACAATTGACTTCCATCGTCCGACACAGTGAAGAATTGATACTCTCCGGAATCCGTAATCTCGATAATTCCCCTGAAACGAAAACCGAAATTATCCTCCTTGTTCCGATGGCGGAGATCGAAATTGGATGCCATCCCGGTATGCATGGGCGTCAGGGAATCAAAATCCGGCAGGATATCCCAGGTCCCCTCATAATACTCATAGTTCACGTAGGCGGTGACTGTCCCCGCCGGAAACACGGCGACAGCGACCGAAAGGAGCAACAGCTTTCTCATCGGCTCATCTCCTCGTTTGCAGGCCAGCCCGGGGGCTTTGCCTCTATGAGGATGGCCTGTCTATCGTTTTGAACTCAATGTCTGCGCCGCAAGAATCCCAGCGCACCGATCGCAAGCAGTCCCAGCGCGGCCGGCTCAGGGATACAATGGGTATCGACATCAATCTGATCCAGCACAACGCTCTGATTGTCGAAAAGAGAACCCGTGAGAACCAGCCATTCGGATCCGGGTTGAGGGGCAAAGGCAAACTTCCCTTCAAATCGCAGCCAGATCTGACTTTGCATATCCACACCGATGACGCCGCCCACCTGGTCGAAATAGGAAAACTTGTGGGCTGAATCCATAATCCCATCGGCATAGCAGTCGAAACTGACCTGATCCACAATGCTTCCGGCCAATTGCATGCTGCTGACACGGAAAGTCAGTTCAAACCATACTTCTTTCTTCATGGCCGAATTGGCGATATTGGGAACATAAATCGAAAGCCAAGGGACATTTTGTTGTGGCCCATTGATCTGCCAGCCGCCCGATCGCTGTCCCAGGGGATCGAATGTTCCCGGATCAAAGATCATTCCCATATCGCCCACCCATTGAGCCCCCTGAAGGGTCAACGTCGCAGCGCCGGAAGCATTGATAAATCCAGCATCGGCAGGAATCGGGGCTCCGGCCGCCGTCTCGGTGGAAAACGACCAGCTCTGATGCGTAAAGTACGGGTCATTCTCCCAGCCGGGCGGATTTTGATAGTCGGCCCAGACGGTTGCCATGCAAACACAAACACATAGGGAAAAAATGGCGATTTGCTTCATAACCTCTCCCTTCCATTGAACGTATTCTTGATGCCCTCTCCACAACATAATCAATAAACCAACTCCTGTATTCTACTGGTTTTCGGGGTAGATATCAATGTCAAATTCAAAAATTATACGCCATGATTGGATAGCCGATCGTCATGCTTCGCAGGGCACGGATTCGGCCGAACTGATCAAGAAAACCCATTGCCAGGAGGCATTTGATTGGCCGTCCCTTCGCCGGCCTCCGATTCCCCCGTCGTCTCGGATTGTCGTCGATAAGCATATTTCACTCCGGAGTAAGGGATTTCCCTATTTTCAGGGAAGGTCGTTGGGTGTATGAAACAAAGGAATAATCCCTTTGGATATGGGACGAGGACCGGAAGGAACGGCCGGATGAAATTATGATCGGGAGAATGCAGTGGATATATTTGAATTTGCCATGGAACAAGAAAAGCTCAGCGAGAGCTACTATCGGGCACTGGCCGAAAAGACCACGCATACCGGATTGCAGAATATCTGCAAGATGCTGGCGGTCGAGGAAAACCACCATTATTACGTGGTTCGAAATCTGAGCAAAAACATCCCGGCGGCGATTTCTCAGACGTTCATTCTGGGGCAGGCCCGCGCGATCTTCGAGAACATGCGGGGGGCTCCCGATCGATTCAATTTCCAAATCAGCGAATTGGCTCTCTACCAAAAGGCCCGCGATATCGAACGAGACAGCGAACAGTTTTATTTGAATAAGGCCGACGAGGTCCAGGAGGCGTGCCAGAAAACGATATTCAAAAAACTCGCCAAAGAGGAGAATAAACATTTCGTATTGTTGGAGACGATTTGCGATTTCGTCTCCAAGCCGCAGCGCTATCTGGAAAACGCCGAGTTCACCCACATCCAGGACTATGCCGATGGCGTGTTCTGACTTCCTTGTCGAAGATTGGACGGAAAGCAAAGTTCCGGATTTGCGTCCCCCCGTAATGCGAAGAACGAGACATTCGTCGCCCGCCCATGACCGTGTGCGACCGGACGGAATTGGAAGGGAGAGGGCACGGAGGGAAGAGAGCACGGACGCAAACGAGCGCACCGGATGATCCGACGAAGAAGGGGCGGGCTATAAACGAGCTTTCAATTTCCTTGCGATCCCGATTCGGATCGGGTATAGTATTTCCATGTCTGGTTGAGGGTTCTTCGGTTGAGTGGGATTGAATGGATTCGTCCGCTCCGGGAAGATACCCATGAATGCGCACACTGCAGGATCACGATTACCGACAGAGGAAGCGGAGATGAAAGAGAAACAATGAAACCATTGAACTCGTCATCCGGTTCTCTTCCATATTCTGAGATTCCCCGCGGATTCATCGTGGTTTTTATCCTGGGCTTGTTGGTATTCATCCTGGGCGGCGCCTGGTTTTATGCCTCTCAACGAGATCACGTGCGCCGCGAGGTGGAGAAAGACCTTCTTTCCATCGCCGAGTTGAAGACCCGGCAGATTGTTACCTGGCGCTCGGAACGGCTTCATGACGCCCTGATTCTCGAAGAATTATTCCTGGATCCTCAAACCATTCAATGGCTGGAGAATCCCAATCCCTCATCGGCGGGGCCGATCCTGAGCCGTCTTGGTTCCCTTGGGAATCGATTACCGTATTCGGAAATTCTGTTGGTGAATACGGGGGGAACAATATTGTTGAGCCAGGGAGATTCGACAGGATCGATCCATCCGGACGCCGTAACGGCTATGGGTTTGGCGTTTCAGACGCGGCAATCCTGCTTATCCCAGTTGCATGCCGTTCCGGATGAAATGGTGGTTCATCTCGATGTGATCATCCCCCTGTTCACCGAGAATGGACGGCCGGTCGGTGCGGTTTTATTGTCGAGCAAGGCCGACATGTTTCTGTTTCCGCTGATACAATCCTGGCCGACGTCCACCCAAACCGCCGAGACCCTGTTGGTCCGGCGGGACGGGGACTCGGTGCTGTTTCTCAATGAGTTACGGCACCGGAAAGATACGGCGCTGAGGTTGCGGATTCCTCTGACCCAGACGAAGGTTCCCGCCGTTCAGGCCGTGCTGGGAAAGGAAGGCATGTGGGAAGGATTGGATTATCGCGGAGTACGAGTAATATCCGTGCTCAAGTCCATTCCGGATTCCTCGTGGTTCATGGTATCCAAGATCGACTGGGATGAGGCATTTGCGGGGTGGAGATTCCGATCCATTCTGATCCTTTTTCTGATCGGAACATTTATCGTAGCTCTGGCGGCCGTGATGGGGGTGATGTGGCAGCGGAGGTCCCGTTCGCATTACGAAACGCTGTATCGATTGGAGGCGGCCCGGCGGGAAAGCGATCTTCGTTACCACACAATTCTGATGAGCATCGGCGATGCGGTCATCGCGACCGATGCGGATAGCCGGGTGGTTTTGCTCAATTCTGTGGCGGAGACCTTGACCGGCTGGCCGTTGGCCGAGGCCCGCGGCAAACCGTTATCCGAGGTGTTTCACATCATCAATGAACTTACCCGCCAACCCGCCGAGGATCCGGTGGCTCTCGTTCTTCGGGAAGGTAAAATTGTCGGACTGGCCAATCATACGGCCCTGATCGCCCGCGATGGTACCGAGCGTCCGATCGCCGACGCCGGATCGCCCATCCGCGATGAGCAAGGCCGGATCATCGGGGTCGTATTGGTTTTTCGCGACCAGACCCGCGAACGGAAGGCCGAGATGGAGCTGCGCGAAAGCGAATCGCGGCTGAGACTGGCTCAGGCCGCCGCCGATGCCGGCATTTGGGATTGGGACATTCCGACCGATACGATCGCCTGGTCCGTCGAACTGTATGGCCTCTTCGGATTGGACCCGGAGACCGACGAGGCCGGCTTTGATGTCTGGAGAGAGGCGATCCATCCCGAAGATCGGGCAGCAGCGGAAAAGCGGATACAGGAGGCGATCGAAAAACATACCTCTCTCAACAGCGAATACCGAATCGTGCTTCCATCGGGCCAGGTTCGCTGGATCAATGCCCTCGGCAACACAATCTACGATGAGGACGGAACGCCGCTGCGTATGTCCGGAATCTGCATCGATATCACCGCGCGCAAACAGATCGAAGAAATGCTGCGCGAGAATGTTGAACGCATCCAGATGGCGCTGAAGGTGAGCCGTTCCTTCACGTTTGAGTGGGACCTCGCCACCGACGGCGTGGTGCGTTCGGCCAGTTGTGGGCCCATTCTGGAACTGGCCGGTACGGAATCGGAACACGACACCGCGCAATCTTTCTTCCAGCGCATCCACGCCGAAGACCGCGAGCGATTCGTGGCGATGCTCGGTGAATTGAGGCCCGGCGCAGAGACCTATCGGACCGAATATCGGTTGATTCGCGGGGATGGGGCCACGGCCGTTCTCGAGGAAGTCGGCCTGGGTTTCTTCGATGTCCGGGGCGAGTTGTGCCGCCTCATCGGCGTGACCACCGACATCACCACGCGCAAGCAGGCCGAGGAGTTGGCTCGTCAGAGACTGAAGGAAATCGAGGACCTCTACTGCAATGCCCCCGTGGGCCTTTGCCTGCTGGATCGAGAACTCCGTTTTGTTCGGATCAATGAGCATCTGGCGGAGATCAACGGGATTCCAGCCGCGGCACACATCGGTAAGCGGCTCCGGGACCTGTTGCCCGTGCTGGCCGACGCGGTGGAGCCCGAGATGCGTCAGGTTCTGGACACCGGTCAACCACGGACCAATATCGAAATCATCGGCGAAACACCCGCGCAGCCCGGCGTCAAGCGTAGCTGGCTGGAACAGTGGTTACCGGTCCGGGATGCCGAGGGCTTTGTGACCGGCCTGAGTATCGTTGTGGAGGAAACCACCGAGCGTAAAAAGGCCGAAGAAGCCCTGCGGCAAAGCCGGGAGGATCTGAATCGAGCGCAGTCCGTGGGTAATATCGGAAGCTGGCGACTGGACACGCAACGAAACATCCTGACTTGGTCGCCGGAAAATTACAGGATATTTGGAATCCCCGAAGGAACGCCGCTGACCTACGAGACCTTTCTTGCCGCGGTTCACCCCGAGGATCGAACGTATGTGGATACGAAATGGAAGGCGGGTCTTTGCGGAGAACCGTATGATATCGAGCATCGACTGCTGGTCAATGGAAGGATCAAGTGGATTCGAGAGAAAGCGTATCTCGAATTCAACAATACAGGCGAACTGATCGGCGGTTTCGGTATTTCGCAGGATATCACCGCCCGCAAAGAGATGGAACTCGAATTGCTTCAGGCCCGCGATCTGTTGGAAAAACGTGTCGAGGAACGTACCCGGGAACTTCTGTATGTCGTGGGGGCCCTTGAGAAAGAAAACCGGGAACGGATGGCCGCGGAGGAATCTCTTAAAGCGGAACGACAGCGACTCTATGATGTTTTTGATACCTTGCCGGCCTATGTGATTCTTCTGTCGAAGGATTATCATGTTCCGTTCGCCAACCGTTTCTTCGAGGAACGATTCGGCAAGGACGAAGGCCGGCCTTGCTATGAGTTTCTGTTCCATCGTTCCGAACCCTGCGAGACATGCGAAACTTTTACGGTGTTCAAGACCGGCCAACCGCATCACTGGGAATGGACGGGACCGGATGGCCGGATCTATGATATTTCGGACTTCCCATTCACCGATGCCGATGGAACGGAACTGGTGATGGAGATGGGTCTGGATATCACCGAACAAAAGCGGGCCCAAGAAGAGTTGCACCGGGCTTCACTCTACGCCCGCAGTCTGATTGAGGCCAGTCTGGATCCGCTGGTTACGATCAGCCCCGAAGGCATAATCACCGATGTGAATACGGCCACGGAATTGGTGACCGGCGCAGGCCGCGAGGAACTGATTGGCAGCGATTTTTCGAATTATTTCACGGAACCCCAGAAAGCGCGGGAGGGGTATGAAAAAGTCTTATCGGAAGGATTCGTCAGAGATTATCCGTTGACCATTCAACATCGGTCCGGCCAACGAACCGATGTTCTTTACCATGCCGCACTATATCGAAACGAGGCGGGTGAGGTACAAGGTGTTTTTGCCGCCGCACGCGACATTACGGATCGAAAAGCGGCCCAGGCAAAACAGGATATTACCAATTCCCTGTTGGCATTGTTTGCGCAGAAGACCTTCCGCAAGGAGTACCTTGACGCGGCCGTGCGGGTGATTCACGACTGGAGCGGTTGTCAGGGGGTGGGGATTCGCCTGGTCCAATCCGACGGCTGCATTCCCTTTGTGTCGTCGATCGGACTCGATGAGGAATTTTTGGCGCGGGAAAGCGGGATTTCGATCCATCACGACGCGTGCGTTTGTATTCGGGTCGTCGCGCAGGAACCGGATGTTCGGGAGTCGCCTTTCCTAACCCCCAAAGGATCGTTCCAATGCGGTAACACGCTCGAATTTGTCCGAGGGTTGTCCGAGCAGGAGAAGTCTCGGTATCGGGGCACCTGTCCGGGATGTGGTTATGCCACGGTGATCGTGATTCCCATACGGTACCGAGAGACGATGATGGGCGTCGTCCATCTTTCCGATCCCCAGGTTGGGAAAGTATCGCGGGAGGCGGTCGAATTTCTTGAGAGTATGGCAATAATGATCGGCGAGGCCTTGCACCGATTTGAGATTGAACAATCGTTGCGGTCGAGCGAATCCCGGCTGACTGAAGCCCAGCGAATTGCGCATCTGGGAAACTGGGACTGGGATCTGGTCGGGAATCGGATGTGGTGGTCCGACGAGGTGTACCGTATTCATGGAGTCCGGCCGGAGGAATTCGCGGTTTCCTTCGAAACCATTGTGGAAACGGTATGTCCCGAAGATCGCGATCCGGTCCGATAGGCCGTCGAGATGGCTGTGAAAAAAGTCCGGCCGGAGAGCATCGACTGTCGAATTCGCCGACCGGACGGAACCCAGCGGATTCTCCACGTGCAGATCGAGGTTATCTGCGCGGCTGACGGAAAGCCCGTCCGCCTGTATGGCACTGTTCAGGATACCACCGACCAAATCCGCATCGAGGAAGAACTTCGGCAAAGCCGGGAAAAACTGCGATCCCTGGCGGTGGAATTGCAGATTGCCGAGGAACGGCAGAGACGACAACTGGCGGGTGATCTGCACGATTCGGTCGGCCAGCTCCTGGCCTTTTCCGCGCGGGAACTGCAAGCGCTGCAGGCCAAGGCCTCCCGGAAAATCTCCGGATCGCTCCAGGAAATCACGCAACAACTTCATAAGGCCATTAAACAAACCCGAACCCTGAGTTTTGACTTAAGCCCCAGTATTCTGTACGATTTGGGTTTCGACGTGGCCGTCGAGGACCTGGCGGATCAATTCATGAAAAAGCACAACATTCGCTGTCGATTCCGGAATTGCCCGCTGCCCAAACCCCTGTCGGATCCGGTGAAGGTGTTGTTGTATCGTTCGGTCCGCGAACTGCTTTTCAATATCGCCAAGCACGCCGAGGCGAAAACCGCCGGCGTAACCCTGAAACGAATCGGAGACGAGCTGCAAATCCGCGTCGAGGATGACGGGCGGGGTTGTGCGATCTCCGAGGATGGAAAATCCGGGGGATTCGGCCTGTTCAGCATTCGTGAACGCCTCCGCCATATCGGCGGCCATTTCGCGTTGGAATCCGTTACCGGAAAGGGAACCGTCGTTACGCTGGTGGCTCCGCTTTCGATTGAAAAGGAAAGGGAAAAACAATGAGTATCAAGATTATTTTGGCCGATGATCATGCCATCCTGCGGCATGGATTGAGCCGGTTGTTTGAACAGCAGAAGGAGGTCGTCGTTGTGGGGCAGGCCAGCGATGGACATGCGGTGTTGGATCTGGTGCGGGAATTGTTGCCGGATGTGGTGGTGATGGATATTTCCATGCCCGAACTGAACGGTATCGAGGCGACCCGCAAAATCATGGCGGACTTTCCGCACGTCAAAGTGATCGCGCTGTCCATGCATTCCAGCGATAAATATATCCGGGAGATGTTCAAGGCCGGGGCGTCCGGATATCTGTTGAAAAACTGTCCGTTTGAGGAACTCATGGAGGCGGTACGAACCGTCGCGGCGGGGAAAACCTTCATCAGTCCCTCCATCGGAAACCAGATAATCCAGGATTTCATCAGCAAACCTACCGAGAAGTCTTCCGTCTTTTCCGTTCTGAGCCAGCGCGAACGGGAAGTCCTGCAGGCGATGGCGGAGGGCAAGACCACCAAGCAGGTCGCCAAACGGCTGCACATCAGCCCGAAAACGGTGGAGGTCCACCGACTGAATATCATGAACAAGCTGAACATCGATAATATCGCTCAACTCACCAAATACGCCGTCCTGGAAGGATTGACCCAGGCCGAACCGTAAGCCCGGATTGGGGGGATTGTTCGTTTGGCGGAATCACCGGCTCGCGCCGGGGCGACCGAGTTGTCCTGAAGGGCGGGCTATGAAGGAATCTTTATAGTAGATAATATATATTTACTATATATACATCATACATTATATACGCATAACCCGCCCCCGTCCTCCTGAGCATTTTCGAAGCGGAAATAAGGAGATTCCCTATTGGAGCATTTCAATCCGATCGGTACGTTGACGCTATCGAAGAGTGAAACTCGTATTCGGTCGGTAACGGAAATGAATCTGCGAATGCATGGAAAGGCGAACCAATGGAAACGATGGAACGAGCGACATACCGGGGATCAAATCCTGCCGAGGATCGCGGAGGCGGATGCGCGATGCTGGCCGCCCGGGAGGATGCTCACAACGACCAGGAAAGTCTGAGCGATCGATTGTCGAATTTCTGGAAGGGGGGGTTCGGCCCTGAAGATTCCGGGATTCTCGTTTCGGATCGGGCGGAAGAATCCCGCGTGAATCCATCACGAGAGCGGCTTGAAGCCGGCGTGGAAAAATCTCCCGGTCGGATGTTCCCGGCGACCGCGATTCGTCCCGATAAAATCGAACGCGGCCGGCGGATCGCGCGATCCAGCGATGCCGAACTGGAGGATTTGCTGGTCGCGGCGATGGACCGCGTTTTGATTGCGATCGATCGGAAAACGACCCTCGCGCGGCGGAATGCCAAAATGAATCGACGATTCAAAAGGGGAATCGAGCTATGAATGCGGAAATGACGATGGCGGAAAATCGGACGCGGTTTCGTTCGGGCGTCGGGAATTCCTGTCCGGCCTGCGGAGGTCGGATGAGCGAAGTGGAACGCATACAGGAATTCCGGTTCACCTATATTTTGTACCGGTGCGGATCGCCCGATTGTCGGAAGGAATCTCTCGAAAAACGAGGTCCCGCGATACGAGACTATTGAGAACCGGGAAGGGGAGATCACGCGATCATGATGATGGAAGGGATGTTCCATAATGAACACGGGGATTCGGATTCGAATCAACGGAATCCATCCCCCGAACGGACGACCCACGATGGAGAAGCGAACATGAATGACAACCCCACACCCTGGTATGTGTTGCGTTCCCCGGAAGTCGGCCGACCGTTCCACGATTTCGTCGCCGCCTGTCGAAAAACCGGCGTTCTGGAAAAGAAAACTCTGGTTCTTTTGCGGATCGTGATGGCCAGCGTAACCGGCTGTCCGCGCAACCTCGAAGAGAGAATCCGGGAAGGCCTGGACTCCGGTCTCAGTAAAGAGGAGATCACCGAGGCACTGTTGCTGGCCGCGGTCGAAAAGGCCGGCGCCTCGGTGGCGTGGAATATGGAATCCTGCAGCAAACACCTGCGGTAACGTCACGGGCCCCTCGAATCCGCGGACGGTGCCGGAAAAGTCAATCGTAACGAGAGAAAGAGAGGTTGAATATGAAGGTCCGGGACATTATGACCGGAACGATCAAGACCGTGGGATACGACACGACCGTGCATGAAGCCGCGGTCAAAATGAAATCGTTCGACATCGGATCTCTGCCCGTGATTCAAAACGGCAGGATCGTCGGCATGATCACCGATCGCGACATCGTCGTTCGAGTCGTCGCCGCAAAAATGGATCCGCAAACAACGCGGGTTGGCACGGTGATGTCCTCCCATTCGGTCAGTTGTTCCGACGATACCGACATCGAGGAAGCGGCCCGGATCATGGGGGAACATCAGGTCCATCGGCTGCTGGTTATCGACGACAACAGCCGGATCGCGGGCATCTTGTCCATCGGCGATATCGCCCGGAAGGTCGATGACGAGCATCTTCTGCACGAGGTGCTGGCCCAAGTGTGCGAACCGGAGATCATGCCTTGATAGGCCCGGATCGCTCCTCAGAACTCCACGGACCCTCTAAGGATTATCCCCCGCGGAATAAGGAAACTCCTGAATGGTTTCCGGTGGGCTTTCGGGTACGGTTGATTCTGGTTTCGGATACGACGGAGATGAAAAGACGCAACACGGGGTAGAGAAAACTATGTATGTGAGAAGCGAAAACGATAGAACGGAATTTGCCCGCGAACGGAGGACGACGACTTCGGTATGGAAGATCGCCGGGCGTCAACGAGTCCGTTCCGAAGCGTATGGGTTTTACGGTCCCACACCCTTTCTCCCATTCGGCTTCGTCCGAGGAACGGGGGACGACATCGCACGGTGTCGTCCCCATGCCTGGGGCAAGGTCCCGTCTTTCCGTTTACCGCAGGCCCGGCCGGTGCGACCTGTGTCCTGCATCGTCGCCGAAACGGAACGACTGTCCGGGATCGGAACGGCGGAAAGGCGTGGACGATGAGTACGCCATGGTCTCGATGGATTCTCGTGAGCGTGATGGGTCTGTCCGCATGGTGTAAGGGAGCGGGAATTCTGGCGGATTCGGTTCTGGATTGGGAACAATCGTTGCTGGACGACGGTCGGGTCACGCAGGGCGAATTCGGCTGGGAATACGGTTACATCAGCAATTACGCGGGAATGGACGGAATCTATTTCGGTTGGCATCCCGGATCCTTCTACTGGCGGAACAATTCAGGCATCATCATTTACTGGCCGGACGGCCAGACCCCGCCCGATGAGGCATGGGGAATCGGAGGCGACAGTTCCGGATGCCGCCCGCCGATGAACTGGAAGGACGGAGTTTATCCATGGGCGGATGCGGGATCCGACCATTGGGCCGCCGCCCGTAGATGGACCAGCGACTACGCCGGATACGTGGGGATATCCGGAACGGTCGGGCGATATTTTCCCCTGAGTCTCCTGACCGGCTGGGACGTAACCTTCTTTGTCGCCGTGAACGCCGCTACGCTTGCCGATCCGGTGATTTACCGGTTGGAAATCCCCTGGAACGATGAGACCCAACACGCATACACCATCCGCGATATTCGCGTCAAGCCGGGCGATACGATCTCGTTCTATGTCAACGCCCAATCATGGAATGCCAACAAAAGTTATATCCGTCTGACGGCGGTTATTTCCGAAGCGCCGTTTCTGACCGGGGATATCAATCAGGATTTGTATGTCGGATTTGGCGATTATTCGATTCTGGCGTCGGAGTGGAGACGAACGGGATGTGACATGCCCGATTTCTGCGGAGGCGCCGATCTGGATCGCAACGGTCAAGTCGATCTGTCTGATTTGGCGATCCTTGCGGGTCTGTGGATGGAATGTAACGATCCCAATCCACCGTGCGGGTACATCGGGCCTTGGAGGTTGGAGGGTAGCGGGATCGATTCCGTGGTCCCGTTTTCGAATAGGCCTTTTGGAAGACAGAATAAGGAGATTCCTGATAGATGCAATGATTCATTGTCGCCTATGATAGCGGCCATTACGGAATGAGAGTATGAAATCTTATTAAGGAGTATGAATATGAACAAACACTGTAGTAGATCGAAAGGCGTTTCGGGGAGAATGAGGATCGGCACTCATCATCCGAAATGGAAATCGCGAGCCGGGGGTTTCTCGATGGTTGCCGTCTTGCTGTTGGCGTTGTGGACCGTACCGGCCGTCGCTCTGGATCTGACGGTGACCGATCCGCAGGGGAATCCCGTTTCGGGATTCCGTTGGTTGGTGGAGGAAGACACCACCAATCTGACGATACCCGGAGCGCTGGTGGCCAACAGCATTTCGCTGGATATCCACAACAGTTACTCGCCGGTGATGGCCAAGGGGGAATCGGCGACGGGCACCGTTTCGATTGCTGTCCCATCGACGACCCGGTATGTCGTGTCGGTCATGCCCTATACCGGGTACTCCATCAGCGGCGGCAACGTGGCGGTGGGGCAGACCTCCATGACCGTGGTGGTCCAGCCGCTACCCATTCCGACGGCCCAGATTTCGATATTCGTCTTCGAAGATCACAATACGATCAACAACGCCCCGGACCTTCCTCGCGAACGGGGTTTGGAAGGATTTTCCATTATCATCGCGGAGTCGCTGGGACAACAAACGATGGACGCGTTCGGTAATCCGCTGGGGACCACGTATCAACAGAATCCGGACGGTTCCTTCATTCTGGATGACGAGGGGAATCCGGTCGTGGACCAGATGGGTAACATGATCATCAAGACCAATGCGCAAGGAGAGGCGTTGATCAAATATCTTCCACCCGGAAAATATGGAATTCAGGTGATTCCTCCCCAGGGGACGAATTGGATACTGACCTCCACCATTGAGGGTACTCCGGTAGTCGACGCCTGGGTCAAAGCCAATGAACCGAAGACATTCCTGGAAGGTTTCGGACCCGGCTTCTATCATGCGTTCTTCGGTTTTGTGGATAAAAACCGGCTTCCCTGGGCACTAACACCCCCAACCGGAACCGGTTCGATTTCCGGTACGGTGGTGTTCAACCACTTCGGCCGTCCTCCGCTGAATCAGCAATTGGCCCCCGGTGAGGTCGTTGAAGGAGCATGGGTCGGACTGAACTCCTTGACGAGTCTGACCGGACTCTATGCGGCCCCGTGCAATCCGGACGGGACCTTTACCATCAGCAATGTTCCCCCGGGAACCTATCAACTGGTGACCTGGGACGAGAATCTGGATGCGCTGTTTGGATTTAATACCGTGATTGTTCCCGGTACGATCAATCCGACCGGCGATCCAGTGGCCTTGGGGAATGTACTGTCATACCGATGGTTTGGAACCCTGGAGGGCAGCGTCTTTCTTGATGACGGAGCGGGCGATCCGACCAAGGCGGCCAATGGTTTCCGGGATGTCGGAGAGAAGGGGATCACCAATCAGAATATCAATATCCGGTTTCGGGACGGCCGGATCTATCAAAGCACGGTCACCGATCCGATGGGCGATTATTCCTTTGCGGAAGTGTTTCCCTTCTTTAAGTGGCTCGTTGTGGAAGTGGACTTTGCCCGGTTCAAGGATACCGGCATGACCGCCATTGTGGATGAGGGCGGACCGATCCCTCCCGACAACGGATGGGATATGCCCTCGCGAGGCAAACTGAATCCGCAGCCCCAGGCCGAGATCAATCCCAATACCGGCAATAATCTTTCCCGTACGCAGGTTTCCACCAGCCCGGGGGAAGTGTTATTGCAGGCGATGCATCTGTTCCTCAACCAACTGAATATTATTGAATGGGGCAAACTCCCATACCTTATGGGCGAGAATGGCGGTATCAGCGGCGTCGTCTTCTATGCGACGACCCGAGCCGAGAATGATCCTCGCTATGCCGTCGGCGATCCATGGGAACCGGGCATTCCCCGCGTTCAGATGAACCTGTATATGGATGTCGATTGCGACGGTGTCATTGACGATCTCGACGGCGATGGTTCGCCGACGCGAGCGGATGTGGACAACTATCCTTTTGATGATCCCACGTTGCCGGTGTGGAGTTTGTTCCCCGGTCCGGAAGATCAGGATTGGAACAACAACGGAGTATTTGATCCCGGCGATGCCATTCAAATCATAACCACCGACTGCTGGGACGATAACAAACCCACCGGATCCATTCAGCCGCCGTTGGTCATTCACGGTCAACCGGTGAATCCCGGTTTTGACGGCTATGGAACCTGGAACCAGATCCGGCCGGGCGTGTTTGACGGCGGATATGCGTTCACCTCCTATCACCCCGGGGGCATCTTCTCCGGAAGCGATGAGGTGGATGGGCTTCCGCGGGGCGTCTATATCGTCGAAGCGGCTACGCCTTTCGGATACACCCTCGTCAAAGAGGAGGACAAGAATGTGGACTTTGGCGATAGTTATACTCCAAGTCCATTGCTGATTCCCCCGCCCATCGTCGGAGATCTTCGACCGGTACAGCAGTACCTGAGTTTTCAGACCGACGAAATGGGAAATCCGCTTCCGGGAATCGATCCGGCCGATCTGATCGAGGCGCCATTTGCCCTGGAGATGCGTCCGACTCCCGACCGAAAACAGGTCCGAGTTTCGGATGGCAAAAACGCGGCCGCGGATTTCTTCTTCTTCACGCAGGTTCCCAAGGCGGCACGTGCGGTGGGTTTTGTCAACAATGACTTATCCGCTGAATTCAACGCAGAAAGCCCCGTCTTCGGGGAAAAGGCCGCTCCTTCATGGCTTCCCATTTCGTTCCAGGACTGGGCGGGTAATGAGTTGCTTCGAATCTATAGCGACGAATTCGGATGCTACAACGCGGCCTTGCCATCCACCTATACCGTGAATGTGGCGGCGCCCAGCGGCGTGGCTCCGCAGATGCTGACTTTGGTCCTGAATCATCCGGGTCCGATCCCGGATCCGGCCAATCCCGGACAGATGATCATCGATCCCTATTACGATCCGGATTACAGTCAAACTCCGTGGACGTTTAATTACTATCCGGGAAGCGTTTCCTATCTGGATACGCCGATAGTCCCCATCGCCGCGTTTGTCGGGTATCCCAACCGGGTTTTGGATGTGGAACCGTCAAGCGGCACTCCGGTGATCTTTTCGGTTGAAGGGCCGGATGGCGGACCAATCGTCTGCACCAACGGCGATACGATTACAATCACTTCGGTCGGATACAAAGCGGTACCCAATCCCGATTATGATCCGGCCAATCCGGCCACGACGGAGTTGATCACCCGTGACTTTGGTTTCGGTGCGGCCGGGGGTACCGTGACCGTCGGCGGCGTTCCCCTGACAGTCAATCCCGGTACCTGGTCCAACCTGACCATTGTTGCCGAGGTGGATTTCGGGACGGTTACGACTGGGCAGGTCAAAGTCACCCGAAATGATACGGGCAAGAGTTCCGACCTGGGCGTAACGCTTCATGTCGGAGGATGCCAGACGCGGAATACGTTCCATGTTGAGCAAGCCGCGTATCCCTCTCATCCGATCCAGGATGCGATCGATGCGGCCTCTCCGGGCGATCTGATCATCGTCCACCCCGGTCACTACTTTGAAAATCCGATCCTGTATAAGAATGTTACGCTTCAGGGTTCCGGAGCTGAATCAACGATCCTCCATGCCAATCCGACTCCCGCGGATCGCGTTGCGGCCTGGCACACGAAGATCCAGACCATTCTGGGACTCGATGGCACGGATCCATTCGCGGCCAATGAGACGCCGGGAATCATGGTTCTGGGCAATGCGGGTTTCGCCTTTGCGGAAGGGTCTTCAGGCCGGATCGATGGTTTCTCCATTTCCGGCTCCATCGCCGGCGGCGGCATCTATGTCCACAGTATGGCTCATTATCTCGAGATCAGTAACAACAAGATTAAGAGCAACCAGGGTAGCTGGGGCGGCGGCATCACGGTCGGCACTCCCGGTCTCGAGGAGATGAACACGCATGTGAATATCCATAATAATCATGTCCTCAAGAATGGCGGCGTCATGGGCGGCGGCGGCATCACGATCTTTACCGGCGCCGACGATTACACCATTCGGAATAACCTGATCATGGGGAACTTTACGAGATGGAACGGCGGCGGTATCACCCACTCCGGCCTGAGCCATCGCGGTCGAATCGAACAGAATCGCGTTGTGTCCAACGAGGTATTTTACGGCTTGGCCATCGGCGGAAACGGCGGCGGTATTTTTGTCGAAAAGACCGTCAATCCGGAAGATCCCGGCGCGCTGGGCGACGGAAGCGGTTCGGTAACCATCCTGTCGAATTTGATCCAAGGAAATCTTGCGGGAGCCGGCGTAGGAGGCGGGATTGCCTTGATGAACATTAACGGCATCGATGCGATGGAAGCCCCGGCTCTGTGGTACACGATCAACGTGTTCAACAACATGATCGTTAATAATGTAGCCGGCGGCGCCGCGGGCGGCCTGTATCTTCAGAATGCCCTCCGCGTCAATGTGGTCAACAACACCATCGCCAACAACGACAGTGCGGCAACAACCGCCAATAGTTTTACCCCCGGTAATCTCCTGATGTCCAATCCGCAACCCGCGGGTGTCGTCAGTGTTCCGCACAGTCAGGACCTGGCCGCATTGTCCGGTCAAGATTACACAAATCCGCTGCTGAACGACAACATCATCTGGCAGAACCGGTCATTCTTCTGGGATGTCTCGATCAACGGCGGTCACGGTGGGCTGGCGCCCCATGCGACGCAGCCGATCTGGGATCTGGCCGTGACAGGGTTCCCGTTCCCAGTGTATTTGAATCCAAAAAGCAGCATACTTACCAGTCTGACCGATACATTCGGCGCCGATTATGATGACGGCACGAATGTGGCGTCCGATCCCTTGTTCGCAGAGTCCTACACAAATACACTCCAGACAGCCGCCGTCCTCGACGAAGGGGGGAATTTCCTCTCGTTGCGGTTCAATCCGATCGGGATCAACGGAGATTACCATATCACCTGCGGATCTCCCGCCATCAATCTCGGCGACTTTACCATTACGGATTTCCCCGATCTGGACTACGATTTCGATGGACAGATTCGGCCTGGCGGCGTGTTTGTCGATGCCGGCGCCGATGAGATTCGACCCAATTGTTCGGCCGATCTGGATGTCGATGGGGATGTGGACGTTGTGGACCTCAATATTTTCGCGAGCAACTGGATGACGGTCTGCCTGTACTACCGATATCCGCCCTGCGACTTCAATCAGGACGGCGTGGTCAACCTGTTGGACTTTACGGTCTTTGCGAGCCAATTCGGTCAAACCAACTGCTGCCCGTAAAACAGATTGGCAAATGCCTTATATCAACAACATTGAACAGGAGTACATAACATGAAAAAGGGGAAAGTATATCGAATGATTCTGGTGTTGGCCAGCCTGTTCCTGACACGGCCGTTCCCGATCGGTGACGTTTGGGGAGACATGGACATGCCGGCCGCAGATGTGATTGTGCAATGGAACAATGTCGCCTTGGGCGCGATACAAACCGCCCAGTATCGGGCAACGCAGGCCTCTCGCGTTCTGGCGATGGTTCACGCGGCCATGTTTGATTCCATCAACAACATTGATCACGCCTGTGAAAACTACTATGTGACCGCGGTTGCTCCGAAGATAATATCACGAGAAGCCGCCGCCGCCGCTGCCGCATACAGGGTGCTTGTGGCGTTATTTCCTTCCCAGGAGGCGACATTTGATGCGGCGCTGGCCGAAAGTCTTTCGCATGTCCCCGATGGAGACAGGGAGACCAACGGAGTCGTATTCGGCAACGAGGTGGGAAATCGGATTGTTTCCTGGCGAAGCGGGGATCATTCGGGGGATATGGTTCCGTATGTTCCCGGATCCGATCCCGGAGACTGGCAGCCGACCCCGCCGGATTATGCCCCGGCGATGATGCCAAACTGGGCTACGGTCACTCCGTTTGCCATGACGAGCCCTTCCCAGTTCAGACCCATTGCCCCTCCGGATTTGACCAGCGCCGAATATGCCGATGAGTGGAACGAGGTAAAAACGCTCGGGGCAAAAGTCAGCGCAATCCGCAGCCAGGAACAGAGCGATATCGCCGTGTTCTGGGTGGATATGCCGGGTACGATCACGACGGTGGGTCGTTGGAACAAAATCGCTCAGCAGGTCGCTGGTAATCAATTCAATAATCTTTGGCAGAACGCCCGGCTATTTGCCTTGCTGAATATCGCTCTTGCCGACGCGGGAATCGTCGCCTGGGACTGCAAATACGAATACAATTTCTGGAGGCCGATCACGGCGATTCGTGCCGCGGATACGGATGGAAATCCTCTGACGGAACGGGACCTTGGGTGGGAACCGTTGATCATGACCCCCGCCTTTCCGGAATATGTATCCGCTCACAGCACGTTTAGCGCCGCGGCCGCCGGAATTCTCGCCGAATTTTTCGGCAGGGATACGATCGATTTTGCGATCCCTTCCTATATGATGCCGATGGACATGCGAAACTATCGCAGCTTTACTCAGGCCGCGGAAGAGGCGGGCGTCAGCAGAATTTACGGCGGGATTCATTTTGCTTCCGGCAACATCAAGGCCCTGTCGGCGGGCAAAGAGCTTGCGCAATACGTGTTTAATTATTTCCTGAAACCCCTGAATATTCCCTCGGATACCGATCCGGAGGATTCCGATGGCGATGGAAATCCATTCAATGACAATATTGGCATGCACATGACCGCCGGCGATGGATTCGTGAACATGGCGGACGGGAAACTTCAGTACATGTTCGGTTTCGGCAATGCGACCGGCGTGCCCAACGGGATGGTCATTCACCATGGAATGATGGCGGCCGATTTTCCGGCCCCCACGATCGTTGTTCGCGAGGGGCAGCGGCTCTATCTGGATCTCACCAACGTGGGAATGATGGCTCGCCCGGATCTGTTTGATCCGCATACGATTCACTGGCACGGTTTTCCGAACGCCGCTCCGATCTTTGACGGCGTGCCCGATGCTTCGATCAGTATCAACATGGGTGCGACGCTGACCTATTTCTACAATGTGGTCGAACCGGGAACATTTCTATGGCACTGCCATGTCGAGGCGACCGAACACATGCAGATGGGAATGCTGGGGCAATTGTATGTCCTGCCCCGACAGAATCTGTTGCCCGACCTGACCGACCTTAATGGATTTACTCATCGTACCGGATATACATATGCCTATAACGACGGCGATGGTTCCACCTACTACGATGTGGATGCACCGATTCAGATTTCGTCGTTCGACCCGGCGTTCCACGATGCCAGCCTGGCGGTTCAACCCCTGCCGTTTGCCATGATGGACGATCGGTATCCGATGATCAACGGCCGGGGGTATCCGGATACGATCAAACCCTATCCCCTCATGAACACGGCGATGGATGAGGGGTACATGAATCACGAGTCGCAGAAGATTCATGCCCTGATCACCGCCACGCAGGGACAAAAAATCCTGTTGCGGATATCGAGCGTTTCGACCACCAGTTTTCACACCCTGTCGGTTCCGGGCATTCCCATGAAGGTGGTGGGTAAGGGTTCTCGATTGCTGCGAGGTCCCAACGGAAAGGATCTGTCGTACTGGACGCAGTCGGTGGATCTGGGCGGCGGTCAGACCGCGGATGTGATTCTGGATACCGCGGGTGTTTCGCCCGGTACGTACATCCTCTACACCACCAACCTCAATCATCTGAGCAACTATAACCAGGATTTCGGCGGAATGATGACCGAAATAATTCTCAATCCATAAGTCATGGGTCAACCCGATATCTTTCACGAGGAGATTCAATCATGAAAAGATTGCGATTCAATTTCAAAACGACGTTTCTTCTGCTGGCGGCGGGAATGACCCTGTCTTTCCTTTCGACAGCCGATGCGATGATCATGACCGTCAAACCGGATCCGATGACGGGAGAATTTCATCTGACCACGGGAGAGTGTTATATCTCGACGCCGGACGGCGGCAGCTATTACATGTGGGCCTACGCTGTGCAACACGGAATGATGGCCATGCCGCAGTATCCCGGACCCACGCTGGAAGTCAACGAAGGGGATACGGTAAAGGTGGTTCTGAATAATATGCTGCCGGTTCCCGTCTCGATCGTGTTTCCCGGTCAGGAGGGGGTTACGGCTTCCGGCGGAAGCCCCGGACTCCTAACGCGGGAAGTGGAAGCCGGCGGAATGAGCGGTCCCGTGACCTATACATTTACGGCAACCCATCCAGGAACCTATCTCTACCATAGTGGAACGCAACCCGAGCTGCAGGTCGAGATGGGACTGGTCGGCGCCCTGATTATTCGACCCGCCATGCAACACATGGGAGAAATGTGGGCCTACAATCACATGGATTCCCGTTACACGTATGAAACGCTGTATTTGTTGACGGAAATGGATCCGGTCATTCACGAATTGGCCGAATGCGGCATGTGGAACCGGATCGACCTGACCACCTATTGGCCGGTCTTGTGGTTCATCAATGGTCGCAACGCTCCTGATACCATGTTGATGGATCATGATCCGCTGCTGCCGTATCAGCCGTATAGTTGTATGCCCCGGATGCATCCGGGAGATCGCATGTTGATGCGGTTTATCGGAGGCGGACGGGACTTGCATCCCTTCCATACGCATGGCAACAACATGCTGCAGATTGCCCGTGACGGCCGATTGCTTTCCAGCGGCCCCGGCATGGGGGCGGATCTGGCCGAGTCGGATTTCACCTTGACCGTCGCCCCCGGCCAGACAGCCGATTGCATCTTTGAATGGACCGGCGAGAAACTCGGCTGGGATATTTACGGCCATGCCCCTGGCGATCCGATGGAACCGGGCGAATACGCCCCGGATCATGGCAAACCCTTCCCCGTCACGCTGCCCGATATTAAAAACATTACGATAGGAATGATGTACAGCGGAAGTCCCTTCCTCGGAGCGATGGGCGCGCTGCCCCCGGGAGAAGGCGGATTCAACGTCAACGGCGGTTACTTCTTCATGTGGCATTCGCATAATGAGAAGGAAATGGTCAATAACGATCTGTTCCCGGGTGGACTCATGACGATGCTTCTCATCGAACCCCCCAGCGTTGTGATCGATGAAATGGCGATGCCGTGATCGGATCCATCGCCCAATATACAGGAGATAACCAATGAAAAACCTAAAGATAAAACCCTATCGCATTCTCGGTTTCTGTTCGATGATCCTGCTGTCGGTCGCATCGATCGGCTGGTCGGTGGAATACCATCTGAGGGCGGACGTGACGACGGTCATGATGCCCGGAGGTCCCGTAACCATGTGGGGCTTTGCTCTGGATTCGGCCTTTGGCGTCGAAGACGGCATCGTCACTGTACCCGGTCCCGTCTTGCGTGTGCCGCCGGGTGATACCACCCTGACGGTTCATCTCAAAAACAATCTGACGCCGGCTACAACCGGGATCCCGACGGGCTGTCCGGCCTCCGTGGTCATTCCCGGACAAATCACGGCCCTGTCCCCCGTGCGTTTCGGTCCGGCTCCCTATCCGGAGTTTGAGGGTCGGATCCGCAATGTCACCTACGATACCCCTCCGGGAAATGTCGCGCCGGTGGATTACACATGGACGAACCTGAAGCCGGGATCCTATACCTATTTTAGCGGGAATCATCTGGCCTGCCATGTCCAGATGGGATTGTATGGCGCGATGATTAAGGATGCCGCCGTCGGCCAGGCCTACCCCGGTGTATCCTATGACAACGAGGTCATTCTTTTTTACAGCGAGATTGATCCGACGTTTCATACCGCCGTGGCGACCCTCAATTATGGACCGGGAAAAGCCATAACCAGTACCATGGAATACAATCCGCAATATTATCTGGTCAACGGTCAACCCTATCAGGCCGGCCAATCGCCCCTTCCCGCGGGTCAGATCCATGAGCAAACCCTTATTCGATTCTTCAACATGGGTTTGGAGACGCATGTTCCCGTGTTCCAGAATCTGCGTGCGACGGTCCTCGCCGAGGATGGGTACCCTTACCCGTATCCCAAAGACCAGTCTTCGATTCTTCTGACGGCGGGCAAGACCGTCGATGCCATCGTTGTTCCAAAGGCCAATGGGCTCTATCCTGTGTATGATCGCCGGTTGCGGCTCACCAATCAGAAGGCCTCTCCGGGCGGACAGTTGGCCTATCTCGAAGTCGGCAGTCTTGCGGGGAATGCCGCACCCGTGATCGTGTCGGTTACGGCAACGCCTTCGATGCTCTTCGATACGCAGACCAGTCAGCTTTTTGTGGATGCGACGGATTCCGACGGACCGGCTCCGCTTACGTATGCGTGGACGGTTCCGGCGGGAGCGGGATCGGTCAGCAATGCCGCGATTGCCAATCCGATCTATACACCGCCGGATGTTGCCACGATCCAGATCTATACGTTGGGTGTACAGGTATCGGACGGCCAGGATGTTGTTTCCGGTTCGGTGAACGTCACCGTCTATGATTCGGTGATTCTCTCGGCGGACTTCGACGCAAGCGCCCAGGGTTTCGTGTATGTGGATGACACGTTCCGCGGCACGAACCAGCCCAGTTATGCCAGCGGCGGATTCTCTGCCGGTTACCTTCGTGTATCTATAGGAGGCATCAACACGGTGGACGTTACCGGGATGTCGGGCGGCTGGCGCAGAACCTTCACGGTGCCTCCGGCCTCCGGTTCGGTGCAATTGTCGGTCCGTTATTTGATGACCCAATCGCCGGGCTTCGAGCCGAGTGAGTACAGCGACGTGTTGGTCTCTGTGGACGGTGTGTTGGTGGGAACGGGCGCCAACGACTACGTTGCACGCATAGTCGGCGACGGAGACGGCGGATTGTTCCTGGGCACCGGTCTGCAGTGGTTCCATAAGGAACTCGGGGCATTGGCGCCGGGCGAGCACACGCTGATCATCGGGGGATTCGTCAATCACAAGGATGCCGTCGATGAGAGCGCCGGATATCGTTTTGAAGACGTGATTCTTACCGTCACGGGTCCGGCCGTCAATATGGCCCCGCAGATCAGCGCGGTTTCCGCGACACCGGCCGCGATTCTGGATACGCAGACCAGTCAGCTTCTGGTAGTTGCGACGGATACCGATGGCCCCTCCCCGCTCAGCTACAACTGGACGGTCCCGATCGGCGGCGGATCGGTGAGCAACGCAACCATCGCCAATCCGATTTATACTCCTCCGGATGTTGCTTCGACGCAGATCATTACCTTGTCGGTTGAAGTGTCCGATGGCCAGGATACGGCAAGCGCAAACCTGATGATTACGGTGGACAATACCCCCGTGGTGAATACTCCACCCGTGATCGTGTCGGTTACGGCAACGCCTTCGATGCTCTTCGATACGCAGACCAGTCAGCTTTTTGTGGATGCGACGGATTCCGACGGACCGGCTCCGCTTACGTATGCGTGGACGGTTCCGGCGGGAGCGGGATCGGTCAGCAATGCCGCGATTGCCAATCCGATCTATACACCGCCGGATGTTGCCACGATCCAGATCTATACGTTGGGTGTACAGGTATCGGACGGCCAGGATGTTGTTTCCGGTTCGGTGAACGTCACCGTCTATGATTCGGTGATTCTCTCGGCGGACTTCGACGCAAGCGCCCAGGGTTTCGTGTATGTGGATGACACGTTCCGCGGCACGAACCAGCCCAGTTATGCCAGCGGCGGATTCTCTGCCGGTTACCTTCGTGTATCTATAGGAGGCATCAACACGGTGGACGTTACCGGGATGTCGGGCGGCTGGCGCAGAACCTTCACGGTGCCTCCGGCCTCCGGTTCGGTGCAATTGTCGGTCCGTTATTTGATGACCCAATCGCCGGGCTTCGAGCCGAGTGAGTACAGCGACGTGTTGGTCTCTGTGGACGGTGTGTTGGTGGGAACGGGCGCCAACGACTACGTTGCACGCATAGTCGGCGACGGAGACGGCGGATTGTTCCTGGGCACCGGTCTGCAGTGGTTCCATAAGGAACTCGGGGCATTGGCGCCGGGCGAGCACACGCTGATCATCGGGGGATTCGTCAATCACAAGGATGCCGTCGATGAGAGCGCCGGATATCGTTTTGAAGACGTGATTCTTAGCGTCGCGGGTATCTGATTATGTTGGGGCGACGCAGATTCGAGAAATGGATGCTGAAATATGGTATAATGCACAGTGCAGTCGATGACTGTTAAATTCCTCTCCTGCCAAATGTGGCGGCCCGTATCAGAAGATACGGGCTGCCGCATCCTCAAACGGGAGAGTGCAGAGGAAAAAATGAAAAACGCAAAGACCCAAATACGACGCCGGTCAACGGTAGCTCTCCAGGGGAGAATCGAATGGCGCTCTGCATGGATCCGAATCGTAACCGCTGTTTTCCTCGGTTTGGTTGTTCCGCTGAATTACGGTTGCCGACCGTCATCCGAAGCGTCCCCTTCGGGCGAGAGGACGGAATCCGAAGTGGACTCCTCATCGGACATGGGGATCGAAGTCAAGGGGCTTCGCCTGTCCGCGAGCGGTTATATGCTGGACTTTCGTTTCCGTGTAACCGATCCGGATCGAGCGGCCGGCTTCTTTGGTAAAGGGATCGATACCTATCTTATCGATCCCGAATCGGGGGCTCGCCTCATCGTGCCGAGACCTCCCAAAGTCGGGGCACTGCGGCAAAATACCGACCCGCCGATTCAAGGTCGAATCTATTTCGTCATGTTTGCCAATCCCGGGCGGTTCATCCAATCCGGAAAAAAAGTTACCGTCGTTATGGGAGAAACAGAAATCAGGGATATCATGGTTCAGTAGATGAGGAGGCGTAAAACCTATTTTGCTTTCGTCGGCATCTTTGCGCTGGGAATGTATCCTTCGATTCTCATGGCCGAAGAGGTTCGTTCCTTTTCGCAAAGACCGCTCCTTCCACAAGCGGATCCCGACCATTCAAGCGTTTCCATCATCATTCGTTTATCCCAGCGATTTTCGATCGATAAGGAACCGGCAGGCCCGAACAGAATCGACCGGAGACATGCCGGCAATCGGCTGATCGGCACGTTGCGATCACACGGGCAACGCCGGCGAAATGAATTTCTGCATTGGATCCGGCGGTATGATCCGTCCGCCGGGGAACTGTGGCATATTCATGCGGTCACGGCCGTTGTCCCTGCGGGAATCGTTGATCTCGTAACCCGACACCCGGAGGTTGAACGGGTGACAGTGAATACAAAAATACCTCTATCATTTGAATCCCCTGCGCCGCCGCCGGCGTATGACGGCTGGAATCTCGATGCGATCGCGGCTGAAAAGCTGTGGCGACGGGGTTACTCGGGGCAGGGAATCGTCGTGGCCGCGGTGGATACCGGTGTGGATCTATTCCATCCGGCGCTGCAGCGATCCTGGCGAGGGGGCTCGAATAGCTGGTTTGACGCCCTGGACAAGTCCGATCATCCGGTCGATTTGCATGGCCACGGAACCCAGGTCATGGGCATTATCTGTGGGGGCGATGAACTGGGTTCTCCGATCGGCGTGGCCCCGCGTTGTACATGGATTGCCGCTCGGATTTTTGATCGGACCAGCGCCGCGGATCTTGTCGGGATTCATCGTGCGCTGCAATGGCTATTGGATCCGGACAACGATCCGAACACGGCCGATCAGCCGGATATCGTCAACAATTCCTGGGGTCTGACCGATCGCCCCGGCGAATGTATCCTCGAATTCAAGGAGGACATAGCCGTTTTGAATGCCGCGGGAATCATCGTGATTTTTGCGGCCGGGAATTCGGGACCTGGCGAAGGATCGGGCATAAGCCCGGCCAACTATCCCGAGGTGCTCTCGGTTGGCGCCGTGAATGCCGGGATGTCGATCCCCTCGTTTAGCAGTCGGGGGCCCGGCAGTTGCGATGGAGGTCTATTCCCATCGCTGGTGGCGCCGGGAACCGATATTCTTACATGTGATCTTACGCTGGGGGGAATTTTTCTTTCCGCGCGGAATTATGTGACGGGTACGTCGTTTGCGGCCGCTCACGTCAGCGGCGCCGCCGCCGTGCTTCTCAGCTCGTTTCCCCAGGCCGGCCCCGCCGAAATCCGATCCTCCCTGATGGACGCAGCGATCGATATGGGGATGGCGGGACCGGACAATGAATCCGGATACGGACGATTGAATCTGGACGGCGCGTTTCGATTCCTATTGGCTTCCCGAAGAACCGCCGACCTGGACAAGAATGGCACGGTCGATCTGATTGACCTGAATATCCTCCTGGAACATTGGATGCAATCGAATCCCGAAGAAATTCCATGGACCGAAGATATGTTTCCCGACGGCAGAATCGATCTTCGCGATTTCAATGAATTATCCAGACAATTTGGAGGGTAAAATATTAGGATGCAAGATGGAACGTGCAGGATCACCCGACGAAACAAAATCAAGCCCGATAAGGGAAACGAGGGAGTCAACAAAAAGGGGGCGATCTACAAGGAGTCGATTTTCCAATCCGAATCGGTACGATTGCATACATCAAAGGAAAACCGGAGAGGGTGGGATTCGAACCCACGGTAGAGACAAGCCCTACACAGCCTTTCCAAGGCTGCTCCTTAAGCCACTCGGACACCTCTCCAGTGACGATATCCCGACGGCGTGCCGTCGGTATCGAGGGGGAATCATACCAGAAACGGTCGATCATGCAACATAAAAGATCGACCGATCCAATCGAACCGGAAAAAGCCCGCCTGTCCCTTCCGATGATGGCGAGGGTTGACCATCAACCGCCGGATCCTACGAATATAAAGGCGGAAGGAGGTCGGATTCGATGCTCTTTGTCCACGGCAGATGTGTCGTGAAATGATGAAGAATTCATGAAAATACGACATCGAATTCTTCGATTTGCGACAGAAACGGTTTGACAAGTCGGAGGGCATTCGATAGCATGACTCGATAAACGACGTCGGTCTGAAGGTCAATGGGTCCCGGATGTGACCCGTCGGCCATAACAAAACCTGAGTATCGAATTAGGAGTAGAGCGTATGTCATCCATACAACCCGCAATTTCCCGCCGTGATTTTTTGCGTAAAGGTTCCCAGGTAGCCGCCGGGGCGGTCGCGGTTGGGGCGTTAGCTTCCTGTGCCAATCAATCCCTTGTCGCCGCGGAGAGCAAAGCGTTCGGTCCGAACGATCAGATTGTGATGGCGGTCATCGGGATCAACGGCCGGGGCAGCGGTCTGATTGACGGATTTGCGGATATCAAAGGCGTTCGGATCAAAACCCTGTGCGACTGCGACGAAAAGATTCTGAACCGTCGGGCCGATGCGTTTGAGAAAAAGACGGGCAAGCGGCCGGTCACGGAATATGATCTCCGCAAGGTGTTTGAAGACAAGGAAATCGACGCCGTGGCCATCGCGATGCCGAATTACTGGCATGCCCTGGGAACCATCTGGGCGTGTCAGGCGGGCAAGCATGTGTATGTCGAAAAACCCGCTTCGCACAATATTTTCGAAGGCCGCAAGATGGTCGAGGCGGCGAGGAAGTATGACCGCTTCGTCGAGGTGGGGTTCCAGAACCGCAGCATCAAAAATGTTCGCGGAGCGATGGAATTCCTGCGGAGCGGCAAGCTCGGGCGCATTTATATGGCGCGCGGGCTGTGCTTCAAGCCGCGGGACGCTTTCAAAAAATTCCCGGACACGCAACCGCCAAAAGAACTGCACTGGGATCTGTGGGTAGGACCTGCCGATATGTTCCCGTATAACGAAGGCAAGTGCCATTATAACTGGCATTGGCACTGGAACACGGGCAACGGCGATACCGGAAACCAGGGACCGCACCAGTTTGACGTGGCGCGATGGGGCCTGAACAAAGCTGAGCACCCTGTTCGGATCAGTTCATTCGGCGGATATTACAAGTTTGAAAACGAATGTACGCAGGAGACGCCGAATACGCAGACGTCGCTGTTTGAATATGCCGACGGTACGATTCTGGAGTTCGGTACCCGCGGGCTTTATACCCACGGCGAGCCGGATGTGAAGATCGGCAACCTGTTCTACGGCACCGAGGGCTGGATGCAGATTGACGGAAGCACGTGGAAGACGTTTATGGGGCGCAGGAACGAACCGGGTCCGAGTTCGACGTCGGCAGAACCGGCGGCCGATCCGATGAATCTGGGCGGATCCGGGGCCGATGCTCACTTTGAGAACTTTGTCAATGCCCTGCGGGCCAACAAGAAAGAAATGCTGACCTGCGATATCGAAGTGGGGCACATGTCCACTTGTCTGCCGCATCTGGCGAATATCGCCTATCGTCTCAATCGACAGTTGACGTTCGACGGCAAGGCGGAGAAATTCGTCGAGGATTCCGATGCCGATACGATGCTGACCCGGAAGTACCGGGCTCCGTTCGTGGTGCCGGACAAGGTGTAAGTGACGGGATATAGCGAATGTGATCCAGGGCCACAGGTACCGAGGGTGTCTGTGGCCCTTTTTCCTGTTTGAATATATTGGGCGGATACGACCATGACACGAATGAATTCCATCCTGATTCTCTGTTGGATTGCCGGAATGATTCCTCCGGCATTTGGCCAGAACTACGATGAATCGAAGGTTCCTACCTATACGCTGCCGGATCCGCTGACCATGGCGGACGGAACGAGGGTGAGCAAGCCGGAACAATGGCCAAAGCGTCGGGCGGAGATACTGGATTTGTTTGCGAGCCAGATGTACGGGCGATCACCGGGTCGGCCTGAAAAGATGACATTCAAGGTATTTGATAACGATGTTAAGGCCCTGGATGGCAAGGCGACCCGGCGGCAAGTGACGGTCTATTTCACCGGGGCCGCGGATGGCCCGCGGATGGACATCCTGATGTACCTTCCGAATGGCATCGATCGGCCGGTGCCGTTGTTTGTCGGGTTGAATTTCCAGGGGAACCATACGATTCATACGGATCCGGAGATTCGGCTTTCAACGAGCTGGATCCGGGCGTCGTATCCGGGGGTGGAGAAGGAGCGGGCGACTGAAGCCAGTCGAGGTGCGGCGTCGAAGCGATGGCCGGTGGAGATGATCCTGGCGAAGGGATACGGCGTTGCGACGATCTATTACGGCGACATCGATCCTGATCATGATGACGGATTCAAGAACGGCGTTCATGCGCTCTATCCGGACATGCAGGGACGGGGCGACAATTTCACGTCGATCGCGGCGTGGGCGTGGGGATTGAGCCGGGCGATGGACTACTTTGAGACCGACAAGGAAATTGACTCCAAGCGAGTGGCGGTGATGGGTCATTCGCGCCTCGGCAAGACCTCGCTGTGGGCGGGGGCAACGGATGAACGATTCGCGATCGTGATCAGTAATAATTCGGGCGAGGGCGGGGCGGCGCTGGCTCGTCGATGTTTTGGCGAAACAACCACACGGA
The DNA here is from genome assembly GCA_964386005.1 of uncultured Pirellulales bacterium. Classification (GTDB taxonomy): domain Bacteria; phylum Planctomycetota; class Phycisphaerae; order Sedimentisphaerales; family Anaerohalosphaeraceae; genus FEN-1350. Next base: position 71,014 of record CAYLSB010000003.1, on the reverse strand, counting down.
TCAACACCGCGTTTCCGCATTGGTTCTGTGCCAACTACAAAAAATACAACGATCGTGAGAATGAGATTCCTTTCGACCAGCACATGCTGATTGCGCTCATGGCGCCGCGGCCGGTGTATGTAGCCAGCGCTGTGGAAGACCGATGGGCCGATCCCAAGGGAGAGTTTCTCGCGGCCAAGGCGGCCGAACCGGTGTATCGGCTGCTGGGTCTGGAGGGATTACCGGCCGAAGAGTGGCCGGCGGTAAACCAGCCGGTTCACGGTAGGATCGGATATCATGTACGGACAGGAGTACATGATGTAACGAATTATGATTGGCAGCAATATATCGCGTTTGCGGATATGCATATTAAAACGGCCCCTGTGGAAAAAAACAAGGATCAAGCCCCGATAACCGGCCGGGTATCGATGAACTTCAATCGAGATTGGCGTTTTGTCAAGGGCGAGTTGGATGCGTCGGCGGCACTGCCCGAGTTCGATGATTCCCAGTGGCAGGCGGTTCAGTTGCCACACGACTGGGCCATCTCTGGCCCCTTCGATCCGAAGGAAAACGGCTGGGCGGGTAAATTGCCTTGGCGGGGCGTGGGATGGTATCGAAAAGCATTTACGCTGAATGCGGAGGATGGAGGGAAGCGAGTGTATCTGGATTTTGACGGCGTGATGGCGTTTCCACAGGTGTATGTGAACGGCCAACTCGCCGGCGAGTGGGATTATGGATATATGTCGTTTCGCGTGGATGCGACGCCGTATGTGAGGTTCGGCCAAAAAAATGTCGTGGCGGTGCGTGCCGACACCCGGAAACACGGTACGCGATGGTATCCCGGGGCGGGAATCTATCGGAAGGTGACGATGACGATCTGCGATCCGGTACATGTGGCGAATTGGGGAGTCTATGTGACTACGCCGCAGGTGAAGGATAACGAGGCGACGGTGCGGATTCAGACGGCGGTGGACAATGATCTGGGCAAAGAGGTGAAAGCGACGATTGCAACCGAGGTGGTCGATCCGGATCACACTGCAATAGCCGTGATCGAAACCGAAATGGTTTTACGAGCCCGGTCGGACCAGAAAACGGAACAGATTATAAAGTTTGCAAATCCACAACGTTGGGATATCAAAAGTCCCAGGCTCTATACGGCCAGGACCGAGATCCGGATCGGGGGAAAACTTATCGATGCCGTTCTGACACCCTTTGGAATTCGCACATTCGAATTCAAAGCTGACGATGGGTTCCACCTAAACGGGCGACGGGTGCAGCTCTATGGAGTCTGTCTGCATCATGATCAGGGGCCGCTGGGCGGGGCGTTTTTCCCGAGGGCGATGGAGCGACAACTGGAGATCATGCGGGATATGGGCGTCAACGCCATCCGGACGAGCCACAATCCGCCCGCGCCGGAGCTGCTGGATCTGTGCGATCGGATGGGCTTTGTGGTGTGGGATGAGTGCTTCGATAAGTGGGATGCCACGGCCGATCGGGTCCGAGGCGAACCGCTGGAGGAATTCGGCGAAAAACAGATTCGCAATTTTGTGATGCGCGACCGCAATCATCCGAGCATCGTGGTCTGGTCGATCGCCAACGAGATCAACAACTTCCCCTACGACAAGAACGGCATGACGCCCGAAAATGTCAAATTCATGGGCGACTTTATCCGAAAATACGACCTCACCCGTCCCGTCGGTATGGCCTGCCACATCCCCCAGACGGCGGACCTCAAGATCATCGACTCGCTGGACCTGACCGGCTGGAACTATGGCCGCCGTTACGCCAGGGCCCGCGCCAAATACCCCGACAAACCAATCGTTTACAGCGAGTCGGCCTCGGCCCTGAGTACCTATGGTTTCTACGAACTTCCGCTTCCGACCAAAAAGACCCAGTATTCCAAAAAGTTCCAGGTCGATTCCTACGACTACAACTCCGCCGACTGGTCCGATATCGCCGACCGCGAGTTCGACCTCCTCGAACGCGACCGCTTTGTGGCCGGGGAGTTTGTCTGGACGGGATTTGATTATCTCGGCGAGCCGACCCCCTTCGGCAAAGAGGCCCGCAGCTCCTATTTCGGCATCGTCGATCTGTGCGGCATCCCCAAGGACCGCTATTTCCTCTATCGCAGCTATTGGCGGCCCGATATAACCACAATACACATCCTCCCGCACTGGAACTGGCCCGACTGCATCGGCCAGCCCGTCCCCGTCTTCGTTTATACCAACGGCGACTCGGCGGAGCTGTTCCTCAACGGCAAATCTCTCGGCCGTGTCAGCAAACTCAAAGAACCGGCCGACAACTCCTTCTACGGCGCCGTCGGCAAATATCGCCTCCGCTGGATGGAAGTCCCCTATGAGCCAGGCGAACTCAAGGCCGTCGCCTACAAGGGCCAGACGAAGATCGGCGAGGCCGTCATGCGGACCGCAGGCGCCCCGGCCTCCATTCGTCTGACTCCCGACCGTACACAGCTTTCCGACACCGGCGAAGACCTCTCCTACATCCTCGTCGAAGCCCTCGACGACAAGGGCACCGTCTGCCCGCTGGCGGACAACAAAATTGCCTTCACCATCGAAGGCCCGGCAACGATCGCGGCGGTCGGCAACGGTGATCCGATGTCACTGGATGTGTTCACAGATTCGGAGCATCCTCTCTTTCATGGCAAGGCCATGTTGATTGTTCGTTCCCTGTATGGACAATCCGGAACGGTCAAGGTGACGGCCGCGTCGGAGGGATTGAAGGCGGCGACAACGGAACTGAAAGTAGCCCCCGTAACATTGACAACCGATTCGGCCATCATCAACGCCCTTTCGCCGAAGGAACAGCAGGAGGGCTGGAAATTATTGTTTGACGGCAAGACGTTTACCGGCTGGCGGGGAATCAATTCCGACGCCTTTCCGAAAAAGGGCTGGATCGTCCGCGACGGCATGATCATCGGTAATCCACCCGAAGATCCCGCGCAGCGCGGTGGGGGGGATATCGTCACTGAAGCGACCTTCGGCGATTTCGAGTTGTCGCTCGAATGTCGCCTCGGGCCGGCCTCCAACAGCGGCATCAAGTATCTTGTCAGCGACGAACTGTCGCGCAAGCAGGGCGGCGGCATCGGACTGGAGTACCAGCTCATCGACGACAGCGGCTGGAAAGTCAGAGGCGAAAAGCTCAGTGACAAGCAGACCATCGGGGCCCTCTACGACATCAAGGCCCCGGACAATCCGCAATCCGTTCCCGTCGGCCAGTGGAACCATATCCGGATTGTCGTCAAGGGCTCACACCTCGAGCACTGGCTCAACGGCCGTAAGGTCGTTGACTGCGATCGCAATAGTCCCGAATTCGCCCGGTGGATCGCCGCAAGCAAATTCAAAAATATGGCGGGTTTCGCCCCGCTGGGACCATCGCGAATCCTCCTGCAAGATCATCCGGGAACCGTTGCCTTTCGAAACATCAAGCTTCGTGAAATCAGACCCTGATGTTTTCGCGCTATGTCCGGAACAGGGATTCCGGATGCGAATGCCCAAATTTTCTTGATATTGCCGTCAGGGTTTCGATAATGATGGCGGCGATCCATAACGTAACCTGAGAATACAAAACGGGCTGAACCATGCTGGTTGACAATCGATTACTGCAGATTTGGGAGAATCTGGCGTTCAACAAACTCCTTCGTGCCTTTCCGGTGGCGGTATCGCCAACCCGCATGACCCTGGGATTGATGGCGCTGACATCGATCACGGTCATCGGCTGGGTTATGGACCTGTGCACTCTCAGCGTTGTCGTCAAGATCGAACCGGTTGCCGGTTCGAAGGCGGGCACATCGCCTCGGACGGTTTACGAGTCCGAGTTGGACCGGATCATTCTTGATTATGGCGGACGGATGGGTCCCCTGATCCAGAAACATATCGCCAAGTCGCGCGCGGACCAACAGCCCATACCGCCGATCCGTCTGGGCGTGTTCACGTCGCTATGGCGTTTTGGGGCGGCCCATTTCAACGAGGCGACCATGTGCCTTCTCCGGCCGAATGGGACATCCATCGTGCAGGATTTTTCGGAAGTCGTGGGGCACATTCAGATGTCCGTTGTCGGAGTTCTTTGGGCATTTCGATATCATCCCCTATACAGTACGGCTTTTTTTATTTTCTCGGGCCTCCTTATATGTCTTTTTGGCGGAGCGATCTGCCGCAGCGCCGCTCTGGATTACGGGCGGGGAGAAAAGCCGGGTTTATTCCAGGTTCTCAAATACAGTATCCATAAATTCCGGTTCTTGATCGCCGCGCCGCTTCTGGCCGTCGGTATTATGACGGGAATGGGACTGTTCGTGTTTACGCTGGGATTGATATCCAATTGTCCATGGGGAATCGGGGAGATTCTGTTGGGGCTGGGCCTCGGAGTCGCGCTGCTATTCGGTTTGTTGACGGTCTTGATGATGATTGGTACGCTCGCCGGAGCCAACCTGATGTTTCCGGCGATCGCGTATGAAGGATCGGACGGTTTCGACGCATTAAGCCGATCGTTACGGTATGTATTTTCCAGCCCGTTCTGGACTTTTTTTTACGATCTGGTCGCGACCATGTACGGGATCGTTTGTTATGTCATCGTGCGATTCTTCGCGTTCCTGGTATTGATAACAAGCTATGGATTGGTTCGTCTGGGGGTTTATTTGACCCTGGAATCTCAGCGACAGAATCGGCTCGAACGGTTTGACCGTCTCTGGTCCCAACCGGATTTCTTCTTTCTGATCGGTCCGGAAGGGGCCCCTCGGGGCGGATCGGAAACCGTGGCGCATATCCTCATTCGATTGACCCTGTTGTTTGTCGTGGGATTGGTCGTGGCCTTTGTCATCAGTTTCGTGTTTTCCGCCAATACGATAATTTACTCGTTGTTACGAAGACATATCGATCGGATCAGTACCCAGAAAGTCCATATCAAACTGGATGAGATTCGCGACACGCGAATCCATCTCGACGCGGAAGCATCCAATTCAACCGGGGCTGATCCCTCTTTACGGGAATCCTGATCCATGACAACCGAATCGTCTGTGTCCTCCCATCAACCGTCGATAACCGTGACTCCTCCGGAATCGATCCTGATACGCTGGAGACGATTTCTGATCGTCTCCGCTCATATTGGAGCGTTTGTTCTGTCTCTGTTCCTGTCGTTTCTTCTGGTCAACAACATGCAACTCGGCCGCCACTGGATGGTCTATCCATTCCCCATCCTGCTGGTGGTTGTGCTTCCGGTGAAACTCATTCTGTTCGGGCTGATGAAACAGTATCGGGGCTGGTGGAGGTATGCGGGGATCTCCGATCTGGTGGATATCGCCAAGGCGTCGTTTCTTTCGGCGATTCTGATCATGGCCGTTTGGTATATGTACTGCAATGGATTCATGGATACGTATGGCTGGCTTCATGGGTCCTCCTTACAAAAAAAATACGACGACCTGGGACGGGAGTTCGAGGAACTGCGAACGCAGATGATGACCGATCCCCGCAATGAAATTCTTCGGGAGAATCTCGTCGCCGTCAACAGACACCGATTCAATCTTCAGGGATTGGTGGATCTGGTGGATGTAACCCAAATCAGTCAAATTCGCCAGGATCTTGAGAAACTCCGGATGACGCCCTTGCCCGAGGGAGAGGACGCACGAAAGGCCTTGCTGGTCGAGATCGATTCTGTAGAAAAACGTGCCCATGGAATTCGCGAAAAACAAAAGACAATCGAAGGCGTGATCATGATCGATTTGTTTGGGACGATCCTGATCCTGGCGGTGTTTCGGATCGGCATTCGTTTGTACCATGAGGAGTATTACGCCGACAATACCGCTCGGCTGAAGCGATTGTTGATCGTCGGCGCCGGCAACGCCGGAGAGGCCCTGCTGCGGGAGGTAACACGGCTCAAGAGCGGGTTCAAAGTGGTCGGATTTATCGATGACAATCCAAGCAAACAGGGCGCGGGCATTCATGGCATTTCCGTTCTGGGAACCGTGGAGGATCTGCCCCGAATCTGCCAGAAGCATTCCGTGGATGAAATCGCCATCGCGATCCCCAGCGCAACCCGGCCGCAGCTTCGCAGGGTGATTCAGGTTTGCGAAGGGACCAAGCTGCGGTTCCGAACGGTGCCGTCCATTACGGATATCGCATCCGGAAAGCTCAGCGTTTCTCAGATTCGCGATGTGGAGATCAATGATTTGCTCGGTCGGGATGTGGTGCAGCTCGACCTGGACCAGATCGGACGCTTTCTCCGCGACAAAGTGATCCTGGTCACCGGCGCCGGTGGGTCAATCGGTTCGGAGATGTGTCGGCAGGTATGTCATTTTCAGCCGCGGTGTCTGCTGCTTCTGGAACAGGCCGAGAATCCCCTGTTTTTTATCGAAGGAGAGCTTCGCAAGAGTTTTCCCCAGGTGACGCTGAAACCCGTCATCGCCGATATCACCGACCGGATCCGGATCGAGCAGGTTTTCGAGACCGATCATCCCGGGGTGGTCATCCATGCGGCGGCCCACAAGCATGTTCCGCTGATGGAGCATAATCCCGGAGAGGCCCTCAAGAACAATATCCTGGGAACGATGACGATCGCCAACGCCGCCGATCGTTTCGGCGCCGGTCATTTTGTCATGATCAGCACCGACAAGGCGGTGAATCCCACCAGTATCATGGGTTCGACCAAGCGGATCGCCGAGATGTATATCCAGGACCTCAATACCACCAGCAAGACCCATTTTATTACCGTGCGGTTTGGAAACGTACTGGGATCCAACGGTTCGGTGGTTCCGATTTTCAAAAAGCAGATCGAAGAAGGCGGTCCGGTCACGGTCACCCATCCGGAAATGAAACGGTATTTCATGACGATTCCCGAGGCCAGCCAGCTTGTTCTGGAGGCCGCGACCATGGGCCAGGGCGGCGAGATTTTCGTATTGGATATGGGCGAGCCGGTCAAGATCGTTCACCTGGCCAGGGAATTGATAACCTTGAGCGGATTTCGGCCGGATGAGGATATCGAGATCCGGTTTACCGGATTGCGACCCGGCGAGAAGCTTTTCGAAGAGTTGTCGATTCAGGGTGAAGATATGGCCCCCACGCGGCATCCCAAAATTGCGGTTTGGAAGAACATCCCGACCGATCGTCAATCGCTCCGGGAAAAGATCGCTCAATTAATCGAGATCGCCCAGACGCAGGATCGGAAATTGATTGTCGGACGGATCAAATCGCTGGTTCCGGAATTTATCGGAAACCAGGATCAATAACGGCGGAGAAATTTCGACGAGCGGCGATTACGATTGGGGGTTCGATTTTTCTTTTGTCTTTTTCTTTTGCGCTCGCAGGATTCGACAGACGATGATGCTGCCTTCGTAGAGCATGTACAAAGGAACCGCCAGCGCGATTTGGGAGATCACGTCCGGAGAGGGGGTGATGGCGGCGGCGACAATCACGATTCCGAGAATAGCGAATTTTCGGAATTCGGATAATTGTCGGATGGTGACAATGCCGATCATTTCCGCGAAGACAATCGCGATCGGCATTTGGAATGCCAAACCGAAAATCAGTGTCAATAGCAGCATAAAGTTGACATATTCGGCGAGAGCATAAACGCCCGGCTGGACATACTCGACGCCCACATTGAACTTGACGCAGAAATTCATCATCATCGGCGCGACGGCAAGCATAAAAAATACAGCGCCCGTCACGAACAATAGGCCGCTGACAGGGGCGGCAACCTTAACCCAGCGTCGTTCATGCCGATACAAACCGGCGGAGACAAAAGCCCATGCCTGGTAAAAGACCCATAAGGAGGAGAAAACCAATCCGGCTACCATGCAGATTTTCAAATAGATAATGAATTGTTCCATGGGTTTGAGAGCAAGTAAATTGGGCTTGTAACCGGCTTTTTCCATGGCCTGGTGATAGGGGAACATGATCATCTTGAAAAAGTATTCCCCAAAAAACAAACTGACGGCGACGCCGAGGACGAGCCCGACCAGAGCCAACATGAGTCGATGGCGCAACTCTTCGAGATGGTCGCCGAGACTCATCGAGACCAGCTCGCTCTCCGGATCATATTCTTTTTCAGACACTTCGTTTTTTGATTCGCTCATAGGCAGTGCGTAATGGATCAGGGATTACGAGAGATTCGTTCCCGTCCGCTCATATAGGGTCGCAGTGCGGACGGAACAGTTACGGAACCATCCACATTTTGATAAAGTTCCAGGATCGGGATCAGGACGCGCGGCGAGGCGATGACCGTGTTGTTCAGGGTATGACAATACAGATTTTTTTTGTCGGCCTTATAGCGAAGATTCATTCGGCGGGCCTGGAATTCATAAAACCGGCTGGCGGAATGCGTTTCACCGAAACTCTTCCTCGACGGCATCCACGCTTCGATGTCGTATTTCTGGACCTGACCGCGGCCGAGGTCGCCGGTGCAGACATTCACCACGCGATAGGGGATACCGAGGGCCTGCATGACGCCTTCGGAATTTCCGAGGATTTCCAGATGGTATTGTTTACTCTTTTCTTCATCGTTTTCGCCGATAATAACCTGTTCGACTTTGTCGAACTGGTGAATTCGATACAGGCCGTAGGTGTCTTTTCCCGCGGCGCCCGCCTCGCGGCGAAAACAGGTGCTCATCGCCACGGATTTGATCGGCAGTTCGTCGGCGGCGAGCATTTCGCCGGAACGATAAGCCGTGACGGGGACTTCGGCCGTGCCGGCGAGGTTCAAGGCATCACGCTCCATACGGTATGTCTGTTCTTCGGAACCCGGATAATAACCGGTGCCGCGCATGGCTTCGTCTCGCATCAACAGAGGCACGACCATGGGTTTGTATCCGCGGGAGACCATGAAGTCGATCGCGAATCGCAAGACCGCCCAGTGAAGCAAAGCGCCGTCGCCTTTGAGGAAATAGTTGCGCGTACCGGAAAGTTTGACTCCACGTTCCACATCGATGATATCCAAATCCATGCCTAACTGGATATGGTCCTTCGGCTCGAAATCAAATTGACGGATATCGCCCCACGTGCGGAGTTCGACGTTTTCCTTGTCATCTTTGCCCAAAGGGACGCTGGGATCCGGAGGTTGGGGAACCTGCAGGAGCCATGCGTCAAACTGCGGTTGAAGTTCTTTGATGGTTTCATTCAGCGAACCCTCTTCCTTTTTCAATTCCGATAATCGCGAAAGGGCCGTCGCTTTTTCGTCGCCGGAAAGTTTGGGGATATTTTTCCCGAGGCTGTTTTTTTCAGTGGCGATTTCCTGAAGTCGTTTTTTGGAATCCAGCAGTCGCCCGTCGATCTCGAGCAACGCGTCGATGTCCGCGTCGAAGTTTTTGTTTCTGGCGGCATCCTTATACAAGTTCGGATTGGATCGGATTTCCTTGATGTCGATCATATTCATCGGTCCCACAAGAGGGTTTCGGGTCGTTACGAATGGCCCCTTGACGGTTGTTGAGAAAACTTCCGGATAATCACCACATTATTTTGTCCTCCGAAACCGAAGGATTCCTTGAGGACGGTTCGGACGGCGGTTTTTCTCGGCTGGTTGGGAACATAATCCAGATCGAGCGCCGGATCGGGATCGTTGAGATTGAATGTCGCCGGGACGATCTGATCGCGGATAGCCAGCACGCAGGTGATCAGTTCCGCTCCGCCGGTTGCGCCGATGAGATGGCCAAAAACGCTTTTGGGACTGCTGATGGCGACCTTGCGGGCATGATCGCCGAAGACGGTTTTGATCGCCAGAGTTTCGATGGAGTCATTCTCGGCGGTGCTGGTTCCGTGAGTGCTGATGTAGTCGATCTCCGAAGGTTCCACCGCGGCATCTTTCATCGCCGCTCGCATGGCCTGGACGGCTCCTCGTGCCTCTTCGTGCATATCCGTTACGCGGAAGGCGTCGTTGCTGCTGCCGAATCCGAGAATCTCGGCGAGAATTTTTGCGCCGCGTTTTTGGGCGGAGGTCAGCGATTCAAGGATTACAATCGCCGATCCTTCACCGAGGACGAAACCGTCGCGAGTCGCCGAAAACGGCCGCGATGCCGTCGTCGGGCTGTCATTGCGGGTTGAAAGGGCGGTGAGCCGATTGAATCCGGTCACACCCAGTGGATGAATCATCGAATGGGTTCCGCCCGTGATCATGATATCCGCACGGCCGTGGCGGATGAGCATAGCGGCTTCGCCGATGGCTTGCGTGCTTGCCGCGCAAGCGGTCAGGCAACTGCGGATCGGCCCGCGGGCCCCGGTCAGGAGGGCAACATGACCGACGGGCATATTCGGTTCCTGCTCCAGTTCGCGCATGGCCGTCATTCCGGCGATTGCGACATCCGACCAGGCAGTCCAATCCATTGTTTGGGTTTCGGTCTTCCATCCGTGGATCAGCGCCGGGAAAAACACGTTCGTATCCGTCGGACCTTCGCCGGCGCCGAGATAGATACCGAGACGACGGCGGTCGATACCATCGGAAGGATTTTCGCTTTCGGTGTCGATCCCCGCCTGTCGGCAGGCCTGGACGGTGGCTCCGACGGCGAATAGCGAACCGCGATTGCCGTGTTGGTGTCGATCGGGGTATTTGACGAAACGCCGATAATCGTACTCTTTCACCTCGGCGCCGAATTTCGTCGGATACGTCGAGGCATCAAAGAGAGTGGTAGTGGCGATTCCGCTGCGACCAGCCAGAAGGTTGGACCACATCGATTCCACATCGTGTCCGATCGGACAGACGATTCCCATGCCTGTTATGACAATCCGTTCTTTCATGCCGATGTTTCGCTTTTCATGTTCTTCAGAACAATCGCAGCCGTCTGGCCGCCGAAGGAATAACTGCAACATAACGCATAACGAATCGTTACGGATCTGGACTGGTTCGAAAGATTCAAACGACATCCATCGAACGGTCGATCGAAGTTCTTGGCCGGGCCGATCTTGCTTTCCCTCATAGCCAGACATGCTGCAATGAGATCCAATGTTCCTGCGGCCGCACCGGTTGTACTGACCATGGACTTGATGGGCCAAACGGGAATCCGCGATGTTTGTTCACCTATGACTCGTGAGATGGCAGCGGCTTCGGCCTGATCATCCTGCGGGATACCCAAACCGTGCGGAATGATCAGATCAATCTGCTCAGGGCCGATTCCCGCGTCGTCCATGGCTTCGAGAATCGCCAGTTCAATTGCCTTTCCATCCGGTTCAGTATGTTCATAGACGGGATTCATGCTGCTGCTTGAGCCCAATCCCGCGATCTCCGTAAAGATTTGTGCGCCTCGCTGTTTTGCCGCTTCATATTCCTCAAGGATAACGACTGCGCCGGCCTCGCCGAAGACGGAACCATCGGCTTTGGAATCGAAAGGTCGCACGGCCGTGTCGGGTTGATCATTATGCGAACATGTTGCTCGCTTGAGCAGACACTGTCGTAGCATGACGATCGGGTTTACCTTGGCCTCGCATCCGCCGGCGACTTCCATCTCGGCATCGCCTCGCAGGATTACGTCGGCGGCCTCGCAGACTGCAATGGTCCCGGCCGTCTCGCCGCAGGTGATGGTATTGCTCGGCCCGCGGATATCGTGGATGATGCCGACATGGCAGGCCAGCATATTCGGCAGATATTTAAGCAGCCAGATGGGGGTCAGGTTCTCCATTCCCCGGGTGCCCCACTGGTGAATATCGAAGCGGCCGTTATCGTTACACAGGGCGACGGCCGGAGCGATTTCTACCAGGTCGCAACTGATCAAACCGGCGCCGAAATTAATCGCCGTCCGTTCGGGTGCGTAGGTGGTCGATCCCGTCTCGGAAGTGCAAGTAACAATACCGGCATTTCGCAGAGCCTCATTGGCCGCCACGATCGATAATTCGATATCGCGGCTCATCAGCTTGGCCGCTTTGCGATAGGATTTCGGAAGTTCATCGCGGAGTTTGTATTCCGGAACCTCGCCGCCCAATTGGCATGCGAATCGAACGGGGTCGAAGGCCTTGATTCGGCCAATGCCGCAGCGGCCCGACAACAGTCCTTCCCAGAGCTGCGAAATATTCGAGCCCAGCGGACTGATCGCTCCCATTCCGGTAATCACCACTCGACGATTGCCGGGGGTCATGGCTTGCATTCCTTTTGATCGCCGATGAAACCCGTCAGCAGGGAATTGAACATGTCGGTGAAGACAAAATTCTCCTCCGGGAATTCCTTTCCGGCCAGATTCTTATCAATATGGCTAAACATTAAGCTGATCTCGGCGATGAGCGTTTCGCCGCGGGTGATTTGCCCCTGGGTACTTGCCGCTTCGGGCGCGATCGATTCCATCTGGGCATGAATCAGCAGCGTGTCGCCCGGCCGAACGTAGTGATGAAATACGGCATTTTTAATTTTGGCCAAGATCACTTTTTCATGAAAACCCCGCGCTTCGCCGACAAGGATACCGGCAGTCTGCGCCATCCCTTCGATCATCAGGCATTCCGGCATCACCGGATACCCAGGAAAATGATCGTGAAGGTGTTCCTCGGCCAGCGTCACGTTCTTGAGGGCGACGGCTCGCTTGCCGCTTTCAAATTCCACAAACTTGTCAATCCAGATCCACCGCATAAGTCGATACGAACAGGGCAACCACTCTGGCTGCCCCAAATCCTTTCATGTCACAGGTCCGCTCGCGGGAAATTACGCGGCCTGGTTGAGTTTGATCTCGACAAAATTCACAATCGCCGCCACGGTGAACAGATCCGTCAATTTGTTGACGTCGGGATTCTTCTCGAACGCGGAAAAATCCGAATGGGGCATCCGGGCCTTGAACTCGGCCAGGCCTTTGGGAGTCAGTTTACCGTTGCTGACCAATTCAGGATTGTTCATCAGGGTTTCGGCCGGGAACAGTTCTTCTCGCGGAACCTTGATGCCGAAGGCCTTTTCCAGACGGAACACGATATCCAGAAAATCGATGCTTTCGGCCCCGAGATCGCCCATCAGCGTGGCTTCTTCGGTAACCTCATCCTCATCCAGTCCCAGGGCATCCACAAGAACTTCCCGGACCTGATCCACGATTTCGTCACGACTCATCGCCATAACCACAATCTCCCTGACAAAAACCTTCTTCCCGGCGTCAAAAGGCCGGTCATTCAATCCATTTCTTACGCCGTGGCTTTTCGTGCCGACGGATACAATAGCGTCCATCGTTGTCGCATCTTATCCACTACTTCGGCATCCACCATCGCCAGACGAGGATTCTCGTCAACAAGGTTGAAATGCCGAAGCGTAAATTTCGCCTCGACGATCGCCTCATTGCCGCAGGTTCCCGTTCCGGTGAACCGGCTGACATTTTCTTCGATATCCGATGCCACAACCTCATACTCAATCCGCATTCCGGGGGCGGCGAAACTCTTATATTTAACATTTTTTGCCTGTTGCAGCAAGACCATACTCTGGTTGAAACCGTTTTTTTCACGGACAAGCCATGAAGCCGATTCGACCAGCCCTTCCAATAAAAGTACCCCAGGCAGGACGGGGAACGTCGGGAAATGATCTCCCAGGAATTCCTCGGCCAGGGATACACTCTTGGTAGCCCGGATCCGCTTTCCGCTTTCCAACTCAATAATTTTGTCGATCAATATGAATTTCATAAGTCAGGATTGTAGCGATCTTACCCGTTTTTTCCAGTAATTTTTCCTTTTTTACGGTTTGATCATTCTATCGTCGGTGTTTTTTAATTTGGGATAATTCTTTGGAATCAGGACGAATACCCTCTGGACTCCCTTATCATCGGCCACCCCCACGATCCAGCCGTTGTTGTTGATATGAGCGGGGCGAAAATCCAACGAATCTTTCTTGAAAACTTTTTGCAGAGGAAAAGGTCGTCGGCCCGGGATGACCAAAAGGGATTCTTCATATTCCCTCAAACTTTCTCCGAATAATTTCAATTCGTTATGTACCCGTACACAAAACTCGCCACGATCATTGCAGCGGGTGAACCATTCATTCTGATCTCCGAAGTCCCCCATGTTTTTGAATCCCTTTTCAAGCGAACCCAGATACAGGCGCGTCGAATCCTGTAAACCTCTACAATAAACACTGATACGATTCTCATTATTAATTTGAGGATAAAGAAAATTGTCTGTGGAGGGATTGGGAAATTCCTGCAGTCCCGTCCGGGCATCCCAGACAAATCCCTTGTACAAATTATATAAATTCCCTACAATACTTCCAGAATCGTTGATATCAAAAGCCATTCCGGAAATATTCAGATCATGGCTTCCGGTTTCCGGATCCCATTGGAATGCGTTGAACTTCGCTTTCTTTTCGACCAGATCATAACAATACCCGACCGCTTCTGACCGATTATTCATGGCGAATACCCAGGGATTTTTTAATCCTTCCGGCGCTTCGATCGACCGGAAACCCCTTGCCGGATCGTAAAAGAATGAATGTGCCCTGTTTCGTGGTTTTTGATTCGGATTATTCGGGTCTTCGGTTGGGATTTCCTTCGTGAAATAGATCCCTGCCATTTGCCCTTGATCGTTCAAGTCAACGATCGAAAAATTTTCTTCGGTGATTCCCCAGTTGCCGAGATCCGTGATGCGGTTAGTCGGATCCCAGACAAAGACATGTTTTTCGGTTTGCCCCCTTGGATTCATTGTACCGGAAACCATGCCGTGATTATTGAGGCAAAGACTTCCGGAAAATTCAAATCCTGCGGGAAAGTCGATTTCGATGACATCAAACTGCAAATTGGGATGCGCCCAAAATAGATATCCGAGAAAGAGAACGATCACCAGAACAATTCCCACAAATATCGACCATGCTTTTCTTCGGACTGCCATTGAACCTCCTATTCCATGCCCCCTGTGTTTCAATACAGTTGATTCGTTCGGATTAAAATCCCGTACGTTTAAATTGTTTTTCCAGTTCCGAGAGCGTAAAGCGGATCGTGGTGGGCCGGCCATGCGGGCAGCGGCTGGCACGCTGGACGGCGTCGCGGTCGGCCAGGAGCTGCTCGATTTCCTGCTGCGACAGAGACTGGCCCGCCTTTACGGCCGCCTTGCATGCCGCCATTTCCAGAATTTCGTGGAGCAAACGCTGCGGATCCACGCGAAGCGAATCATCCGCCAGCCGATCCAGCATATCCTGAACGAATTCCACCGCCTTCACTTTCGCCGGCAGAACCGGAAAGGATTGGATGGCGATTGTTCTCGGTCCGAAGGGTTCCAATTCGAGCCCCATCTGATTGAGTAGTTCACTATTTTCGCGTATGGCCTCAAGTTGCGAATCGGTTACGTCGAGCGTCTCCGGAATCAAGAGCCGCTGCGATGGCAGGGGGCCTTCGGTGATCTTTCGGCAAAGCTCCTCATACAGTATCCTCTCGTGCAGGGCATGTTGATCGATGATGACAAAACCCTCGTCGGTTTGCGTGACGATATAACTGTTATGAATCTGCAGATATCTTCCCTGTATCAAGCTATTGAAAGGAGATGACAATCCGTCATCCAAATCCGATTTCATTTGTTTTGGTTCATCGGATATGCCTGAAATCACCGCAGAATCAGCTCGGGCCGGAATTTCCGGCAGGGGGGATGGTTTACTCGTTGAAGAAGATTTACCCGACGATTCGGAAAAGGAAAAATGCGGCTGGCTGGTTTGCGGCTGACTTCGGAAGAAATCCGCCATCGCGCGGGCAATCCGCTCTTTGCGTGCAAGGTCGGCGGTCGGTTCGGGCATGTCGGCCGTGAGAGCGGCCTTTTCAAAGGATAACCGGGCCGTTACGTCGAGATTGCTACCGAGCAATTTTTCCCGAAGAACTCCAAGAACCTGCGAATGAACGAGGTTGCTATTCTGGAATCGCACTTCGATCTTGGTTGGGTGGACATTGACATCAAACTCATCGGTCCCCATCTCGAGAAACAAAAATACCACCGGAAACTTGCTCGGTTCGATCAGGCCCCGGTAGGCCTCGCGAATAGCATGCGAGATGAATTTGTCGCGGATAAAGCGCCGATTCAAGAAAACATATTGCAGGTTTTGTGTTCCTCGGGCTCCGGCGGGCGTCCCCATCCATGCTGTAACTTTCATCCCCCGTTCCTCGGCATGCGTTTCCAACAGGTCATCCGCGACCGCCTGGCTGAATAGTCCGGCGATCCGCTGGCGCAGTGGTTGAGCTCCGGTGAGGTGATATATCGTTCGTCCGTTATGTTCCAGCGTCAGTTCGATTCCGCAATGGGCCAGGGCGATGCGGGTAAACGTTTCTGTAATGTGGCTCATTTCTGTATTGGCCGTTCGAAGAAACTTTCGCCGTGCGGGAAGCTTGTAGAACAGGTCGCGGACATCGATGCGGGTTCCCACATCGGTCGCGCATGGTCGAATCGGTTGTGTTTGCCCGCAATCGATCTCCAATCGGGTACCCTCAATGGAATCCGTCGTACGGCTTGTGATGGATACCAGTGCGATGGCGGCAATACTGGCTAGGGCTTCGCCGCGAAAACCCATCGTCTGGATGCGATGCAGATCATCGACGCTTCGGATTTTGCTTGTGGCATGCGGCATGACGGCCAGCGACAGATCATCGGACGCAATTCCGCAGCCGTTATCGATGATCGTGATCGCCTTACGGCCGCCGTCTTCGATCTGAACAACAATCCGGTCGGCGCCGGAGTCGATGCTGTTTTCCATCAATTCCTTCACGACGCTACCGGGCCGTTCGATTACCTCGCCGGCGGCGATCATGTTCACCATCGTATCGTCAAGGATGACGATCTTACCCATTGTTTGACCTCCTCACGAGGGAGGTTGTCTCGATCATTACAGAAGCAGACTCTTGCCTGTCATCTCCGCCGGTTTGGGGACGCCCATCACCTCCAGGAATGTCGGTACCGCATCGGCCAGACGACCCAGCGGGGCCATCTTGTGCCCCTTGAACCGTTCGTCAAAAACGATGAACGGCACATCGCCGACGGTGTGAGCGGTGTGCGGCATGTTATGTTCGAAATCCCACATTTTTTCAAAGTTGCCGTGGTCCGCAAGAATCACCGCCGAGCCGCCAATCTGTTTGACTTTTTCGAGGATCCGTCCGACACAGGTATCGACGGTCTGAGCGGCGATGATCGCGGCTTCCAGAACGCCGGTATGACCGACCATATCGGGATTGGCGAAATTGACGATCACGACATCATATTGCTGAGAATCCAGACGTTTCAAGACCTCCTCACATACCCCAACGGCGCTCATTTCCGGCTGTAGATCATACGTCTGCACCTTCGGCGACGGAATGATCTGCCGGTCTTCGCCTTCAAACGGCGCCTCGCGCCCGCCATTGTAGAAGAAGGTTACGTGGGCATATTTTTCGGTTTCGGCGCAGCGGAACTGCCGCAGACCCAACTTGCTGAAATACTCGCCGGCGATGTTTTTCTGTGCGGTCTGTTTCTCAAACGCCGCGGGAGCCGGGATCGTCGCATCGTATTCGGTCATGCAAACGTAATACAACTTCGGCTGGACCGCTCGCGTAAATCCCTTGAATGTGGCGGCTTCGACAAACGCCCTCGTGATCTCCCGCGGCCGGTCGCCGCGGAAATTGAAGAAGATTACGCTATCGCCATCTTGAACCAGCGCGATCGGATTTCCGTCGTTTCCGACAATATTTACCGGTTTAACGAACTCATCGGTTTCTTCTTTGGCATAACTGGCCTGGATTGCCTCGGCAGCGCTGGAAGCGCGAGCGCCTTTGCCCTGCGTCATGCACTCGAAGGCCTGCTGAACCCGTTCCCAGCGGTTGTCCCGATCCATCGCATAGAATCGGCCCATGACGGAGGCGATATTGCCGATGCCTATTTCGGCCATCTTCTTTTCGATATCCGAAAGATATCCCGCTCCGCTGGTCGGGGGCGAATCACGGCCATCCATGAATGCATGGAGATACACTTTCTCAAGGCCGTTCCTTTTAGCCATTTCAAGAACGGCATAGAGATGCCCCAAGAGCGAATGAACCCCAATATCGCTGCAAAGGCCCATCAGGTGAAGTTTGCTTTTGTTGGTCTTGGCATTCTGGATGGCCTTGAGAAGTTGTTCATTCTGAAAGAAATCCCCTTCGCGGATCGAAACAGTGATCCGTACCGAATCCTGATATACCACCCGTCCAGCACCGATGTTCTGATGGCCGACTTCGCTGTTACCCATGGTTCCTTCGGGCAGACCCACATCTTCACCGTATGTCCGGAGAAGGGTATGGGGATACTCGGACATCAGCATCGTGTCCGTGGGGACCTTTGCCTGTTTGATCGCGTTGAATTTATCTTCCGCCGGGTTGGGATTATAACCCCACCCATCCCGGATAATCATCACGTTGGGACGTTGTCGCAATTGTGTTTTCTGTGCCATGAATCTTCCTGTTACTCTTGGTAATCGTAATTGGATTATCGACACTTCAAAGTCCGGCCATCTTATGAGACAGTCCGGCTAAAGTCAAATCATTTCAAACCCGCTCCGGACACGACCATCGTTTCCAAGGGGGATTGTCAGTGCAACCAAAGGATATTCCGGTAATTCTCGCTGATTCGCCGATAGTATGATCCGCAGGTTCTCTTCATGGGTTTTCGTAGGGAAATTCCATAAACAATTGTAATGCAAAGAGTTGTGGCGAAACAATGTTGTGTTCCCCGCTTTGTTCATTTCGGAGCCATACAGTTAGCGAAGTCAAAATCTTTCAAAAAACAGGCCATGGGTTTCTTTTTTTATTGTATATCATATCGTTTATCGTATAATAAACAGGAACAACATAATACGGATCGATCAATCTTGATTGCAGCCGGTATTGCGTGTTCGAGGATAATGGTGAGGATGGTGATTGAAGAAATATTGGATTATTCCTTCTTGCCCTCCTCAGTATGTACATGTAGTTTCCTTTTTTCGGAGGGTATGTGATGAAGAGAATGAACTATGTTGTGATCCTTGCGGTCGTGGGGATGTCCTCGTTTGTTTCAGCTTCCATGTTTGCGGAGGATTTCGAATCCTACGCAGCGGGTAGCGATCTGCATGGCCAGAATGGCTGGAAGGGCTGGGATAACGTGCCGGGCGCCGGCGCTCCGGTTTCCAATGCTATCGCCTTCAGTGGATCCAATTCCGTCGAGATCATCGGTAGTTCCGACCTCGTGCATGAGTTTGCTTTCACGGGAGGGATTTTGGAACTGTCGGCCATGCAGTACATTACCGGCAACGCCACCGGGAGCTCCTATTTCATCCTGATGAACCGGTACAATGACGGGGGGCCTTATGCGTGGTCCGCACAGTTGAATTGCGACATGAATGCCGGACAGATCATTTCGGACAACGGCGGCGGCGCCTCACTGCCGATCGTGCGGGATCAGTGGGTTCAGTTGAAGTTCGTCATCGATCTGGACAACAACAGCGTCTCCGAGTACTACAATGGGTCTCTGTTGTCCACCCATGGGTGGTATGATCCTGGCGATGTCAATGCCGGTGCGAATCTGCAGGCCATCGACCTGTACGGTAACGGCGCGTCGTCGGTCTATTACGACAACATCAACATCGTCCCTGAACCTATGACCCTATCCCTTCTCGGTCTCGGCGGATTAGCGCTTCTTCGCAAACGGCAATAGATCGCTGCCAAGTTTCGCATCAAATTATGTGTGGAATCGGTTTATCGTCGGCCTGCAAAACACTGTGGTGTTAGGGCGATGAATTCGTACCGTAGATGTATTTTCGAGGAGACCCCATCGAAGAGATGAGGTCTCTTTTTATTCTCGTTCCACGGAAATGATCGGCGCAACACATAGAAAACATGCGGTGCTCTTGTCAAACAGCTACGGGTGTTGAATGAAAACAATTTCGATCTCCATTTGGGTCATTCAAGTTATGGTTGTATCATTCCCCGGTATCTGCCGCGCGGATTCTTTTGACCTTCGGAGTGTCGAGGGCAAAAACTATGTAAGTTCGGTCAAGAACCAGACCGACGGAACATGTTGGGCCCACGGGACAATGGCCGCCATCGAAGGAAACCTGCTTATGACAGGGAGATGGGATTCCCTCGGTTACACGGTTCAACCCAATATGGCCGAGTACCATTTAGACTGGTGGAACGGATTTAACGAACACAATAACGACGATACGAATCCTCCGACAGGGGGCGGCCTGATAGTACACCTTGGCGGAGATTATCGCGTCGTGCAGGCTTATGTATCACGGGGGGAAGGCGTGGTCTATTCTTCGCAAGCCAATGATCCTACCGAATATGACACGCCTTGGTTTTCCAATCCGCCATCCCGGTCCCACTTCGAATACGATGTTTTTTATGTTCGCGATATCGAATGGTTTACAATTGCCCCTGATCTGACGGGCATCGAAGTCATAAAAGAAGTCATACGAACTCAGGGAGTTCTGGCAACCTGTATGTGCTGGGACGGCGGTTTTTATAGTAACACCACCCGTACCCATTATCAGCCTCCGAACGATTCCAACCCTCCCAATCATTCTATCGCGATCATTGGCTGGGATGACCAAAAGAGGACTCAAGCCCCTTTGCCCGGCGCGTGGCTTTGTAAAAACAGTTGGGGAAGCGGTTTCGCAGAGGCAGGATATTTCTGGATTTCTTACTATGACAAACATTGCTGCAGAGACGCCGAAATGGGCGCTGTGTCATTTCAAAATGTCCAGCCATTGATCTACGATAAAATTTATTATCATGACTACCACGGCTGGCGAGACACAAAAACCGATTGCAGCGAGGCCATGAACGCGTTTATCGCGGATGCAAACAGGATGATCATTGCGGTAAGTTTTATTACCGCCGCGGATGACGTAACCTATACGGCAAAGCTGTTTGACCGATTTGAAGAAGGCCGGCTTTTGGGTGAACTCAACTGCGTAACAGGTCATATCCGACGAACCGGTTTTCATACCGTCGATCTCCCTGCTCCTACGAAAATCACCGCCGGCGACGATTTTTATGTGTATCTGAAGTTATCCGATGGCGGCCAGGCAATTGACCGGACATCAGAAATCCCCGTTCTTCTGGGCGATCCGGCCGGGCCCGAATTTTACGCCGAATCCGCGGCCGAGTTCTGGACTTCCTTGAAAGGTGCTTCGTCCGGCGGCGAAACCATTGTGGTATCTTCCTCGGATCCCGGGCAGAGTTTTTACCTGGACGGGATGGTTTGGTCTGATCTGCATGAGGTTGACGATTCGGCCAATTTCTGCATCAAGGCCCTGGCCGTCGATGACTATGTGGTCGGGGATTTCGACAATAACGGAAAAGCCGACGCGGCCGACCTGGCGACTTTGGCTGCCGCATGGTTGAGCCGTCCCGGACAGGACCTCTGGAACCCGCAATGCGATCTCTATAAAGATGATTGGATTGACCTCCGAGACCTCGCCGAGTTCGCACAAAACTGGTAATCCTTATTGCCTTCCTGGTTATGCAATTGCCGCAGCCTTCACCATCGATTGGCATGGATTTTGCTCTGTTCCAGTTTTTCGGCTGCAATCGGTTCCGGATGTTCGGCCGGGTATCCGATGGCGACCATTGACAAAACCGAAAACGTATCCGGAATGCCGAGAACATGGCGGATATATTGTTCGCTGGTTGTGTCCGGGTCCGCCTGTCTGAGTCGTATCTGAATCCAACAACTACCCAATCCGAGCGACTGGGCTGTAAGCTGAAGGAGAATCGTGGCGATGGAACAATCTTCAATCCACACATCACACCTGGAAGGATCGGCGCAGATAACGACGCCCAGTTTGGCCCCCTTTAAGAACGAACTACCATGCGGTTTGGCTTTGGCAAGCGCCGTGAGAACGGCCGGATCCTCTACGAATATGAATTCCCACGGATTCAAACTTCGACTCGAAGGAGATCGCAATACAGCTTCTTTGAGTTGCTCGATCTTTTCAGATTCAATGGGTCGATCCTCATACCGGCGAACGCTTCGGCGTTTCCGTAATAATTCAAGCATACATTTCCTTTCATAATCTCTTTTCGGATTGAATGAATTAATGTATGCGATGCCTGACCGGCATGCAATTGCATTCTATTCGGAGTATCTTTCGAAAAAGGTTTTCGCTTGAAGGAATTGATCCTTCCCGCGACAATATCCGTTCGCAAAGAAAGGGTCGATTATGAAAGCTCTTGTGCTCAGGGAATACAAACATCTTGTATATGAAAACGTTCCGGATCCGGTGTTGTATCCGGAACATGCGTTGATTCGAGTCCGCGCCTGTGGAATTTGTGGAAGCGATGTCCACGGTTTTGACGGCAGTACCGGTCGTCGCAGGCCGCCGATCATCATGGGCCATGAGGCCGCCGGCGAGATCGTCGAAGTCAAAGCCAAGGGATCGGATTTTAAACCCGGCGACCGCGTAACCTTCGATTCGACGATATCCTGCGGCCGATGCGAATATTGCCGGATTGGCCGGATCAATCTCTGTGACAATCGAAGGGTGCTGGGCGTATCCTGTGACGAATACCGCCAGGATGGCGCTTTTGCCGAATACGTCGCAGTCCCGCTTCATATTCTCTATCGTTTGCCGGATTCAGTTTCGTTTGAACATGCCGCGATGATCGAAGCCATCTCCATCGCTGTCCATGCCGTTTCCCGATCGCCTCAGCCGATTGGTCGCACGGCGGTGGTTGTCGGCGCCGGCATGATCGGACTGCTTGTCATTCAAGCCGCAAGGGCGGCGGGTTGTGCACGGATCATCGCGATGGATATCGACGCGAATCGTCTGAACATAGCTCAGTCACTTGGTGCAACGACTACGGTTTCCGCATCGGTTGCGGATCCATTCGCCATGATCCGCGATCTTACCGATGGAAAAGGAGCTGACATTGCATTTGAAGTTGTCGGGGCCAAAGATACCCTTTGCACGGCGATTCAGTCTGTCGCGAAAGGGGGATCCGTTGTGCTTGTCGGTAATCTGACGCCACAGGTTCCTCTGCCTCTGCAAGCGGCCGTTACGCGGGAGGTGACCTTGCTGGGTTCATGTGCTTCCAGCGGAGAATATCCGCTTTGTCTTGATTGGCTTGCCCAAGGAATCATTCGCGTGGATCCGCTGCTTTCAGCGGTTGCCCCGCTTCACGAAGGTCCGCAATGGTTTGAACGACTGTATCGCCGTGAAAAAGGACTGATGAAGGTAATCCTGAAGCCATGAATGCTGCACAAACAAAGAAAGGAATACATCCATGACGACCAATCTGTTTGATTTGACCGGCAAGGTGGCCATCGTTACCGGAACCAGTCGCGGACTCGGCCAGTATATGGGCCGCGCCCTGGCGAAGGCGGGCGCCGATCTTATCATTACCTCTCGACGGCTGGATACGCTTTCCGATTTCCGGAAAGAAATCGAGTCTCTCGGCCGTAAAGCCGTCCCCGTGGAGCTGGATGTTTGCGACTATGACAGTATTCAACAAATGGCCGATCAGGCGTTGGCCTCCTTTGGTAAGATCGATATCCTTGTCAACAATGCCGGATGCAATGTTCGCAAGCCGGCCGTGGATATCACCTGGGATGACTGGAATCTGGTTCTGGATACCAACCTGCGCGGAACGTTTTTTGTCGCCCAGGCGATTGCCAAAAAGATGATTCCACGTCGATACGGCCGGATCATCAATATCGGTTCGGTTACCTGCGTGGCGGGGTATGCCGGTCTTGGACCCTATTGTGCCAGTCGCGGCGGGGTCAAACAGCTTACCATGAGTCTGGCCGACGATTGGGGACCTTTTGGCATCACCGTCAATTGCCTGGCGCCCGGTTGGTTCAAAACAGCCCAGAACGCCGTGCTGTATGAGAACAAGCCATGGGTTGACTATCTGTGCGACCGAATCCCCCTTAAACGTCCCGGCCAGCCCCATGATCTTGACGGTGCTGTTGTCTTTCTTGCCTCCGATGCTTGCGAATACATTACCGGCCAAACTCTGCTAATCGATGGCGGCATTTCAACCGGCGCAACCAGGGCAATGCTCACGAAACCTTCCTGAATTCCTATCTGCCGGGAATCAGACGACAAGCGGGCTGAGTACGCAAAAAACATTTTTGTAGTATATTGACGCCATTCTACAAAAATGTTAAGATCCTCCGCTGAATATTACTTTATCGTTACCTTTTTACGTGGAGTCAAAATGTCAGGAAAGACGCTGGAACGCGAAGTCGTCTTATTGGCCGATATTGCCAATGCCTTCGCCAGTTCGCTGGATCTGGAAGCGACGCTGGAATCGATTATGAAGCTTCTGGATACGCATCTTCGATTCAAGAGGGGCGTAATTACCCTGCTTGATCCGGAATCCGAAATGATTCAGATCAAAGCGGCCTACGGCCTGAACGCCGAGGCACGTTCCGTAAGTTATCGACTCGGCGAAGGGATTACCGGCAAAGTCGTTCAGACCGGAAAAGAAGTGGTCGTTCCGGATATCAAAAAAGATCCTCGCTTCCTTGCCAAGACCGGTCCCCGTGAAGTGTCCCCCGGACAACATGTCGCTTTCTTTTGTGTTCCGATTACCCTGGAGGGACAAACGATTGGTGCTCTCAGCGTGGATCGTAAAACGCCGCGCCTCGACGAGTTTGAGGATCATGTCCGCCTGCTGAACATTATCGCCACGATGATCGCCCAGGCGGTCAAACTCAACAAGCTCGTCGAATCCAGCCGCCGCCAGCTCCAGGACGAGAATGCCCGCCTGCGCCGCGAGCTAAAGACGAGATTTAACATACACAATATGGTCGGGACCAGCAATGCCATGCAGGAGGTCTATCGTCTCATCGAGCAGGTGGCCAATAGCAATGCCACCGTGCTGGTCCGCGGCGAAAGCGGAACCGGCAAAGATCTCGTCGCCCACGCGATTCATTACAATAGTCTCCGCTCGGATAAACCGTTCGTTAAGATCAACTGCACGGCGCTGCCGGAGACTCTTCTTGAGAGCGAATTGTTCGGCCATGAAAAAGGGGCCTTCACCGGTGCGACCGATCGCAAACTCGGCCGTTTTGAACTAGCCAACGGAGGAACCCTGTTTCTTGATGAAATAGGTGATTTTTCTTTGAATTTGCAGGTCAAGCTCCTCCGTGTCATCCAATTTCGCGAGTTTGAACGGGTCGGCGGAAGCCAGACGATCAAATCCAATGTTCGGATCATCGTCGCCACGCATAAAAATCTGGAACAGGAAATCAAAAACGGTCTATTCAGGGAAGACTTGTACTATCGGATCAACGTGTTCCCCATCTTTCTGCCGCCGTTGCGGGAACGAAAGGATGACGTGATGCTCCTGGCCGATTTCTTCCTCGAAAAATACGCGAGGGAAAACGGCAAGATGATTACGCGGATATCCACCCCCGCGATCCGGATGTTGACCAGTTATCACTGGCCCGGCAATATTCGCGAGGTGGAAAACTGTATCGAAAGAGCGGTTCTGGTCTGCGACGCTGATGTGATCCGATCCGAACATCTTCCTCCTTCTTTGCAGATGATCAAAGATAACGAGCCGGCGCCGGCGAACCTGACGTTGCCCAAAGAAGTGGCTAATCTCGAGATGGAACGTATCATCGACGCGCTGAAAAAGACCGGCGGTCAGCAGCGAGCGGCCGCAAGGGAACTGGGATTGACCGAACGAATGATGGGTTATAAATTGAAAAAATACCAGATTTCTCCGAAACAGCTATCCTTTGGATGATGGCCCATGGACAATATCGTAGAATATTTCGTCCTGTTCTACGTGATGGTATTCCCGTTTCAGGGATTTATGCGTGGATAAAGTGGTGTAAGTGATTATGATCAAACAACATAATTCGATTTTTCCATCATTTTTGTGTTCGGCACGCCGCTTGCATCGGGATCGATTGTGTTTGGCGGCAAAAAATGAATACGATACTGACATATCGAAAGGGAATGGAAAATGGGTAGGATTACGGCTCCGACTTGGGTTAGGTATTTTGTTATCATGGCAACGATTCTGGTTTCCTCTTTGGCGCTCGCGGAGGATAAAGCGACTTCACCCGAAATAGAGGTGTCCATGGATTATTTCGGAAAGTATATCTGGAGAGGGATGAATCTTCAGGATGATAGTGTATTCCAACCCTCTGTTTCTCTGACCTACGGCGGATTGACGGCCGCGGTCTGGGGCAACCTGGAAATGTCCAATTACAATGACAACGACGGCGAAATTACCGAAGTCGATTATTCGCTGGAGTATTCCTGTCCTGTTCCCGGATTCGACATTCTTTCGGTTTCTCTTGGCGTGATCAATTACACATTTCCAAATACGCAAGCCGATGATACAACAGAAATCTATGGTGGGTTGACCCTGGACATGCCTTTTAGCCCATCCATTAAGTTGTATCGGGATGTGGATGATGTGGATGGAACCTATATCGCCTTCGGAGTCAGTCATGATATCGAGAAAATCGCCGAATTGGCTTCCGATATGCCGATCGGATTATCGATGTCGGCTTCATTGGGGTGGGGTAGTTCCGCTCATAACAAATTCTACTGGGGAGTGGATGACGCCACGTGTACCGACCTGTATTTGAAACTTGGATTTCCCATTCCGATTGGGAGCTGGACTCTTACTCCCAACATCAACTATGTAACGTTATTGGATAATGATATTCGTAAGTCAGACGCCTACCGTCCTGAAAGCGATTATTTCTTTGCCGGCGTAAATCTATCGACCTCATTTTAACGCAACGGCATACATATCGGTTTTGGATTTGCCTAACGGCTGCCGTGGAGAGGCAATCTCCATGGATGCTTCCCTGAAGGCGGACCCGGTTATCCCCCGGATCCGCCTATTCCTTTTCTTCAAAGGGATAGGGGGGCCAAAAAGGGGATAATCCAGTCGAAGGTACTTCGTTGCATCATCCTTCATCGTTTATCGATCGATATCTCGATCGGGTCGTCCTTCTCCGTTATGGACAAACATGAGTGTCGTCGATGTCCATTCATGCGTTACACACATACAATACGGAGAGAATTGCCGGTGGAAATCCAGGTGGAATCATCCGTTCGAATTCGATCATTTTTTGTGGAATTCAATTGATGAAACTTCATCAAACATTCCGATAGCAAAAAGAGAGACAAAAATAGTACGGCCAGATGGTGAGCTATGTTGCGATTGGGGTTTGTAGTTTGTTCCCGCCGAAGATTTCTTCAAAGTCGATCTGTCTGTCATTTTGTAATTACGATTATGGATGTATTCGTTCATACATTGACATGGTTGAATAACCAGGTAAGGAGCGTTCCATGAAGATTACCGCCCGCCAGTTACTTACGATCAATCTGGTCCTGATTACTCTCAACGTGCTTGGCGTTGGATATATCTATTTCAAGGCGAATGCTCGGACGTATGGTGAGGTATCCCTTCGACAGTCCTATCTGTTTCCCGATAGGGATAAACCGGATCGTTTGCGAATGATATTTGATCGTAATATCATTTTGGAAAAGGATTTAGGACGAGTCGAAAAAAGGGCGTTGTTGAATTTCCAACCGGCATGTCCCGGAAAACTTGTCTGGGCGGAACCCGATATGCTGGAATACATCTTTGACAAGCCCATTCCGTTGGGTCGGGTTTTTACGGTTTCTTTGACCGACCAGTTTGATCATCGAACCGGGATGAAGATAACCAATGGCAGATCTTTCGAAGTGCGAACCTCTCCCTTTGAATTGCGGTCCTTTCATGCCATTGCCGCCGATGCGGTCCATATAACCGTTGAGTTAGTGTTCAATTTGCCGGTTGATCCTTCCGATCTGATGCGGAACGTGATTTTTCAGGATGGAGCTTCTGTCAAAACCCCACGGATCAGCGAAATTCAGTGCCTGACGAAAGCACCGTCTGATAAGATCACCTTACAGGTACCACGGCCGTCCACGAACAATCTCAAACTAACAATATCCGGCCGGCTGAAAAGCCCCGAAGCAGATATAACCTTGTCCGATACAGTTTCGAGGGTTTTGTCCATCGATCCTGGTTTTGCCTTTTTGCATGCTGAAGTCGATCTGCCCTATTTGAGCGAAACAGCTTCATTACATCTTCATTTCTCTCAGCCGCTGAATCGGAAACAGGATTTACCGGAAATAGGGATAACTCCTTCGGTCGAAGAGATAAAGACCTACCGCAGTAATAATGTTCTGGTGGTAACCGGGAAATTTTTGCCGGAGAAGCGGTACACTCTTCGACTGCCGTCGATTCTTTGTTCGGAGCAGGACAAGACCCTTGGCAAAGAGGTCTCCGTGGTCGCAGAAATTCCCAAGCGCGATCCGGCGATCTCGATTCAGCATCGGCAGGGAATTCTATCCCCTTATGGGAATCGCCAGATTGAATTGAAGGCGGTCAATATTTCAGATATAAAACTGTCGGCGTGGCGGGTTTATGAAAACAATCTGGCGGCGTTCCTTCATGGTCATGGTCAATATGAAACTTCACGAGAACTTCCTCAAAAAACCATTCCGTGTGATCTCGTCAGGAATACGATCCAGAATTTTGCGATTGAACTGAAGGATCTCGTCCAACCCGGACCGGGTATGTATTCGATTCGCGCCCATTCTTCGAACAACTATTGGGCACAGGATCATATTCTGGTGTCGCTGACTGATATCGGCATAACCTCCAAGTCCGATAAGGATGGATGTCTTGTGTGGATAACGTCGCTTCGGCATGGAAAACCCATGGATGGGGTTACGGTTAAGGCGATTACCTTCAACAATCAAACACTGGCGACCGGAGTGACCGATCCTAACGGAATCATCCGGCTGGAATATTCCGCTCAGGGCAAAGATGGCAGGATGTGGGTGATTACAGCCCAGAAGGAGGATGACCTTGCCTACCTTTTGCCGGAAGACAATCGGTGGGTGATCGACGATATCGATACGGATGGACATCCCTATCCGGAAGATATCGAGGCCATGGTATATTCGGAACGGGGCGTCTATCGGCCGGGAGATTCGGTTCATCTGACGGGAATACTGCGGCGGAGCAATGGAACGATTCCGCCGGTATTTCCCGTTCGTCTTCTTGTGACCCGTCCGGACGGCCGCCGGGTTGAGGATCGTATGATCGAGCGGAAGGAAGATCGGCAGGGATTCTTCCATGCCGATTTTCCAACCCGGGATGATATGCAAACCGGAATGTATTCATTCGATATCACCCTGCCTGGATCCCATACGATTATCGGGAGTACCACCGCATTTATAGAGACGTTCCTTCCCCAACGGATCAAGGTCGAGGCCAAGACAACCGCCGAACGTTATTCGCCGACCGAGACACCGATGGTGAAGGTTGTGGGAACCTATCTGTGGGATGCGCCCGCCGCCGAGTTGCCATTGCGCATCGAACCACGACTGGTCCCGATTCGCCCTCAGCCGGAAGCGTTTAAGGGGTATCAATTTGGCAAATCCATCACTACGGGCCCCGTTCAAATTCCAACGGTCAAACAGATACTGGATACGTCGGGAAATGCCGAGGTCAACATCGAAATTCCCAAGGATGTCCCTGCGGGATTCTACCGCATGTTTTTTGGAGCGACGGTAACCGAACCGGGTTCGCGATCCGTCTCGGACAATGGGTCGGCGATCGTGGATCGTCTCGGAAAACACATCGGCCTGAAGACCCGGGAAGGCACTTTGGTTTCTCCGGGTGTCGCCTGCAGGGCCGATTGGGTGTGCCTGCAGACGAATGAAACCGAGATTGCGCCCGGTCCCTTGCAGGTGCAGTTGATGGCGGTGAAATACGACTCCTTTCTCACACAAGTCAACCGTCGGAATATATGGAAATCAGAGGAAAAATTACAGACGATCAAAACGGAAACCATCGAATCCACTGGCGCATCGCGCGGTTCGATTAGTTTTACATGCGCCGATGCCGGGCGGTATCGGCTGGTCGTAATCGATACGGTCAGTAAGAGCGAAACATGGCTGGAGGTATATTCGTCTGAAAACGGCGCCGAGCAGAGTCTGGCGATGAATCAACCCGAGAAGCTCGAGATTGTGATTGATCAGCCGAAGTACCTGCCGGGTTCGACGGTCAAAGCGCTGGTTCGAAGTCCGTTGTCGGGTACGTTGTTTGCCGCGTTGGAGACGGATCGCGTCGTCTCGTATCAGATTGTCGAGATGAAGAATAATTCGGCGGAGATTTCGATTCCCTTGCCGAAAGAATTGCGAGGCGGGGCGTATCTGACGGCGGCGGTGGTCCGATCGGTCGACCCGAAACAACCCAAGTGGCTTCCGCATCGCGCGATGGGAATGCAGCGTATCCGATTGGATCACGAAAAAGAGAAAATGCCGATTCGAATCCTCGCGCCGGATTCGATACGGCCGCGGGAGGAGATTGTCGTGGATGTGGTCACGGATGCGGCGATCGATCCGAACCATCCGGGAATGGTCCATGTGTGGGCGGTCGATGAAGGAATTCTATTACCGACAGATTATCTGACTCCGGATCCCTTCGGATTCTTCCTGTCTCCGCGTCAACCGGGAGTGGGAACATCCGATGTGTTCCTCGATTTGTTGCCGGATTATGAACGGCCGGCCTGTTTCGCTCGCATTGGAGCCGATGGACCGCGTCGTACGGTAGGGGGGCTCCGACGAAGCCCTGTTCGTACGGAACGAAAAGAGCCGGATGTGGTATGGCGTGAGGTAATTTCTCTGGACCGTGACGGTCGAGGGAAAGTGACGATGAAGACGCCGAATCTGATCGGTCAAATCCGCGTGATGGCCGTGGCGGCCGATCAGGATCGATACGGCAAGGCGGATAAGCCGGTTGTCATGACATCGCCATTGTTTATCGAGACCGGCTGGCCGAGATTTGCAGCCCCCGGAGATCGATTTGAAGTCCCTGTCAAGTTATTCAATTCGACGGGAAACGAGATCAAGGTACGACTCGATATAGCTCACACAAAGCAAATCAAGATTGAAAATCCTTCCGCTCAACTTACGGTTCTTTCCGGCAAGCCCCATTCGTATCTCCTGAATGTGCAAGCGCGGGAAATCGGCGCCGCGAAGATCGAGATCAAGGCCACAGCGATTGAATCGACATCGCAACCGCTTGCGGCAGAGGCATCGATATCCCTGCCGGTTCGTCCCGCGACGGCGCTGCATTCGGAGGTCCACACATGGTCCATGGCGGCGGGTACGGAATTGACTCTGGAGCCGTCCAGGGCATTCATCCCGGGAACCGAACAGCGGAAGCTGTCCATCAGCGCCATGCCGATCGTCGAACTGGAACCGGTTCTGGAGCGGTTGATCGATTATCCTTATGGATGTCTGGAACAAACGACCAGCCGGTTATTCGCTTTGATATATGCGTCGAAGATTTTGGATTCATCCCGAGCCGACAGGATCGGCGATATGGTTACAGCGGGGATTGTGCGATTGTGGTCGATGCAGACGGTTTCGGGCGGTCTGAGTTTCTGGCCGGGCGGAACACAGCCATCCCTGTGGGGATCCGCGTATGCCGGATGGTGCCTGCTGGAAGCGCGAAAGGCCGGATACGAAATAGAGAAAGCATTTCTGGAGGCACTATTAAAGTATCTGGACAGCCAGTTAAATCAGCCGGATACGGAGAGTCCGGCGGCGACTCGCGCTCTGATTTGTCATGTGTTAAGCGGATTTGATCAACCGAAGCTCGGATGGATGAATGGACTGGCGGAGCGGCGCGACAAACTCGATCCCGCCGGCCTTGCGCACCTGGCGGCGGCGTTTCATACGCAAGGATCGACCGGCAAAGCGAAGTCATTTCTTGCGGGAGAACCGATCAATTCGGCGGCGGGTTCGACGATGCGCGGCCATTTGACCTCACACCTGCAACAGACCGCGACATGGCTTTCGGTCCTGCTGGATATCGATCCGCAGGATTCACGAATTGTGCCGATGGTCAAACAGATGATGGATGCCCGGTTCAATGGCTGCTGGGGGAGCACGTTAGAGAATTCGGCGGCACTGATGGCCCTGACACGGTATCAATCAATGAACCGGCGGGATCCGTCCGATTTTGCGGGAGCTCTTCGCCTGGCGGATGGAGCCGAATTTTCGTTTACCCATGAAAAACCATTGACACAAAAATTTGAAAACGTAGCCGGTCCCATGAAAATCGCCTCCAGCGGTCGCGGGACGATGTATATCAGTTCGATCAGTGAAGGCCTGGCGACTTCCGAACAGCTTGTGCCGTATGCGAAGAATCTGGAGGTTACACGACGATGGCTGGACCGGACGGGAAAGGTGATTGATGCAAATGATTTGAAGGTCGGCGATCTGGTCCAGGTCGAAGTGTCCATCCGGACGATGCTGCCGCAACCGGTCGATCATATTGTCATTGTCGATGCCCTGCCCGGCGGAATGGAGGTTGAAAACCCGAGATTGGCTTCTTCACAGCAGGGCGAGGGGTATGTCGTCCGCGCGGATCACGTCGAATTCCTCGATGATCGGGTGGTGATCTTCTGTGGCGTCAATCGAGAATCGCAGATTCATCGGTATTCCCTCCGCGTGGTTACAGCGGGGCAATTTGACAAGCCGCCGATCCAGGCATCGAGCATGTATGATCCCGCAATTGCCGCGATGGGACCGATTGGAAAGGTGACGGTCAAACCATGAAACCCCGATGGCTTTATCGGATTCGAATGGTTCGACGGATCGCCGCGACGATGGGATGCCTGGCGGCGATCTCGACAATCCTTCTGATACTATTGTGGAATATCTATCCATTTCCGGAAGAAAGACTTTCTCGATTTGCGGCCAGCCCGCTGGTGTTGGATCGCGAAGGTGGGATTCTGTGGAGGTCGGTATCGCCGCAGGAACAGTGGTGTCTTCCGGTGCGATTGTCGGATATTCATCCTCGCGTGATGGAAGCGACGATCGTCGTGGAGGACCAGCGTTATGATTCGCATCCCGGAGTGGATATCCTGGCGCTATCACGGGCCATGGCGAAGAATCTGGCCCGTCGTCGGATTGTATCCGGGGCCAGTACGATCCCCATGCAGGTTTGCCGGATGATGGACAATCGTCCCCGAACGGTGAAGTCCAAACTCGTGGAGATGTTCCGTGCGGTTCAACTGAGTCGGATTCGCGACAAGGATCAGATTCTTGAGTTGTACCTGAATATGGCGCCGTATGGCGGGAATATCCGTGGGGTCGGTGCGGCGAGCCAATTTTATTTTTCAAAACACCCGCGAGATTTAACGTTGGCCGAGTCGGCGTTGTTGGCGGGATTGCCGAAGTCGCCGACGCGATACGATCCGCGACGGCATTTTACGGCCGCGATGGAGCGATCCCATCATGTGCTGGAACGTATGGTCGAATGCGGACGTATCGACGAAGACGAATTGCGGGAAGCGGTCGCTCATCCGGCGATTCTGAATCCGATGCGAGCATCGGCCCGCGCTGCACATGCGGCGGTAATGGCACTCGGACGACGTCCGGCGGGAGGGCGAACGACGATCGATCCGGGAATCCAGACGCAGGTGGAGACGCTGGCGATGGATCAACGGGCTACGTTGCCGGATGAGAGCGAACTGGCGGCGGTTGTGATCGAGATCGGGACGGGTTCCATTGTGGCGATGGTCGGATCGGCGGATTATTCGGATCCGCGGGATGGGCAGGTCAATGCTGCGCTGGCCCTCCGAAGTCCGGGATCGGCGCTGAAACCTTTCGTGTACGCGGCGGCATTTCAGGATAGACGGTTGGCGATGGATTCGATCGTCTATGATATACCCATCGATCTGGACGGCTGGGAGCCGTCGAATTTCGACCGGACCTATTCGGGTTCAATGACCGCGGCAACGGCATTACGGCAATCGCTGAATATCCCGGCGCTGTATATCGCACGCGAGACGGGGCTGGGCCGATGTTTCGGGATTGTTGAATCGGCGGGGATTCGTTTACCGGTGGACGTCAATCGGCGAGCGGGATTGTCGCTGGTGGTCGGGGGGATCGAGACAACGCTTGTCGATCTGACGAATGCCTATGCGATGTTTGGAAGAGAGGGTCGATACCGGAAAAACCGCTTGTTCGTGGATGAATTGTGTGATGAGGGAAGAACGGTGTTGGATACGAATGTATGCGCAACGATCAACGAGATTCTGTCCTGCCGGAAACGGACGGTGCATGGAATGGAAGGCGGCGACACCGAGCGGCTGGCGTGGTTCATGTGGAAAACGGGGACCAGCTCAGGAAGGCGCGATGCGTGGGCGGTGGGGCACAACCTGCGATATGCGGCGGGTGTCTGGGTGGGTCGATTTCGCGGGACGGGGCGGCTGGACTATGTCGGGGCGGAAGCGGCCGAGCCGCTGCTGGCGAGAATGTTTTGTCTGCCGGCGATCAAGAACGAGTCGGAACCCGCCCCGCCTCAACCGATTACCGTGACGCGACCGTTGCCGAAACCGGCGAACCTCGCCGAACGATTCGTGATCGTATCGCCTGAAAATGGCCGAACCTATCTTGCGCTCGAAGGTACAGTGCGGTTGTCGCTTAAAGCCAGTGGTCCGGAACCCCTCAATTGGTTTATGAATGATCGGCTCATGGAAGCGGGAACCGAATCGGTCGAACTGTCGCGCGGAACCTATCGCCTGGTCTGCGTCGGGAGGGAAGGAATATCGGCGAAGGCGTTGTTTACGGTACGATAGAGAATAGGATCCGGGCGGAATGGTTTGTGGAAAAAGTTCTTTACCGGGGCTTGAGCGTCATAGATAATCATTTCATCGCGATCCGACAGGATATCCGTGTTCGAAAGAACCCACTATAACTGTACCCAAACCAGAATGTGTACAGGGTACGGCATGGACGCGATGGCGATGGCTCTTTTATAGGGAAGTTATATTTTTTTCTAATAGGGTATGGCGGAATTGGATATTCGAAAAGCTCCAACCTCCTTTCGGGAGATTTGCTGCAATCTTTGCGGAAATACCCCCCATCGATTTCGGTGTACCGCAGTTGATCGGCTGCATGGTTTTGAGGGTCAATACCGTTATGTGACTTGTGAACGGTGCGGTTTAATGTTTATGAATCCTCAGATATCCCCGGATCAAATCGGGCGGGTATATCCTTCGGATTATTCACCCCATCAGGGTAATTTGGAGCCTTTGAAGGATTCCGTGAAAAGGATATTACCCGGGTCGGTTCGAAACATCCTGACCGCGCATTCGGTTATATTGGATATCGGTTGTGGAAACGGTTCCTTTCTTGCACAGATTCGTCGGGAATTCGGATGTGCGATTCATGGTGTGGATATATCGACGGCGGCGGTTGAGGTCGCTAAAAAACAGTTTGGATTGGATATATTTTGCGGGCAGATTACTGATTCTCCGTATTCGTCCGACACCTTTGATATGATAACGGCCTGGTCCTGTATCGAACATGTGCCCGATCCCATGGAGGTTGCCCGAAAGGCATGGTCATTATGCAAGCCCGGGGGCTGGTTTATCTTGAAGACCCCGAACTCTGCCGGTCTTGCCGCCATCCTGTTTAAGGATAAGTGGTACCATCTGGATTGTCCCCGGCACCTGTTTCTCTTCAATCCGAAGACCATTTCCATGCTCCTGGAACGATGCGGTTTCGTATCCATTCAGGTGGATTTCGAGGCGTCATCGAAAGGATGGATGAGTTCTCTTCAATACGTCGCATATGGCGATAATTGGAGGCCGCAGAACAGGAATCGGATCCGTCATTCGAAAATCATCAAAGCCATTGTCTCTCCGATCCCCCGAATCGAGAAATGGTTTGGTCGGACGGATATCTTATTGGTCTCGGCACAAAAACCCCTATGAAGAAATTATTGATCCTGTCACATAATCCGAATCGAGCCAGTTTCCGCCAGCGAATCGGAGTGTATTTGCCTCGACTTCAGGCGGAGGGGATCGATTGTACGGTAATCCGGATTCCCTCGAAGTATATCCCCCGTTGGAGATTGTTAAAGCGGGTTGGAGATTATGATGGAGTCTTTCTTCAGAAATCGACTCTGAACTTCTTTGACGCTTTCCTTGTCCGATCCTATTCGAAAAAACTGATATACGATTTTGATGATGCCATCATGTATGACCCGAATAATCCGTTTGGTTCGCACTCAAGCCATCCTCGCCAGTTTCGGCGAACGATCAAATTGGCGGATATCGTCATTGCGGGCAATCCCTATTTGGCCGATAGAGCTACAATGTATCGCAGTCGCATCTTAGTTTTGCCCACGGGTTTAGACGTTTCCAAATATGCATCCGTACCCCCGCCGATATCCGATGGTAAAATCCGACTTGTCTGGATTGGCAGTACATCGACGCTGAAATATCTTCGAGACATCATTCCCACTCTTGAACAGATCGGCCGGCGGTTTCCCCATGTGATATTGAAAGTGATTTGCGATTCATTTTTTGATCTTTCCTCTCTGCCTGTGGAAAAATGCGTTTGGACGGCGGCCAACGAGGCGATCGATTTGGCCTCATGCGATATTGGGCTTGCTCCACTTCCGAACGATCCGTTTACTAAGGGTAAATGCGGATATAAAATATTGCAATATTTTGCGTGCGGTTTACCCGTTGTGGGTTCGCCGGTAGGAATGAACACGCAATTGATCGAAGAGGGTAAGTGTGGATTCCTGGCCGACAATCCCGACCAATGGCTGGCTCGGCTTTCCCAACTCATCGACAACGTCGATCTTCGTCGAATCATGGGCAAGGAAGGACGCAGTTATGTTTTCCAATATGATCTTGATCCCCTCGGCCGAAAACTTGTCGATATCGTGGCAAACTGGCTCTCCGAATCCTCGCGTGAAATCCACGAATAGGACCTGAACGGCGGATCGGAATAGAGATTCATTCATTCCGGCCATTGGATCGCGACGGCGTGGAAAGCCGGCAATTCAATCCCCCATACTTTTGCCCCGTCCTCTCCGCAACCAGCATGGCCGACCAGTCATTTCCGATATCCAATCGACAGAATGACCATTGATCCGTCGTTTTGTCCTCTTCCTTCAAATCCGGCCGTTCCGGCCCAATAAAAGGGGTCTGACCCGTTAAATCGGTTGAGGTTCTGACGCCTTTTTTGCACAATCCCGGGTGTTCCGGCCAAAACGAAACCGAAAAACTTCGCGGATCGCGGATTCCCGCCGCCTTGATGAAGGCCTCCTTCGAACACCAGCAATCGTAAAATGCCCGAAGGCGCTGTTCGTCCGTAATTTTACCGAGCTGTTCAATTTCCCCCGGCCGGCAAAAAACGCCCGCCATCCCCGCACAATCCACCGTTGGATCCATCCATTCGAGATCAATTCCCACCGCGCGTCCCCGTGTGATAGCATAAATCGCCCGGTTCTGTGAACAGGATAGACTGAAGGTTAGAGAGCCGATCAAGGCATCATGATCCAGGAACGGTTTGCCGGATGCCGTCGTATGGATCGCGATGTCTTTCGGATGGCGATTCAGGATCTCCCCCAGCAATCGTCGAAGGATTACCCTTCTCCGTATGAATCGAATCCGGTCATGGTCTTGCGTATATTCTCTTGCCCGGCGGTGTTCCTCTATAGAGAGGAAATCGGAATTTCCTCCGACGTCTTCGATCGCATCGTTCAAATCGATACAGAGGACCGCGATATCCCCTTGTAGCACTGTTGCTTGAAGATCGTCACGGCCGTGCTGAATTCCTCCACACTCCGCTGCATCGGCCGTCTCGAGATCACACACCGTCATGTCTCCAGCGAGTCGCGAAGACATTGCTCCACCTTTTCGCCAAGAATCGTAACATTCGGTTTCTTGAACAAGTCCAGATGAGAACAATCCATCGGAATGCAGTCAATGGTCCCATCGACATACGTAGCCCAGCCATATTGAGGGTCGTTGTAGCGGGCATAAAGATCGCTGAACGTCATTCCTTCTCGAAAGACGGTTACATTTCCCTGAAACCGCCCGGCCGGAACATATCGATACCAGGCCTTCATTGCCGCTTCGACCACTCGCTCTTGATACGATAGATAACCCTGCATCCGTTTTTTGCGTCCCGTAAGTCGGTTCCAAAGCCCGCTCTGAATCCGCGAGATTCCTCGCGCCATTTTGAATCGAAGATAACGCCATTGTCGTTTCGGGCCGATCATCCAGAAATCGCGGGTACGATAGGCGATCCGTTTCCGTCGATTTTCGGATGTCGGTGGATACCCCGGGGCCGTGGCGCCAAGCAATCCCAGAAAACCGATCTTCTCCCCGCGTCCCTGAAGTTGAAGGGCCATCTCGAATGCCACTCGTCCGCCGAAGGAATACCCGCACAGATTGTAGGGCCCGTGCGGCTGAACCGTTTGGATCAGATCGATGAAATGCTTCGCTATCTCCTCAATACTCTCCAGGGGTTCCGTACGGGCGTCCAGACCCGGGAGGTTCAGACCATATTGCGGATACTCGATTCGCATCGCCTCAGCCAGGTGATAGAATGACAACGTATGTCCTCCGATTCCCGGCAAATAGAAAATCGGGCGGTTTCTATCCCCTTCCTTGATCAGGACAAGGTCTTTCGTCATCCGATCCCGTGTGGTTGTATCGATGGCTTCCGCCAGTTGTCCCAGAGTGGGTGCCTGAAAAATCAATCCCAGCGGCAGATGAATTCCCGTCGCCTCCTGATACTCGTAGAACATGCGTGCGGCAAGCAGTGAGTGCCCCCCCATCCGGAAGAAATGATCCTCTCGCGAAACCCGCTCCAGTCCGAAAAGCTGGATCCAGATTTCGCTTAATTGCTTTTCGGTTTCCGTGAGGGGTTTCTCGTGAACCCAGGAATTCTCACCGATCCGCGCGAGAACGTCCCTCTCCGGTTTCGGTGGCCTTGGACGATCTTGCGGAGTTATCCAATCCGTTCGAGCCGCTTCAGGATTTGTTGTCTCGATGGCATCCCGGGATTCCGAGGTTGCCGGCAGGTCGGATATTTTCTGTCGGGGATTGTCCGTTACAGAGACCATCAGGTGCTCGTATGCCTTCAGGAATCGTTGTATGGAAGAGGATTCATATAAGTCCGTATTGTACTCCGCTCGCAGAGATAGCCCGTCGGAGCTCTCTTCGACGAACAGGGTCAGGTCGAATTTGGATGTCCCTGTCCCGATCTCCGTGGTTCGTGTCTTCATGCCGGGAAATGCCGTCGTCCAGTACCGCGCATCCTGATAGGCAAACAGGATCTGAAAGAAAACGCTGTATCGTGGATCGCGAGGAGGATTCAGCCGTTCCACGACAACATCAAAAGGCATATCCTGATGAGATTGCGCCTCGATACAGGTCAGTTTGACCCGATCAAGGACCTCCAAAAAACTCGCGTCGCCCTCGATCAAAGTTCGCAATACGACCGTATTAACGTAGAAACCGACTGATCGTTCGATGTCCCTGTGCGTTCTTCCGGAAATCGGGCTGCCGATGACGATATCTTCGGCCCCTGTATATCGATAAAGCAGTATCTTGAATACGGCCATCATCGTCATATTCAGTGTCGCATTTCGCTGCCGGCTGATCTCGGTCAATCGTCGATAGAGTGCGGGTTCAATCCGGTGGATTTCCCATCGTCCGGCGAAGGTCTGCATCGGCGGCCGCGGGTGATCTTCCGGCAGGGTCAGCGTTCGTATTCCCGCCAGTTTCTCTTTCCAATACGCCATGCTCCGCGATGCCAGAGTGTCAATTTGCTCCCTTTGCCAGCTTCCATAATCCGCCGCGTGAATCGGCAGGGGGGCAAGGATTATCTCTTTCCCCTCGGAAAATCCCCGATATAGCTCCGTCAATTCCTCGGTCAATACGCCCATCGACCATCCATCCGTGATCAGATGATGCATGTTCAGCAACAAAGCAAAACGATGGGAATCGGCCTTCAGTAACTCAAAAGTATAGAGCGGCCCCGTTTCAAGATGAAATCTTCGACGGGCTTTCTCGGCGGCAAGACGATGAAATTCCTCTTCGGCGGTCCCACCGGCGGGAATCGAAATGTCCGTTATCGGCAAGCTCCAGATCGGGATCGGTCCGATCCGCTGAACCGCCTGGTTCCCTGAAAATCCAAAGGTGGTTCGAAACGCCTCGTGCCGGTTCAGAATCACATTTAATGACTTTTCAAGAGCGTCAATGTTAAGATATCCCTCCAGATCGATCAAAAAGGAAATATGATAAACCGGCCCTCCCTGGAACATCCTCTCGATGATCCACAACCGCTGCTGTGCAAAGGATTGGGGGATCGGCCCCTCTCGCGATACCCTCGGAATCGAAATCGTCCTGTTTTGTTCATCCGAACGAAGGGCGTCGATCGCCGCTGAAAATCCCTCCAGTGTCGGGTTTTCAAACAACGTCGATACCGGCATTTGAATATGATATTTATCCTGAAATCGGTAGATCGCCTGAACCGCTTTCAGGGAATGCCCTCCCAGCCGGAAGAAATGATCTTCGCGGTTCAATCCCTCTATGCCCAGTAACTCTTTCCAGTCCTCGGCCGCCTCTTTTTCGGTCGGTGTCCGTGGTTCGGTCCCTTGAGGATGCCTCCGGAATCCCGGTGTGGGTCTCGGCAGACTCCTGCGATCCGC
The DNA here is from genome assembly GCA_964386005.1 of uncultured Pirellulales bacterium. Lineage (GTDB taxonomy): Bacteria > Planctomycetota > Phycisphaerae > Sedimentisphaerales > Anaerohalosphaeraceae > FEN-1350. The sequence continues at coordinate 30,612 of CAYLSB010000003.1, read as the reverse complement.
CTTTCCGCTGGCGGTCAGCGGGATCTGTTCCAGTTCCATGATCGCATGGGGCACCATGTATTCCGGAAGTTTCTCGCTCAGATAATTCCGCAGGTCTTCCGTGTCGATTGCCTCTTTCCTCTTCGGTGTTACATACGCCGCCAGATATTTCTGACCGGGTACATCTTCCCGCGCCATGACCACCGCCTGACCTACCTGGGGGTGATTTCGCAATACGTTTTCTATTTCTCCTAATTCGATCCGAAAACCACGAATCTTCACCTGATCATCGGCACGGCCGATATACTCGATGGTCCCATCCTCCAACCATCGACAGATATCGCCCGTCTTGTACAGCCGACTCGAAGGATCATCGCTAAAGGGATTCCGGATAAATCGTTCCGCCGTCAGTTCCGGCCGGTTCACATATTCGCGTGCCAATCCGTCTCCGCCGATATACAGTTCTCCCGGTACGCCGATGGGGACCGCCTGCCGGTACGAATCCAGCACATAGACCTGCGTGTTGGCGATCGGCCGACCGATCGGAACCGAAGTCAGCCGTTCCGGCAGGGGCCGGGGAATCGGATAAAAAGTGGTGAAGGTCGTGCTTTCCGTCGGCCCATAGACATTGACCAGTGAGACATTCGGTAACAAGTCCAGTGCCTTACGCATGTGAAAAATCGACATGACTTCGCCGCCGGTCATGATCGTCCGGACGCCGCCGAGCATTTGCGGCCGCGTGTCAATCACCAGATTGAACAACGAGGTTGTCAGAAAGATCGCGGAAATGTGTCGGGAGTGCAGCAGTTGTTCCAGTCGATCCAGTTCCGGCACCCGTCCCGGATACAGGATACACTTTCCGCCGTGAAGCAGCGGCCCCCAGAGCTCCAGCGTCGAGGCGTCGAAACTCACGGGCGCCAACTGCAACATCGTCAGTTCCGGCCCGAATTCCATGTACTCCTGCCCGAACACCAGCCGCACCACGCCCCGATGCGGCACCGCCACACCCTTCGGAGTTCCGGTTGATCCGGATGTAAATACGATATAAGCCAGATTGTCCGGAGAATTTATGCTCACAGGATTGTCGGTCGGGTAGGTGTCAAGAATCGCCCGGTCGGCCGGATCGATTCGTCTCGCAACGGCAGGGAAAAGATGCTGAAAATCCGCATCGGCTACAATCAGTTGGACTTCGGCATCTTGGGCCATAAACCGGAGTCGTTCGGCCGGATACAAAGGATCCAGCGGCACATACGCCCCGCCGGCCTTGAGAATGCCCAATATCGCGACCATCATCTCCAGACTGCGGTCCATACAGAGACCGACGGGAACATCCGGCCCGACCCGATGGTCTCGCAGCCAATGAGCCAGTTGATTGGATTTCAGGTTTAATTGCGAATAGGTCAATGTGTGATTTTGGAATTGAACGGCCGCGGCATCCGGCGTTTGGGTGGACTGTTCCTCAAACAACTGGTGAATACACCGTTCCCGCGGATACGCACGATCCGTCGAGTTCCACAGCCCGATCTTCGCCATCATTTCAAAATCGTTTGCCATAAGGGGTTCAGCGGACAAACCCTGGGAAGAATGAGACCCCATGTCCATTCTCCTCTTACTGTAATTATATCGAATTGTATCGCTCCATGGAATTATATATCGGCGGATCAATCCATGGAGCATTTCCGATTACCACTTCAGTTTGATGCCTTTCTCCCGCGCATCGGCGGCAAGAAATTTCAATTGCTCCAAGGCAAGCTGAAGTTCCTGACTGCTGTCGAGAAGATTCTCATACAGACGTCCGTCATTCAGCAGCCGAGCGGCCGTTCCATTGCCCGCTTTGGCGCGCTGCAGGACAAGTTGGAGTTCTTTAAGAGAGTTGGCGATATCCATGGCGATTTCTTCCACAGCAACCGTCCCCTTATCCGAAAGATTCCGGATCGATGCCAGGGTGGAGCCGACATTCTTCGATGTATCTTCAATCGCTACCGTTCCCGTATCCGAGAATTTTCGAATCGATGCCAGGGTTTCTTTGGCTTGCAGGGTCGCGTCTTTCACGTTGGCCAGCGCGGTTTTAATGCTGATTTGGTTTTCCTGATCCCCCACAACATCATTGGCATTCTGCGCCAATTGCGTGATGGAATCCATAAGGTTTTCCAGCTTTTTTTGAGTTTCTTTGGGGAAAAACTCGCTGCTCATCGAAGTCGTTCCCGTCCGAATCGGCATTTCGTCATAAAGATAAGCCGTTGCCGCGTTGGCGGAATCCAGCGGAACAAGCGGCAGATCGGGATCCACCTGGAGATCGACAAAGCTGCTCCCCATGCTCCGTTTCATCACCACAAACTCGACATTGGAAGGAATCGTCTTGTATCGGCTTTGTATCGCGAGAGTTACTTTCACTTCATGGTGCGGCCCGCCGGGAATTCTATTTATTACGGGTTCTGGAGCCATAACATTCACAACGCGGCCGACCTGGTATCCGCAATAATATACGGGCGTATTTTGCTGAATTCCGGGAGCGGAAGGGAAACGAACAACAACCCGGAAAGAGCGAAGCTCGGTCACGGCGATCGGAAGTTCGCCGAAAATAAAAATAAGCCATAAGAATGCGGCAAAACCGACGATCACAAAAGAGCCGACGATCATGTTTATGCGTTTTTGCGAGGAATTGTAATCACTCATGGCTGTTTGCACCTTTGGGAGAGTGTCCCGAAATGAATAATTCCCTGATACCGCGGAGGGTGTAACCCGAATCGTTTAACTTCTTAATGAGTCGGACTTTATCAACGGTCTTAAGGTCGAAAAGGCGTCGGCCGGTCGGGGTTATTTTCGATGCATCAATAAGGCCGAGCATGATGTAATATTGCACGGTCTGACGGCTGACGCCGGCAAGTTTTGCGGCTGAACCTATGGTCATCATGTCTTGTTCTGGTGACACGTGTTTACCCGTCGATAAAAATTGTCGATGGATTCGTTTCATACAATTGAAATCTAAGATTCAGGGATTTGACCTCGATACTTTCCTATGCAGATGAGGCAACAAACCGAGAATCATTTCTTGGATATCTTTACTACGTAAGTTTTTATAGAGCATTGATTTACATTGTGATTTCGACCTGGAAGGCGTGAAGATTAACAAATAGTCAAGATGGGATTGAAGATTATGTTGGATTTGTCGTAAAGTCTCTCTGGCAAATCGTTTAAGTCGATTGCGAACGACGGCGTTTCCGCAGGATTTACTCACGGCTACGGCCAGGCGGAAATGAGGCCTATGGGTATCTGAAGCACAGAATCGAAGCAAGTCGTTGGAAATGCTGTAGTTATAGCGTATGCGTCCCATGAATCGAGGAGGGCTTTGAATTCGTTTGAAACGGGATATGCCGTATTGTTTCATCGAATCAGGTTGTCCAAGGAGTCTGAAACATAAATAATTATTTTAAAAAGAGTTATGAAAATATGACAAACAAGACATTTACCTATATCGGCTTGATAGATCGTTGAGCAAGAATCGGAGATGGCATTTTGATGAGAATTCACCGATCCTGGGTTAGAAACCCAATCGGATAAGATCGTTTCTAAAGAGAGACAGAAAGATAGACGCAATCGCTTTCGAAATGAATCGATCCGATAAAGGTTAAAGGAATAAGGATTGTATCGCCGGGATGGAAAGGTGTCGTGAAATGATGGGTGCTGTCGATTAAACCTGTTCCGGATACAATAATCAACACCTCAAGCCGGCCGGATTGAATAGGAGTCGAGTCGGATTGACGACCAATCTGTTTTTCGACACGAAAGTGGTCGCAGTCAACAAGAACCCCCTCAGACCGAACCGTCAGCTCGTCGGGAAGCTGGTCAAAGCGGATGCTATTCAATGCATCCTCGATATGGACAGGGCGACACTTGCCCTGTTCGTCCCGACGATTCCAATCAAAAACGCGATATGTTGTATCAGATGGTGTTTGGATCTCGGCGAGGAAGAGCCCCGCGCCAATGGCATGACAGGTCCCGGCGGGGATGTAATGACATTCTCCTGGATGAACAACGAATCGTTGAAGAACCTCGGTTACCGTTTCGTTCCGGACTGCCTGTTCGAATTGGGATCGGGTAACGCCGGATTTCAATCCCTTATAGATTACAGCATCGGGCTGGGCATCCAGGACATACCAGCACTCCGATTTCATGTCCCCTTTTCCACTCCGAAGACAAGCGGCTTTGTCAGGATGAACCTGAACGCTCAGAATATTCTGCGCATCGAGAAATTTGACTAACAAGGGAAAAAGATCCCAGGAAGATTCCGTAGGAACAAACAGGTGGCCATAAATACGGATCGCTTCATGCAGCGTCAGCCCGGACAAGGGACCGTTTCGGATTCGGCTCTTGTCATTCGGAAGATCGGCCAACTCCCAGCTTTCGCCGACGAGAACTCCGGCTGGAACGGCTTTTCCAAAATATGTTCGGAGTCGTTGGCCACCCCATATCCGTTCCTTGAAGATGGGTTCAAATTGGATGGCATAGGGTTTCATGAAATCAGCAATCAATCCGTTAGGGTTTTTTCGTCCGCTCGATGGAGGATAACAGTTCCTGTACCCGTTCCTTTGTGGTCGCGTCTTTTTTCTCGACCAGTTGCTCCAATTGTCGTTTTTGCTGACGGACTTCCTGCTGCATCTGATTTATTTTCGATTCAATCTCATCGTATTTCAGCGCGCGTTTCCGAACAATCACGTCAAATTGATCGGCAACCGTTTTCTGAAGCTGTTCGATCAATCCATTTCGATCCTTGTCCTTGGCGACCGCGATTTTCCCCAAAAGGTCGGAACACATATCCTGCAATTCGATGTCTTTTTGTAAGGCATCCGCCAAATCCGGATTGCGCTTCTCCGCTCGCATAATCGGCTCATACCGTCGTCGATAGGAAGACACCCGATTGAGGAATTCCTCATAATCGTCTTTTCGCAACTCTTGGAGGGCCTTTTCCTGCACCGGATTGTGGATTTTAAACCAAACAAGAAATTCCTCCATGCGCTGTTCGAGCGTTTCACGCCAACGAACGGGATTGTCCGACTCGGTGGGAGCGGCTGGAGATTCCGTCGCCGGGATTTTGGGTGTGCGGGTCGCCGTCCGGTTTTGCGGCAGTTGACGTTGGGCCCATGCGATACGACGGATTTCAACGACGAACCGGAATGGATCTTCTTTTCTCCACTGGTGGAGTTGTCGTGCCTGATCGGGAGTCTGTTTTTCGATGGCTTCAAGGATCAGGTCGATTTTCTCCTTTGTCAGTTCAAGGGTGTCGATACGTTCCTCCGAATCGTCCGACCAGAGATCAACGGTTTCCGCGGCAAAGACGGGAAGGGTAACCGTTCCGGCAAGGATAACGGCGAGCGGTAAAAAAAAACGAAATGCGGCGGCAAAGAGGTTCACAAGATCATCCTTTCCAGAAGTCTTCCGTAGAAGCCATCATTTGAAGTTCTTTTTCGATTTGCTCGATGGGGCCGGGAGAGTCCAAATAATATCGATCGGGACTCACGCGGAGCGTTTCATCCAGAACCTCTTCGAGATCGTTTTTCAAGTCGGACAGAAAGGGATCAGAATCGATTGTCCATACGGGGGGATTCTCGATGGTTCCCCCCGCGAACTCGATGGATTCTTTCGGCCAATAGGAAAGAAATAACAGAGTGCCGACAAGGAAGACCGCCGCGATGGCGGGGATCCAGGCAAGCCGTGAGGGAATCGCTCTCGTTTTCCTCTTGAGTCGGATACAAATCTGATGCTTGATCGCTTGAATGGTCTCCGGACTCGGAGGAAGGACGGGGTGATCTTGAAGGCAAGACATGCCTTGTTCCATATCATGAAGCACGTCCGAAGAAGATTCTGAATCAAGGTAGATATCAACCAGATATTGAACTTGTTCGTTCTTTTCAACCACGGTCGCCTCCCATCAGTTCACGAAGCTTTTTCAGGCCTCGATGTACTTTGGATAACGTAGTCCCGATGGGTTCCTTTCGCATTTCCGCTAATTCCTTGAAACTCAAATCTCCATAAAACCTTTGGAGAATTACCTCCAAGGTATCATCGTCAAGTTTTCCTAAATATATCTGAAGTTTATCGAATATTTCGGGATCGCTTTTTTTCAAAACGTCTTCTTCCGGCACTTCTTTGGCCTTGGTCTCCAGCATTTTTTTTTGGCGGTATTGAGTCCTTAGGTAGTCATGGAAGATATTGGATGCGATGGTAAAGAGCCATTTTTCAAATGATCCGCCCTTGAATAATTCGATTTTTTCCACAAGCCGGATATACAGTTCACTCAATAAATCATTGCTGATTTCCCGATTTCCCGTAAGTCTATAAAAATAGCCATAACAACGACTTGCGAACAAATCCACAAGCTCGTGAAAGGCCTCGGGCTCGCCATTTTGACACCGTATCACAATGGCTACCAGCCGGTCCGTTATGTCAGCATCCATAACCGGCGGCCTTCCAACAACTTAAACGGGTTTGGAATAGGTAAATATTGCATCCGTGAAAAAAATTGAAATCGAAATTTCTTTTTGCGTTCGATGTGGATCCTGATCCGTATGGAATATTCCATGGGAATATCGGACCCGAATCAGGTCAGGCGATCAGGATCATCCGTGTCGTCCTCTTCATCCACTTTCCACCGTTCCGTCTCATCCAGATCCTGAAGTTCGCGTTTGACATATTTGAGTATCTTGTCCTGGACCGGGGCAAGTTTCTCTTGCCAGGCCGACATGGATCGGAATGTGGCAATGAGAGTTTCGATTCGAAGCAATTGCCATTTGATCAGGCATTCCGGTTCTTTGATGGATGAAAAGGGATCGCATCGGAAAGACCTTCGTCCGTCCGGATTGGCCTCGAACATTTCACAATCTTTACATTGGATCATGTTCCTGCTCCGATTAGAGATAAAATTCCGTATCTTTCTTGCAATTGTAAGTAAAACCAATATAATACCATATAGAATGGATTAGCAAAGTGAATTGTTCAATGTGCATGTGGAGGTCTGAATGGCCAAACCGAGACGAAGACGCAAGATTGGTAGCAAGAAACGCAGGAGAAAATGGAAAATCCGCCATAAGATCAGCGGATAAACGGCTGATCTTCTGACGTTGACGGATTGATAGTGCAGACAGAATAGACGATCCTCCGAGATCGCTTCGGGGGGTGTATTTTGTCTGCATTTTTCTTGAGCGGCGGGGAAGCCGGGAAGGGCTATGAAACACTTTACGGTTCTATTTCAACCGGAGGGTAAAACGGTTCGCGTTCGTTCCGGGGCGATGATTCTTGAAGCCGCCCAACAGGCGGGAATTATTCTGAACACGGTATGTGGCGGACAGGGGACATGCGAAAAATGCATGGTTCACCTTGATGAGGACGAGGAAAAGGTTTTAGCGTGTCAATATCCTGTGTTTCGCGACCTGCGGGTGTATGTGCCCGATCCGAGCCGGTTTTCCCGGCAGCGGATTGTCTCGGAAGGATCCGGCCGGGATGTGGAAGCGATTCCAAGGATATCCAAACGATTCATACACCCTCCGGTGACTTCTTCCGCCGACGTTATCGACGCGTTCTCCGGCAGGGCGGATATGGCCGAAAGCACATGGGCCCTGTTTCATGGAGTTGAAAAAGAATCCGGAATAACGGCACTTTGCCGGCGTATCTCATGCGGAGTCGATGACGAACCGAATCGATGGGAGGTGATCGATTTGGAATCCGGAGACACCAGCGAACGGTTATATGGGATGGCTGTGGATGTGGGAACAACCACGGTGGTGGCCAAGCTGGTGAATTTATGGACCGGTCATGTGGAAGCCACGGCCGCGTCAACCAATCCGCAAATCCGGTTTGGTGATGATGTCATCAGTCGTATCCACTATGCGGACCGTCCCGATGGAAACATTCAGCTACAGAAGTCCATCGCGAATTGCATCGACGATCTGTGCGGGCAGGTATGCGACTCCGCGGGAATTCAGCGGACCGACCTTGTTGAAATCCTCGCGGTCGGCAATACTACCATGTCCCATCTCCTGATGGGGCTTCCGGTTCATCAATTGGGGCAGGCGCCGTATCGGGCCTATTCCTGCGCGGCTCAGGAACGACCCGCCGACGAACTCGGAATCACGATTCATCGGACCGGACGGATCCATACGCTGGAGAATCTGGCCGGATTTGTCGGATCGGATACCCTGGCGGTTGCCTTGGCGGTCGGAATGGATCAGCAACTAAAAAAGACATTGGCGGTGGATATAGGAACCAATGGTGAGGTCTTGATCGGTACCCGCGAAAAATTGTTCGCCTGCAGTTGTGCCGCGGGACCTGCGCTCGAGGGGGCGCGCATTTCCCAGGGGAGTCGCGCGATGGACGGCGCCATCGAAGCGGTCTTCATCGGCGAGGGCGATATCGATATCGATGTGATCGGCGGAGGAGCGGCCCGCAGTATTTGCGGCAGCGGCTTGATCGATGCCGTTGCCGTTTTGTTGGATCGGCGGTTTCTGGATATCACAGGCCGTTTTGTTGATAAAACTGATGGACTGAACGCTCTTCCCGAACCGATTGCCCGACGATGGATTCATCGGAACGGACAGACGGGATTTGTTCTTGCCTGGCAAGGCGATGGGACCACGCCCGCCGTGGTTCTTACTCAAAAAGATGTTCGGGAAATGCAACTGGCCAAAGCCGCCATCCGGGCGGGAATCCGTTTGTTGCAGATTCAAGCGGGAATGGAGGATGATCAAATCGATCAGGTCCTTCTGGCCGGCGCCTTTGGAAACTATATCCGTCGGGAGAGCGCGTTACGGATTGGATTATTGCCGAACGTTCGACCGGAGAAGATTCATTTTGTCGGAAATGCGGCGTCCGCAGGAGCTCACATGGCTCTGATCAATATGCGTCAACAAGATGTCGCATCGAAGTTGGCCCGACAAATTGAATACGTTGAAATGGCCAACCAGCCCTTGTTTCAGACCCTCTTTGCCGACGCGTTGCTTTTTCCATGAAGACGGCCGAGGATCCACGAGGTGTCACAAGCCCCTGGTGAGCCGTCGAACCGTTAGATGGCCCCGCACACCAGACAGGAATTGTGTCCCCCAAAACCCAGTGAGTTGCTGATGGCAACACGAACCGCCGCCTGCCGGGCGGTTTTGGGAACATAATCCATTTGAGGATCGCACTGCGGATCGATGTTGTCCAGATTGATGGTGGGAGGGATTATCCCTTCGGAAAGAGTCTTGGCGGTGGCAATCAACTCGACGGCGCCGCTGGCTCCCAGCAAATGACCGAGGCAGCTCTTGGTGGAACTGACAGCCAGTTGATAAGCGTGATCGCCGAAGACGGTCCGAATCGCTATGCTTTCGGCTATGTCGTTCAATTCGGTGCTGGTACCGTGAGCGTTGATGTAATCCACTTGTTCGGGAGAAACGCCGGACTCTCTCAGTGCCAGCCGCATGGCTTCGGCCGCACCATGTCCGTCCGGTATCGGGGCGGTAATATGGTGACCGTCTCCGGTGGCAGCGTAACCGAGAAATTCGCAATAGATTTTCGCGCCGCGTTTTTTGGCGTGTTCGTATTCTTCGAGGATCACCGCGCCGGCCCCCTCGGAGAGAACAAATCCGTCCCGGTCCATATCAAAGGGGCGCGAAGCCGTTTGCGGACTGTCATTGCGGGTACTGAGCGACTTGAGCGCGCAGAAGGAAGCCAGGCCGATTGGCGACAGCGCCGCTTCCGATCCCCCGGTAATCGAAATGTCGCTGCGGCCGTCCAGGATGTTGTAATAGGCCTCCCCGATGGCATTGCTGGCCGAAGCACAAGCGGTGACGACGCACATATTGGGACCGGTCAAGCCCCAGAAAATCGAGATCGTCCCGCAGGCGGCGTTGCCCATCAGTTTGGGAACGCAAAAGGGAGATACCTTTCGCGGGCCCTTGTTGAGCAATCGGATATGTTGCTCTTCAATTTCCTGAATTCCCCCGATGCCCGTACCAAAGATGACGCTAACACGGCCTTTGTCTTCTTTTTCAAAATCCAGACCGCTATCCCGGACCGCCTCGATCGAGGAAGCCAGAGCCATCTGGGTAAAACGGTCCATTCGTTTGGCTTCCCGCGAGGGGATCACTTGATCCGCCACGAAATTCCGGACTTCCCCCCCAAACGTGACCGGATACTCCGATGTGTCAAATGACTCGATCGTGGAGATTCCGCTTTGGCCGGCACAGAGTGACCGGAAAAGGGTCTCGGCGGAATCTCCCAATGATGTAATACATCCCATCCCCGTAATGACAACCCGACGTTTGCTCATAGGGTCCCCGAGGTCAGGATTCCTTGTCTTTTTTATTCTTGAGCATATTGACGATGTAGTCGATCGCGGCGCCGACTGTCTGGATCTTTTCCGCTTCTTCGTCGGGAATGCTCATATCGAACTCATCCTCGAATTCCATAACCAGTTCGACGGTATCGAGAGAATCGGCATTCAGGTCGTTAATAAACGAGGTATCCCGGGTGATTTCCGACTTATCAACGCCCATTTGTTCGCTGACAATTTCGATCACCTTGGCTTCAATGACACCGACATCAATATCACTCACGTTGGAAACCTCCAATTCAAATCCTTATTGACATTGCTTGTTTTCAATCCATTTCGACAGCCATTCCCCGCTGGACTCAACGAGGACGGCAAAACGTTCGGCGGTACTATACCCATGCAAAACGGGTTTTTCAATCAATTTTTTCAATTTTCTTTTCCGTCTCAGGATCGTTACATCGCCATGCCCCCGTCAACACAGAGAACCTGGCCGGTAATATACCCCGATTCCTCGTCGGCAAGGAAGGCAACCGCGCGGGCGACATCTTCGACTGTCCCGAGACGCTTCACGGGAATGACATTCAAGGCGGCATCCTTGACCGGCTGAGGAAGGATATCGGTCATATCCGTCTGAATGAAGCCGGGAGCGATGCAATTGGCGGTGATGTTTTTTTTGCCCACTTCGCGCGCGATGGATTTGGACATACCGATCAGGCCGGCTTTACTGGCGGCATAGTTGGCTGAACCGGCTTGTCCCATGACGCCGGCGACGGAGCTGATGCTGACGATCCGACCGAATTTGTTGCGGACCATGGATCGCAGGGCGATCTTGGTGGCCATAAACGCCGCGCGAAGGTTGACCGACATCAGTATGTCGAAATCCTCGGCATCCATTTGCATCATCAGTTTGTCGCGGGTGATTCCGGCGTTGTTGACCAGAATTCCGATTCCGCCGAATTCCTCCGCCAGACCTTCCAGCGTTTGTGCTAACAGGGCGTCGTTGGTAATATCCAGACACCGGGTAACCACGGAATAGCCGGCCTCTTTGGCCACGGATTCCAGTTGTTTGAGCTGCTCGGCGTTCAGATCCAAACCGGCGACCGTCCGTCCCTGTTTGAGTAAGGCAAGAACAATCGCCCGTCCGATACCCCGGGCAGCTCCTGTAACAATGGCAAGACGCTTGTCTGACATACTATTCTCCATAGGCTACGATGAACAAATTTGACGAATGGATTTATCCAAGAACCGTCGTCAGCGATTCCTGATTACTGATATTGATGATCGTGGCGCGACGATGGATCCGCTTCATCAGCCCGGTCAGAACGCGTCCCGGACCGATTTCATAAAAAGTGTCCACGCCGTCGGCCAGCAGTTTTTCCATGCATGTTTGCCAGAGGATCGGTTGGACAAGTTGCCGGATCAAGCCCTGTTTGATACCCTCGGAGGTGGAATAATAATCGGCATGAATATTGGCCATAACACGAATGGAGGACGGATGGGCTATGGGACAAGCTTCCAGGGCCTTGGCAAGAGCATCGGCGGCGGGACGCATCATTTCGCTGTGAAAGGCGCCGGCCACCTTTAATTCGATCGCTTTGGCGGCGCCGAGTTTTTCCGCCAGAGGAACTGATCGCTTGCAGGCGGCGGAAGCTCCGCTGATGACAATCTGACCGGGGCAATTGAAATTGGCCGGGACCAGTAACTGACCTTCGGCAGCCTGGGAACACAGTTGCTGAACCTGGGATTCATTCAATCCAAGGATGCTGACCATACTTCCATCGGAGGCATCCGCGGCGGCTTGCATGGCATTGCCTCGAAGTTGAACAAGTTTCAGGGCGTTTTCGAAATCGATTAACCCTGCGGCATATAAGGCGGTATATTCGCCAAGGCTCAAACCGGCGGTGACATCGGGCTGGATAAGCGATGTTTTTGCATGCGTGCGGAATATTTCCAAAATCGCCGCCGAGACGACAAAGATCGCCGGCTGCGATACCGTGGTGGAGTTCAGCGAGTCTTCCGGGCCGGAAAAACAAATGCTTTTCAGGTCGTATCCGACGATCGCATTGACACGATCAAATAGTTGGTTGGCGACAGGCCAGGCCTCAGCGATATCCGCGCCCATGCCGACGTACTGCGATCCCTGACCGGGAAAGAGAAATGCCGTTTTCATCCTGAAAACAACCTCCAATATCCGTATGGTTCAAAATTGAATCACATTGGCGCCCCACGTCAGGCCGCCGCCAAATGCGACCAGGAGGACGATATCCCCCGGCTGGATCCGTTTTTGCTTGCGACAGTCGTCCAGAGCGATGGGAATCGATGCCGCGGAGGTGTTGCCGTATTTGTCGATGTTAATGAAGATTTTTTCAGCGGGAAGGCCGATTCGTTTGCCGACCGATTCGATAATGCGTGCGTTCATCTGGTGAGGGATAAACATATTGATATCGTCGATGGTAATCCGGCATTTTTCCAGACAATCATCGACCATCTCCACGATCCGTCGCACGGCCATCTGATAGACTTCACGGCCGTTGATCTTCATCAGGGTCATTTTGGGATCGGCCAGCGGCTGCGTTACCGGATGACGCGATCCATACGCAACGCAGTTCAAACTGGTCCATCCGCTTCCGTCGGAAACAGAATTGGAATACAAGATCCCCTTCGAATCCCCTTTGCGGCTCTGGATGATTACGGCTCCGGCTCCATCTCCGAATAAAATGCAACTGGCGCGATCGGTGTAATCGGTAATCTTGCTAAGGGTTTCGGCGCCGACGACCAGGATATTTTGATACCGACCGGAACAGGCAAATTGCTGGGCGATCGACAAAGCATATACGAAACCGCTGCAGGCCGCGGCCAGATCAAATGCCCAGGCGTTGACCGCATGAATCCGATCCTGAACAAAACAGGCCGTGGAGGGGAAAACCATTTCCGGGGTGATGGTTGCGACAATGATCAGATCAAGCTGATCCGCCGTCAAACCGGCATCCTGAAGCGCCTTCTGTGCGGCTTCCACGGACAGAGTCGCGGTCGTATCAGATGCTTCGCAGATATGACGCTGTCGGATTCCGGTCCGCGTGACGATCCATTCATCGGAGGTATCGACGATTCGGGTAAAATCCTCATTGGTGAGCACCTTTCGAGGAACCGCCGATCCCGTACCGACGATCACCGCATTGCAGGGGAGCTCAAAGGGGATTTTCGGTTGATTCGCCATTGGATACTACCGTCGTGTTCGACAGGTACTCCATGATTTGTTCGTTGATCCGAAGCGAATAGTATTTCTTCGACGCCATGATGGCATTTTTGATCGTTCGGCTTTTGCTGGTGCCGTGGCAGATAATGGCGTTGCCGTTAATTCCCAACAGGGGAGCGCCGCCGTATTCGTGGTAATCGTACTTTTTGTAGATCTCCGTCATGACCGGCTTGAATTCAAGAGCCAGTTTCATGCTGGCCGCAAGCAATTCCTGCTTGATGGCTTTGAAGATCATGTTGACAAGTCCCTCGGTAAGCTTCAAAATGACGTTTCCGACGAATCCTTCGCAGACCACCACATCGCTGACCCCGTCAAAAATATCCCGGCCTTCGAGGTTTCCGATGAAGTTCAGATTCGGATCCGATTTAAGCAATTGACGGGTCTTTTTGACCAGTTCATTGCCTTTGGCGTCTTCTTCGCCGATGCTCATGATGGCAATGCGGGGATTCTTGATTCCCAACACCCGGTTGGAATAAACGCTGGCCATGACGGCATACTGGTACAGATTGATGGGCTTGCAGGCGACATTGGCTCCGACATCGCACATGGTCACCGGTCCGCCCAGCGTGGGCAAAACGACCGCGATTCCCGGCCGGAGAACGCCTTCTAAGGTCCGCATGCGCATCTGGCATCCGGCCACGCAGGCGCCGGTATTCCCCGCCGATATCACCGAATCGGCCTCGCCGTGAGTGGCCATCCTGCACATGATCGCGATCGAACTCTTGCGTTTTTTCCGCAAGGCATCCACCGGGGATTCGTCCATGCCGATGTTTTCCGGCGCATCGACAATATCAAAGTCTTGAAATGAAACGTTGTTGTGGCTAAAGAAAGACTCGATCATCTCCCGATTGCCGAGCAGGATCAGCCGATCCTCCGCATCCAACAGGGGCTTGGCCTCGATCGCTCCCTTGATGATTTCATCGGGCGCATAATCGCCGCCCATGACATCCAGTGCAATCCTCATGATTTACGGGTGGCCTCCTTGCCGAGGTTCAGAGTGATTTTCTCGTTGAGATAACCGCAATTACCGCAAGCGGCATGGGGTTTTTTGGCCTGGCCGCACTTGGGGCACAGGGAATAGTTCATCGGGGTCAGCCGATGATGACTTCTGCGGGTCCGCGTACGGGACTTGCTTTTCTTTTTTACCGGTAACATAACCTCTTAGGGCTCCTATTCTTATTCGACGAAAATAATGGTCTTGACCTGGTCTTTGCGTTCCGCTTTCGGCTCGTCAGGAACAAAATATCAGCCTGTTGATAGACTTCAAGTCCGGGCCAAAAGACATAAAACATTTTTTAATAGCCGAACGCGGGATTTTTGTCAAGAGATTTTGCCCGGCGATTATGGATTTTTGTGGAAACGGGAGAATCCCAAATCGGAAATTATCGTTTTTTCCAAATAAGGTATTGCTTTTTTTGTTTGTGAACGCTATAAAGAATAGCTTTCCAATGGATGATGATTCCCCCAATCGATTCCAAAAGGGATTGAGCGGGTTGCGGCCGGAATCGGGTATCGAGGTTAACGATGCGAAATCCCAGGCGTATTGCCATGTATGAGGCAATTCAAAGGAGCCGCAAGCGGCTGATGGGATCGACGCCGACTTCCTCGTCTCGATCCATCTGGAATCGCGGTTCCGGAGACAAAAAAAAGGTCTCCGATCCGTCCTTACTTCGAAAGCAGCAGCAGCCGACAGGATCGCCTGTCCCCGCTCAGAAGGCGGTACCACCTCCGACGGTATCGGTAAAAAGGATGGAAAGGCCAAAAACAATACCGACCCAGCCGGTTATCGGATGGCTGATTGTCGGGGTTGCTGTTCTAGCCTTGGTGGGACTTTTGATCGGTGGTTTGTTTCCCAATTCCGCCGATGGAACGAAGCCCGATCTTCCGGGAACGGTGGGGGACGCCGGAAAAATGGAACGTCCGAAACCCGAAGGAACCGAAACCATCGTTCCAAAAACAGAACAAGGGCGAACTCAGTCCGCGGCAACGGTCGTTTCGACTCGATCGGACGAGAGTGTCGGCGATCATGTAATTGTGATCGCCACGTACACCCGCGGCGAAGATTTGGATCCGGTCCGGCTCCATTTTGAGCAAAATGGCGTTCGGACAACGATTGAAAAACGCGGAACCTATTTTTATTTGGAGACAATCTCGCGGTATTCCAATCCGCGAAAGCAGGGCAGCGATGGATGGAATGCCATCGAAAGGATCAAACAGATCGGCGCCAAATATAAGGCACCGAAAGGTTTCGAACGATTCAGTAACGTTCCCTTTCAGGATGCCTATGGCAGGAAGATAAAACCGGAATAGCGGGTATTTCATAAGGAGCATGGATATGTCGATTGATCGTTCATTGAAAGTCCGAGGCGCATTGAGCCGGCATCGCAACGTATTGTCGCGAGCCGAACGTCTGGATGCCCTCAAGTTGGTGGATCGCTGGAGCGAAGGCGAACAGGTCACCGGATTACCCAAGGTGGCCCATCGCAAGAGCCATAGCGGCAAGAAGGCCGCCGAAAAGAAGACCGCCGAGGGCGCCGTTGCGGAAGAATCGACCGAAACCAAGGCCTGAGTCGGGAGATCGGCGAATGAAACGATGCCGCTATGGGAATGGAAATGCCCGTAGCGGTTTTTTTTGTTCACTCATGGGATAGGTAGTTCAAGCGGAGAGTCACGATGGAATCCATACTTGCCGAACGCGTGAATCTGATTGATGCCAGCGGTATTCGCAAGGTCTTTGCCTTGGCGGCCACCCTGAAGGATCCGATCAATTTTTCCATCGGTCAGCCGGATTTCGACGTGCCCCACAAAGTCAAACAAGCCGCAATCCGCGCCATCGAGCAGGGACTCAACCGATATTCACAGACAATCGGCGACGAAGAACTCGTGGCGAGGATTTCCTCCGAAGTCAAAAAAGATTATCCCTGGGATCCGAAGGTTCTGATCACCAGCGGTGTCAGCGGCGGATTATTGCTGGCATTCATGGCGATGATCAATCCCGGCGACGAAGTCATTATTCCAGATCCGTATTTTGTCATTTATAAGCACGTCGTCCGTATGTTTGGCGGTACATGCGTCTATGTCGATACGTACCCGGATTTTCGCCTGCCGATCGACAAAATCGCCAAAGCCATCACCGATCGAACCAAGCTGATCGTCCTGAATTCGCCCGCCAATCCTACGGGGGCGGTATATTCCTCCAAAGAGATCCAGGCCCTTGCAGAAGTGGCCGGATGTCGGCAGATTCCGATTCTGAGTGACGAAATTTACGAAGAATTCTGTTATGATCAGCCCTGTGAGAGCATCGGTAAGGTGTACGACCGGACTTTGGTTCTGAAAGGATATAGTAAAACATACGCAATGACCGGCTGGCGAATGGGATATGCCGCCGCCGGGCCGAAACTGCATGAATTGATCGAGGCCATGACCAAGATTCAGCAATATACGTTTGTCTGTGCACCGACGCCGTTCCAGAAAGCGACGATCACCGCTCTGGAATGCGATATGAGCCAATATGTTGAGGCCTATCGGAAAAAACGCGATATGATCTATGAAGGCCTGAAAGAACAATTCGGCCTGGTCAAACCCGGTGGGGCCTTCTATGCCTTTGTGCCCATTCCCAACGGGGCCGGGAACGCCTCGGAATTCGTAAAAAAGGCCATCGAAAATAACGTGTTAGTGATCCCCGGCAATGTCTTCAGCGAAAAAGACACCCATTTCCGGATCAGTTATGCCACAACCAATGACCAGATTCGCAAAGGGCTGGATGTCCTGAATCGTCTGGCGAGGACGTAAATGGCATCGGGACAATCCGGTTGCGGGCTTACGAATCGATAGGGGAATTGAACAAACCGAAATAGCAGGGAGACAATATGATTTGGAGCATGATTTGTAATACCGTCGGCGGTCTTGGTTTATTCTTATATGGCATGGAATTGATGTCAGACGGGCTCAAGAAGGGCTGCGGCCAGAAACTCCGCGCCCTGTTGGAGGCCATGACCAACAAATCCCTGAAAGGTTTCGGTGTCGGTCTGATCGTCACCGCGATTCTCCAGAGCAGTTCGGCGACCACCGTTATGGTCATCGGTCTGGTCAATGCCGGCCTGATGACTCTCCGCCAGGCGATTTGTGTGATCTTCGGCACCAATGTCGGCACGACAATAACCGCATGGGTTGTCTCATTGACGGGGTTGAATATCAAAATCGCCAACTATGCCCTTCCGATCATTGCGATCGGTTTTCTGATGCAGTTGATCGGAAAAACACAGAAAACCAAGAGTATCGGCCAATTCATTCTCGGTTTTGGCGTCCTGTTCATCGGCCTGAATTTTATGGATGAGGCCTTCTCGGGCCTCAATGACAATACGGCGGTTCAGAACTGGCTGGGAGGTTTTGGAACACGACCGGTTCTGGCTCTTCTGGCCGGGATGGGTTTTACCTTTATCGTTCAAAGCAGTTCCGCCTCCATCGCCATTGTTCAGGTACTGGCCATCGGCGGCGCCTTCGGCTCGAATTGGACGAATGTTCTCAACGCCGCCATTCCTTTTATTCTGGGAGCGAACATTGGAACGACGATTACCGCCCAGATCGCCACGCTGCGTACCAACGTCTCATCCCGGCGAACGGCCTGGGCCCATACCCTGTTCAACGTGGTCGGATCGTTGATCTTCCTTCCATTGGTCATTGCCGGTTTGTATTCCCGGCTGGTTCTCTCCGTTTCGGGAGCGGTGGGAATTGAACTCGGCGCGGAGGGAATCGGAGCGACCATTGCCGTATCCCATACGATGTTTAATGTGATCAACTCGTTATGGTTCCTCCCCTTTGCCGGTATCGTGGAATTGATCGTGACCCGGTTGGTGCGCCCGCGAAAAGGAGAAATCGCCGATCGGTCCGTCGTGTTGGAAGAACACCTCCTGGATACCCCGGCCCTGGCGCTTCAGCAGGCCCGGAGAGAAATCCTGCGAATGATCCGCGAGGCCAGGGCCGCTCTCGTCAGCGCATCCGAGGCCTTTATGAACGATGATCGCAAGAAGATTGATCTGACACGAAAACTGGAGGATTTGCTGGATGAGTATCAGTTTCAGATTACCTCGTATCTGGTGACGCTTTCCCGGAGGGAATTGGACGAGGAGGTATCGGTCGAATTGCCGATTTTGCTGCACATGGTCAACGATCTCGAACGAGTCGGCGACCATGCGCTCAACATCGTGGAAATTACCGAACGCAAAGTGGATACCAAATGTTGTTTCACCGACGAGGCTAGGGCCGAGGCTACGGAATTATTCGCCGAGGCCTTCGCGATGTTCGACCATATTCTGGAAGCCCTCGGAAAGAACGATCGTCAGGCCGCCCATCGCGCCTTGACCAATGAAAGCCAGCTCAATAAAATGCAGGTCAAGTTTCGTCGCAATCATGTCCAGCGGATGACGACGGGGGCCTGCACCGCCGAATCGGGTGTCATCTTTATCGATATCGTGGATAACGTCGAAAAGATCGGCGACCACCTGACCAACATCGCCGAATCGGTAATCGGAGGCGTTCAGTGGACCGGCGTCAAGAGCAATTCGCTCAGCGGAGAATTTAAGGCCCTTCAATTGGAGTAGAGGTTGTAACGAGTCGGTCTTTCGTGATGGATTCATGTCGTCTTCTGTCGGCCGGCAGGGAACGGATGGACACAATCGGAATTGAAGTCTATATAAGGATTCCATCGGATGGATTTCACCTGGAAACACATGGCTTTTTTCCTCGCGGGCGGATTGGGATTATTTCTCATCGGTATGGAGATGATGTCGGAAGGTCTTAAGGAAGCGGCCGGCCAAAAACTAAAAAAAATTCTCGAATCCATGACTGCCAATCCCCTGATGGGGTTCATGACGGGTGTGCTCGTTACCAGTCTCGTCCAGAGCAGTTCCGCTACCACCGTCATGGTTCTCGGGCTGATTAATGCGGGTCTTTTGAATCTGGGGCAGGCGATTTCCGTGGTCTTCGGCGCCAATGTCGGAACCACCGTTACGGCTTGGATCGTCTCCTTGATGGGCTTCGAATTCAATCTGGCCGCGTATGCCTTCCCGGCCGTCGGAATTGGATTCCTGATTCGAACGATGGGGCGGTCTCGCAAAACAAAGAGTATCGGGCAGATCACCATCGGTTTTTCCATCCTGCTGATCGGGATTGGAGTGATGAAAGACGCCTTTGGAGGATTGGAGGAGAATCCTCGCATTGTCGCGTGGCTGGCCAGTTTTGGCGGGCAGCCCTTGTTATCCTTGCTGATGGGTATGGGATTGACCCTCCTGATCCAAAGTAGTTCGGCGGCCATCGCAATCATCCAGGTAATGGCCCTCAATGGCGCCCTGGGCGAGGACTGGATCAATGTTCTCAATGTGGTCATTCCCTTTGTCCTGGGATGCGATATCGGCACGACCATTACGGCGCAACTCGCTTCCCTGCGGACCAATATCTGGGGAAAACGTACCGCATGGGCTCACACGTTTTTTAATATATTTGGAGCCGCTTTGGCTCTTCCCTTTGTGTACAGCGGCCATTTTTCGAGGCTGGTCCTGTGGCTTTCCTGCTGGGAACTCGACTCGACAACCATTGCCTTGAGTATTGCGGTGGCGAATACCGTTTTCAAAGTGGGGTGTGCGGCCTTGTTTCTCCCTCTCGTTCATCGGATTGAAAAACTGGTTGTCATTCTTATACCTTCCCGAAGGGGAGATCCCACGGGAAATCCCATCGTTCTCGAAGAGCGACTCCTCGGAACGCCCGCATTGGCCCTTGAACAGGCCAAGCGGGAGATGGTTCGTATGACCCGAGAGGCCCGCGGTTCCCTTCGATGTTCCGTCGATGCGCTGCTGAATGACGATGTCAAACAGATCGAAATGACCCGCAGACTGGAAGATCGAGTTGACGAATTCCAGTTTCAGATCACCTCGTATTTGGTCGCTTTGTCGGAACATCAACTCAGCGAAGAAGTGTCGCGCGAATTGCCGGTCCTGCTTCACATGGTCAACGACCTGGAAAGGGTCGGCGATCACGCGGTCAATATTTCCGAAATCGCCGAACGGAAAATCGATATCAAATTCTGTTTTACCGACTTTGCCCGAACGGAAGGCGATGAAATGATCCGTGAGGTCTTCGCGATGTTTGACAATATTCTTGTGTCTCTTGAAAAAGAGGATATGCAGGCGGCGCATCGCGCTCTTCTCAATGAAGGAAACCTCAACCGGATGCAGTTGCGTTTTCGTCGAAGCCACGTCCAGCGGATGACCGATGGAATCTGTACGGCCGAATCCGGCCTGATCTTCATCGATGTGGTGGATAACCTGGAAAAAATCGGCGATCACCTGACCAACATCGCCGAGTCCATCATCGGCGGTGTTCAATGGACCGGCGTCAAGAGCAATTCGCTCAGCGGAGAGTTCAAGGCATTGACCAATGAATCTTGAGGAAACCCCTTGGATCGACTATAATGCATTGTTGATTGTTCCGTCGTATGGTTTCGTGGGAAGCAATCCATACGGAAAACATTCTTGGATTCGGCAGGAGTCAGCATGACTTGGAAACGGATACATCGTCGTGACTTTATCAAGGGATTGGCATCGGTGGTCGCCTTTCCATATTGCGTCCCTTCCCGTGTTCTTGGGCGGTCCGGCGCCATCGTTCCCAGTGAGCGCGTCAACATGGGCTTCATCGGGCTCGGAGGCCAGGGAAGCGGGCATCTCATGGGCGGAGCGTGGACGTATGTGCCCGGCGGATATGTCGCCCGCGAGGATGTGCAGGTGATGGCCGTTTGCGATGTTCGAGCGGAGCGACGGACCCATGCCTGGCAGCGGTGCAACCAGATCTATGCGGATCGGTTCGGCAAACCCGGGTATGATGGCGTAACGTCATACAATGATTTTCGGGAGGTGCTCGCACGTGCCGACATTGACGCCGTGTTGCTTGCCTTGCCGTATCATTGGGCCGCCCCGATGTCGATCATGGCGATGCGATCGGGAAAGGATGTGTATTGTGAAAAGCCCGTCGCGATTACCGTGCACGAGGCCCGGTTGGTGGTTGAGACGGCCCGTCGATACGGGCGGATATACCAGGCGGGCACACAGCAGCGCTCCGAGTACGACGGCAAGTTTCGGCAGGCCTGCGAACTGACGCGCAATCGGCGGGTGGGATCGCTCAAAGAAGTGTATGCCTATCGCGAACCCGGGGCGTTTATGCCCCGGCCGTGGACTTCGAATCAATCGGTACCCGTACCGGAGGGATTCGACTGGGATCTGTGGCTTGGACCGTTGCCGTGGCGCCCCTTCGGCGGCGAGGCCGGCCACACATTGAACGGTTTGTTCGTCGGGGATATCAACTGGAGTCCGCATCACTACGACATCATTCAATGGACGGTCAATCCCGACGTCAACGCGCCGATCGATGTGGAATATGATAACGGAAATATCCATTATCGGTATGGAAATGGCGTAGTCGTTCATTCGTTCGGGTATCCCGGAGAGTCGGTCGGCCCCGAAGGAGGGGCCTGTTTCGTCGGTACGAACGGCCGTATCGCTGTGGACCGAAATAACATTGTGAGTTATCCCGCCGGCATTCTCAGGGAACCGTTGCTGCCGGACGATGAACGAGTCTATTTCGCCAACAGCCACTCGGGGAATTTTCTGGATTGTGTGCGCAGCCGTAAAGATACAATCTGTAATCCCGAAGTCGCGGCCTATACCATCAATGCTATTCTCATCGGCGGGATCGCGCTGGCTCTGAAACGCAATCTTCGCTGGGATCCCGTCAAGCGGCTGTTTGTCGGCGATGAATTGGCCAATCGTCTGCTCTCCTATACGCCGCGATCGAAGTGGGTATTCTGAAGCGCTGCCGATATAACCGTAATCCTGCTGGATGAAAGGTGGGTCATGAAGAAACCGTTTTTCGACTTTGTCGTTCGTACCGCATGGATCCTTTTAACGGTGTGTACCGCCGGTGCCGCCGACGAAAAAGATCTGATCGCCATTCTGAAATCCCAGGCCGGGATCGTTGAAAAATGCGATGCCTGCCAGCAATTGAGAATCTGCGGAACCGTCGAATCGGTCGAGGCGCTGGGTGCGCTGTTGGGCGATGAACGCATCGGTCACGCCGCGCGGTATGCGCTGGAAGCTATGCCGTATCCTCAGGCCGGTCAGGCCCTTTGCGATGCCGTCGGCAAGACCTCCGGTCCCGTCAAGGCCGGCCTGATCGCTTCGGTCGGCTGGCGGCGCGACGCGGCTGCGATACCGCTGTTGGTCACCGCGTTGTCGGATGCCGATTCCACCGTGGCGATGGCCGCCGCCATGGCATTGGGTCGTATCGGCGGCACGGACTCGGAAGCGGCGCTGTTCCATGCGTTTGCCGCATCGCGTGGTCCTCGTAAAGACGCCGTCCTGGATGCTATTCTGCATTGTGCCGAAATCCGCATGAAGATAGACAATGACTCGGATGCCAATGTTTTTTATCAAAAGGTTCTCCATGCCCAGCCATCCTCCGCGATCCGTCTGGCCGCATGGAGGGGATTGGCATTGTCGGACTCCAAACGACGTCCGGAACTTGTTGTCGAAGCCCTGACCGGCGACGACGAACCGCTCCGGCTTGTAGCGATTCGGTTGGTAAGAGAAACAAAAGATCAGCGACTGATTCGCGCCGGCATGGAAAAGTGGAAATTCCTCCGCCCGGACGCACAGATCCTTCTGGTCGAAACGATGGCCGATCAGGGCGACCGGACGTTGCTTGCCGATATTCTGGAAACCTGCAAGTCGTCAAATAGCTCCGTTCGCATCGCCGGAATCACGGCGGTCGGCATACTTGGTGACGCGTCCCATGTTGCGTTTCTGGCGGAGCGGGCCGCGCAATCCGTGGGAAATGAGCAGGTCGCCGCTCGCAGGGCCATGGCCGTACTTCCCGGCCCGGCGATCAATAGCGCTCTTGTCGCCGCGCTGACCGATAGTACGCCCTCGCAGCGTGTCGAACTGATCAAGGCCCTGTCCGCCCGCCGTGCGACTGATACGGCCTCGGCTCTTCTCAAAATGGCGGTTTCCGATCGGCCTTCCGTCCGATTGGCCGCCCTGACCGCTCTCAAAGATTTAGCGGGTCCCGAGGAGATCATCCCTCTGGTGGATCTGCTTGCCGCCGACACGGCCGATTCCGCCAACGAAGCGTCCAATGCCCTTGTTCTGGCCGCTCGCCGCACAAACAGCCAATCGACCGCCGCCGCTCGGCTTCTCGAAAAGATCTCCTCCTCCGATTTGAAACAGCGTCCTCTCTTGTTGCAGACGGCAGGACGGCTTGGGCATGATTCTCTCCTGCCGGTTCTGCGATCTGCTTTACGGGATTCAAACCCGGCCGTCATGACCTCCGCGATCGAAGCGCTCGCCGCATGGCCCGATGCCGCCCCGTTGCCCGATTTGCTCCGCATCGCCCAGACCTCGACGGTTCGAACGCACAAAATCCTGGCCCTTCGAGGTTCAATCGACCTGATTGGGATATCCGATATCGAAGATGCACAAAAGCTTGTGCAGTATCAACAGGCCATGACCCTTGCCGATCAGCCCGCCGAAAGGAAACGCATCCTGGCCAAACTGGGGCAAATTCCGATTCCCGACGCTCTTGAATGGTCGGCATCATTTCTATCCAACGCGGATCTTCGTCAGGAGGCCGCTCAGGCCGTGATCGCAATCGCCCGTTCCATGGGTCTTCGCGAAAAAGAAAAAACGATTGTCGCGCTCAAAGCGATTTTGCATGCCGATATTGTCGCCGATCTCAAACAACAGGCCCAGCAAATCCTTGATTCCGCCTCCGTCGTCGCCGACTACATCCTCGATTGGCAGATCTCCGCGCCCTACACAAAAGATGGAATGAATCATTCGCAACTCTTCGATCAGCCGTTTGCCCCCGAGGATCCATCGCTCGGACAGGCCCAATGGGAGCCGATCTCCGCCGGAACGGATCCCGACAGGCCGTTTATCGTCGATATTCTCAAGCGGTTCCCCGGAGACAGCCGCGTCGGTTACGTTCGTACATCCGTCTGGTCGGATCAAGACCGTGCCTGTCAACTTTGGATCGGCAGTGACGATGGCGTCAAAGTCTGGCTGAATGGCCGGGTGGTTCATTCGGCGAATGTCCCTCGTGCCATCACGCCGGATTCCGACAAAATCGACGTGCAACTCAAAAGCGGTTGGAACTTGTTGATGCTCAAAATCACCCAGAACAATATGCCATGGGAATTGTGTGCCCGTTTCCGAAATTCCCAGGGGATTTCGATCCCCACCCTGCGATTCGACCCCGCGCAATTTCGTTGAAAGGTTCAGCGATGAAAGGACCGATCCCATGAGTTTCTTGTCTCGGTTCATGGGTAGTGGAGATCAGGATGACCGCGGGTCCGCTCTCCAGATCAATACATCCCTGAAGGATCCGTTGCGTCTTCAGGTTCTCATGGAGCGCCCTCTGCAGCTTCAGTCCGTCCAGTTCATGCCGGCCGTACAGGCGTGCCATGAGTCCATGAAAAACGCCCGTTGCCGGGTCGATCCCGAGTTGTGCGTGGAAGGGGGGGTCATGGGATTGATCGGCTGGGCCAATCATGTGATTCGTCTGGTTTGCCTGAATTGCCCCATGCCGTTGGAATCAACCGACTGGTGTATTAATCCCGCCAATTATCCCGACCCGCTGAAAGTCCGGGCCCGTTCTCACAAATTCCATGTCCTGCTTCATTATGCGGGGTATGAAACCAATCCCATGGAACAGTATGTCGCCCTGGCTTCTCTTGCCGGCGTCTTGTCGAAATTCGGAGCGATTGTTGTCATGAATGAGATCGCCCATACATCCTTTCCGGCCGCGGCTCTTTCGGTTTCGGATCGGGATGAAGATCGGCTTGACATGCTGCGATCCCTGCCGTTGTTGTTCCTCTATTGCGGCTTCGTCAAGATTCAGGTTGTCGATATGGATGGCATTTGGATGCGAACCTTCGGAGCATACCGGCTGGGATTGCCCGACTTGGCCATCCTGGCCTCCGACGCAAACGAAGGAACCAAAATCAGCGAAATGTTTGAAACAATTCTCAGTTCGTTTCGACAATCGGATACCGTAATTGCGGATGGTCACACGATGCCGCTTGGCCACGGGCTAACCCTTCGCTTTCGTTCGCCGATGCGGCAGGAGTTCTTCCTCGAAAACAAGGGGCCTCTTTTTATTATTGAACCAACCTCCTCAACTCCAATCAACGATTAATCTTCAGGTTCATCAGATTGAATGCAAACGCACTCGGTATTTTTTCCACGGCAATGAGGCATTTCCTGATACGGAAATCATCCCTTCCATTCGATATATAGAAACAAGTGAATGAAATCTATCTGAGTTGTGCTGGGCTGGGAAAACTGGCCGTATATCTCCTAAAAATACGCCCGAATCGGTATAGGACCTGTTCGGGCGTATTCGTTTGCGCTCCGGGTGAATGTAAGTTCGCCGGTGTTTACTGAGTTTTCAGAATCCGGCAGGCGATATCATCGTTGAAAGAAGGAATCGTAACCTTGGCGCTGCCGAGCGTGATTTCAAGGATTTGTTTTCCCGTTGTCTGCCCGGATTGGGTATCAAGCCACTCGATCTGATACCGTCCGTCCGGCAGGGCCATTTCGACTTCGGCCGGACCGTGAAAGCCGCTCAGATAGACAAGGTATGCCTTGGCGTCCAATCCCAGGGAATACGCCGTGGCCTTCTCCGGCAATCCCTTTTTCACAATAGAATCCACAGGTCGGGCATGAATAAAGTCAAATGCCTCCAACGTCCGTTTGAGGATTCCCAACTGCTTGCGAAAGGCGACGCTTCCACCGCCCGGAGCCGATACCTTGCCGGTGCCGTCCTCTTTGCCGACATAGAACGAATAATCCAGATGGTTGAAGATCGCGCCGCCGGCCAGCATGAAGTTCCATGCTTCGCGCCGATACGTCTTGTCTTCACTGCCGTCAAAACCGGTTTCGTCGTCCCCGATAGGGCGGTTCAGTCCGTAGTTCTCGCTCACGGTGACCGGCGGACGGGCATAATGAAAATTAAAAATCGATACCAGCGGATTCGGGTTATCGATCTTCTGTCGGTGATTGGCGATATTCTGGGCGATCAGGTGTTTGACCCCGAGCCCCGTCTCCGTTTCGACAATCGTCCTGGCGATTCGCGCCTGCCACTCGAGCGTCACGCCGCCGAAATAGGGTTCGTTACAGATTTCATAATACAGATTGTCGTGATCTTTCAACTCGGTCACGATCTTTCGGACCATCTGTTCCTGAACGGACGTCAGGCCTTCATCCTTGAGGGCATACACGTCTTCCCGGCCGACGGAGCCGATGCCGTTGATGTTGTTGCGTACGTTCATCGGTCCCAGATTCCACATGCTGTCCTCGTAGTTGGGGCAAAACAGGACCAACTCCACCACGATGCCCCGGCGATCGGCCTGACGGATAAAATCCTTCAGCCGGGCGAAGTAGGCTTCGTCCCATTTCGTCAGATCGAATTTCCTTCCGCCCCCGCCGTACCCATCCTGATCCGATCGGACCCACGGGCAGATCAATTGGCCTTCTGCCGGAGCCAGAGTATTGTTGGCGATGTTGAAATTGCCCGGCTTTTCGCAGTACGATCCCGAAAACGTGCGCGTCAGGTTCAATCCGTCGGCCTGGAGGGTCTTGAGGTACTTGACGTAATCAAATTCGCGATTGAGAACCGCGCCGTAATGCTCCGTCGAGGAAATCAACACCGTGGGCTTACCTCGCCAAAGCAGATAATGCGGATTGTCCGGATGGAGTTGAATCGGCGCCGCCGATGCGGTGAAAGAAACGGACGACCATAAAACAATCAATAGATATCTGTAAATCATACGATGTCCTTTCCTGTCGGGTTCCATGAATGGGGTTTGCCTCGATCCGATGTGACGCTGGCATCCTCATCCGGTTTCCGGTCGGATAAGGATTGTCCGCGGGGATCGGGCCTCATCGGCTCTCGAAAAAAGTCCGCCACAAAACGATTGGCCGGTTGTTCGACGATTTCTCCCGGTGGTCCAATCTGCTGAATATGCCCTTGATTCAGAACGCAAATGCTGTCGGCAATCGACATCGCCTCCATCCGATCATGCGTTACATAGACGGTGGTCAGGTTTCGCTTCCGGTGGATATCGACGATCATTTGGCCTATCGTTTCCCGCTGCGGTCCATCCAGATGACTGAGCGGCTCGTCCAGCAGCAGAATCTCCGAATTCCGCAGGATCGCCTTGCCCAGCGCGACGCGTCGCGTCTGTCCGCCCGACAGTTCATCCGGCCGGCGGCACAGCAAGTCGCCGATCCCCAGCCACTCGGCGGTCTCGCGGATAACCTCGGCCGGCGGTTTGGAATGTGCATCCCCGCGCGGCATCGCAAAACCAAGGTTCTCCATGACGTTCAGATGCGGATACAGCGGCGCGCTCTGAAACACCATTCCGATCCGGCGGTCTTTGGGTTCAATCCCGGCCACATCGTGTCCGTCGAACAGGATTCGCCCTTTCGTCGGCGATTCCAGACCGGCGATCATTCGCAACAGCGTGGTCTTTCCGCAACCGCTCGGTCCGACAAGAACATACAGGCATCGGTTGACAATCGATGCACGGATATCGTGGAGGGCGATCACTCCGTTGGGATACTGCTTGTCAACATGGTCCAGTTCAATCGAAGGCATAGTCCGTTCCGGTCATTGTTGCCTCTACTATACAGGATCGGCCTCGATTCTACAATCCCGCCCTCGCCTTGCCTCGCCCTTGAAAACAAAAACAGGACAAAAAAGTGGGTCAGCCCCAATCCTGTTCGGCCCGGTATTTGCTCTTTGCCAACTTCATACGGGATTCAAGGTCAAGGCGGATAGTTTATGGTCCGTTATCGGGGCAAACAAGTTGTTTTTGCGCAGCATCAACGGCAACCGGATTGCCGGTGCAATCGGCCGTGGCGGGATGCGATCTTTTACGAATACTATTGGGAGCGGAATTTCCCGCAGACCCCGACCGTGCACGCGATCCGCACGGACCGGTATAAGTATATGCACTATCACGGGATCTGGGACACAGACGAATTGTATGACCTGCAGAATGATCCGACGGAAATGAATAACCTCATCAACGATCCGGATCATAAGGCACTGGTTCAGCAGCTTAATAAGCGACTGTTTGACTGGTTGGAGAAGACCGAAGGGATGCTGATTCCCCTTCGTAGAGACAGCGGCAACCCGATGAATAAACGAAAACTATATACTCACGACATCCATCAGCGCCACCGAATAACTTGTTGAAAAGCCCCATTGTTTTCTCCTTTTCCAATTAATTGATTAACCAGAAGACTCTTCCCTCGTATGCATCAAGATGACATGTCCCTATATGGGTCTTCCTTGAACCTTTGATACTTGCTCCGGAAAACATCAGTTGCATTCCAAAATCCTACAGTCCGATAGGTCATAAGTCAAGGAAATTCAAGCCCTTAGATCTGTTCCCCCGCCCCAATTTTTGGGCTTTTTAAAGCCCTTTGGGGCTGAAATTCAGCTTTTCCAATTTTTGTCAAAGCTTGTTGACCTTGAAACTGGATAACTAAGGGATCCTATCGACTTGACCATATCCCTATGGACACATCCAAAGAATCAAAGGGGTTAAAAAAACCCTCTTTTATATCCTACTGACATACTGGTATATATTGATTTTCCCTGTGTGGATTCTTCTGTTGGTTTCCTTATGTTTTTCTGCTAGTTCTGGTACAATTAATCAACGATAAGGTGTGCGAATCATAAATCTTATTCCAAAAGGATAACATACATGTCATATGATCAAACCAGCCTGCGACTTACTGAACTCCGGGAATTACTGGAGAATAAGGAATTCAGTAAAAAGTTACTTAAATCCATAAAGAACACCTATGAGATTGCAGTGACGCTCTTTGATAACTATGATCAAGTTATTACAGACGATGATAGCATTAGAGATTGGCACGCAATGAATGATGACGAAAAATGGACATTTTCATGGTATGCCTCGGATGAGATAAGGATTGAGTTATTTGACGACCATGTTTTTAGTAAATTGCGGATGCCATGGATCATTTATCCAAATGAACTCAAAAAAGAATTCAGTAGAACTATGTTTCCTGGTGGTTGTGGGTGTCTCGAAATGCGAGAAATTGACTTCGAGAATTTGTATCAAGCATTTGTCCATATAATCTGTCTACATATAATATCTCCACAATCTAAAAAGATTAGCTTGTGTTCTTTAGAGACTTCATCAAATGAGTTATCCGAAACCTCTTCTGATGATCCTTTTATTGAAAATTATGAAAAGCAAGATATCAAAATATGTTTTAATGTCGAAAAAAAGGAATTTCGATCTCTATTGACTGCGGAGATCAATTGTTATATGAGTTCAATCGCTATGGATCGTCTTGCAGATGATCTAAGTTATGTGTTAAAAACGGCGATTCATTCTATCGAACTCCTTGGAAAGAATCCGGAATACGATATTCAACAAGGTTCAGTATCTTCAATTACGGTGGCTTCTCTACAAGCGTTCCCCAAAATGATCCATGACTATCTCGACACGTATTTTGCACATTTTGGGAACCGAAACTCTCCCAAAAAAGATAACTTTGATCGTCGAATATGTAATGCTGTCCAATTATTGATTGAAGCTGATCGTCAGAGGAATTTAGCATTACAATTGGCTCTTTCTGTCGCATCTATTGAGGCATTAGTAGGGATAAACGCACCTGAACTTGCAGAGAAACTTGCAGAGAATATAGCCACGTTGCTTGAACCCGAAGTAAGTGAACGTCGAAAACCTATGGATTTCTTTAAAGACTTATATAACAAACGCTCGAAGGCTCTCCATGGGGAGGTGGTTGAAGGTGAATCCGAATATCAGAATCGAAGTCGGCACATTGCTTCTGCGGTATTAGCCGCAATCTTGGATCGGAGAAGATTTTTCGAATCGGCACAATTCGAGCGTGAAAAACGTGAGGATTTGATTAACCCGGATATTTCATAGACCGGATAAGCAGGCATATTCAGGACAGCCAGG
>CAYLSB010000002.1:0-147837 GCA_964386005.1 uncultured Pirellulales bacterium | reverse complement strand
ACATAACCACCGGGCAACACGGGAATACCGGACGGCAGTGCCATTCGGGTCTGACCCTTTGATGGGGTTGAGGGTCTGACCCCGTTTATGACAGACACCTTTTTACGATTGAAAGTCGTGTGGCAGCCACCGAGCACCAGCAAGGTGGATGAAGGGGCACACGGCGTGTGCCCATTGAATCATGCGATGGATCACAAACGGATAGACAACCGCAATGTGGGCGGATGCCATCCGCACCTGCAATTTGGATGAAGAGGTAGCACAACCATCTCGGTTGTGTAATATCTCAAGCTGGACGCTTGAGCTACATCTGGTGGATGTTTCGCCGCCAAGACCGGAACCGAATTGATTTGATGATTTGGATTCTGACGGGTAAATTTGTATCGAATTCCGTGCGTTTGAATTACAATTTTCAATCAGGAGGAAACACGTATGAGCAATACGGAAAAACCCGGGAGCAACGTCAACATGAAATATATGATGAATATCCTGTATATCTGTATATCGGCCGTCGCCGTCCAAGCCGAGGGCCGTATCGTTGCCGCCAATCCGGCTTTCGTCGCCGAAGCTCCGCACGGCCGTCTCGAACGCATCGGCGAAGGCGATGACTCGCTGTTTCTGCTCTACGTCTGGGGCACACCCGAAGAAATGGGAACCGCGCACGGCCGATTGTTGAAGGATGCCGTGCAGAAACACTGCGATCACCTCATCGCCGCGATGAGCAAGGCCATGGAAGTCGAACCGGATATCCTGGATGAGGTATATAAGGCCACGCTTCCCCACACCCCGCCTCACTTCATCGCGGAGATGCAGGGCCTGGCCAAAGGCGCCGATATTCCGCTGCAGACGGTCATTCGCTGCCAGATGATCGGCGAAGCCAGCGAATGGCACTGCAGTCTCTTCGGCGCCTGGGGAAAGGCCACCGGCGCCGACGGCCATACGGTTCAGCTTCGCGCGCTGGATTACAATGTCCGCGCCGAAATCCAAAGATTCCCGGCTATTATTATCTATAATCCGTCACTGGGCCATCCCTTCGCCAACATCGGCTGGGCCGGCGTCGTCGGATCGGTCACCGGCATCAGCTCGATTCCGCTGGCCATCTCCGAGATCGGCGACGACTACGACCAGGCCAACGACAGCTTCGACGGGATTCCCTTCCAGTTCCTCCTGCGCGACATTTTGCAATTTGACGACGATCTCGATTCCGCCATCGCCCGCGTCAGGAACGCCAAACGCACCACGAGTCTGATGTACGCCGTCGGCGACGGCCGAAAGGGCCGCGTCAAGGCCCTGCAAACCTCGCGAACCCTGTGCAACGTGTTCGACTGGGACAATCTCGAACCCAACGTGCAAACGCATCCCCGCCTGGAAGATATCGTCTATTGGGGCATGTCGTGGAACGTGCCCAAATACGATCAGGCCCTGCACGATCAATTGAAAGCCCACTACGGAAACATCAACGCCGCCGTCGTCATCGAAAAAATTTTGCCCGCCGTTCGCACGGGCAATCTGCAGGTTGCGGTGTACGATCTGACGGCGCAGAAAATCTGGACGGCCAACGCCCGCGCTGAAGGCGAGACCGGGCCGCTCAACGCATACGAACGAACATTTGTCGAATTGGATATGAAAGCCGTTTTTCACCGGGCAAAGGAACTGGCGAAGTAATACTAATTAAAGGAGGTACACGATGAAGATATTCACAACCCTGGTTTGTCTCTGTGTTTTTGTTTTTCCGCTGACGGTCTTTGCGATGGACGACGCCGATATTCCCGCCGAACCGGTGCAGGATTCCGTCATGCCCGGCGCGGATGAAATCCGGTCGGTCCTCGACTGGGCCGGCGGTACGTTCGCCGGAAAGATTCCTTCCGCGCGGGATACGATGTTGCGGGTGGAGTTGCGGCGGCAGGATCACAGCGTTTTGCAGTTCGGCAGGTCGTGCATTGAAACGCCGATCCGGATCGGCCAACAGGATTTCAAGCATGGCCTCGGCACGCATGCCAACAGCGAGATCGCGCTTCACTTCCCCGCAGGAGCCAAAGCGTTCAAGGCCTCCGTCGGCATCGACAACAACGACGATACCGGCGGTCAGCGGGGATCGGTGCAATTCAGCGTCGTGATCGCCGGCAAGGAGGTCGTTCGCACGCCGACGGTCAAAGGCGGTGAGGCGCCGGTTCCAATAAACATTGATTTGCCTCCGGATATACGAGATATCACCCTGAAGGTCGATACCACCGCCGACGGCGCCGCGCATGATCAGGCCGACTGGGCCGACGCGCGAATCGTCATGAGCGATGGAAAAGAACTGTGGGCCGACGCAGGTTCGCAGGCGTTGTTGGCCGAACCATTGCCGTTTTCATTCGTTTATGACGGAGCGGCATCCGGCGATCTGCTGAGGGATTGGAATCAATCGCTGGAAGTGCAAGAAGAAAAGACCCGCGTGATCTATTCGATTCTGTGGACCGATCCGAAAAATGGTTTGCGCGTCAGCGCTGTTGCTACGGCGTTCAAACGTTTCGCCGCGGTCGAGTGGCTGCTGTATTTCGAGAACACCGGAACGCAGGACACGCCGATTATCGAGAATATCCAGACGCTCGATATGCGGCTTCGCACGGGATATTATCGCAAGCCGGTCGTTCTGCATCAGATCACCGGCGATGTCTGCGGCGAAAAATCATTCTTGCAGTTGGAATCCGTTCTGGAAGCGGCCAAGCCCATCGTCTTTGCGCCGGTTGGCGGCAGGTCTTCGAACGGAACATTCCCATTTTTTAACCTCCAGTATGGCGACGAAGGAATGATCACCGCAATCGGCTGGTCCGGCCAATGGGCGGCGCGGATCGAACGATCCGGCACAGGCCCGACGCTATTGCAGGCGGGAATGGAGAAGACCCGCTTTCGACTTCATCCCGGCGAGCGAGTTCGCAGCCCGCGGATTCTTCTGATGCCGTGGAAAGGCGATCGCGCGACGGCCCACAATCGTTTTCGCCGGCTGCTTCTTTTCGAATACGTGCCGAAGATGAACGGCCGACCTCTGCGATTGCCGGTCGCGGCGCAATGCTTTGACCGTTACAGTTGGAACCGGCCGGAGTGGAGCACCGAGGCCGGACAGATTGCCGCCGTCGCCGCGACCCGTCAACTCGGCTGCGACACGCACTGGTTCGATGCGGCGTGGTTCGAAGGCGGCTTTCCCAACGGCGTTGGAAACTGGTTCTGCAAACCCAACAGCTTTCCCAACGGCCTCAAGCCCGTCAGCGATGCCTGTCATCGCGCGGGGCTGAAATTTCTTCTGTGGTTTGAGCCGGAGCGCGTGGGGGCCGGGACGCAGATCGCCCGCGAAAATCCGGAGTTTGTCTTTGGCGGCACGAATGGAGGCCTGTTCAAACTGAACGATCCTGCGGCAAGGAAATGGATGACGGAGTTGCTCTCCAAGCGGATCACCGAATTCGGCCTGGATGTTTATCGCAACGATTTCAACATGGACCCGCTGATTTCCTGGCGCGGCAACGATGAACCTGATCGGCAGGGCATCACGGAGATTCGATATGTCGAAGGCCACTATGCGATGTGGGATGAATTGCGTGCGCGGCATCCCGGCCTGTGGATCGACAACTGTTGCAGCGGCGGACGGCGGATCGATCTGGAAACAATCTCGCGATCGGTCACGCTGTGGCGGAGCGATACCGGCTGTTCGCCAGGTCATGCGGAGTGGGACCAGGTGCAGAGTCTGGGCCTGAGTCAGTATGTTCCGCTATCGACTTCGTGCGCGTGGGAACCGAAGCCGTATGTCCTGCGAAGCGCGGCCACGGGCGGATCGATCACGCAGTTCGATTATCTGAACGAGAAATTTTCGATGGACGACGCCCGCGCAGCGCTGGCGGAGGTGAAGGAAAATCAGAAGTACTGGTACGGCGATTTTTATCCGCTCACCCGCGCTAGTCTCGGTCCCGACGCCTTCCAGGCCTGGCAGCTTCATCGCGCCGATCTGGATGCGGGTATTGTGTTGGCGTTTCGACGAAGCGATTGTCCGTATCCGGTCTTGCAGGCGGATCTTCGCGCGATCAATCCCGCCGGGAATTACACGGTTGAATTCATCGACGAAGCTCGCAACGTGGAAAAACAAACTTTGAGCGGCCGGGAATTGACGTCGGATTTCGAACTGCGGATTCCGAAGAAGGCCGCGAGTTTGCTGATTCGCTACCAACGGAAATAGGATGAGGAAAATAATAGATTATATGGATATTATGAAGGGAGATGGCCATGATTAGAACACGATGGTATATTTGGGGAGTTCTGACCGGGATTATTCTGGCGGGATCGTACGGTTTTGCGCGGATGGCGATGGACACGGCGCCGAAGACCGTCGAGGCAGTTACCTCTGCGGCCCTGGCGGCGGAGACAACACCACCGGATGACGGCAAGCTGCGGATCATCGCCTTCGGGGCGCATCCGGACGACTGCGAACTTGACGCCGGTGGAACGGGTTGCCTGTGGAGCCAGGGAGGACATCATGTCAAATTTGTTTCTACGACCAACGGCGACATCGGTCACTGGCAGACGGCCGGAGGACCGCTGGCTCTCCGTCGTGCGGCCGAGGTTGCGGAAGCATCTAAGGTTATGGGGACGACCGCGCAGGTGCTTGATATTCATGACGGAGAAATCGAGCCGACTCTCGATAATCGCAGAACCTTCGTGCGATTGATCCGTACCTGGGATGCCGATATCGTAATCGGTCCGCGGACGAACGATTATCATCCGGATCATCGTTACACCGGTGTTCTGGTTCAGGATGCGGCGTATATGGTTACGGTCCCGTTCTTTTGCCCGGACATAAAACCGCTGAAGAAAAATCCGGTGTTCCTTTACGCTTCGGACAATTTTCAAAAACCCAATCCCTTCCAGCCGGACGTTGTTGTCTCCATTGATTCAGTGATCGACAAAAAGATGGAGGGCTTGTCGAAACTCGTATCGCAGTTCATCGAAGGCGGCTGCGAGGGTGGTCCCGGTTCGATTCCGAAGGATGATGCCGACCTGAAAAAACGACAAGAACAGTTGAAGAAGGGATGGATGCGAGAACGAAATGCCGATATTGCCAACCGATATCGCAGCAAATTGATAGAGCTGTACGGCGAGGAGGCGGGCAAACAGGTTCGCTATGCCGAGGCCTTCGAAGTCTGCGAGTACGGCCGTCGCCCGTCGGCGGAGGAATTGCGACGATTGTTCCCGTTCCTGCCGAAACCGGCGGAGAAATGAGAACGTGAGGGATTTGTGTAATCCGATCACGGCCAAAGTTCATTGACGCGTTTGACGGTTTCTTCGACGAGGACCTGCGCTCGTTCCCACCCCTGATTTGAATATACCTCACTTTCCCTCGTCAAGGGAGAAGTTTAATCGTACAGATGAGTTGATGGTAGAGGAGTAATAAGAGCTATTTATTCTATTGATTGAGTGGGAGGAGAGGGATAGAATTATCGAGAGAATAAAAAATGCACCTTAAACCATGTCAATGTGAATTAAGTTCGAGGTAAACTTATGTTGGCTAAAAACAATATCTTCTCTGGTTTTACACTTCTGTTTGTCTCTTTATGGTTTATGGGAGCATTGACAGGGTGTACCTCTGAATCCAGACATCCGAACTCACTTTTCGATGAAAATATTAGATTCGATTCGGCTAAACTTTCATTTTCTTTGACCGAAGGAACGGAAATACTCAACTATGCAATGACAGCCATTGAAGATGGAAAGGAATCTCCCTATGGAACAATGGAACTGATAACTGAAAAAACAGACGATACTATCCATCTCAAAGACTCAATTTGTCTTGATCAAAACATGACTAAGGGGAATCGTTATGATTTTGTTCGAACAACGACAATCGTCTTTTTGCCCTTGCCATTGCGGGAATTGCCGCTGTGGTGCCCCTTCGGATCGTGCTTGCTATAGCCCAGATGGTTGTCCATCTCCGCATGGAGCGTCCGCTCGATAATCTTCTTCTTGAGCTGGGCAAAAATACCCGTCTCGCCCCAAAATGTTTCCGGACCTTTGTAATCCCTCAAAAGGTCATCAATCAACTGTTCCTGTGTCTTCGGGTCCATGGAATTCCTTTCTGTTTATCCAGTCTATCTCAATTCCAAGACCATTTACACAGTTTATTTCACACCCTCGGTGGTCGCTTTTCCGGTGATTTCTCCATTGACAATCCGCTCGATTTGATTTTTGCGTTGCTTGATTTCCTTTTCCCCAAAGAGACAATGGATCTCGATCTGTCTTGAAAGGTTTTCAGGGGGGCGATTGTTCGTCAGTCGAAGTTGGATTTTGATTTGTCTTCAATCACGGCCAGAGTTGGTTGATTTGTTTGACGGTTTCCTCGACGAGGATCTGGCCGCCGACGGGGCCGACGATGAATTTGTCGGCGCTGTAGCCGCCGCCTTTGACGCCTTTTTCGGTGGGCAGATAACCGCAGGCGGCGCCGGATAGCTGTACCAGCATCGTCAGCACGGCATTGCTGCGGGCCTCGATGCGGGTGCCGTAATCGAGGTAGAGCTCAAACGGATTGGTCGCCATCGCCACATCGCCAAGACGAAGAACGTGGAACTCAATGGGATGGACCGAATCGGTTTCATAAAAGGGAAGAGCGGGCGGCTGATGTTCGGGAATGTCGAGTTTGACGACCGAGTTCCGAAAGATCAGGCGATTGTGAATGTCGGTCTTTGCCAGGGGCAAAACATCATCCACGGCGTCGGCGATGCGACGCGCGATTTCCTGCCGTCGTGAAAGTCCACGACGCTTGTCCATGATCTGTTCGGCCTGGGTGCGATAGGTTGTGTGGGGCGATTGATCACCCGCGGCCGAGCATTGCGGAAAGACGAACAGATCCGCTCCATATCGCTTGCGAAGCTCCAGACGCACGTCATGCCAGAAATCGGCGGAGATCACGTTTAGGTTTTCGGTTTCCTGCGAGGTGCAGGCGATGTTGATGATCAGGCCGTTGAGCTGATTGTCGTTATCCCAGAAAAACAACAGATCGACCGCATGATCTTCGTATCCTTCGAGGTTGGAGAAATTCGCGGAGTTGGTCGAGCCGTACATCACCGTCGTTCCATCGAAGTAATGGACTCGCCGGTTGCGGCCGACCATGGCGAAGCTGATGGCCCAGCTCATTCCGGCCGGCTTTCGATTCTGCCAGGCCTGGACGACGGCTTTGGCAACACGATCGAGAAAGAAATCGGCGTATTCGGAGGCCTTCATCACACCGGGATCGTTGCTGACATCGTAGAGGTCTTTGAACGTACTGTCGATGAAACCGGGGCCGTCATGCGTATGCGTGGCGTTGAGGAAGAGTTTATTGGCATCAAAATCAGCGAGCTGTGTTCGGATGCGTTCCTGCAGCCGCTTCTGGATGGGGCCCTGGATAAACAGAAGATCGCACGAGACCATGATGGCTTGTTCTTTGTCGCCCGAATCACCTCGCGTTTCGATGGCCAGCGCCGTGGCCGTAATGGGATCGAGTACGCCGGTCGAGATTCGTTTGTGGAGCTGTCCGATCAACGCGACCGGCTTTGGCGGAGTGATGTCGGTTGATGCCCAGCCGACGAACAACGGCTGTTCTTTTCCGGCCGGAGCGTTGCCTGGATTTTCGGCGGCGTTGATACATGTTGGCAATAACAACTCCGCTACGATAATGGTCAAAACTATTCGACAGTTCATGATTACAGATCCATCAATTTGTTTAAAATCTCTACCAAAACCATACAAACCGATAACGGTCGTTTCTGGATTCCCGCTTTCGCGGGAATGACAATACACGTATTGTAAGAATGCCTTCGTTAGATTTTCCACGGGGACCGCATCGGCCGGTCCAACATCCGGTTCGCTTCGTCATCATTGACAAAGGTTTCGCGGGTCGGGTCCCAATGTAATTTGCGTTTGAGCTTGATGGCGATCTGTTCGAGATTGCATAGCGTATCGGAACGGACGGCGATATCGATCGGCGCGGCGGATTGAGTTCGGCCTTTAACAGCATCGATAAAATTAACGTGGTGATTATCGCTCTTGAAAAGCTTGATATCATTGGGTCCGGGCTTGACCTTGATCAGCGATTTTGGATTGGCGTCGATCCGCTCGCGATCGACATGGACCCAGCCCTCGGCACCGATGAATAACACGCCATGGCCGTAGCCGGCGACTTGCTGCGGATGCTTTTGGGCGGTTCCATCGTCCATGTGGATCAGCATCACACCGTTAGCGTAACGATTCTGAACCTGCCAGCTTGTGGCGCAGTCGGTGAGCATATCCTGCGGGAAAACGCCCGTGCCTTCAATTTCCGTCGGGCCGGACAGATCGGAGTTGTTGCCCCACTGGGCGATGTCGAGATGGTGAACGCCCCAGTTACCGATCATGCCGAGGCAATAATCCGAGATGCAATACCAGATACTCCAGCCGCCCCAGCCCCCGGGTTTGGGAGAATCGGTATAGGGACGGCAACGCTCGTAACAATAGGGCGCCATCGGCGCCGGCCCCAGCCACATTTCGTAATCCAGTTCCGGCGGGACCGGTTCGGTCGGCTGTTTGGAGCAGGTCCAACTGCCGGGTACGCCGACGAGGATGGTTTTCAGTTGGCCGATCTTGCCGTTGCGGACGAGTTCGCAGGCCTGGCGGAAAAATCCGCCGGATCGCTGTTGGGTTCCGAATTGAAAGACGACACTGCTATCATGTACGGCCTTTTGAACGGCCTTGGCGGCACGGAAACTCCACCCGATCGGCTTTTCGCAGTACATGTGTTTTTTATGCCGGGCGGCTTCGATGGCGATCAGAGGGTGCCAGTGGTCGGGGGCCGTGATCTGCACGGCGTCGATATCGTTGCCGGCGATGAGTTCGCGGAAATCCTTTAATGCCGCGCAGTCCCGGCTGCTGTACCATTCGTCCACGACGTGTTTGCCCTTTTGGAGCTGGGTTTGGTGAACGTCGCATACGGCCGCGACACGGACATCTCGGTTACCGAGAAACGCCCGCATGTTTCCTGTTCCCTGGATCCCCAGACCGATGACACCCAGTCCGATGCGATCGGACGGCGCCGGCGAATCGGCCTGACCCAACACCGACGATGGCAGGATGGCGGGAAGACCGAGACTGCCCGCCGCGGCAGCGGATCGCAGGAGGAATTGACGCCGGGTTACAGGAACGGGATGATTTCGTTTCATAAGCGTTTCTCCATTCGTTTCACATCGACACCCACGATATTATGAGCATACAAGTTGCGTTCGAATTCCATCGGCTTCAGTACAAGATCCGTATGGCCATCGATCCAATGTATCCGACGGAAAATTGTAGTTCATTTCGCGATCTTTTCAAGAAATTTGATCCCTTCATACCGGGATCAAACGGAAACCACACGGATTCTCAGGAAATCCGGGTCGATATATCAAAAGGGGAAAACGCAGAATAATCCTTGTCATTGACTTGGAGCGCGATGTCCATTAGACTGTGGCCGATTTGATTCGGACAGGGAGAAAACCATGACGAGCATACAAACAGCGGTCATCGGGGCGGGATTCATCGGCCCGGTTCATGTGGAAGGGTTGCTTCGTGCCGGGATTCGCGTGGCCGGAATCCTTGGGGCCACCCCGCAGGAGTCGCAGCAAAGCGCACATCGATTGGGACTGAAACGGGCTTATGACAATTTCCAGCAAGTGATCGAGGATCCGACCCTTCAGGTGGTCCATATCGCCACACCCAACCGTTTGCATTATGACATGGCCCGGAAAGCACTGGAAGCGGGCAAACATGTCCTGTGCGAAAAACCGCTGGCGATGAACAGCCGGGAATCGGCGGAGCTGGTAAAAATCGCGAACAAATCGGGTCTGGTGGCCGGCGTCAATTATAATATCCGATATTATCCATTGAACATCGAGGCGGCCGAGCGCGTTCGCAAGGGAGAGGTGGGAACGATCTTTTCCGTGTGCGGCAGTTATGTTCAGGACTGGCTGCTTTATCCCACGGATTACAACTGGCGCGTGCTGGCGGAAGAGGGCGGCGAATTGCGTGCCGTGGCGGATATCGGAACCCACTGGCTGGATCTGATCCACGCCATCACGGGTCTCGAAGTCGAGGAGGTGTGCGCGGACTTGTCCACGGTGCATCCCGTACGACAACGGCCGGTGGGGGAAGTGCAGACATTCAAGGGTAAAGAAGACTCCGCGGAGATCAAACGGGAACCGGTACAGGTTCGGACGGAAGATTACGGCTGCATTCTGATCCGGTTTGCGGGAGGCACGAAGGGATGTCTATGGGTATCGCAGGTTACGGCCGGGCGGAAGAATTGTCTGCGATATGAACTGTCGGGATCCAAGAACTCGCTGGCGTGGTGCAGCGAGCAACCGAATGAGATGTGGATCGGTCATCGAGAAAGACCGAACGAACTGCTGATCCGCGACCCATCGCTGGTGGGGGATACGGCACGGCGGTTCATCCACTATCCGGGCGGGCATAACGAAGGATTTCCGGATACGTTCAAACAATGCTTCCGGGGATTTTATGAGGCGGTTCGCGCCGGATCGCCCACGGCGGGACGGTATCCGACCTTCGCTGACGGACACCGCGAGATCGTATTGTGCGAAGCGATTTTACACAGTCATCGGGAACGACAATGGATTCACGTGAAGGGAGCGAAGATATGAAACTGGGATTTGTCAGTGCGATATTGCCGGATTTGAATCTGGAAGATGTAATGCAATTCGCGGCGGACGAAGGGTTTGCCTGTGTGGAGCTGATGTGCTGGCCGAAGGGCAAAGCGGAACGGCGCTATGCGGGGGTGACCCATGTGGACGCGGCCAACCTGACCAAGAACGAGGTCGAGCGAATTCTGGCCCTGGTGGATGAGACGGGAGTGACCATCAGCGGATTGGGGTATTATCCGAATCCGCTGACGCCGAATGAGGCCGAATCAAAAACATACGTGGCACACATCAAGAAGGTGATCGCGGCGGCACGAACGCTGAAGGTCAACCAGATGAACACCTTTATCGGGCGCGACTGGACAAAATCGGTGGACGACAACTGGCCGCGATTCCGGAAGATATGGAAACCACTGATCCAGTACGCCGAGGATCAGGGCGTGCGGATCGGCATCGAAAACTGTCCGATGTTCTTTACCAAGGATGAATGGCCGGGCGGCAAGAATCTGGCGACCTGTCCGGCGATCTGGGAGAGAATGTTCGACGAGATCGACAGCAAATCCTTCGGATTGAATTTTGATCCGTCGCATTTGGTCTGGCAGGAAATGGATTATGTCGGGGCCGTTCGGGAATTTGCTTCCAAGATATTTCACGTTCACGCGAAGGATGCGCGGATGGATCGTGACAAGCTGAATCGCGTCGGTCTGCTGGCAACACCCTTGCAGTATCATACTCCAAAACTGCCGGGACTCGGGGACGTGAACTGGGGTCGATTCCTGGCCGCGCTGGGTGAGACCGGATATCGGGGACCGGTATGCATCGAGGTGGAAGACCGGGTCTATGAGGGATCGCTGGAATTGCGGAAGTCGGCGCTTCTGCAGAGCGGGCGCTATCTGATCCAGTATCTGCCGTGAAGGAAACCGACATGACCTACACGTACCTCGACATCGCCCGGATGATCGACCATTCGCTTTTGAATCCAACGCTGACGCAGGCGCAGCTTGAGGAGGGTTGTGAACTGGCGGTTCGGTATGAGGTGGCCAGCGTGTGCATCCTGCCGTATTATCTGAGTCGATGCGCGGAGATCCTGCGCGGCAGCCGCGTGAAGGCCAGCACGACGATCGGTTTTCCGCACGGCGGACACAGCACGGCCGTCAAGGCGGCCGAGGCCCAACGGGCTCTGGACGACGGCGGGGAAGAGCTGGATATGGTGGTCAATATCAGCCAGGTTCTCAGCGGGAACTGGGATTACATTCGGCGGGATATTCAGGCGGTGATCGAACCGACGCACCAAGCGGGGCAGAAGGTCAAGGTGATCTTCGAAAATTGTTATCTGCATGACGAGCAGAAGATCCACCTGTGCCGGATCTGCAGCGAGTTGGGAGCCGACTGGGTCAAGACCTCGACGGGTTACGGAA
The DNA here is from genome assembly GCA_964386005.1 of uncultured Pirellulales bacterium. Classification (GTDB taxonomy): domain Bacteria; phylum Planctomycetota; class Phycisphaerae; order Sedimentisphaerales; family Anaerohalosphaeraceae; genus FEN-1350. The sequence continues at coordinate 135,752 of CAYLSB010000002.1, read as the reverse complement.
CCGGAGGCGCGACGATGGAGGATTTGAAGCTGATGCGAAAACATGCCGCGCCGCACGTGCAGGTGAAAGCGGCCGGAGGCGTGCGCGATCTGGATACGCTGCTGGCGGTTCGGGAGATCGGCGTGACCCGCTGCGGGGCGACCAAAACCCGCGAGATTCTCGACGAGTGCAAACGCCGACTGAACCCGGCCGGATAAGCCGAAGGGTCTCCGGTTTTTCGGGATCCTACGGGAAGCACCGGAGCCGCCGGCGGATCAACCCATATTCGTTATCGAACTCATCTGTCGCTGGATAAGCTGGAGCTGTTTTTCCAGACGTGCGAACCGTTCGACAAGCCGCTGCTGTTCGGCCTCGAGACGTTTCTGTTCCTCCTCGATGCGCTCATTCTGATATTTAATGGCCTGGTCGAGCGACTTTTTGGTGATCGGCAGACTGCCGTCGATGGTATTCAGGGAATCGTCCATGACCTCATAGGCGGCGCCGGCGAACCCCTGTTTCACATAGATCATCGCGGTCATCGGCGTTCCGGATGTCTTGCTGACATCGACGGTGAATTGCAGACTGTGTTCGGCATACAGAGGATTGCCATTGCTTCCAAACGTGGAGTTTCCGGTGACGATATTTCCATTGAATGTGGCGTCGCGCCAGGTTCCACCCACCTGGCGAATTTGCGCCGAGGTAATCTGAGCCCCGTCGCCATAGACACGGACTTCGTACTGGCCGGCGGTAGTGTACTTATTGGCGTTATAAAATTTGATATCACCGCTGTTGGACACGCCGGTCTTGTCGGTACCGATCAGATCCAGTACGCCGCGATAATCTTTGACCACGGCTTTATCAAACGCGTCGGAATCCAGGGAGAGCATTCCATCGGAATCGATTTTGATCCCAATATCGCTCGGCCGAGTGAAACTGTCCTTCGATCCGAATCCATTGACGCCCGCAAGCAGAGGATTTCTCATCTGACTCCAGATCGTCATCACATTGTATTCGGTGGAGAGGATGCCGCGTGTTTTTCCATCGGCATCGAAACGGGTTTTTTCCTGGATATACATCACGGCGGTATTGTATGCCGTGATCATCTCGTTGATTTTTCCCTTGAGGGCCTCGGTGTCGCGCGTGAGGTTGACTTCGATGGAATCATAGGTGGCGCCATTGTAGGTTGTGTTGTGCAAGTGCAGGGTGACCCCGGAAATGACGTCATTGATGGTGTTGGAGCTGCGGCTGATCCATTCATCGGCGCCGGGGGGATAATCGTCCACTTTAATCTGGCTGTCTTTGGCATTCTGTGTTTCGGTAAAGTTGGCGGCGGCAAAATTGGCCAAGGAGGCGGAAACACTCCCGCCGGCGACATCCTGGATGAGGGTCGGAAGGGTAATGGATGCGGAGGATCCCGTTCCGGGAACGAAGCTGATCGCCAGAGTCATACTGCTGACACCGGAGGTATGGTCGGTCAGTTTCAAGACGCCATCCTCATAGCCGGCGGTAGCGGTTTGGACCCCGCCGAATTTGAAGGCCTCGTTGATCGCGGTGACCAGATCTTCGATGGTCGTGTATTGGGTGACATCGAAGTAAAAGTCCACAGGTGTATTTTGGCCATGGCGATTCCCGGTGATGTGGATCTGATCGGGGGTCGTGCCGCTTTCCATGGCGCCGGCAAACCCGTCGAGGTCTTCGATTTTCGTCGTAACGGCGGCATTCTCGCCGTTCGCCAGAAGGGTTGTATTCGCAGCCCAGCGTTCGGTATTATGGGTGTTGACCGTGATTTGGTAATCGGAGCCGCTGTCTTTCCCGCTGAGGACCAGATGATAGGGTTTCCCGGATCCGTCATCGTATTTCAGAATGCTCGCGGTGACGCCGGGATTCTCGGCGTCGTTGTTAATCAGGCCGACGAGATCCTGCAACGTGGTTTCTTCGGTGGTCTGGACAATCAGTTCCTTGTGGTTGTAGGAAAAAATGAAGTTGCCGGCGCCGACATAGGCGGTGGAATTGGACACGCCTTCATGTACCCAGCGTTCGGCGCTGGCCAGTTGTTTGATCTTGACGGAATGGTTACCTTCGTAGGCATCGGATGAGGCCTCGGCCGTGATGGCATCGGAATCACTGGTGACGGCCTTGAAAGAACGAAGGGCGCTGCTGTCCTTGAGAGAAGCAACCGAGGATTTGAACGAAGTCAGTTTACTCTGGAGTTCGGTGATCGCATCGCGCTTCACTTCCGACGCCTGGAGATTGAGCTGCATCACTTTGAGCTTGCGGCTGTTGACCTCCATAAGCTGCTGGATGATCTTGGCGGTGTCGATACCGGTTGCCAGTCCGGGAAATGTGATTGAACCCATGCGATTCTCCTTATGTGGTCAAAACCGGAATTGCGGTTTCGGATACATTCGACGGTTGAAACGAATGATGTTCGTTTAGGGATTCGAATGATACCCCTAACTGCCGCAGAAAATGTTCCGCTTCGGGATGGGGGCCGAGTTGACATTCGGATTTGCAGGCGGAAACCGCCTGATCGTTGCGGCCGATTGCGAGAAAGGCCACGGCTCGGGCATACTGAAGATTCGGGGTACGGGTATCGATAGCCAGGGCCTGATCGAGATAGACCAAAACATCGGCGAATTGGCCGTTCCTGAGACACTCGAGTCCGCAATGGATCATGGCGGATCGTTTTGCCCAACCGCTCATTAACCACGGACATGACGGATCGATTCTTCGGGCCAGATCCGCAAGGCGCGAGAGCCACTGATCGCCCTTTTGGCGAAAGAACGTGTCGCCGCGGCCCAGATGGAGTTGGGCCAGACGGTAGAAAGTCATCATGACGATTTCATCGAACCGAAGCTGCTTTATCGAAGGATCGGATATCGACATGATTTCCGGGCAGAGAACTTCCGGGAGATATCGCTGAGCCATTTCATCCAGGACGCGGGCGGTAATTTGGTTTCGAATTTCAAACCTCCGAGAAAGACCGGAATCGGAACGGCGATAGAAATAATCCGCCGTCCGGGAGCAGCGTTTGAAACGGATATCAAGGACATTCCGGCACAGAAAGACATAATCTTCGACCGTATCGAGATTTTCATACCCTCCGCCGCGCACGAAGACCTCGCGACGGATGAGACTGCCTGGATTGGGAATCGGCAAACGGCCGAGACGGAACAAATGAAGCAAAATATCCCCGCTTGCATCGAAGGCCGGATAGTCCCAATGGACTCCGACGGGCTTTGCCTGTTCATCGACCAGCGTAAGCCGCATGGGATAGATGTAATCAACCCGGGGATGAGCATCGGCATCATCCACCATCGTCCGGAGGTAATCGGGACCGATGGAGTCGTCGGAATCGACAATGAGGATATACCGGCCGCGGGATTCGGAAACAGCACAGTTGCGGGCCAGAGCGGCATTACCGTGCGGGCGCCGGATGTAACGAATCCGCGGATCTGTAAAGCCGGCGACGACTTGCGGGGTGCTGTCGGTACTACCGTCATCGACGATCACAAGCTCGAAATCGCGGAAGGTTTGTTTCAGTACCGAATGGATCGCCCGGGCGATAAATCGTTCGGCGTTGTACGTAACCATTTCAACCGAAACCAGGGGAGTGGAATGTGAAATTCCATCGCCGCTTGGGACCGACACGGCAGGCCTTATCGGCTGAAAAGACAATGGCAGCTCCTGATGACATGCGGAAGGCACAACGCCATTGAAGCGTGAAACATCGATAGATAGTCCTTCATCAAACCGATCAGCGAGTGATTCGATTGAATATTCCGTATTTTTTCCACTGCGATTGGAACAGACCGTTTGAACAAGATTGATAGGAACACAAAGGGTAACTGATTGAGTAAAGCTTATCAAATAAGGATTTGTTCGGAATACGATATGATTCGCGGCGACATTTCCTTCAAGATGATTTGGATTCGTCCAGGAAAGTCTTTCCAGCAAAGGAAGAATTTGTTCGCCACGATATAACGAGCTTGACAAATCGAATGGATATCCGAAATCGCCGGTTTGTCGCGTCCAGTCAAAACGGATCATATCGTTGCCGATGAATGAATAATCCCGCAGGACAATCGGTTGATTTTTCATGTAGCTGTAGGTGATGTTCGTTCCGAGCCGCAGGGAAAAACCCAAGGCGTCCGGATGGGCGTTCAGAGCGTCAATGCATGACGAAAGGGAAAAGCCCCCGACGAACAAGCTGTCGTCGACGAGAAAAAGAATATGGGGCGATGAGCGAACCAACGACAGGACTTGATTCCGAAAGTCCGTTTCTTCGATGAAGGCGATATCGGGATTGCGGGCTTGAAGCGTTTGATATTGCATACGATACCGCGTCGAGGAGGCCTTGAACAAAACGGCAAGACAAAGGAGGGAAGCATCGCACAGATGCAGACGCAAGGAGTCAATGACCGCCTGCAACTGCATCGGCCGGTCTTTACTGAAGATCAGGCCTGTCGTTTTGTATTGGGTATTATCCATCGCTTTTACCATTACCTTACGCCCGCCACTTGCTGTTGTTCGATGATTGTCCCGGGAATCGGATTATCGGCCGAATCGGCGAAGGAATGAATATCATCGGCAAGAAACCGCCGTAATTCTGAAGTCCAGATTTCCAGCATGGGTTTTTCTTTGGGCGAAACCATACTTTCGGAAAGCAATTCATCCGCAGTATGAAGTTGATTCGCGATGGATTCCTCCGTAGCTTTTTGTGCCATAACGCTGACATTTGACAGATAGGGTTCATGGGGCCATGTATTATGGGTCGTCCGGATGGAACCAAAGCCGAGCGATTGCAGGGTATGAGTAAATCGATCGGCGAACCAGTGATCGACATGATAGGCCCAGGGAGCGGCCTGGTCACCGGCCAGGTGGCGGACGACGGCCATTTTGGTTTTGAGCGGCGCGTCGGAAAGAAGCGTTTGAGCGCTGCCGATAAGATCGGGCGTTTCAATATGGAGGATACCGCCCATCTTGAGCCAGCGATTCCACCGGATCAGGAGGGCTAATGCAGTTACGCGATTGAAATGTTCAAAGACATGATGAAGGCGGATTTCATCCACGGTCCCTGGAGGCAGATGGAGACGGGTAATGTCGGCGTGAATATCAGCGCCGAGTTTTTGAACCGTGGTATGTTCGCTGGGCGGATAATCGATATTGATATACCCGTCGAAATGCCATTGTCCGCAACCGAGATGGAGACGAAGGGGTCGGCCTGGGGACCAAAGACCCGCATTTCGGATGCGAGTGAAAAAATCGCCGGAAGGATTGGAGGATGAAACCGTCGGGGATTTCGGATCACATCGGAGGATCCAATCCTGAATCTTCGGATGGTCGCATCCCATCGCGGCGGCAATCCTGAAGTTATCCTGTGCAGCCGAGAACATGCGGTATTGATACTGGGAAAGGCCTTTCCATACATATTCCATCGCGGCGTTGATTTGGGAAAGCGACGCGGGGAACTTCAGCACATCGGCGATTGTCTCAGACCAGAGCAGTCGACGAGGATTGGGTTCTTCCGTGGAAACAAACCTTCGCCATTTGTTGAGATATCGGGCGATATCATCGGAACTCGTTTGTGCGTTGGATGTTTTCTGATTATCGAGGACATTGTTGTGGACGACAAAACAGCCCGACAAAGGAACCAATTGCCGGCCGGATTGGTAGAGCTTATAACACAGATCGCCGTCGGCACAATAGAATCGATATGATTCGTCGAGACCCCCAACAGCGGACAGGGCCTCCATACGAACCAAGCCATAGTTCATCAGGAGTTTTTGTCCATAGGTAAAATCGATTCCAAATTTGTCCCAATCCGGCCGGGTGTGCAGATTTTTATAGAAGAAAACGCCACCGGCCACGGAGGGCGGGAGTACATCAAGATAGCCAATGGCATTCGAAATACTCTCGTCACCAAAAATGATGTCATCACTGGCATACATCGCGTATCGGCCGCGGGCGCGGGCAAAACCAAAGTTATACAGTTGCGGCCAGGAATGCCGGCCGGGACCGAGAAACTCCTGCTCATTGAAGATCTGCGTTATGCCATGTTGCTCCAGAACCGCCCGGGTGTTATCGGTGGAAGTCCCGTCGATAACAATGACTTCGATGGTAATTCCCCGAGAAGCGGACTTGAGACTCTTCAACATCCCCTCCAAGAGAGCGCCGCGGTTTTTCGTCGCGACCACGATACTGACATCCGGCGAAGGCGCGGTTTGCGGGGGTACCGGTGAGACCGAATGTGGAATGGAATTTGTTTGCGTTTCAAGGAATATGGGGGTCTTGACAAAGCCATGAACCTGATCCAGCGGAAAACCCCGGAACCGTCTCGATGATTGACGCGTTTCCGACAGGACACGCTCATATATATGCTGATATTGTTCAGCGATTTTGGAATGTTCAAATTGTTCCATGATACGACGGCGAGCATTTTGTGCAAAACCGGTACGTATCGCCGGATCGGCAATCAGCCGCTCCATCGCCGCGGCGGTCTGAGACACATTCTTGTATTCGGCAATCCACCCATCAATGCCGTTGCGAATCAGTTCGGGGACGCCGCCGGTGGCAAAGGAAACAATCGGTAATCCGCAGGACATGGCCTCCAATACGACCAGCGGACAATTGTCGGCCAATGGCGTATAGAGAAAGATATCGATCGCCGAATAGGCCGTGACCAGATCGGATTCGTTTTCAAAACGAGGAAGTTGAATGACATTACCAAGATTCGTCGGACCGCTTCCGCCGATACTGACGAACAGGCAATCCGGATAACGCGATCGAACGCGATCCATGACGGCCTGGGTGTATTGGCCCCCCTTCCAGTGGTTGCCGAAACTGCCTCCGTTGGCGACGGCCCCGACCATCACGCGATCCTGCGGAAGGCCAAGACGGCTCCTCGCTACGGTTTTGTCACAGGGTTTGAAAATCGTGGTATCGATTCCATTGTAGATCAATTCAATCGGGTGGTTTCGCAGAACGCTCTGTTGCACCTGCCGACGGAGCCATTCGGATGGAACAACAATCTGCAGGCGGGAATGATCGTAAATCAGTCGTTTGTCGCGCAGTAATTGAGCCGACGTATCCACGTTGAGCGCATGTTCCAGATTCGGATATGGACATTGGGGACAACCCTGTTGGAACAACATACAGTCCAACGAATAAGCACAATGACCCGTGAAGGCCTGCATATCATGCAGAGTCCAGACCACCGGTTTGTATTGCGATAATACCGAGAGACTAAATGGATTAAAATAGTTCCCATGCAGGTTATGCAGATGGAGGATATCGGCGGACTGCACCGTCGGATGATGAATCAGACGATGACTGCCCTGATGATGATAATCGAGCAAACCCTGACGGACCGATTGCTCGTAAAGCAATGGAGTGGTTTCCATCGCGAAGGCGGAGGCATGAGGACTATCGGATTTTTTGTAACCGACCAGCAGCGTGGAACCATGGCCTTGTTGACGCTGCGATTCGGCCAGTCGCCATGCCACTTTGGCGGCGCCGCCGGCGACATCATGCGTATTGATGTGGACGATCGCGCGTTTGACCATTGCGGTAGAGACGGGAGAGGGCAGCCGAATGGAATCCGAAACGGACGCCGTCCCCGGCCTTGAGGGCCCGGGTCCACCGAAGAAGCTGTTGTAATGCGCGATCAATTGGTCGGCGAGGACCGGCTGAGCCGGATAACGAACGATCGGCGTATCCGGAGCGATATAATCGAATTTCGATTTCGATCGCCCGAAATGAACGCCGGATCCATCAAAACCGATATTCTGAATCTGCGATATTGTCGGATAAATATAGTAGCCGCGATTCAGATAGACAGCAAGTACCCAATTGAGCGTCCAGATGTCGCGTGGCTGACCGGAGAGAAATTTCTGGACACTCTCCGGAATATCCGGACCGCCCTGCTTCAGGTCGATTCCTTCGGCAAGACAACGCTGATACAACCCGTCCAGATTCGTATCGTAGGCCTTCCATGCCCGCCGCCAGGTCGCCCAACCCCAGCTCCCGATACGCGGATAAAAGAAGATGTCATAGGGATATCGATTCAGAAGATCATCCGGAATGGGGACAATGTAGCCGTTGATGCCGAAGATGCGTTCGTGATCCCGGTAGCGATCAAGACAGGTACGCATGAATTCGAAGAAATATTTCTTGGGAACGCAATCGTCTTCCAGCAGAATGATGGTTTCATGTTCGGCCAGAACCGTATTGACCGCGGAAACGACCGAGCGAGCCAGGCCGATATTTTTCGGTCGGCGGATCACGTTGGGCGTCGTCCAGTCGACCTGATCGATCAATCGATCAATCGCCTCGATCTGCGGCTGGTCCTGTGGACCGCGGGGTCCGTCACAGAAGATGTACAGGTTTTGGATCGCATCGCGGCGCAGGGCATTCAGAACCTGAGCGGTATGATTCGGCCGGTTAAAACAGACCAGGGCAACGGGAACATGATTTTCATTATGATTCATCCGGATCGGCTTTCATACGCAACTACACATCGAGTTCACTCCAGACGATTGTTGAACGGGCATTTTAGGTAAATACTTCGAATGGATAAAGGTTACCTGCTGAAGCGGAGCGGCCTTGCCCGTCGCATGCGCCACGACATATCCCATTCGTCCCAACGCCTCCATACATCCCAGCGTATCCTCCACGGTATGGTTCGTGCAGAAGTGATGGAACTCCACACAGATCTGCGGGATTTCCAGTCTTTGGACAGCCGCGAGGGCTGAATATTCCGCTCCTTCGACATCCATCTTCAACAAAGACACATCCGGGAATTGTCGTAGAAGATCATCCAGACAGACGGCTTGTGCCTCATAGAATTGATCCGGCGCGACCGTTTTGTGTGCGGCATCTATGGATTCGCTCACATAATCGGGATTGGCGCTTTTGTACATTCGGATCGCCGAACGCCCTTTTTCCGCCAGTGCCCGCTGCAGAAACTGATATCGGGGATGAGAATGCTGACAAATATATCGCGCGGCCTTCTCCGTCGGATCGATGCCGATCACCATACAATTCCGCCGGGTAATCAAATCCAAATCGAACGAAATATCTTCCCCCACTCCGGCCGAAAGGATCGTGCTGCCGATCGGAACCAGATCCAGGTCAATCGTCCATCCCCCGTATTCGGAACCGAGCCGACACAGGGGCAATCCCTTCACGACGGGTATCGTGGGCTTTTGCGAGTTTGTTTTTTGCGGAAGGATTTGTGATTCCGAAGGTTCCAGAAAAACACAGGGACGATCCTCATCATGATTACGGCCACTAAATGCATCATGATATCGTTCCCAGAATATTCGCCGGTTCTTACCGCAACTATCCAGCCAGGTACCCCCTGTGCTCAACTTGGCTTGCGTGTTAGCGCCGACCGTCCGAGGCAGATTGCGAAATCGGATCTGATACACTCCGCAGACCATCCGCAAGGTGCGCCACGCACGGACCCCCAAATCCATGTCGTCGAAATAGATCGGGGCATAGGTTTCATCGAAATAGTTCAGCCGTTTCATCGTATCCGCCCGCAGAGCCAGGGGACCCCGGTTTACGGCATCGCGAATCTGGAAGACATCGCGTTGGGCTTCGGCGGTGGAGGTATAGTCAACGCCCGGATTCGGGGGCGGAGAACAACAGAAGCTGTGGGCCTTGCCGGAGCTGACGGCGAAGACATCGTTCCATTTCAGAATGGGATACAACAGACGTTTTTCCCAACCGCGTTCGAGGATCTGCATATCATCCTGCATCAGGATGAAATACCGTCCACTTGCTGCACGCATGCCCGCATTATTGGCGCGAACTTCATTGACATCGGGGGTATGCACAACCGTCAGTTTTTGCATCAATCCTTTGTTGACGGCCAGGACGGCATTGACGACTTCTTCCGAGCGGTCGGTACAGCCATCATAGACCATGACCAATTCAAAGGGAGACGTGGTATTTTCGATAATTCCGGCAATGACAAGGCCAATATATTCTTCTTTCTGATAGACGGTCACGATAATACTGAGCGAACAGGATGAAGTCGTATCGACTGATCCCGGGGAAACTTGTATCGATGATCCAACACCCGAAAGATTTTGAGGAGGTAATTTGGGATTGTCGATTTTCGGGATAGAAATCTGTACCGTATTCGAAACGTGCCGAACCTCATATTCAAATCGGCCGTCCCAGAGTAACATCGTATTCATGCGGTCGGCCTTGAGATAGACTAATGCCGCAAAGGCCTTTTCACGCGGCGTTTGCGGATTACAATGCATCTCTCGCAGGATGCTGTTTTGAAGACCCCGTCGTTGCACGGGAGAATATTCCGTAAACCGGAGTTTCCCGCCGAAGTTCTCGACCGCCCATCGGTGGTTACTGATCGCAATCGTGTCCAGCCACAAATCCTTGGCGGGGCTTGGCGTTTCAATGTACCCTCGCTTGGCAATCCGCATCAACTCTTCGCAGGCCTTTGCCGGGTTATCAACATGTTCCAGCACATGGGAACAATACACAAAATCGAACTCCTTATCGGCAAAAGGAAGTCGTTCGATGTTGTATTGGTAAACAGGTTTGCCATTGACCTGTTTGAACGGCACTCCGGCTCGGCCATATTGATCGTTGTCCAATGTCAGATCGGCCAAATGTGTGGCGAGGTGAAACGGGACATTACCACTGCCAATATCCAGTACTTTGTCGCCGGGTCGAATGCCGAATTCATAAAATCTCGACTGATACAATTGGTATCGATCCGGATTTTGAATCTTTCGATATTGATCGTATGCCTCGGCGAGAATTTCCACGGCCTGATTCGGAAATGCGATACTGAGCTGTTCGTACAGATCAAAGGATTCATTGTACAAACCCTGCTCCGCATTTTGGCGAGCCAGAGACAGAGCCCGGTTGGGATCCGACAGATCGTAGGAAGGAATAATTCGAAGACCAAAAACCGGTTGCATCGTCAAGGGTTTGGGTGATTCAAGTTGGTTTGATTGTTTCTTTGTATTCACGTTCTCACAAGAAGAAATCTTTTTCATATCGATCTCCTCATCGCCGGCTTGGCCGCGGACGAATCGGCATCGCCTGCAAAGATCGAAGCAACGGTTTCCCCGCGAGAGTTTTTCGTAAACGGACCACATCGCCGGATCCTTCATGGCCTCTTCGAAGGACTGTTTGTGCAGGTCTCCAAAACAATATTGCCGTTTCCAATCCATGCAGCACAGCGAGATGCGCCCCGCGGCGGTTACTACGATTTGATAGAGAGGGCTGAAACACGGCCGATGGTCTTCCGTCTCCGGACTGTCGTAGGCGTCCATGCGTTTATCCAGCGTCATCCGCTCGACATGATATGGAATGGAGACATGGATGGTTTCGAGGCGCTTTTGTTCCGAGTCGGAATACGCCGAAACATGAATATGACTGACGCCGGTTTCGACGAGTTCCTCCGCCATTATCTGGTCGAGATAATATCCGTTGGTACAGATATAGATTTCGCCGGTCGGACAGGCCTTGCGTGCGTGGGCAATGAACCGGGTCAGACGGGGATCCATCAGCGGCTCATTGTAGGTATGGAAACCGATACGGCCGGTGTATCCATACCGTCCGAGGGTATCGAGCACGTCGGTGACGATCCGAGAGGAAAGGATATCCTTGCTCTGGGCCAGATGCGCCACCGGACAGGACTTGTGGAGGTGGGCATAATTGCACAGGTTGGACAATTCAAGATATACATGTTTGGTATATCGAAATAGATTTCCATCTCCATTCAGGATTTGTGATAACCGTACGGAACCTGTTTTTTGATTCGTTTCTTCCCCACTGCAGGTACCCTCCCTCATTGCCATCGCGCTTCTTTCCTTTGTTTCCCGGGAGGAAGATAGAGATCCGATCGTCGAAATCGTTTCCCGGTACTGTCGAAGTCGCTTCATCATCGGAACCAACTCATCCAGATAGGAATCCAAATTATACACGTCGTCGAATGCTTTGCGGGCTCCTTCCTGATATTGAACGTAATCGTCGCAGATTCGATTGACAAGATCGGGTAACTGGGCAAAGTCCGAACAACAAAGACCGAAATGATATTTGTCTGTCTCACGACGGAAGGAAGGAAAGTCCGAACAGACGACAGGAATTCCGGATTGGAGATAACGAGCCAGCTTATCGGAGGATCGGCCTGTCGTAATTTCATTAATGTACTGTGATCGATAAAAAACCAATCCGATATCGGCCGAAGCGCAGAGCCGGTTGACCTGATCCCACGGCAACATCTCCGTTGAAAAAATCACGCGCCGAGCAACATCCAATTCCTTCAATTTGCTGAATGCCGCCGTGTTGTTGTAGATCGGTCCATGAACGATGATTTGCTGATCGGAGCGAAAGGATTGAGCCGCACGAATCATCTGATCGACAAAGCGAGCGGCCGAAAGCTGTCCCATGTAGAAGATCACGCGGGTGTTCGGCGATAAATTATACTTCTGATGCCAGGTGCGGGGCTTGACGGTCGAAGACAAACGCGGCAACGCCACCGGTAAGAATTGTGTTCGTGCGGGCCTGTCGGATGTGCCCAGCAAACGAAAATATTCTCGCTGTCGATCGACATCCTGTATCAGAAACAGATCAACATCCTTGATCAGTTTTCTTTCGAATTGTTTGATCACACCAAATTCGTCTTGCCAAACTCCTGGGTACGAGGGCTCGTATAATTCAAAGCTGTGATGGACGAGTGAACAACCGGCGGCTTTGGCGGCAATTCTGGCCAGTATTAAAGCTCTCGATTCAAAACTGATACAGGTATCGTAACGGGCCTGCAAAGCTGCTCGTTCAACGGTTTCAACCACACCAGGGGCAAATATCGTGGAAAAGGAAAGCGGTTCAGGATGTGCGGTACTCGATTGCCCGCTTGTTCCGATTTGTCTTGCTACCTGCGAAAGGTTGATTGCACGGATGTTTGGATGAAACCGTGGTGGTTCGCCGGCCTTGTATAGAAACAGATCGATCTGAACGCCTCGAGCGGCCAGACCATTGATTACATCGCACAACCAACATAGCAGGTGCAACGGGAAATCGGTCACAAACGCGGCTATTTTCATCCTGTTCTGTTTCCTGTTATCAATCCATTTCCTTTTTTCGGCCAGGCCCTATGCGCAGAGACTATGTGCCATGTGTAAATGAGCAAATTCCGTTCCGATACCTTTCATTGGTGAATTTTGAATGGTTCAACCACCCAGGCAAACACCCGGCCGTACGGACTGACCTTGAGATTGAATCCGGGTAATAATCAAAATCAGGGTTTCACTCCGGCAGGTTGTTGGGTGATAAAATGGGGATAGGGCGAAATGGAAATTTAGGAAATTTGCGGCTGGAGTTGAGCCATACAAAGAACGGACCATGAGTCAAGTGAGGGTGGATTGTCCGTCAACCATTCAGATGCCCCAAGGAACTGTAGTCCTACATCCAAGGTAAATTGTTGAACCTCCGGAAGGAACAGATACCGCATCCGGTGTGATTCCCGAATGACGGTGGTTTGATGTGTCTGTTTGTTGAACAGGTTCAGATCGAAATCGACTTGCACCACGTTGTCATTGGGATAAAGGGTTGGTGTTGAATGGCGGCAAATCCGGAGGACTTCATCTTCTAAATCCCTGTCACGGATTTCCGGGCGCTGGGTCAGCACGGCCGGACCATACCAGAAATCAAATAGAAATAGCCCTCCGGGATTGAGGTGTTGGCGGACAACGGAAAAAACGGCCCGCAGGTCTTCGTTGGCCGTTTGATAACTGAGAACATGGAAGAGGCAGACCACGGCATCAAAGGTTTTGTCTAATCGGAGTTGGCGAATATCCCTGATAATAAAGGAAAGTCGGGAAGACATTTCCTCCGGCAAGGAGTTGATCCGTGATTGTGCAATTTGGATCATCGGTTCGCTCAGATCAACACCGCAAACTCGGACCCCTCGACGGGCCAACTCGATCGCATGACGGCCGGTACCGCAACCCAAATCCAGAACAGATTGGGGATTGATACCGCAGCGGTTTATCCAGCCAAGAATATAATCGGTCTCGTCGGGATAATCCTTATCGGAATAGAGGAGGTCATAATAACGGGCATATTCATTGAAAACCATCAGGACAAAATCTCTCGAACGCCGTCGGCTGCACGATGTAATTGATCCTCCGTCAATGCCAGGCCGCTGGGAAGGTAGAATCCCCTTCGCGCAATCCATTCCGCTACGGGGTATCGTTCGCTCGCGAACAAGCCCATGTTCTGAAATACCGGCTGCTCATGCATCGGCCAGAAAAAGGGACGGGAACCGATTTTCCTCTGCGCAAGTTTTTCCATCATCCCTTGTGCATCGAACGGAACCGATTCACCGAGAACGATACCATACACCCAGTATAGATTATCGGCATACGATATCCTTGATAGCGGCAATTGAATGTGGAGCAGATCGGATAATCGCTCTGTGTATCGCCGGCCCAGATCGCGTTTGCGTTGAATGAACCGATCGAGATTTTCCAGTTGTGCCAAACCCAACGCCGCCTGCAGACTGGTCATCCGATAATTGTATCCGAGCCGTTCATGCACAAACCGACGTTGCGGCTGGAAACACAGATTACGAAGGGAACGACAGGTTTGCGCCAACCCGGCGTCATCGGTCAGGATCATTCCGCCCTCGCCCGTGGTGACCAGCTTATTGGGATAGAAACTGAAAATGGAAAGATCGCCGAATGATCCGCAGTTTTTCCCATAACACGTCAGGCCATGTGCCTCGGCGGCATCCTCAATCAGTTTTAGATTATGTTGTCGCGCCAAATCGATAATCGGCCGCATATCAACGGGCAGACCATAGATATGAACCGGCATGATGGCCCGGGTTCGCGATGTGATTTTATCGGCAATCTGATTAACATCCATATTCCATGTTTGAGGGTCGCAATCCACCAAAACAGGAACAGCCCCTGCCCGAACCACGGCCGCGGCACAGGAGATGATCGTAAACGTCGGCAGGATGACTTCATCGCCGGATTTCAGATTCAACGCCTGAACGGCGACTTCCAGAGCGGCAGTCCCATTGCAGACGGCGATGCCGAATTTCCGGCCGATCCTCTCGGCGAATCGGGTCTCAAACTGTTCGACAAACGGACCTTCCGAGGAAATCCAGCCGCTATCAATGCATTGGATCAGATAGTTTTTTTCATTCCCGGCCAGGAGGGGTTCATTCACCGGAATGAAAGATCCATTGTGACCGGATTGATTTACCTCTGAGATTGAAACGCCCGGAATCCTTTCGCTTTTTGCTGAATTGAATTATCCATCGCCTGTATCGTTGGATACGATTGAGGCACATCGTTTTGAATTTGCGATCGTTTTTGCCGGATTGTCTGGAGATGTTTCTCTAAACTTTCCCGGCCGGCATATTGAATGATCTGATCTTTCCATGTCTCTACAATTCGTTCATATCCGGCCAGATCCCGGCGTTTGTCTTTGGATATGGTTTCATCGTCGTGAGTATCCCAGACAAAACACGGCTGCGGGACATATCCGAATTTATAGTATTGGCTCAATCGAAGGAAGGCATCCCATTCCTGCCACGCCGGAAGAGACTCGTCCAGCAATCCCACTCGCAACAGGCATTCTTTCCGCACGAAAAGGCCCGGAAATGTCGGACCCGGGCTTTTCAGCATTTCGGGATATATGTATCCTTGTGCAGAGCTTCGCTTTAGGAGGGTTAATTGACCATTCTTTCGCATATAGGCTTCGGTATGAACCGCAGGGACATCCATCTCCCGGGCCTTTTCCAGGCACAGTCGGATCCGATCCGGAAGCCAAATATCATCGGAGTCCAGAAAGGCAATCCATTGTCCCGCTGCCGCTTGGATTCCGGCATTTCTTGCGGCCTGCGCCCCCTTGTTGGTCGGCTGACAAATCAGTTTTATTCGTTTGTCACGTGTCATCCAATCACGAACAACTTCAGGGGTTTTATCAGTAGATTTATCATCTACAATGATTATTTCATCTACAGGACAGGTTTGATAGAGCACACTTTCAATTGCCCGACCAATCCTGTGTTGGCGATTGTACACGGGAATCACCGCAGACGCCATGGGTTGTATTTGATTCAGCTTGTCGAGGGTCAGTTCGCCATCAAAGAGTTGCCTGTTTATCTTGATTTTCTCGATAGGCCAATCCCACCACTTCATTTCCAGCAGTTTATCAATGATATTCCTTTCAAATCGATACTTGATCACTTTGGCCGGAGAACCGGCGGCTATTGCATACGGAGGAATCTCACCATGGACCACGCTATGGGCGCCGACGACTGCTCCATGACCAATTTTTGATCCTGACAAAATTACCGTTTGTGTACCGATCCAAACGTCGCTTCCTATATCGATCGGCCCCCTGGAAACGGTTTCTTTTTTCCAGTCTTCTCCAAACACATGGTTTAGAATAAAATAACTCGTACAACGGTTGAGGATGTGATCATATTCCTGCATCGAAACATTTCTGGCAATGGAACAAAAATTGCCGATCCGAATCGGATGATGCAACGAATACAAATCTGTGTTTGGACCATTAATTGAAGAATACTTACCAATACGAATCTGCCCCATCGCCGTTACGCATGCATTTTCGATTAACGAACCTTCGCCCACGGTAATATGTCCCGTCAATTTGGAATTCACAACGTTGGCGTTCGGATCGACCTGTGCAAGCGGGTTGTTTTCTTTATCATTTCGTATTTCTTGTTTCGACACTTTCTTCTCCATCCAAGCAGAGGGTACCCATGAATCCTTCGGGCGAACAGATTCTCCCATTGGGGCGGCGGACAGGGCTCCGACTTTCATTTGATCAAAGAGGCCGTGTAAGCGGACATGGAAATCGTTTAGGGTTATCCGGGAGTCATATCCGAGGTCCCGCAGAAGCCCATGTAACGATTGTCTTTGTTCGGCTGTCCAGTCCAGAGGATGAAATGAAGATTGATCCGCCACATCCACCGTAAAGGACTCCCATGGTACAGTGTATCCAAGATCCAGTTCGCGATAGGTATAGGGTCGTTTTCGGTGATAAAGGCACTCGAGGCCGGCGGTGCTATAGATCGACGCAAAAATCAAATCCGCCGACTGGATGGCCTCTTTCAGAAAATCGCGGATTGTTTGGACTTCAAAACCGTTGTGTGACAGGATGTCCCGATACGCTTGTCCGCCTTTGTCGCTGGGATGGAGCTTGATCAGAACCGCGTATTCGGAGGCGGGAAGCTTGCGGATCAGGTGATCCAAAATCTGAAAGGTCAGAGAAGGTTGGCTGATCACCAGCGCCATCTTCCGCCCCGAAGGGATCCATCCGGTTTTCCGTTCCCGGAGAACGGAAGTATCTCCCGGGCCGGGCCTAAAGCATCTCCAATCGCATCCGATCACCTCAGTGGCTTCGATAGGATAATGACCACGATGAGTCAGTGTCCGCTGAGCATCCGGTCCGAACAAAAGGGTTTTTGTTGGAACGATACACCCGTCGCAGCCTTTCGTCATATCGGGATGATACACAATATCATCATGGAGATAGTACTCATGTTCCGGAAAGATAAATGCATGCTGAAGACCTATTGTGGGGATGCCCCGCCGATGGGCCTCAATGACCAGAGCTCTGGCATGATGACCGGTTTCATATACCGCCAGAATTGCCTGGGGACGAACGGTCTCCAGAAGCCGACGGGCCATCATCATCGCAGGAATGCAGCGAAGGGCCAGATGATCAACAATGGACCTTGTCCAGAAAGACACAAGGGGAATTACCAGGCTGATTCCCCTCCAGGATATCGCCGCATGAAATTCAGGATTTTGAATCCATCGCTGAAACATCTCGAACAGATTGGCCCGGCATCGCTGGGCCAAGCCGTCAATGATATCGGAGCCATATTCATCAAAAAACACCGTCGGCCAATCGTCTGGGGAAGGTTCCAGCACGGTATCGATGTACGATCTGATTCCTCGCTCAATCTGAAAGTAATAGGGCAACTCGATTCGGATAGGGGTAAGATTTCGTTCCTGGAAAAATAGCCGGAACGGTTCATAAAAGGAATCGATTCGCTTCCGATCCAGGGTCTGTTCCCATGCACGGGGAAACGAGAGGAGTAAAATGGGATGATCCCCAATACAGGAAATGGGGCGAATTTTCCGTAATGAAGACACATAGTTTCGAATAGCAACCGGTTGGCCTTCGTCCAAACGGCGATATGGATCATCGGGACGGTTTGTTTTCGGATTTTCCTGATCGACTCGGGGTACCTTCTCGAAAGAATAGCATTCTATCGGAACTCCATACTTTCGGGAAATCAGGGCAACCACGATGTTCTGATGCTCCTGCCATCGTGCAGCCAGAACCAGACGAGACGGACGGAACTGTTCAATTAGATCCGAAAGATACTCAATCAACTCAATCGTTTCCTGCAATGGAACCGCCGTTCCCAAATAGCAGGATTCCGGAACGAACTGCCAAAGGGAAATCCCCTCGAATCTCAGCCACTCACGAATGGGCCGTCTCTCAAGCGGAGTTCGGGATATCGCATCCAGTTGGGTGATCCAGCGAAGCTGGAGTTCCCGCGGCCGTTTCGTCACGGCCGTAAAACCGGCTCTACCGGCCTGGTTGACGATTTGGGCGTGATCCAGACCCACCAAGGATTCAAGAACCGATCCACTGGAAGATAACGGATCCAACCGATAGAAATAATTCCATCGATAGGATGAAGTCAGCCGTTCATCCGCGGTCCAGAAGACCTCCAGGGTCCCCCGGGCAAGATTACCGGATGCAACTGTCGGATTCGAATTCGGTTCGGATACGGATTTCATCATGGAATCGGGAGACTGTATTGTTGTATTCATCGTCTTTTTTTCATCGATTATCGGCAGGTGATTTCCACAAAATGCCATGGCTGGAGAATATATCCATTGACTTGCCAGCCACCCAGAATGGTTGTCGCATCCGGAGCGCCGGAATAAACGGTTTGTCCGGCCGCAATTTTTTCCGCCTCGAAAAATGTGTCCGGGATGAAGCGGACATCACCTACTCGAGGATTTTTCGCCAGTAATTTCCGAATATAGGACCGGCTATAAATGTTGAAGTAATGAAAACTGATCGGTTCGCCCCGCTCATCAAATTCGCCCCGATCGGCACGACCCTCAAACCAATCGGGATGCGTTTCAGGACTATAGACTTCCTGGATACGAAAACTCCGATCGCCGACCATCATTCGGATCAAAACCTTTCGACGGGCCGCCCGAATCAATTGCTCCAGGGGAATCGCAATCGAGGGAAGGTGCAGAAAAAGATTGGCCGACATGACCAGGTCGAAGGAGTGTTCATCGACCGGAAGTGAAAAAGCGTCTCCCCGCAGAAATCGAGCGGTGGGGATATGTTTCCACGCCTTCTGCGCCAGTTCGATATAATAGCCGGTGGCATCGAGACCCGTATAATCAAACGGTACCGAAATCGTATTGACGAGACTGCGAAGATAATGGCCGGCTCCGCATCCGACATCCAGTACTTTGTCGCCGGCACCCATCCAGGGTTGAATCAGGCGGGCCGTCGCTTTGGAACATTCCATCTCCGGTAGTTCTCCAACGGCACGCCGATACAACAAATCGCCGTATTCTCTTTGGCGATCCCATACCCGCCAGGATGAGGAGGAGGATGTATTGGATGGCATAGTCAGGGATTCCTTAATGCATTTGTTTTATGATACTTTGTGCCTTACTACCCATTGACCGTTGTCCTGCTTCCACAGATGGGGCGAACGAAATTGATCGCACAATTCGAGGAATCGTTCCGGCTTCATTTCGATATAGTCCATGATCTCCTGGAAATACCGCCGGGGGAACTCTCCGTCAAATCGATGGACCAGCGCAACGGCTTCCTCGCGCGTCAGGTGTTTGTTGCGAATTTCATGCGAAGCATCGTACGTGGCCCGGCCAATCCCAAACTTGATGAACGTTGTGTAATAATGGAATCCATCGATCCGATCATCCAGACTGCTGTACTTTGTAAATGTCCCTTCAGAACGAACGGGATTGGCCTGAAATCCGGCATTTTCAACGGCGTAATAATAGGCCTCCTGAGGAGTCCAACGGAGATAGTACCCCAGATAATGCACTTCGACATCCGATTGTTCCAGTTCTTCGGCCGTAGCGGGCAGATAGGTTCGGATATCGTTGAGAGTCAGGCGGTATTCCTTCATCAATCGAGGAACCGGAACACCCGAGATGGCAACCTCCTCCAGATTGTTCACGGTGTGAAATGATTTGTCCCGCAACGAACTGCGATTGTCGGCGATCGGATTTCCGTATTCGGCTTCGTTTTCACCATAGAATATCAGAGGAACCTGATATTGAATCGCGATTTTTGGAGCCAGATTCTTCTGGCCCAGAATGAACGGCTGAAAGGGATGCAATAGATTTTCAATCGCCAATCGAGTCAGCAGAGCATGAACGCGGGCATTGTAATTGAACGACAGGTTGTCGAAACCGCCGACATACAACCAGTTCCTGAAGTTTTTCAGGCCGACATCGGTATAGAGAATCGGAGGCCATGTGACCGTCAGGGGATGCATGTCGTATTTGTACTTGAGCAGGTGCGCCGCATAGACGCTGTCCTTGCCCCCGCTGCCGGGAACGATACAATCGTAGGTTCCATCCCGGCGGCGGTGTTGGTCGAGCAGCCGAAGAAGCTGTTGTTCGCGCCGGGCCCAATCGATACGGTCTTTCTCTTCGGCGAACCGGCAGGCGTCGCAGATTCCTTCTTCATCGAATTGCATGGTTCGATGTTTTTGATCGACGGTATGTTTGAATTCAACGGAGGAACAGGGACGCTGGTTACTCATCACGCAACGTCGGCAAAACTTCACTTCCTTCGGCAAGCCGTATTTGGCTTCAGGCATCTCCGACACAACAAGACCTCCGAGATTTCTCAAGAATACGATAGAAATTATGATAAATAGAAAGCCCCGCGGGCCCGCTCTTTTCAGGATGGAACTGACAAGCGAACAAGTTGCCGGACTGCATCGCCGAGGTGAATTGACGATCCCCATACCGGCTGACGGACAGGATCGCGGACGGATCTCCCGGGATGACATAATAGGAATGAACGAAATACATTTCGGTCTGGGAAGGGATTCCGGAAAGAATCGTCCCATCCCACGGAGGGTCGGCGCCACGAGATGGCATGATACGATTCCATCCGATATGCGGGACCTTCAATTGTGTTCCATCGATATCCCGAGGTTGTTCAAAATGAACCACCCGGCCGGATATCAGGTTTAATCCATGATGAAGTCCGAATTCTTCGCTTTCTGTCATCAGCAATTGCATCCCGAGACAAATACCCAAAGCGGGTTTTCCGGATGTGATTATTCGGTGAAGAACATCCGTTAATCCGAGGGATCCGATGGAATCCATCGCATCTCCAAAGGCCCCGACACCGGGTAAAATCACGCCATCGGCGGATTCGATTTCATCGGCATGGGATGTAACCACGGCCGACAATCCCACGGCCTCACACGCCCGACGGACACTGAGAACATTACCCATGCGGTAATCCACAATCGCGACGGATACACTATCAGGCATTGACCCTCTCCGGATCCACAATGGATCGACAGCGTATCCCTTTTTTCGTCAATTCGGATTTCAGGATTGTCAAATTCAGGGATTGGATCTTTGAAAAGGTTCGGCCACTGTTGAGAAATATCGTATTGCCCTCCGTTTCATATTCATCATCGCCCCTGCATCGATGGAGAGCATCATAGTGCAGTATGGAAGCCATAGCCAAGGCATCTGCTTTGCCTTGATCAATCGCATCGGCGATATGATCGATGCATCCGGCTCCCCCGCATGCAATTACCGGAATCGGAACCGATTGCGATACACGGTAAACAAGATCTATATCATATCCTTCTCCCGTTCCTTCCTGATTGATAGAGGTCAGCAGGATTTCTCCGGCCCCCAAATTGCAGACACGACGAGCCCAATCTATAACATCGACTCCGGTACTTTCGCGGCCGTTATCGGTATAAGCCTCATAGGCACCATCGTCATGCCGGATCGCTTCGATCGACACCACAATCGTGGAGGATCCGAATCGTCGTGATGCCTGCCGGACCAGGTCTGGATTCCGAATAGCCATGGTATTGATGGCCACTTTGTCAGCTCCTGCTGCTAACAAGGATCGGATATCTTCCATGCTCCGCACGCCTCCGCCGACGGTTAGAGGGATAAAAATATCCCGACTGGTTCGTTCCACGATCTCAAGAAGGTTGTTCCGGCCGTACAGACTGGCGACAACATCCATGTAAATCAATTCGTCGGCACCGCATTCATAATAATACCGGGCAAAGCGATGAGGTTTCCCAAGAACCCGTAATCCCTCCAAATGGATACCTTTCACCAGGTTAGGGCCCTTGATATCCAGACGCGGAATGATGCGGATATTATGCGACATGTTTGTCTTTCAAGAAATGTCGAGTCAATAAAAATTCGGCGATCTCAAAATCCAAAAGCGTATCAATATCCAACGACCGATCCGTCGGCATCACACAGGCATAGGTCCGGTCGCCAAAGAATCCATGCTGTTCCAGAAAGAAATCCGTCCACGCCAGATAGATCGCTCCGTTGAGGCGATAATACTGCGGCAGGGATTGACGACCGATTAACGAATCCACCCGGATAAAATCTTTCATGGATCCCGCGGGCCCCAGCGTGTTGGTCCAGCAGGGAGGATGTTCGCACCGACAGACAGAAACCACCGCGCGAACTCCCGGATCCATAATGCGCTGGACGGCCCGGGTGATATCCTCATCCGCTCGCATCGGCGAAGTGGCCTGAAGGACCATCACCAAATCGGGATGCTGATTATTGGTTCGACACCAATCCAGGGCATGCTCGACCACGTCGACCGTTTTAGCGGTATCCTCCGCCAGTTCGGCGGGCCGTAGAAAGGGAACCTCCGCCCCATACTCTCTCGACACATCCGCGATCGAAGGATCATCGGTGGATACCATCGTACGATCAATCGCTCGACAGCGTAAGGCCTGTTCAACGGTCCATGCAATCAGCGGTTTCCCGACCAACGGCCGAATATTCTTGCCGGGAAGACCTTTACTGCCTCCGCGGGCGGGAATCAACGCCAGAATCGTTTTATCATTCCGCATGGCTCCCTTGTCCCTGAAAAACCCTGATCGCCTTTTGATAGAGCTCCCATTGGCCGACATCGATCCAATCGTCCTCTTCAATCGGATACACCCCCACGCGGCCCCGATGGGTCTGCGCGGCGGAAATCAGATCGGTGAAATCGAAAGATTGCCCCGCGGGGATCCAGCGAAGAACCGTCTGATTGACCAAATACAAACCGATATTGACCAGCAGATCGTATTCGGGTTTCTCGCGAATCCGGATGAGAGAGCCGTCATTTTGGATTTCACAGATCCCATAAGGAATATGATATCGTTTGATGGAAACCGCAAGCGTCATATCGTTTCCGCGTGATTGATGGTAATCCAGCATGGCGGCACAATCCATATTCACGATAATATCACAATTGGTCACAAAAAACGTTTCGCTGATTTTTCCTTCGAGAAGCTTGAGACTTCCGGCCGTCCCCAGCGGCTGTTCTTCTTCGATCCAGCGAATCCGATACTGAGGATTCCACTCTTCAAAATAGGCCTTGAGGATCCGCGATTTGTGATTCACGGAAAGGTAGTACGTAGTGATTCCGTGTTCAAGGAATCGTTCCATGACCCACTCGATAACCGGTTTTTGATCAATGGGAACCAGCGGTTTGGGAAGAATTCGCGTAAAGGGGTCCAGCCGTGCCCCCTTGCCTCCCGCCATGATGATCACCGGAAGATCCAACGTACGACGGGTTGGACGACGGTTTTCATCGCGTACCGCCTCCCACAACAACACATCGATGATCCGTTGATCGGCATCCACGACGGGCACGGATTCAATCCGATTCGAAACCATCATCTGCCGGACCGCGTGGAGATCAAATGGAGACCGAATCCGAATCGGATTCCGATTGAAGATTCCGGACAGATCGTTTTCCACCGGATGATCGTTCATCAGGTACCGGCGGATATCGCCGTCCGTCAGCGCCCCGAGAAGACGATCTTCGGGATCCACGACGTATAGAGTCTTGCCCTCCATCTGATCGAGTCTCTTCATGGCTTCTTTGACTTGGGCAGTCGCGGGGATCAGAAAGAATCGGATGTCATCCATGTCGCACCTGAAAATCATCCCAGAATAACACATGGTCCCGATGAATCGATCGATGGGCTTTCAATCCAATCACCTGATGAATCTGCCCTGGAGAAATTCCATTGCCCGGACGTTTGACGGTCACCATCGTTCGGGTGACGATCGTTCCGGAAGGAATTTCAACGGCCGCAACCAGACTTTTACGAACCAATTCCCGTATGGGGATCTCGGATGCGGCCGGTCGTTTGATTCCATCTCCAAGGGATTCATGGACATGCCGAATCGCCGTAACCAATTCTCTGAATTCCCGGGGATCCAGTGAGGCCTTGTGATCCGGACCGGGCAAAGATCGATCCAGCGTAAAATGCTTTTCGATAATGATCGCCCCCATCGCAACGGCGGCGACGGAAACTTCAATACCGCGTGTATGATCCGAATAGCCAACCGGAACGGCAAAGGCGGATCGTAGGGTTTGCATCGCTCGAAGATTGACATCCGAATGCGGGCACGGATAATTCGTGCTGCAATGAAGAAGCCACAGCGAATCCCGTTCGATCTGCGGCCAGGAATTCCGAAGGGTATCCACCGCCTGCGCCACTTCCGCAAGGGTGCTCATTCCGGTGGAAAGAAGGATCGGTTTTCTCTTGGCGGATACATACTCCAGAAACGGAAGATTGGTGACTTCTCCTGACGGGATTTTGTATCGATGAACCAGCGGCTCCAGACAATCGACGCTTTCTTCGTCAAAAGGCGTGGACAGGAATTCGATGCCCGCCTGATCACAGTGTTCTTTTAATCGGACATATTGATCCAAGGGGAGCGCCAGTTGGCGAAGCATTTGAAGCTGGGATTGAGTTCCATCGCCCGTGTTGGCAATCTGATACTCGGCCTTGGACGCGCCGGCGGTTACGAGGTTTTCGGGGCGAAAGGTTTGAAATTTCACCCCATCGGCCCCCGCCTCAACGGCCGCATCGATCAATCGGAAAGCCAGATCGATGGACCCATTGTGATTCACGCCCGCTTCCGCAATGATATGACATGGATTCACAGTTCAGGGAACTCCAATCGCTTCCGTAACAAGTTTTGGTCAATTGTTGTTTGCGCAATGATCTCCACCATTCGTTCCGCGGCATGGCCGTCTCCGAACTGATATTCCATTGTTCGAAGACCTTCGCGAAATTCCGAGGACAGGGCTTTGATAATTCCTTCCACAATCCCCGCTTCCGAATAATCCGTGTCGATGACGCTTCGATGGCGAACCCGGCCGGCCTGACGATCGCCGACATTGACGCTGGGGATTCGAAAATACGGCACTTCCAGGATTCCGCTCGACGAATTGCCGAGTACCATTTCGCAATGGGGAATCAGCCCCAGATATCGTTCCGCTCCGAGGGACTCGACATATCGAAGATCGGGATTCTGAGTAACCTGATGTCGGATACAGCTCACAATCCGATCGCGATTGATTTCCATATTCGGCGCGGTCACAAGCCACTGCATCGGAAATCGTTTGATGGCGCGGAATAGAGTCTCTATTTGTTGCGTGATATCCACCTCCCACTCGAGGGTAACCGGATGGTAGGTAACCACAGCCACAGGACGATGCGGATCAAGGCCCAACTCGAAAAACAATTCCTCGCGGGATGGTTGACGCCGTGTTCGGATTCGGTCGATCGCCAGCGATCCTGTATTGTGAATTCGCCATGCTGATTCACCCATCCGACGGAGGTTGTCCGCATGATGCGCGCAGGTTACACAGTGAATGTGCGCCGCTTTGGTCACCATGTGACGAACTTGCTCGTCGATCAGTCCATACGTGCTTTCACCCCCATGGATATGAACAATGGGTTTTCGAAACAGAATAGCACAACTGACAATGGCCAACAACTCATACCGATCTCCCAATACGCAGACATAATCAAAGGCATACCGATCAAAAAGGTGAGCCAACTCCATCATCGCAATTCCCATTGAGCGGGTCAATGTGTCTGAATCTGTGTCATTGAGTAAATAGTCAAATCGATCCGTCACCGGTATGTCATCGGCCTGAATTTCCTGAATCGTTCGACCCGATTCATACGTCAGATGTGAGCCCCCGACAAAAACCAAAGGATCCGTACGGGAATCCTTCAGAAGAGCATGGATCAACGGATACAGCAATCCATATTCGGCGCGGCAAGCGGAAAAGATGGCTACGGTTTGCTTCAAGATCACCTTAACCGAGTTCCATAATTCACGAGCGGGATTCACGCATGTCAGGAATGGCTTGATCCGTTTCGATCCGCAGAATACCCTCCCTGCATCGAATCAGGTATTCCAATGGTCTCAGGCACTTCAGGATTTGTCCGGGCCGGGAATGAAGGAAATCTTCTTCATGATACCTCGGAACCGGATCGCTTCGCCAGACTGTGATTCGTTGACCATTGTGTTCGAAGAAAGCGCCGGGATACGGCCTGGAAATCGCCCGAATCTTATTGTAGATCACTCGGACATTTCGATCCCAATTGATTCGCGAATCCCGATCCGTTCGTAAACGGCGAAAACTCCCCTCCGCCGGATTTTGGGGCCGGCGAAGAGCGACACCCTTACGGAGCAAGGGGTAATACGCATGCATGAGATTGTATGTCGCTTCATCGACTTTCTCGAGCACATCCCCAATATAGTCGTTGGGTTCGATCCCAATCCGTTCCTGCGCAATGATATCTCCGCAATCCGGCCATGGATTATAATAAAACATCGTAAGAGCTGTTTCGGTATATCCCTCTTCCATTTGCCATGCCAGCACGCTTCGGCCGCGATCTTGCGGTAATTTCGACGGGTGAAATCCAATGGTTCCATTGCGTGGAATCGAAATCAATTCTTTCGAAAGGAGAAAGGACCAGCCTGCCACGAAAATCATATCCGGCTGGAGGTCTCGGATTTCTGAAAGAAACTTATCTGCATTCGCATCGTAAATGATTTTCGACTGTTTGACCACCGGCGACAGATCGACATTCCGCGGAAGAACCATCTCTCGAGGATGGGTAATCACCAAAGGAATCGAAACATGACGATTGACTGTGAGGTATTCGAGCACAATACGACCATTGGTTTGTCCCCCAATAAATACGACGCGGAGAGAGGTCATTCGCGAAAGGCCTCATATATCAACATGAAGGACTCGGCATAGCTTACCCCGATGCGGGAACCTCGAAAACGGGCAAGGGCTTCCATGACTTCAAGACTTCGCGGCCACACGGAATCCATCAATTCCGATCGATAGATTGTCATGGCTTTTTGTTTGATATGAAAATCACGCGAAATATCGACATACACGTTCGGGATAAAAGCGGTCTCTGGCAAGGGTGGGGCCATCTCGGTTTCCGACAAACATTCGTACATCATCATGCGGCGAACAAATGGACAACGAAAGCTCTTCGTCGCTGCGATAATCGCTTCAAATGCGACACGGTGATCGCTATGAATGTCACTCCGATTGGGAAGGTAAATCACATCCGGACGAATTTTCTGTAATACGTTAACCATATTCCGGATCAGATCATCGAAGGGGACTCTATCCAATCGGGTACATGGGTAATCCAATGATGAAACGCTCGAAAAACCAATTAATTGGGCTACTTCCCGGATTTCTTCTTGTCTATGTATTATCTGTTCGGTCGAAAATCCAACCGATGTATCCCGCCGAGTCAATATCAACCAATGAATCGACTCGCCAAGCCTTCGATGTCGTACAAGGGTGCCTCCACAACCGAGAGTTTCATCATCCGGATGAACAGCGATGCAGAGAATCCGAGAAGGATCATCGATTCGGATTGTATTCAAACTTGTATCCCATCCATTCCAGATAGGCGCCCGGCATATTTGGATACGTCGTCGCATGAATCCGACGGCGTAATTCCTCCCGGGGCATTTCTACGTTCACACGACAGAGCTCTTCCAGTTCGCGCCGCGTAAAGGGACGACGTTTCCAGACCTCATGACAAACCGGCAACGTATCCTGTGTCAGAATCGGGATCATGGTATCCTGAAACAATTGTACCAATGCAGAATAGGACTTTTCCGTTATACTGTGGACCGTATCGTTGGCCTCGATTGGAAACCGACGGACGCCGAGGATTCTCCCCGAATCAACCCGGCTTTCCATCAGATGGGCGGTCACTCCGTATTCGACAGCGCCCTCATACAATGCGAAATTCGTACATCCGATCCCCGGATATTCCGGAGGACCGGGATGAAAATTGATCGACCATTTTTTCGTTTCGCGAAGAATCCGATCCGGAATCACCCATGGGGACATATAGGAAAGAGTAAGATCGGTTCTCATTCCATACGACGGGGAAGGGAACCGATCCGTCCTTTGTCCTTGGAATACGTAAACTTCACAATCCTGTTGTTTCAGAATCGACAGAACTTCGTCCAATCCCGGTTTGGGCTTGGCAAACATCAAAATCCGTATGGGTCGCGGAGTCAAGGACGAACTCATTTCTGATACGCGCCTGATTTGAACAAATGATGATTTCGGCGAAACCATTCAATCGTTTTATGTAATCCATCCTCCAGCCGGACTTTGGGCACCCAACCGGTTAATTCCCGAATCCTTCGATTGCATCCCAGTAATCGTTGTACTTCACTGGAAGGAGGTCTGATCCGATCTGTTTCCAAAACGATCTCGGCCGCGGGATTGATCTGATCGATGATCATTTTCGCCAATTCGCCGATGGCGATTTCCCGCCCGGAAGCGATATTCACTTCCTGGCCGATTGTGGAATCGGATTCGGCCATTGCGATAAATCCTTCGCAGATATCCTCCACATAATTCAAATCCCGTCGGGGACTCAGATCACCGAGATGAATCCGACGATCCCCATCGAGGAGTTGGGTGATAATCGTCGGGATCACGGCCCGCGCCGACTGACGCGGTCCATAGGTATTGAACGGCCGGACGATGGCTACCGGCGAACCAAAGGAACAATGCCATGCCTGGGCCAGTTTGTCGGCGGCGATTTTCGAAGCGCTGTAGGGCGACTGGGCCTGTAACGGATGTTGCTCATCGATCGGTACATATCGGGCGCTCCCGTACACCTCGGAGGTGGACGTGACCAGAATCTTTTCGACCTTGGCCATCGTGGCCTCCTGCAGGATGTTCAATGTTCCGCGAACATTCGTCTCCAGGTAGCTATCGGGACAATCATACGAATACGGAATTCCAATCAGTGCGGCAAGATGAAATACAACCTGAATACCCTTCATCGCGCGCCGTATGCTACCCGTATCGCGAACATCCCCATGGATCACCTCCATTCGACTCAGAATCTCTCTGGGTAATGAATCCAACCAGCCGCAGGACTGAAACGAATTGTACAGACACAACGATCGAGGACGACAACCCCGTGCCACCAGAGTTTCCGCCAAATGGCTTCCGATGAAACCATCCGCACCGGTAATCAAAATCGTTTTCCCACTTAGATTCATTCCATGATTCTCACGATGAACCGGGAAAAATCCGATTGGAATCCGTCACGATCATTCCGTACACGAACCAAGACTCTCTGTTGAGATTACTTTCGCAATGTGGGAAACATCATACCATTCATCGAAGCATATCGTCGAATTTCATCCATTGATTTCTGTTGTCGATCGGCGAGGTCAACCAGTCTTTCGGCCAGTTGAGCAGCAGGATCCACAGGATCAAAGAGTCGCCGAACGGCTCGATCCACGTCTTGTACTTCCGGATAACAATGCGGTTCCGAAAATCGGCATTGTGACCGATGGCAGGGTACCTCGGAGCATAAACAATTTCCGGCCGTTACAACCGCACCCCTCCCGTATAGGTATACTTTTCGGGGATCCGTGGAACTGAAGATCGCCACGATTTTTTTCTTCAATGCAATGGCCAGATGTAAACCAAAATCATCATGGGTGACGATCAAACGACAACGCTGGATCCAGTTGAAATAATCTTCCATATCGTCGAAATCTTCCTGCCAGGAAACCGCATAATCCTTTCGAAGCAATTCTTCAAGTTGCCTCCAAGATTCCATCGGCCACGCTTTCGACGGACATCGGTTATCCGGTAACCAATGAAACCCAATGTCGGAGGTTTCTTGAATCGGAGACGGAGATTGGAAAATATAGTCCTCCCCCTGCCATACCTGACCGACCATCTCGAAGAGGTATTCCTGTATGTATCGACCGTCGCTCCGTTCAGGGTCCCCTTCATGAAATTCCCCGATTCGGTTGTGGGTTCCATCATCGGTTCGAATCTGTGCGGTTTTTTTATCGAAACGGAATCCGTAATGTTCGGCCGCCGAGATCTGATCGGCCAACGCGCACAATCCGGGAACCGTATCGAGATTGATCACCGTATCAAATTGTTCCGATTGAAGCTGTAAAACACTCGTAAGATCATAAATGAATATCCGGGAAATCAACGGATTGTTCTTCAAAATGGGATAGGCCTTTTCATCGACCAGCCATGTAACGTGATCGTTCTTATACAGATGCAATAGAACCGTCGATCGCAGAACATCGCCATACCCGGTCAAATCCCCGAATTCCGGATTCGGATCACGAACGTGTCCCACATGGATAATCAGAATTTTATTCAGGATCATCTCCTTCTCTTGACATACTCCGTCCCTGTGGGTTACATAAGCAATGTTCATGCCAGGGAAGCCGGGAGGAATCCGCTCGCCATAAATCATTCGTAGAAAAGGGGTTACAATTCAATCCTCAATGATAGCCGATGGTACTATTTTGGGTTTGTCCGATTTCCATACAAGAAATCGCCTCCGTGCAATCCCCTCGGAAAACCTGTTCGGGCGTGAACATTTCAAAATTCTTTCGGCAACGTCACAAGGATGCCATTTAAAAACGCTCCTTTTCCTCCGGACCGATATAGGGTCCCTGTTTGACCTCCAGTAAAACCGTGTCCTCCAGACATCGAAATCCATGCCCGCCACCCATCAAAACGAGAAGATCGCCTTGATCCAACGTCCGGGTTTCGAGATATTGTTTCTGATCGGAATAAAAATCCACTTCCAAACGCCCCTGCCGAACCAATAATACCTCCGACATCCCGATGAGATTCCGTGAATACGGTCGATGGATATGTCGTGCAATGACGCCGCCTTTGGGATAGACAATAAAACCAACCTGCTGCTTGGCCTGCGGATCGGTGATGAATTCCGTACGGCGGACGCCATGGGCAACACGAACGATATGGGCAATCGTTTTTCCGCCGTCGAAGATCGTATCCACCCCCGAATCCATCGTCAGAGTTTGGTAAGGCATACCGGTTATCCTTGATTCATATCCGAGCGATGCAGGTTCTACTCACCGGTCGCCGAATAGGCGCCGAGCGCTTTCAGGCAATGGCGAATGGTTTTCAGTTTTTCGCCGACTTCCTGCCGTTCCGAAGCCACAGTCAGGCTGATCTGCCGATACAATCTCTGGATCCGCCCGCGTTGATCATAAAATTCGGGATGATCCAAAATCCGAGATTGCCCGATGCTTTCCGCGATTCTCGCCGCTTCTTCCGCAAGGGCAATCGCCTTATCCAGATCATAATTTCGAAGCTTCTCAACCTGGCGATTCAACAAATACTCCAGATAGTCCACCATCTCCCGACTGTCGGTCTCAACCGAGGAAGAGGCTCCTACCGCATTGGAATGGGACATGTCATTCTCCTGTCAATGGTTTCCATCATACTATGATCGATTTCCTCAAGAAGGTTCCTGGCATCCTCATGGTTCGGCTGAAGAAGCAAGATTCGCTCCACCAGTTCCCTGGCCCGGCTGTACTGCCCATCCCTTCGCTGCAGGGCCGCCAGACTGAACATAACCGACACATCGCCGGGGTGCATATGCAAATACAATTCAAGATATCGAGTGATCTGGCCAAACGTGCCCATCTGACAACTGACCTGAAACAATCCGAGCAGAGCGGTCATCTCATCCGAATCCAGGTCCAGGGACTTCAGATACAGATCAAAGGCCTGTTGTTCATCGCCCCGTCGCTGAGCGATCATCGCAAGTCCGCACCACGCACGGGCGGAGCCGGGATTCAGCCGGCAAGCCACTCGGAACGCCGTCTCTGCATCGGATAATTCCTCTTTTTGAAAGTGAATCACCCCCAAACCGATGTAGGGTCCGGCCTCATCGGGTGCCAGCGTCGCTGCTTTGTCATAACATCGTTTTGCCTCGACAAAATCCCCCACACTGGCATGGCAATCACCCATTTCCTTGACCACATCGTAATGCTGCGTCCATCCCTTGTCCGGAATGAGGGTTCCATGGGTGTTGTCCGACCCGATATCCCGGGACACATGGTCTCTGGATTGCTTCCGTTCAAACGGTTTCATATCGGTGCATTCCCGCATTTCGTGGCTCGTTTCCATCCAAAATATTCTCCGCCCTTTTCCACAGATTGATCGCATCTCGAATCCGATTTTGTTTCCGCCGGATCCTCGCTTCGAGAATTAAGGTAGCTACCGTCGGTCTATTTCGGTTGAGCGGATGGACGATTTCGCCGGCCTCATCCAAACAACCGGAATGAAACAGGGCATTCGCCCTTCGTTTCCGCATCCAGATCTCATTGCCAAACCGACGCTCGGCGATTTCATAAACCGCCGAAGCGTCCAGCCACGCTCCGGCCTTTTCGAGATACTCGGCATTGGTGACCAGATTTTCCATCTGGAATGGCCATTCCGCCTGAACAGGTTGTCGAATCCGGATACCGGCGGCATTCAGCGATTGATGCAATGACAAATTCCGATATCGACTTCTTGTGTCCCGTATGACCTGTGATCGAAAGACCGCCGCCCAACGATCCGATTTCGATCCGACCAGTTCATATCCCGGTACATTCGGATCGCCTTCCAGCAACGGATAAACCGATTTCTCGATCCAGGCCACTTCTTCGAATCCGATCCGCCACGTATCCGGAATCAGAGCGATAAAATCTCCCTGACAATATCTCAAGGCAGCATCCACTCTCTCTTCCGTTCGAGAACCTTCCGGTACGGGAATTCCAAGAATATTCGGTACAATCGTATTGCGTTGAAGTCGATCCAATTCCGATCGGTTCAGCGGAAGATAGATCTGATACGGATAAAAGGTGTGCGACCAGATCTCCCGCAATGCCTGTTCGGTCTGAGGCCCAAACCGATCCGCCAACAGAACGATGGATAGATCCTTCATTTTCGGCCAGGGCTTCGGAGGACGTGTGCTCTGAATCGTCAAATGGTTCATGATGTATCGCGGCAGACTCTTTTGCTTTCGGGAGGAAATCCGTTCACACCGCTGCTGATAGTCCGGAATCGCCGCATAATATTCGCCGATTACCCGATGAACGTGCAGGAAATCCGTATAAAAACTCAGTCGCCGGTTCAGATCCCAGTCAATCAGGCAGATCAGATTTTCATTATTCATCCCCGCCCGATTCAGAAGATCACGTCGATGCATTACGCTGACATGCAAAATATGATTGAACTGAAGCATGGCGAATCGGTCATAATCCCGACTGACCTCCACATTCTTGGCCAACACCGTTCGACGTCCGTCGGCTTCGATCCTGCAGTGGGTTTTGTATAAATCCCCATAGGCAACTCCGAAATCGGGTTGCTCCTGCAATGCGCGCAGTAAGGTCTCCACATGGAACGGATACAACAGATCATCATCGCCGAGATAACAGATATATTCCCCTCGGGCATGAGTCAGGGCTTCGTTGAACGAATACGGCAGGCCCCGGTTCTGATCTCGATCAATCCATACGATTCGCGGATCGTTGAATGTGGAAATCACATCCCGGATCGGCGTTCCTCCATCTCGTACAATGACCGCCTGGACATGGGGGTAGGTCTGTCGAAGAATGCTTTCCAGGGCCAGTCCCACATACATCGGGCGATTGTATGTTGACATCAACACACTGACCATCGGTCCGGATTGAATCCGTCCTTCAGACATCAAGAACCTCTACGAAATATATCATCCAATCCTCCATTCCGTTTTGCGGACTTGCGGGTGGTTGTTATTGATTGCACAATACAGTCTTGCATAGCTTTGGTTATCCTCAGGATCCCTGATTCACAGGGAATCGATGTGCCCCATGCAGGATCCATTCGATACGAAACTCGGCGCGGATCCAGCAAAGCAACCACGGGAATCTGAACCGCCGCGGCCAAATCGAGATATCCGTTATCCGTACAAATCAAAAGGTCACACGCCATCAATATCGCCGCCGCTTCTCGGGCGGTCAAACGCCCGAGTACATTCAATCCGTAACGAAGATTCATCCAATGCGATTCGCCGATCTGGACAAAACTCCCACCCCTTTCATCCGAAATTCTCCGACACAGATCCTCGTATCCATCCCGATTGCCCTCGCCGTCTTCTTCTTCGCCCAAAGCCAGGGCGATACGGGGTGACGGGAACTCGTTCAAGCGAAACCGCTGAATCCGGGTCATGTCAAACGAATCCAGGCAAATCCACGGCCGTCGTTCCATTAATACGACACCCAATTGATCCGCATAATAATCCATCAGGTTCTGCGCCCGAAGATCGGCCGCCTGACCTCCATCCAGCCGGAAGATCCGTATGTAGTCGGATCGATCCAGGGTTGGATCAACGCATCCAAAGCAATCCACGGCCGGATGGTTCCGATACAAATCGCCATGGATCGAGCAAACCGTTATTTTCGATCGCTTTCCAAACCGAGTTTTCAAAGATCGAATCGCCGGCTCTGCGGACAAGGCCTCCGTCAATCCGTCGGGGATTTCGACAAGAACCCGAACCGATACCTCTTCGTCTTCTACATCATCGGCAACCGAAGCCAGGATTGTCTCATCGTCTATAGGATTCTCAACCGGCTCGGCTACCTCAAAAAAGGGAGTTGCGTATCCCCGATCTTGGTTTCAGGAATATCGATCGGAATCGTCTGATCCGAAAATTCCGCGGCGGCCTGGTTGACCCGGTTATCCCGCACTGGATCCGAAAATGATCCAAACACATTCCCTTTTCGGGGAATGGGATTCGCGCCGATATTCTCATTTGGAAGCGCACCCTTGCCATCTCCCTTCTGCCGAGCCAGGTCCGCCAGGGCCTGTGACGCCTTCAAGGCCTCCTTGGCCAATTCGTCAACGGAACGACATTGCCTCGGAGCCACATGGGCGGCAGATGGAGATGAGACATCCGGTTTCGTCGAAGGATTCCATGGTTCCCGGTGGCTATATTGATTCCTTGATTCGGGTTCGTTAAGATTGACGGAAGGAATCGGGACGATCGGAATGGGCTCAAACGAAGAATCCTGCGGTTGGATCGGTTGGGCTGATTGCGAAAACCGATCCGCGGAGACAGGAGGTTGGAATGGGATCGGATAAACGGCTTCGATCGGCTGGGAGACACTCATCGACTGATTCGATCGGACCTGGCCGGGAGGCAATCCCTGTGAAAGGGAATCCGAGAATCTTCCTGCCGGTGGATTGACCTGGCACAAGGAGACCGGATCAACCGGCCGAAATACGCCCGGAAGAGGAATCGTTTGGGGAGCGGGTACATGATTGCTTTCGTTTCGGATGGAATCCGATTGAATCAAAGTTGGCTTTTCGCGGGAGGAGGCCGACGAGAACGTGTGCGAAAGATCGATTTGTTTCTCCAGCCGGAATATCTCGTCATTCCATCCCCGGATCATGATTCGAGACGAATATCGCGATTCAGCGATTTGACGATAACGCTGCGAATCATAATCCTGTGATTGAATCTGTCTGCAGAAATCCTCCGCCAGGTCAAAAACATATTCACGATCGATCATGCCATCGATATCGGGATGATTGGCCACCAAGGGACGTAATCCCGCCGCCATTCCTTTCAGAACCCCCTTCCAATCCTGGGCTTCGATCCCGGTCCCTACGATGTAATGCTTGTCTTGAAGCCATCCATTCAGATTGTGAACCTTGTCCTCGATGGCCACCACGCCGGACAGTTTCATCTGTTCCATCATGTATCGAATATACCGCTCGACGGCCTTTTCCTCAAACGTTCCGGCGATATACATTCGATAGCCCGGGTCTATATAATGTAATTTCTGCATGCATTGAAGCAACAACATCGGATTGGATGCCGCCGACATATCGCCGATATAAGCGATATTTTTGCCGCGCTGTTTGGCGGATACCGTAAACTGCTGCAGATCAACTCCTTCGGGAAATACCGCCACCCGAGTCTGTTTTTCCACACCCGGTATTCGTTCGCAGAAACGGTCTCGATCTCTCGCCGAACCGCTCAGGAGCACCGTATCGATTTGGTCCCACCGGATTTCGCGGATCCCGACCTGGTTTACATCGCGGGACCCAAGCCGCACAATCATCTTGCACGCCTTGGGTAAGCGGCTTGTCGCGGCAATCCATCCATCGTAACCGTCAAACCAGGCGATATCGGTTCGACCCAGAATCGAAGGGATTGCCTCCGCCGTTAGACCCACATGAAATTCCGTTTTGAATCGTTTTTGGAGATAGTCATAAACGGCAAGAGTCCCGGCGTCCTCATTTGCCGCCACAAGAGCCACGCGAGGTCTTTTCGATCGCAATACATCCAGCATGGGCGACAAGACATCCTGATTCGGCGAGATTTCCAGCGATCGCAAGATCATTTCAATCGCCCCGCCGAAGTTATCCTGCTTGAGATACGAATCGGCCGTTCGATTGAGCAGATCCGCCGTAAGTAAACCCATACGTTGCATGGAATCATAATGGCGAGACGCCATACCGGGATACCCGCCGTCAAGATAGGCCTCGCACAAATTCCATAATACTTCTCCCGGCGCCGATCCTTCGCTGAGATGGAAGGCCTTTTCAAATGCCACAATCGCATCTTCCACTCTGCGAAGACAGTAGAGAACCGCCCCGGCATCATTCCACCCCTGCCGATCCCGCGGATATTGCTTTAGATGATGTTGGATCGCTTCCAGGGCCTCCTGATACCGGCCGCTCTCGGCCAGCTTCATATATCCTTCATAGGCCTGGCTTAGTAAATCCACGTTCATAGCGTGTCTCCTGTCAATCAGCGTCATCCGAAGGCATTTTCACGAAGATCGTCATCGAATATCCGTCGTCTGTATTTCCCGTTTTGAACGATATTCTCTATCGTCGGTATCATGTGCAATTCCCGTACCGGAGAAAAGAATGAAATGAGATATCTCAAAATTCTCCATTTCCCCGACAATATCATTCCCTATGTATAATATTCAGACACCCGAGAAAATCGTATGGGGTATGTACCACGGCCTACGAGACGGGAGAAAGCGTGGTTTTCAATGAGGGAAGGCCATTTTCCATTTCGAGGAGAACTTGTCCGATCCGTTGTAATTGTTCGGACAAGGAATATCGGCTTTCAACAAAGGCCCGGTACCGCGATGACTGGTACTCCGGGGAGAGAATCTGATCGCAGAATTCGTGCGGTGTGGTAAAAAGCCATTCGGATCCAAACGTTTCCCGGGCACCCGGAAAGTGATGAACCACCGGCCTGATCCCTCCCGCCATGGCTTCCAGGATTCCCATCCCCTGGCTCTCAATCACGCTGGTACATACGATGAAATTCTTGTCGGCCAACCAGGTTTGAATATCCTCCTGCCATCCATCAAAATGAATCACCGAATCAAGCTCCAACGTCCGGACCATATGCCGCACATATTGTTCGAGCGAGGTATCCTGGACTTTGCCGGCGATATAGAGATGGTAGGACGGATTGCGGCGATGCAGTTCCGCCATGCATTGGAGTAACAACATCGGATTCTTCACCAGTCGATAATTACCCACAAATGCCAATTTTTTTCCGGCACGGCGCCTGTGAAACCGAATCCGATCCACATCCACTCCATTGGGGATGGTTTCGATACGGGTCCGTTGAGCCAGGTCGGGAACCTGGGCAAACAACGCCTCATGAACATAACGATTGCCGACCGTAATCAATGTATCCACCGTATCCCAGTTGACTCGCCGTGGCCAGTCCAGATACGCTTCATAACGATGCAGACGAATGATATTACGGCTGACCCTGGAGAACCGACTGCCAATTTCCGCCAAATCCGTACACCATTCGAACCATGCAATATCGCTCCAGTCCATCAATTGCCGTACCTGGGGAACGGTCGTGCCTTCGAATTCCCGGACTGGATATCGTTGACGGGTATAGTCCAATATGTTCCGCAGAAATGTCGGCCCATCCCCCCCGCAAAAAAAAGCGATTCTTGCCCGTACGGATCGGATTCTGTCCGCCACGTTTTGAAGTTCATGACAATCCGGAAAAAGTTCCTGAGCGGTTAGAACGGCTTCCATCGCAACGGACGGATTCCCCCTGTCAAGCCATGAGTCGGCCAGTTCCTGGATCCAAACCGGTTCCAGGTTTCCGGCCTGATGCAATTCCCTCATGAATTCTCTCGCCCGAATGATATGGCCGGCTTCCAGCGAAACGCGAATCAAATTCCGGCCGATCTCCTCTTCTTCCGACAAATCTCGCGCCCGCTCCAGGCAGGCCAGGGCATCGTGATTCCGTCCCAGACGGCACAGGACGGTTCCCGCGTCATTCCATGCCTTCGCATCATCCGGATGATTCCGCAGGTATTCGTGAAATCGGATTACGGCCTGTTCGGTATGCTCCGTTTCAATCCAGGCCGATTCCCGCCGATTCGAATTCGTTACCACGGCCATTCTTCGTCCGCCATCCCAACCGTCTTCACGTAATGAAATCCATCAGCGACATGGAAAACATCTTGGCCGCCACCTGAAGCGACATTTCGTACAGGACTTCATAGCGGGCCAAATCGACCGCCACCTGAGTGATATCCGCATCCTGGCGGGCGCTGATCTCTTCATCCGCATTCATTTTGATGTCTTCCAGACTTCTCTTGAGATTCGTCAGCGTATCCAGTCGCCCCCCGATGAGGGGATAAGCACGGACCAGTTTCTGCTCGACCAGCGCCATCTCATCCACGGTCGCCCGCATGACCTGATCCCATTGTTCTTGAGATAAATTCTCCGTGTTATTCAGCAAATCACGGCAATGGATCAATACATTGAACACATCATAGGTTCCCGGAACTCGGATATATTCTCTTCCGGCTTGCGTAACACCGGTCATATCCACATAGAGGACTTCCCCTGTGACTCCGTTAACAACAGCCAGATTGGTCTCGGCTCCGGTGGCGGTTACCGTTGTGGTCCCTCCATCTATCGAGAGAATCCAAGCGCCGGGACCGCCAGAAATATCGAGAATCACGTCCCCCCGTACACTGGAGGTGCCTGTCCCGGCCATAGCGCCGGTGGATCCATAACATACGGGCGTCTCGGCATTATCGGCCCGGAACAGTTCGTCTCCCACCAGCACAAAGGATGTTTCGACGCCGGGGGCCACAACAATATCTCGTTCCTCCGTGCTTCCCCGATAAACCACACGGGTAATGTACCCATTCCCGTCTCTCTCCAATATATAGGGATCCGAATCACTCTTGGCCCCTCCAAACAACCGGACTCCCATTCGTTGCTTGTTGGCCAGCGAAACCATTTCTTCCAAAATCTCGTTGATTTCCTCGGCTTTTTGTTTTCGAACGTTCGGATCGGAATAGATCGGCGTTAACGCGGATGTCAGCGATGCCCTGGCTCCGCCCAAACCGCTTTCCCCGGTCATCTGCTGGACCACGGATGAGCTGAAATCCAGGACATTTATCACCTCCGTGACCGAATTAATATACCGTTCCATCGCCCGGCTTTCGGTTCGAAGCGTCAGGATACGGTTGGCGTCATACGGATTGTCAGACGGCCGGTTGATCTCCTGACCGCTGGAGGCCTGCTCCTGCAAATTGGATAGCTTTCGCGTGTGGCTGGAAATCGCCCAACTGACGCTGTTGTAGATCGCTTCAAGTGAATAACCCATCGTTACCTCGTTTCAGGCCGCTTCGATCGCCTTGTTTAGCCCAGTGCCAGTACGGCATCCAGCGTTTTCGATACGGTACTCATGTATTTCGCCATCGCTTGAAACATTCGTTCATACAGTAACATCTTGGCGGCTTCATCGTTCATATCCACACCGCTGACTTGAGATCGTTGTTCGCTTAAATTCCGCCAGACCCCCTGGGTATTTTCCTGTCGGATTTTCAAAACGGATATTTGATTGCCGACATCGGTCGCCAGAGCCCGGTAAAACGACTTGGGTGAAAGGCTGTTCAGCTCACTATACGAGATATCGCCGATTTCAGCCATGGCCAGGGCGTTTTCACTGTCGGTCATTTCCACGCTTCGTGATACCGCAATTCGTGTGCCGCTCTCATGGATATCCTCGGAGATGGCAATGGATGTGGCATCAACCCCGGAAAAGAAGCAATTGATTCCTACCGCCGAAAGAAATCCCGATGTATCCGAATCGGATAACGCCTCAATTTCAAATACCTCTCCATCATTCAGATATCCGGGGCTGGACCCGTTTGTGTTCAGAACAATTTTGATTCCCTCATTCACTCCAACGACGGTCCCGGGAACATAACCGGAACCAATATTAATTTTAGCCACGGTGATCCCGGATCCATCCCGCACTTCCAATTCCATTATGCCATTTCCGACGGCCTGCGTCCCTCCCGGAGGAGTCGTAGCCACGGTACATGTGTAGGTTTGATTCGAATCTCCGGTGTAATTTCCTCGAATCTGAATCTTCGGCGGTTGCTGTTCCGGAGCCGGACCGGAGCCGGCAAGAGGGCCGGACGGAAAACCGCTCGGAAGAGCCAGTGCCCCCGGAAGAAAATCAAATGAATACCCGGGATTGGCCACGATCTGCAACCGGCCGGCATTCACCCCGGTATTCAAATCCAAGCCGGGGATTGCCGCAATATCCGCCGCCACGCTCGCTAAGGTGGATGTATCCGCATCAATGGTGATCGTATGTCGCGTAACCCCGCCGAGGGGCGACGTCAACCGCAGATGGATCGCCCCATCGACCACCGGTGGAACAAATGCGTCCACATCCGATTCGGTCATTGTCCATCCATACAATCGCTGGAATGACCCCGCAGAACCAACACCCTGAACATGCAAATCATTCGTCTTGCGGATGATCGTTTCAGCCAAGGAATCCAACTGATTGCTGATTTCCCGGATGATGACGTTCCGAAGAGAAATCAGCCCCCCGATCCGTCCCCCGCTCAGCTTTGTATCATAGGCAACCTGCCCTTCGGGGGTAACCGCCAGGTCGTATTCACCGTTGTTCGCCACCAGACCGATACCCAGGCGTGAATAATGGGATCCCAACACCACTGTGGTATCCCCCACAACCACATCCACCACGTCGTATTCTCTCCGATACGTCTTGATTCCAATCATCTGGCTGAGTTTGGTGATCAATTGATCCCGTTGATCCTGCAGGTTATTGGTTTCCTGGCCGCGGACTCCCAGAGACGCGATGCGCTTATTCAATTCCGCGATTTGCATCGTCGTCATGTTCACATCTTCAATGGTGTCTCGCGCCTCGGAATAGGTCTGATCTTCCAAATCCGTCACTACGGCCGCCAGGTTCCGCAACTGATTCGCCAGGGTTTCGGCGCCCGAAACCACCAGACTCTGCAGATTCACATCCGACGGATTGGAGGCCAGTTCGTGTATGGAATTAAAAAAATCATCCATCGCGGAACTCAGGGCGGAAGTGGTCAGTTCGGCAAACGCGCTTTCCATGGTGGTCAGGGCTTCCAATTCTTTCTGGATTTGCGCCATGGAGGATTCCTGGCTGACGATTTCTCCATCCAGCAGTTTATCGATCATTCGCTGGATTCCCGCCACGCTGACTCCTTGTCCGATATGATGACCCGCCGTGAATACATCCGCGACCGGCCGGAGGTCGATGCTCTGGCGGTGATATCCTTCCGTGGCTCCGTTGGCAAGATTGTTTCCCACGATATCCAGCGCCAACTGAGCGGCATGCAATCCGCTGATTCCAATTTCATATCCGGCCATCGTTCGTCTCCATCGACTGGGTGACCGACCCGTTACATCTGAATGCTAACCAACTGATCCTTCAACTCCCAATTCGATCGGCCCTGAGAATTATAGACCACCGCTTCCCCGCCGCAACCCAGCATCGCGCCAAGCAAGGCGCGATTCAGTCTCGAACAATCCGCCAGCAGCAAAGCCGTCAGGCGGTGCTCCATCTTCAACAATCTCGCCAATCCCCGAAGTTTGTCCTGGCGAGATTTGACCGATTCCTTCCATTCCTTGGAAAGACCCCGCACCAGACGGGTCAGATTCATCCGGTCCGTTTCCACCCCGATCTGTTCCGCCAACCGGCAACGAACATCCTCTCGCCGTTGATCCAGTTGAATCGAAGCAACTTGACGGCGCTGCGCATCGCGGAACAATTCATCCAGCGTACCCTCATCCCGTTTGATCATCGCCGCTCGCAATCGATCCAAATCACGTAACGTATGCTCCATCCGAATTTGTTCACAATCCAACACATCCAGAAGTTCTCGGAGCAAATCATCATCCGGTTGATCCATTGTCGTTTTCATATCGTCTCATCCAGTACGCATTTGTCTGTGGATTGGTTATCCAATCTCTCATATTCCGTCCGTTGACCCAGAATGGCCGAATGAATATCTTTCCATAATCCCAGCCCGCCCTCATCTCCAATCGCCTGGGCCATGAACGACCAGTACATCCCCTGAATTTGTTCGCCCGTCGAATCGTCGGACTCCTCATCCGGAACGCTGTCCTTCATCACGTTCAATACCTGATGCAGAAACACGGCTTCAAAATCCCGCGCCGCCTTTTGGAGTTTCTCTTGCGCCCGGTTTTCCTGGCCGGAAACCCCGGTCGCTCCAATCGGCTCCATCGGAAGAATGGCCGGGTCCATCTGAAGTGAAGGTATATCCATGGATCGCTCCTCGATGCGTATCTCTACATGGTTATCAATTCGGCTTGTAACGCCCCCGCCTCATGAAGGGCGTTGAAAATCGCAATCAAATCCCGTGGCGTCGCGCCAATCGCGTTCAGAGCTTCGACCAATTCGGATACGGAAACCACCTTGGGAATCCGAATCAAATGCCCTTCCTGTTCTTCGACGGAGATGGATGTATCCTGCACAACGGCCGTCGTCGCGCTTTCCGTAAACGGCGCCGTCGGCTGGGAGACAAACTGCTGTTCCTTAATCTTGATAACAAGACTACCCTGAGAAATCGCCACTTCGGATATCCCCACGTTTCCCCCAGCTACGATCGTCCCCGTTTTCTCGTTGATGACGACCTTCGCCGAGAGATCCACCTCGACGTTTACCGTCATTATTTTCCCAATATATTTTAATTCTTCTCCCGCCGGTACGTCTTTGGGAATGACGATTTGGACCGCTCCGGGACCGGTTACGACGGCCGAACCGCTCGCTATCGAATTGATCTCATCCTCGATCCCTTGTGCGGTCGTCAAATCCGGATGTTTTAGCAAGAGAGTTACAACCTGCCGTCCCCCGATCACCTCGATCAGGGTTGCCTGTTCCGCTCGCTCCACATAGGCCCCATTCGGAATGCGACCGACCGTCGAATGATTCTTGGCCACCTTGCTGCCGGTCTGGCCTTCCACCGTCCACGACGCCGTAGAGATGGCCCCGGCCCGGGTCACCGCATACACCTGTCCATCCGCTCCCTTCAGTTCCGTCGGCAGAAGAATCCCGCCTTGCAGACTTTTGGTATTTCCAAATGCTGACACATCAATATCAATCGGGGAACCTTCCTGGTCCCAGGGTCCCAATTCAGCCGTCACCATCACCTGAGCCATATTTCCGCTGGCCAGCATCGCGGGAGGAAATGTTAATCCATCCTGCCGGCGAAGCAGGCTGGCCATTGCCTGGGCGCTGGACAACGTCGAATCACCCGTCCCCGCAAGACCCACAACCAGACCCATTCCGCTCAAGTG
The DNA here is from genome assembly GCA_964386005.1 of uncultured Pirellulales bacterium. Classification (GTDB taxonomy): domain Bacteria; phylum Planctomycetota; class Phycisphaerae; order Sedimentisphaerales; family Anaerohalosphaeraceae; genus FEN-1350. The sequence continues at coordinate 91,592 of CAYLSB010000002.1, read as the reverse complement.
GTTCCCTCGTACGCCTTTGATCCAGGTGATATCCTTGATCCGTGCCGCATGGAGGATTCCGGCATTCAGAATCAACAGGCCAACGAGACAGATGATCCGTTGTATGCGGTCCATTTTCGTTTCCCATCCCATCAGAACGGCCAGAGAAAATCGACGATCTTGCCCAGCCATCCCGGTTCGTTATACGCTTTCGTCACTCCTTCATTCAAGGAGATCAGTTTGAAATTTGCCACCTGATCGCTCCGAATGGTATTGGAATACAGGATATCACTGGGCCGAACGATTCCGCTGGCTTGAATGATTTGCTTGTCCCCCCCCACCTCGCGTTCACGAGTCCCCATGACCACAAGGTTCCCATTCGGGTGGATATCGATCACAATCACGGTGATGCGATCTTCAAATGACCTCTCATCTTTATAATCACTCTTACCTTTCAGCGATTTGGAGGACTCCGCCTCAAACTTCAGACTGGGCACTGACGGAATGATATGATCGATCTTGGCATTGTCGCCATTAAAGTCCAGCGAATTGGATGTTGTCTTGCTAAGGTTTCGATCGACCTTATTATCCACTTTGCTGTCTTCATTGATGATGATGGTGAGAACATCGCCGACTTTTCCCGCCTTGTCGTCCGCATAATAGCCCTTGGACATCACGTTTTTTTTAGCCCAGATCGAGCCGGCCATGCCCTCGCAGACGGGGAAAATGATTATCGCTATGAGTCCAATCCATCGTATCGTCTTCATGATTTGATCCCTTCATAATACGGTTCCACAGTTCCGTCCGGCTGTATTTTCCCTTTGATCACCCTTGCATCCCGAGCCGTTCCCATCTTCACCGGAATCGAATCACCCACCTTGCCCTCATCCTGTGCCTCTCCGAGAGAGGATAGCGACAATCGGGAAGTCTCCAGCTTAACCACCACCGTCTGCCGACGCTTAATGAGGATCGGCGCTTCCATCGGCACCGTCCGTTCCGATTCGATCTCTTGCCCTTTGCCGATCCGCTGCCGCGTCACCATTCCAAACGGCGCCGCCCAATGGCCGGATTCGGGATCTCCCGATTCGACCGTTTCGATCCTGATATTCGCATCATTCAATACGACCCCGGCAGGAAGATCATCCACGGCCACAGCCCTGCGACGTTTGTACTTGACGCCAAACAACAAATCCTGTTGTCCGACAACATGCCCGTTGACCACCGCCTCCACGATCACGCGGGCCAATCCACCCTTGATCGGGCCGCTCAGCCGGGGTTTCAAATCCACCGGCCCATTTGTTTTGCCCACGGCAAGGGCTTTGGGAGTTCGAATCAGATTGATTCGCATCGGAACGGGAATCTGCGACTGGAGAAGAATTTCAGCCACCCGAACCAGCCGTTCCGAAGACACCTGCTCGTCGTTTCGTCGAATCACAACCGAATCGGCACCGCTGATCTGTAACGATGCGGGATCAACTCCGCTGGACACAATCCGACTGACAATCGTTTGTCGATCCAGAAGAATCTGCTGGCCGGGCACGGTGAACCGACCCAACCCCATCGGCTGGACGCGAGCCGCCAGATCAACATCGCCCCGAACAATCCCCACTTGCCCTATGCTGATGGTTTCCGTATCCAACACCGCTTCCCGAAACAGATAGATTTGAATTCCGTCGCGTTGCCCCCATGCGCCGCCGACGAGGATCAGAACTTCGATCGCAATCCATCCTGGCCATCGACCGATTCGATGATAAACAAGGTTCCGATGTCTCATCGTCTCACCTCTTACCGGATCAGTGTGCTGAGCTGTGTGAGCATATTGTCACCCGCACGGATACAGCGCGAATTGATTTCATAACCTCGCTGCGCGGTGATCAGGTTCACCAATTCCGAAACCATTTGCACGTTGGATTTTTCCAGGTACTTTGACAGGATGCTTCCATACCCCTCTTCCCCCGGAGTTCCGGCCGTCGCCGTTCCGCTGGCCTCCGTCTCACGATACAGATTCCCTCCCTCGGAACTCAAACCGGCCGGGTTTTGAAATCGATACGTTTGGATCGTCCCCAGCACTTGATTGCCGCTGGGAGTTTGGGCGTTGACCGTCCCGTCTCCCGCAATATCCACCGACATGGCATCCACCGGAATCGTAATCGACGGGCTCACCGCATATCCGCTGGCCGTCACCAATTGTCCATCCGCATCCTTCTGAAGCGAACCATCCCGTGTGTAGCGCTTTTCTCCGCTGGGCAACGTGATCTCCAGGAAACCGTCCCCTTGAATCGCGATATCGAGATCGTTGTCCGTCCGCTGCAATTCGCCCACGGCGAACGCCTTCGTGGTCGATGCCGGCTGCACCCCGCTGCCGATCTCCAGACCGCTGGGGGCCGTAATCCCGCTGGCGACTTCCCGATCCGCTTCCCGCATTTTGATATACAACAGATCCTGAAAATTCAACATCGACCGCTTGTATCCGTTGGTATTGACGTTGGCCAGATTGTGGGCAATCGAATCGATCATCAACTGCTGGGCGTCCATACCGGTCGCCGCTGTGGAAAATGCCCTTAGCATACATGGTCTCCTGTTTCCATTACCCGTTGGCTACCGTCAGAATCGCGCGGGTATAATCCTGTCGTTTGCGAAGAAGGTTCATATTGGTTTCATACATTCGCGATACCTTCATCAGATTGACCATCTCTTCGACCGCCTTGACATTGGAACTTTCCCGATAGCCCTGTTGTACGGACGCCTTGTCCGCTGCCATGGGTATCGCATCCTGCGGAGCACGGAAACAATTGTATCCATCCGCCACAAGCCGGTTTTCATTCGCGCCGAAATCCACAATTTTCAATTGTCCCAGCACGGTATCACCGGATTTCAATGTCCCGTTTTCCGAAATGGAGATGTCCAATTCGCTGATCGTCGAGGGCAGGATGATCGGACCCTCCATACCGGCGACATTCCGGCCATTCACATCGACGACTCGTCCATCCCGCTGAACCTGAAGAACTCCGCTACGGGTGTAGAGAGGCCCCTCGGGAGTTTCAATCACGAAAAATCCCTTCCCCCGGATCGCCACATCCAGATGGCGCGATGTCATGGTCAATTGCCCCTGGCTGAAATCCCTTCCGGGCAGGATGGCTATGGATCCATCCGGAGGTATATGCTGCGGATCGTCGGACAGTCGCCCCATCAGCTCACGGGTAAAACTGTTCATGTTTCGCTTATATCCCGTCGTGCTCATGTTGGCCAGATTTTGAGTGACGGTCTCATATTCATGAATCAAGGCCTGAATATTCGAACTGATTCCCTGGACTGCATCAGCCATGGTATGTCCCTCCGGTCGCCACAGCCGCCAGGTCCTGTTCCGGGGTGTGCTCTTTCGCCTCACGACGAATCGCCAGCGTGTTGGTGATCCGGATCAACTCATTCACCGTGGCATCGTCCAGGCCGATCAATTCAACGCCAAACGAATTCTTGTCCGCCGTATCCCGTGCTCCCCGAACCTCCGCCACATCCTCGATTATTTTTCCTTGTTCTAACTCTATAATAACCAGTAAACGCTGCCCGTCGTCCACGAACAAATCCGTATGAATCCGCAATCCCGGCCCCGATAATTCCGTGATGATTCCCGAATGAAATTGAGGAGCGGCCAAACGCTCCTCGTCCCGATTTCGACGGATCGGGAATTCTGCGATCAGGGCCGGAAACCGAACCGGAACACGCAAAAACCGACGTCGATTCAAAAACCGAACCGATTCGGCATGGTTCAATTCCAGTCCCTCCGGTCCGCAGACCATGGTCAAGGAATCGAATTCATAGGTCGCGGCTCCAAAACGGTAACGAACGTTCCAGTGTTGACCGGGTTGACACGACACGGGGATCTCCGGTCGCACCGCCAGTTCATATTCATCATTCCGAATCACGATGGCATCGATTCGAGAACCGTCGGGTCTGGATGACAGTGCGATGGACACCGTTTTCCCCAGCGGGATATCTCGACTGGTCAATCCCTGACTGGAACGACGACGAACCGAAAGACCCCCGGACGGTTTCTGAAAACCGAGTTTCTGCCTGATCTGGCCTATCGTTACATTCAATTTCTTTCGCTCGACCAGATTATGACCGGCCGAAAAATATTCCTGCATGACCCGGGACATTCCTCGATGAAAAATATCCGGAAGAGAGAAGATCTCATCCGGACGTCGATGACCCGACTTCTTCACGATCGCGGATAGTATTTCTCGTTCCTGAGCCGTCAAACCTCGACGGTCACAGGATACCTCGTACTGTTCCCATCGCAATAGGTTCTCTTTCATTAATCGGCTCCGACGAACCGCCAGGAAGAGCAGAGTCAACAGAAATACCAGCGACGCGCCGGTCAGAATGATCCAGCGATTGGTCAGAATCTCCGTCAGGGTCATCACGGTCGGACGGCTCGTGTTCCATCGTTTGAGCGCCATGAACTTCTCGACCGGTGTCAATTGCCCCAGAATACTCGAAACCATCCCTGTGATCGCCGCCGATACCATCGTCTTCGTTTTACCTTTTATTACCGGATCAGACTGGTCAACTCTCGAAGGACATCATTGGCCACTCGAATCGTTCTCGCATTGGCCTGATATCCGTTTTGTGCCTGCATCATGTTCACAAATTCCGTCGCGATATCCACGTTGGACTTCTCAAGGCTTTGTCCTTTGATGACCCCGGCCCCCCCGGTCGCGGCGGTCGTCGCAATCGGATCGCCTGAGTTTGCCGAAGGCAGAAAATATCCGTTCCCCACCGCTTCGATTCCGCTGGGATTCTGGAACACCCCGATCTGGAGCGCCGCCACATTACGTTTCACCCCATTTGTAAACGTGCCAAGTACCATTCCGCTTTGGTCGATTGTAATACTGGAAAGCGTGCCGGCCTCATAACCGTTCTGGGACAATGCATTGGCGCTCGATTGCTCACTGTAAAACTGGGTTAGCCCGGTAAAGTCCCCTTCCGATCCCAAATTGAACGTAATGGCCTGGGTCCCCGGAATATTCGTGAACTGGACCCCGATGCTGAGTGATTCCGCCGGATTGGCCAATCCGGCATACGATCCATCGGAATTAAACTGGATACCGGATATTCTTCGGTTGTAGGTGCCGGCATTCAAGTCGTATCCCGCCCACGCCGGGGCTGTTTCTCCGGTTATACTCGGAATGACAAGATCCCAGGTGTTGGTTGCATTCGTTTTGACCAGATAACCTGACATTACATGGGGTTCGCCCATGGAATCATAGATATTAATATTGAAGGCCTTGCTGTCGTTTCCTCCCGGTCTGGTCAGATCAAAAAAAGTCGGAACCGTAAGACGATCCGCTCCCGAAGGAACATAATTCATCGCGGTAATTTGAGCCAGACTGTATCCCCCCTGGCTATCGGTAATGGTGATCTTTCCATCCGAATTAACCGTCGCCGTCGAATGGCTAAAAAGGGCTGAGATCTGATCCAGGACATCCTGCACCGTATCCCCGGCTCCGGCCGCAGCCCCGGTCCATGTTACGTCCTGATTGGTAAACACCGTCCCGTTCTCCGTAACTCCCGATATCCGCAACGTGCCGGTATCTCCGACTCCCAAGGGCACGGTCCATTGATCAAGGCTTGACAAAAACGACGTTGCGGTTACGGAGGTTCCGCTATTGGTGGTAAGGCCCAGATTCGCCGTGATTCTGTGATACGTAACGTCGTCTGCGGATGCGGAGGAACGGAGGTTCCCATTCATTGAAATCGCTGATGTCGCGCTGGCCGGCATGGATGCATCCCATGGAATATGAATGCTCGAATCCCCGGTGGTTTGAAATCCATCCGCCTCGCCTTCCGATCCGATTCGTTGAACCTTATACCCCGTTGCGGGATCTACCAGGGTATTATCGGCATCCACCGCGAACGAGCCGCGACGTGTGTACACATTTTGGGCCCCGTCGTTCAGCACAAAATATCCCTGTCCATCAATAGCCACATCCAGGTCCTGGCCTGTCGCATAGAGGTTTCCCTGGCTCATATTCCGCGACACCGCCGAAATCCCCACACCACTGCCCATTTGCTGGGGATTCGTCCCCCCCAGGGACCCGGTCGGACCGCTGGCTTTCTTGATCGTCTGACTGAGTAACTCCGCAAATGTGACATTACTCGATTTATATCCCACCGTATTGACATTCGACAGGTTGTTCCCCGCCACATCCAGCATCGCTTCATGTGCCTTTAGCCCCGATACTCCCGCCGCTAATGCAGAACCCATAGTGCGCTCCTTGACTTAATACGGTAACCGCCCTTTTACTCCGTGGCGATCTCCATGATTTGATCCAGTCCGACGGAAACCAGGCTTTCCGTTGAACTGCCGTTGTTATCGAGTTTGACTCGTACATCCAACATCGGCCGGCCCTGCACAACATGGACCTTTTCCGCCTTTCCTGAATATACGGCGCCGCTTTCCTCCACACCAAACGTCACTTTTTGTCCCAGAAGCGACCGCGCAAACTCAAATTGCTGAACCAGCATCGCTCCCGAAAAACTTGTGTTGAGTTTTCCAATCGTTTCGTTGATTGTTTCCAAATTCGAATTCATATTCTCAGACTGTTCCAGTTGCGAAAACTGCGCCATTTGTGCCGCCATCTGCTGGTTGCTCAAGGGTTCCAGCGGATTCTGGTTTCGCAACTCCTCGATTAACAGATTCATAAAATCCAGCTTCTGTTGGCTGGCACTGGTGGTACCACTCATTACTGGCATATCCGGTTCCTCATTTCAAATGGGAATCCCAAAAGGGAATCCGACCTGCACAATCGATACGGTTCGCTGTAAATACATTGAGCAAGTTACATGCCACCTCACAAAGGAAAAAAATCAGAAACGGATATAGAATCAGTAACGACAAGGGGTTAGAAAATTCGAAATCGAAAGAGTATGCATCCCTTCGCCGATCGGATTTATGTGCGCCATGATCAAAAAACTCCCACATCGATAGAAATTCTTTCCTTCATGCGCCCGATACTCTCCTGGAATCCATCCAACGTCCGATAACGATGAATCCGTGTCGTGCGTCCGACGATCTATCGATTTCCGGACAAATCGACCAAAAATTATCCGACCGTCCCATAAATAATTAAAGTTTCATTTCGCCTCCTGCCGAACAATTGGACTAATGTTCCCTTGGTTCTTTCTTTGATGCGGATAATATCTCCTGTGAGATTGAAACAATGATAGTAAACACGATCCTGGCAATTGGCAAAGATCCGAACATCCAAGACCTACTCCGACCCAGGTGCAACCGGCTTTTTGCGGTCGATGATCTTCGGGAAATTCCCGATATTCTCACCTCCAGCAATCCCAACGTAATCGTTTTTGATGGACAATTTCCACAGAGCACCATTCGGGATTTCCTCCGTCGTCACCATCTTTCTGATTTTGCTCGGGTTATCGTGGTCCGACCGCCCAACCCGGCTTGCCAGATCGAGGATTTGAAACTCCTCGGAGCCGATTGCTGTTCGATTGACGAACTGGATTCTCGTTTCGAAGAACCGGTCCATCCAGCCGACTCGACTTCTACGGCCTATCATCATGATGATCGATTTTTCTCGGATGATTGCCCTTCGTGCGTTACGATCGTCGGACGCAGCCAGGCGATGCTGAAAACGTTGAAAATGATCCGTCTGGTCGCCCGCAGTACATGCAATCCGGTTCTCATCGTCGGAGAAACCGGAACGGGCAAGGAGTTGGCCGCCAGGGCCGTCCATGTTCTTCGTCATGGAAGCGATAAAAAATTTGTCGCGTTGAATTGCGCCGCCCTCACGGCAACCCTCCTCGAAAGCGAACTCTTCGGTCATGTCAAGGGGGCTTTTACCAGCGCCGACCGAGACAAGACGGGGCTTTTGGAACTGGCGGAAGACGGAACCATTTTCCTGGATGAAGTCAGCGAAATGCCCTTCGATCTGCAGGCCAAGCTTCTCCGTGTTGTCCAGGAACGATCCTTTCGAAAAGTCGGAGGCACAAAAGATATCGACTGCAGAGCGACCATCATCGCCTCCAGTAACCGAAACCTCTATAAAACGGTAGAAGAAAATAAATTTCGACGCGATCTCTATTACCGTCTGGCCATCTGCCCGATTATTCTGATTCCCCTTCGAACCGACGCCCGTCGGGAGGATATTCTTCTTCTGGCGAATTATTTCATCAATACCTCGACGATCTGCCCGGAAAAAACGGGGAAAATCAAAGGCCTGACGAAAATGGCGGAAGAACTGCTGTTGCGTCATGACTGGCCTGGAAATGTTCGGGAATTGAAAAATGTCATCGAACGTGCCATCCTTCTTGAGGCCGGCGATCGAATCGGAACCTCCAATCTTCTTCTTCACCACGACATGTTTCTGGAAGCAGCGGGCGAAACCCCTGTGATTCCAATGAAGGATTTCTCGCTGGAAAAGGCGGAAAAAGAGCTCGTCAAACGGGCCCTTCAGGAATCCGGATGGCAAAAGACCCGAGCCGCTTCTCTTCTCGGTATCACACGGGCTACTCTCTATGCCAAAGTCAAACAATACAATATCGCCGAACCCGGCGAATCGGTATGCCAAGACCAACCGGAATCTCTGATCATGGCCTGAGGCGCACATACTGTATATCCGATCACTCGACTTTCTCGATTCAGCTCAATTCAGCTACCTCGCTATCTGATTTCCCAACGGATGATCCCCCCTGCTTAATCCTTAAACTCCATCGTCTGGTTTCACGACACGGATTCGAGTTACGCCCGGAACGAAATTCATTTCACCATTGATTATTGATTGATTTTTTACGCTTTCCCCCTTTCGTAAAACACAAGATGGATTGGCACATTACTTGCTCAATGGATTTCCGTCAAAAGAATGCGCACATCCCGTTGGTGTGCTTGGAAATTCGTTATGGCCACTGAAACACAAAACCTATTCGACAAAGCGTCCCATCCTCCGGCGCAATCCGATTTATTCGGCGGGACGATTCACACGGATGTCTCGGCCAGGGATGTTTTTGCGGGAGATGAAACCCTATTCAAAGTTCTTGATCATGCATCACGCCCCGCATTGTTGTCTAAGGCCGCGGTTACGGCCTCTCGAACCGCCGGTTGGTTCACTCCCACCCATATCATTTTGTCTTTGAATATCCTCGTTATCAGCACAATCCTCATCGTTCTTTTCATTCGTCCGGCCGTCCCGGTCACGGTCGTTCAACCCCAATTGCACCCCTATAATCGGGTTGCCGAAATGCTGCCTGAACCGACCATTTCCGAAACCGTTGCCGCATCCCTGAAACCGGCCGCCTCCTGGCAGCTTGCCGATCAACTCGTTCAGACGAAAGATTTCGACCGGGCTTATTATATCTATTATCAACTCAACGAAACTCTCACACCCGGTATCCCAGCCGACGAATGGCTTCAGGATTTACTGGCCTTGAAAATGGGCCTATGTCTGAATGCCCTTGGCAAAACATCATCCGATACCGGCCGCCTCTTCACGCAAGCCCTGCAGAGTCGTTCCCCCACTGTTCGCGCCATGGCTCATTACCACATGATGTTCCTTGAATTCAAAAGCCATCACAATCTTGCGGCCAGACAACACGCTTATCAGACCCTCGCTTTAAGCCGAATGCTCGAGGATGCCCTATCGTCCAATCTGGAAGCCGACTGCTATTTCCTTCTCTGCGAATCCATCACCCGAGAGATTCTACACCTCGGCAATAAATCCATGGATCTTCCGGGATCCCTCTGGTCCGACAGTTTGCTGCCCGAATCCCTTCCCTTGATGGATCAGACCCAAATGAAGGCATTTCTTCAGAACGGCCGGACGCTGATCCAGGATGGAATCCTCGCTCCCCGAATCCGCACGGAAACCGATTTCGTCTCCGGCTCACGTTATTCCGCGATCGGTTTTGACGGCCCATTTGAGGAATGGATTACCCGTTTCGCCTCGGAAGCCCGCTTACATCTGGTATGGGACAATCAGATTGATTCCATGCGTTCCCGACCCGTCAGCATGTATCTTCCCAATACGACGGAACAATGGTTCGCGGAGATCGCCGCCGGTTCAGCCGGATTGGTCGCGGAGTTTTCCGGCGAAGGATTGAGCCTCTACAATCCCGCCGTGTATCAAAATCTCTCCGAACACCGAAAGCAATTGACCCGTGAGGCCGTCATTGTCTGGCGACGGTTTCTCCTTCGGTATCGAGGAGACCACCGGTGTCCGAATGCCCATTTCGCTCTTGGATTACTTCAGGAAAGTCTCGGGGAAACCGTGGCCGCTCTCGGCGAATATAAACTGGTGGCTACACAGTACTCCAGCAACCCCCTGGCGCCTTTCGCATTACTCAATTCCAGTCATCTCAAGACCAATATTCATGATTATACGGGGGCCAAATCCGATCTTACCGAACTGATCGTGCAATACCCCGAATGTAAGCTGATCGACCAGGCCTCTCTCTATCTGGCTCAGGCCACGCTCGGAACCGGTCGATTCACCGAAGCGATGTCCATGTTTAAAAAAGTCTATAACCTGGATCTCAGCAAGGATTCCCGGCGCGACGCCGCGTACGGCGTGGCCGAATCCGCTTTTCATCTCGCCCAATACGCGGAAGCCAAAAAATGGTACCTTCATGCCATTCAACTTACCGCTGATATGTCTGACCGGCGTATTTACACCGCTTACTTCATGCTGGGCAAATCCCTGATCGCCCTCAAGGATTTCGAACAGGCATCCCTCGCCCTGATACACGCCATGAACGGACCCCTGACCACCGAAGAGTATGTTGAAACCGTTCTGCAACTGGCCGAGGCGGACACCCGCCAGGAAAAATTCGTCGCCGCCCTCAACATCCTCGAAAACGTCCCGGAGGATAAACTCACGCAGGAGGATTCGTGCGAGGTCCTTATCGCCCGCACCCGAATTCTCCGTGAGATCGATCTGACCGAAACCGCCCTGTCTCTTCTGCGGCGCAAAATCGAATTTGTCGCCAATGCGCAATTGAGAGCCCGTCTTTCGGTTGAACTGGCCAAATGCCTGATCCAGCTTGACGATCTGTCCCTCGCGCGGAAACAACTGGCCGACGCCCTGATCGCTCTGCCGTCCGGTGCGCTGTCACGCGAAACCTCTTTGTTGCTGATCGATGTCACCATGCGACTGAACCAGTACGATCAGGCCAAATCCCTTTGCCTCCAATTCCTCAACAATACCACCGGCAATGTCCCCGAATTCAGAAGTGCCCTACATCTGCTGGGACAAATCTATACGCAATTGAAGGAACATGATAAAGCGGCAATGGCTTACGTCGGCGTTTTTGATTCGCTTGGAAGGAAGGGAGAGGGATCATGACTCATTGGCCGCGCACAATTGGATGTCTCGTCCTGTTTTTGGCGGGAATATCAACCGCACAGATTCGCAATCCATCCCTGCCGAAGTCCGATCCGGCGGCCGCCAGTCAGGCGATTCGTAACCAGTTACGAAAATCCCAGATCGCACCCCTGGTCGAACCTGGAACCGTAGATCCCTCCGGCGAATCGCTGAAAGAATGGACCGATCAATTGGTAAACCTCCGTCTGCCGTCCATGCAATCCCTGAATTCCAAACTCGGCACGACAAACTCGCCTGCGGAGACCCCACCGGCTGAATCGGCATCGGTCAGGGACAATTTGAGCACGCCGCCGCCTGACTCCTTATCCATCAAACCGGCCAAGCCCGTCGCCTCTCCGGTGAACCCATTCCATCCCACGCCGGTAATCGCCGATCCTGTCATGGCAATTCTCGCCATGAATCCCCAGTCGATTGTCGATTTGTTTTCCGCCGCCGAGGCCTTATTTACCAAGAAAGATTATTCCCGCGCCGCCAAGCTCTATCGGAAACTCATGGAGGAAATCGGCGAAAACCGGGAAATTCAAAATCGCTCCTGGGTGATCTTTCAGTATGGCAATTGCACTCGAAAATTCCAGCCCGCCGAAGCGGATGGGGTGTACGGCAAACTGATCGCCGAACATCCCGACTCCGATTGGGCGGCCGTCGCCCAATCCCGACAAAACTGGATCCAATGGTCTTTGCGGAATCAACCGGAAGCGTTGATAGCGAAATATGGTTATGATCCCAACAGTCTCTGATTCCATTCGGCCCCATATCCTCATCATCGATCCGGATCCGCAGATCGCCCGGACGCTGCTGGAGATCCTCGCGCGATATTCCCTCCATGGAACCGTCGCCTCAAACGGGGCCCTTGTGCGAGAATGCCTGCCTCGTCATCGCTGGAATCTTATCTTTCTGTCTCTGGAATGGGAAGATGGAAATGATTCATCGGCGTCCTGGTTAGCTCGCATCAGGTCGCAATCTCCCGAAACGCCGGTCATCATGATCAGCCGAACCGATTCCGCACGTTCCGCGGTTACCGCTTTGCGGGGGGGTTGCTCTGAATTTCTGGTGAAACCCCTTGACCTCGGCGCCGTTGAACATCTGCTGACCTCGTATCTGCCGGCCCGCTATCCCTCGATTCTTGCCGCCGGAACCACCTGTCCCTCGTCCTGCTACACCCTGGTCGGCGCCAGTTCCTCGCTCCGACAATCGGTTACGCTGGCACAAAAAATCGCACCGACCTCGCTGTCGGTTCTCATTCACGGGGAAAGCGGTACGGGCAAGGAACTCTTCGCGCGTCTGATTCATGCCGACAGTCGTCGAGCCGGTAATGCATTCGTTCGAATCAATTGTGCGGCGATCAATGACGCCCTGCTTGAAAGCGAATTATTCGGCCACGAAAAAGGCGCATTCACCGGAGCCGTTTCTCGACACCACGGCCGTTTCGAACGCGCCAACGGCGGAACCCTTCTCCTCGACGAAATCACGGAAACCTCCCCGGCGTTCCAGGCTAAGCTTCTTCGGGTTCTGGAGGAAATGGACTTTGAGCGCGTCGGCGGAAAAGAAAATATCCGAGTGAATGTCCGAATCCTCAGCACCACCAATACCGACATCCTGGCACGACTCGCGACCGGTCAATTTCGAAAAGATTTGTATTATCGCCTCGCCGGATTGCGATTGTTCATTCCGCCGCTGCGTCAGCGCCCGGAAGATATTCCTCAACTCATCTGGCTGTTCGTCAGTCAATTTGCCGCCGAAACCCGGCGACGGATCGCTTCGATCGATTCGGATTGCCTCGAGATTCTTTGCCGACATCCCTGGCCGGGGAACGTTCGTCAACTTCGCAACGTTATTCGAACTCTGATGGTTCTCGGATCCGGAGAGGTTTTGACCCTCGACGATGTCCCCTCCGTCCGGGAGGAGCTGACGCTTCCGATCCCATTCGATCATTCGGAATCCCCGAATCGTGTCGCCGCGGCGACCTCCTCCGATCAGACCCTCGAACAGGTGGAACAAATCGCCATCCTTGCGGCTTTGGATCGGGCCCGAGGAAATCAGACCAAGGCGGCGCAGGCCCTCGGCATCAGCAATCGAACCCTTCGAGACAAAGTAAAACGATATCGTCAACAGGATTGTTTTCAGACGGCCGAATAGCCGTACGACTTGAACCGGAGAATGATATGGCCGACGAAAAAAAATCGACGTCCGACAACGCCAAGGATGGCAAAAAAACGAAATGGCCCAAATTATCCCTGGTCACCATCCTGATTCTCGCAGGGATTATCGTCGCGGGAGCCGTCGGGGGATTCGCCGTGGCCCATCTTTTGGGATCGGGACCGCAATCGGCCGCCGCTGACACATCGAAAGGACCCCAAAACGAGGATCCGGCCAACCTGTCGCTTTCCAAACCCGTTGATGAGCTTCTCGCCGCATCTCTCGATGGAAAGAAGGTATGGTATTATGATTTGGATCCCGTCATCGCGAATCTCGACGAGCCCGGAGTGACGCGCTATCTGCGGGCAGGAATCACTCTGGAAATGAGCAAGGCAATCGATGAAATCAAAGGGAAAACATATCTCGAGGAAAAGAAACTCCTGCTCCGCGATTGGTTGACCACCTACTTCGCCGGGCTCAGCCTCGAAGACGTTCGCGGAACCAAAAGTCTTGCGCGAATCAAAAATCAGATCCGGGATCAATTTAATGAATTGCTGTTCCCGGAAACCAAACCGATGATTCACGGTATCTTTCTCAAGGAGTTTGCCGTCCAATGACGACGTTTCCGGACAAGACGCTCACCCGCGACAAACTCCAGCGCTTAATTCATCAGGCACGACACCTCGTCACCGCGCCGGACAATCCCGTTGATGCGTCCGATTTTGACTGGAAACAACCTCATCACTTTGGGCCGAAACATTTGGCTCTCTTTGAATCGTTTTCCAAAAAACTCGAATACCAAATCGATCGGACATTTGAAACGCTCTGCCAGGGACCTTTCGAAGCGAAAGTCACTTCGACTTCGCAGGATTACGCATGGGCTCTGGTCGAACAGGTCCAGGTTTCACGACAAAAAGAGTATTTTCTACCGTTCAACATCGACCAGCAGCCCCAAACGGGATTCCTTGCATTGGCGCCGGCCACAGCCGTTGCCCTGATCGGATATATGCTCCGTGACGGGGATTTCGCCACGGGAGAAATCCGCAATTTGTCCGGCCTTGAAGAATCGATTCTCATGGATTTCGCCTCGGCGCTGGGGGAAGCCGTCAATACCGCCTTCCATCTTTCTTCGGGACCCGGCCTGCAGTTCGCCTCCCAACTGAATATCGGTGACTGGCCGATGCTCATTCGAGGACTGGAAGATCTTTTCACAATCGTCGTCACAATCACCTGTCCGCAGGGTCCCATTGAGATGTCCATCACGTTCCTCGCCTCCGCCATCGAGTCCGTCTTTGGAATCCAGCGTCAGGCGGGATCCAAACATTCGGCCAAGGAATTGAACGATCGTATCATGACCAACATGCACAAAGCTCCCGTCGAGATCGTCGCCCGTGTCGCTCAGGCCTTTATTTCCCTGAACGATGTGATGAACCTCGTTCCCGGTGACACGATCATCCTGAACAAAAAAATTGACACGCCGATCGATCTGCTCGTCAATCAAAGACCCTGTTTTCAGGCGTTTCCAGCTCGATCCTCCGGAAAATACGCCGTGGTCGTCGCCCCAAGGAAAAAGGATTAACCCCTCATCGAAAAAGGGATGCCCCGATGGCAGAAAACCAACAAACCCAGGAAGCCCCCACAACGGTAACGACTCCGGAAGTTCAGAGCGCCGACTTTGAACCCGTGCACGACACCCCCGTCAAACCCGCCGAGGACAATCTGGATATTCTGTTAGATATCAATATGCCGATCACGGTTACCCTCGGCAAAACCGAGATTCCCTTCAAACGGTTGTTACAGCTCGGACCCGGCTCGGTGTTGGAACTGAATAAGGTCGTCGGCGAACCGGCGGAACTTTTCGTTCAGGATATCAAATTCGCCACCGGGGACATCGTCGTCGTCAACGATGCCTTCGCCATCCGTATCCGGGAAATTCTCGGCGCCGACCAGGTCGACGTCGCCACCGCATAATCCCCTGAAAGGATCCGGCGCTCATGGCCGCAAAATCCAATCCGAATCCAACGTCTCCGCCACCGGATACTCCCGAGATCCTTAATGGCATCACCGCCCGGCTCGCCGGGAACAGCAATATTATCTTCGCGGCCGGTTTGGTCGCCATTCTCGCCACGTTACTGATCCCCCTGCCCACGTTCCTTCTGGATATCGGCTTGGCCTGCAGTATCTCACTGGCCATTTCGATACTGATAATCGTTCTGTCCACCAACCAACCGGTCGAATTGTCAACCTTTCCCTCTCTGTTGTTGATAACGACTCTGTTTCGGCTGGCCCTCAATGTCGCCTCGACCCGACTGATATTGTTGCGGGGCAACGCCGGTACGATCATTGAAACCTTTGGCACGTTTGTCGCCGGCGGCAGTCTCGTCGTCGGCCTGGTCATCTTTGTTATCCTGTTGGTCATTCAATTCATCGTCATCACTCGCGGGGCTTCGCGAATCAGCGAGGTCGCCGCTCGATTCGTACTCGACGCCATGCCCGGCAAACAAATGGCTATCGACGCGGACCTCAATGCCGGCGTGATTACCGACGCCGAAGCCCGTGTGCGACGAAAAGATATCGTTAAAGAAAGCGAATTCTACGGCGCCATGGATGGCGCCAGTAAGTTCATCCAGGGCGATGCCAAGGCCGGGATGATCATCACCGCAGTCAATCTTATTGGCGGTATTATTCTCGGGTATTCCGACGGGATGACCCTCCAGGAAGCCGTCCGTCGTTTTTCCATCCTCTCAATTGGTGATGGCCTGGTCAGCCAGATCCCCTCGATCATCATCGCCGTCAGCTCCGGTTTTCTCGTCAGCAAGGTCCGCTCCCAGAACACCGTCAGCTTTGAGCTGACCCAGCAGCTCCTGCGACGTCCTCAACCCATCGGAATCGCCGCAGCCATCATTGCGGCTTTTGCCATGGTCCCCGGTTTCCCAAAGATTCCCTTCCTCGCCATTTCCGCGGCGTTCGGTTTTTACGCGCTTCGGACCCGTGCCATAACACCCAAAACCGAAAAGACCATCCAGCCAAAATCGGACAAATTGGATGACACCCCCGTCGAGGAATTGCTGTCGGTGGATATCCTCTCCATCCTGGTGGGCATCCGGCTGATTGGAATGGTCGATCCCCGAAAGAAAAGCGGCGTTCTCGATCGGATCGGCGCCCTCCGGCGCAAGTTCGCTCAGCAACTCGGTCTGATCATCCCGCTGGTCCGCCTTCGTGACAATATCAATCTTGATCCTTCGGTTTACGAAATTCGGCTGTATGACCATATCATCGCCACCGGCCGGATCGAACCCGATAAATTTCTTGCCATGGACTCCGGCTCTGTGACCAAGGCCATTCGCGGCATCAAGACCAAAGAGCCGGTCTATGGCCTGCCCGCCCTCTGGATCGCGGCTTCCGATAGAGAATCCGCTGAACTGGCCGGCTACACCGTCATCGATCCCGAATCCGTTCTCATTACGCATCTTTCCGAAACCCTCTCGCGCCATGCCCATGAGCTCTTGACCCGCGAGGATGTCCAGCAACTGGTCGATCGACTCCGGAGTTCGCAACCTTCGCTGGTCGGCGATGTGGTCGGCGAAATGGTCTCGGTCGGCCTTCTCCAGAGAATCCTGCAAAATCTCCTCCGCGAAGGCATTTCCATCCGCGATCTGGCCCTGGTTCTCGAAGCCCTCGGCGAGTCCGCCCCCAAATCCAAAAACGCCACGCTTCTGACGGAAGTGACGCGTAAAAAACTGATGCGGACGATCACCGAAAAACACAAGACCCCCACCGGCTCCATTACGGCCATCACGCTGGATCCCGTTCTCGAGCATCATTTGATCTCGACAGTCACTCAACAAAATGAAAGCGTCTCGCTGGCCATCCCGCCGGAGATGGCCCTGGAGTTGAACAACAAGATCGCCGATTGCTGGAAGTCCGCGATGGACCGCGCGTTCGAGAACATTGTCGTCCTCTGCGACGCCCGTATCCGCCCGGCGCTGGCCTCCATGATTGAACGCTCGATTCCCCGACTCCCGGTGGTGGCCTACGACGAAATCGTACCCGGAACCGAAATCGAACCGGTCGAAACCGCCAAGCTCACGGAAAACTCCCGACAGCTCGGGCCGCAACCCGCCGGGATCTGATTCGCTTCCGAAAGAGTATCGTATGAATGATTCAAATGAACGCAAGATGAAACGACGAAACTAAGCCATGGAGAAAACGATTCGCTCCGTCGCCGTCCGATTCGCTGTGATGATCTTCTTCATCATGGCATCGATCTCATCTTTGTGCGGCGTGTCGCCCGCCGTCACGGCCCATCGTGCCTTCCTGGGTGCGGTTATCGCCTATTTCGTCGCCACCCTCGCCGGAAAAATCGTGGTGTCCATCCTCGTCGATCAGGCCGTTCAGGCCAAACTCGATAAATTCAATCCCCCGAAAAAAGAAGCGGAATAAACCAAACCAAAGTTCAAAAAAAAGGAGGCGGCACAGGGCACCGCCTCCCACGTATTCCATTCAAGTCGGCATCTGTCCCGCCTCGAATGGGTTTAGATTAATGTTCAATCCTTGTTTCGATTACTGGCACATCGGCCCGCCGCAGATCAGCCAGTTGGCCGCTATCTCCGCCAGATCGTTCAGATCAACCTTACAATCGCCGTTTACATCGCCATCCGGATACGCCGGGCAGGGCTTATCCTGACCGATTACATTCGGTCCCGCCTGATAATGGGCCAGAATCATATCGGCTGTCAGCGGAATATCATAGATGCGGAATTCATTATATCTTCCGACAAACAAATTGTCGCCCCATTGCGCCCTTCCGAGCCAGTTGTTATTATCGGGCATTTCGCTCAACGCAAAGTGAAGGGTGTTCTGTCCGACCTGCTTGCCATCCACATACATTCGGATGGTCCCTGCGGCTCCATCCCAGACAAACGCAAGATGGGTTTGTCTGCCGATTGTCAGGGCGCCGCTTACATCATCAATAACCCGTTCCTCAGCATTGGGACCTCTGCGGTATCCCGTGCGGAGCATCCTTTCACCGCCCCACGGAGACGCCATCCAATAATACGCATTACCCGCTCCGCCGGAATTGTTTTCGCCGCCGTTACTGGTTCCAAAGTCGAAGATTCGTTGCCAATAGTTCCAAGCTGGACCGCCCCAGGTTACCCATGCTTCTATTGTAGCCAGATTTCCAAGAGCGGATATGATCCCATTGGGAAGATCGACATAATCCCCATTGGTGAACGGAGGCGTGGCATTGGAGTTCTGGCTTCCTGTATTGCCGAGAACCAACATACCGTCCTCATATCGTGCGTTGCCGGTATTGTTGATGAGGATACCATTGGCTCCACTGATTGAATCGATAACGTTCGGATCCGCCGGATCGGCGTTAGGGTCGAAGCTATAACGATGCGCCAAACCCCTGCGAGGCATCACGGAGATCCGGGTCGAGGCCTGAACACCGGCGGAGTTTTCCACCTTGGCATAATACTCTCCCCCGTCTTCCTCCATCACCGCGTTGATCGTCAATGTGGCTTGGGTATTGGAATACGTCATGGCATACTTCGTCCCCTCGGTTAGAAGGATATCACTGGTTTCACCCACCTTATACCATGCGACACTCATGATATCCGAAGCGGTGACGATATTCACATTCAACGCCAGATTACTGCCAAGAATACCAAAGACAGATCCTGAAGCCGTCAAAACAGGAAGGGTTTTGACAGTCTCAAAACTCACAACGCCGCCGACAACAACATTGGGATCCGCGGCTCCGGCCTTTTTGTACCGTTCATCCACACGCCAGTAATACGTTGAATCGGTATCGAGTTGGGTGGGTACTGTATAAGAGGTCGCGGCCATCTCTCCAACCAGCGCCGCAATATCACCATCGGCCACCGCATCCTGATCTTTACTCAGAAACAGTCGATACGTCTCAAAGGTTGAACCGGCGGGGAATGCCCCCGAAACCCATTCCAGCGTGGGAGTTCTGGATACCTCTTTTTGGCCGTTCGCAGGGGCAACCGGAGAAGCGATGGAGACTTCCGTGCCTGCAATCAGACTGGCCGCAACTTCGCCGGCGCTCATGGCATGGTTGTAAATTCGGAATTCATTGTACCTGCCGACATACATCGGATCAGGCCATTGTGCTCGGCCGAGCCAGTTATTGTTGTCGGGGATCATGGCAAGGGTCATGTTGTTTGTCGTATCCTGATCCACCTGAACACCATTGCGGAACATCGTGACTTTGTTGTTGGCGCCATCCCAAGTAATCACCAGATGCTGTTCGGAATTTGTTGGCAGTAGAACCTCATCATCCAGCACGACTTCAACGCGAGACGGCAGGGGATTGTTCATGCCGAAACGAAGCCGTTCGGCGCCGCCGCGGGGCGTCATGAAAATATAATAAGATCCCGGCGCTCCGCCTGAAGAATTCTCGCCGCCGTCACTGGTGCCCAGATCGAAAATCCGTTCCCACATCCCGCCGCCGGCCCACGTGGTCCATACTTCAATCGTGGCCTGATTACCCAAGGCCGAAATGATACCGTTGGGCAGATCGACATAGTCGCCATTGTTATTATTTGAGTTGTGAACCCCCACGATATTACCCAGAATAAGCTGGCCGTTTTCAAACTTGGCATTGCCGGTGTTGTTGACCAGAATACCATCGGCCGTACCGACCTTGTCGTTGGGATCGGTAAAATCATAGCGATGCACAATCGCTCCCTGAACCTGCATGGCGCCGACAATCATAAAACACATAATCATCCACTTTTTCATCGTTTGACTCCTCTCACAAATTGGTTGTAGTTGTATTTACGAAATGACGTTTCGATGACCAACAGAAGAACCACCTCCGCTTCTTAGGATTCTCATCCGACCTCTCCATAGCGCATACACCCTCTTCACGTGCGCCAGTTTATCCCTCATGGAAAACTCTTCCGCACACACCCTGACTCATAAGGAACGACACCTTCTGTCGCTCCTCCATCACACTGCAACGTATTGTATATCGGATCGCACAAATGAACAACGCCATATTGCGTTTCTTTTTAACCATATTGCGAACACGGATTCACGCCAACCTTCTACCCCGTAGAAAAATCGGTGACAGGATGGGCGCTGCATCGACTCGGCATCCACGAAAGTCGATACCCCGATCTCCCAAAGATTACTTTCGATGCACATATTGTCGTCGATAATCCCGAAGACTCATTCCCAAAACTTTCCGACAATACCGGGCGACGTGTTCAATGCCGTCGAAACCGGCGCTTCGAGCGATGGCGGAAATGGGCATGTCGGTTTCTTCCAGTAGATGGACGATATTCTCGATGCGAATTCGTCGGATTTCGTCAAAAATGGATCGTCGCAGCGTAGAACGAAATTTTTTTTCCAGAACCCGCCGGGATACGCAGGTCTCTTTCACGACATCCCCGACCTGAAGCGGCTGATTGGCATTTTCTCGCATAAAATGAACGGCCGCACGAACATCCTGATCGCGAACCGCCAGGATATCCGTCGATTGGCGAGTAACAATATGGGTTCCAATCACGTCGATGATCTGGCCGGACATCGCGTTCCCGTGCATCAGCGAATCCAGTAATTTTGCCGCCTCATACCCCATCTCCTCCGTATTCAGAGCCACGCTGGATATCGGAGGATCCGATAGTTCGCACACCAGAACATCGTTGTCCACCCCGAGAACGGCGACCTCATCGGGCACAACCAGATCGGCGGCTTTGCAGGCCTCCACCGCCTGAAGAGCCCGGTCGTCGTTGCAGCACATCAGTGCTAACGGCTTGGGAAGCGACATAAGCCAGCGGGAAAGAGCGTGCTGTTCATTTTTCCACATCCTCAGAGACTTCTGTTTGGATTGCGTAAAGACGTGGGTTCGAAAACCGGCCTCCTTGATCCGATCGGTAAAATGCCGAGACCGCCCGCGCGACCAGGCATACTCGTCAAATCCGCAATAGGCGAAATGTTCAAAACCGCGATCGAGAAAATGCTCGGCCCCCATTCGGCCGATAATCCGGCTGTTCGTAATGACCGAAGGATACGGCGCATAATCTTCCCGATTGTGCTGCGCGAAAATGATCGGGGTATCCGGAAGAAGCCGGTTTTCAATACGAGCCACATCACGCATAATCGCCCCATCGACTTTCCAGTCGGTCCAGTTGGGACGGCTGATCCCCAGATCGCCGTGGCTTCGGAAAACCCGCCAGGGACCATGAAGGCGGGCATATCGCGCGATTCCATACAGAAAACTGCGACCATACTCTCGACTGGTCTCGATCAACAAGGCCACTCTCGGAACCTTGCGTTGCCCGATATCCCGGACCGTCAATTCATTTTCAGAACGGCTTGGTTTTTGATCGCCCATGAATATTCCCGACCTTTACCTCATCGCGTCCTTGAATTCGCCTGCCGCCGGGAGGATTACACAATCCCCGGACGGTACCCTATTATACCCTGAAATGCCGGTTGCCATATCCATTTTCTTGGGAGAGTCCGCCGATTGAGGTTTTGGAAAAAGTGAAAACGGAAATCACGGGCCGCGTCCCTCCGGTTGACAATATCGAAGGGATCCCCGTGTGTTAGGCAAGGAGCCGGGGCAGAATCATCCAATCCACCCGATAGTGATAATGCTCGGTTCGCTCGATGCATACGACTCCGGCGTTCTGAAAGTCCAGAACATGGGCACATTCCCGCCCCGCCAGAAGCAGAGAAGCCAGTTTGTCCAGAAAGGGAAGGTGTCCGACAATGAGAATGTCCCGGTTGATTTCTTCCAACTCATCCGGCCAGGGCGTAACGGAATCGTTGGGCGCCAGTCCATCGTACTGTGTTAGGCCGTCATGAGAGGAAATCGCGGTTGCAAGAATCTCGGCGGTCTGAACGGCACGACTTTTCCCGCTGTGGAGGATCGAGTGAACGGACAGATTCATGGGTTGTAGAAAATCGGCGATTTTCTCGACTTCACGGCGGCCCTCTTCGCTCAACGGCCGATCGGGATCAACTTCCATCGGCTCGGCCTTTCCATGCTGAACCAGATACAGTTTCATCGGGCGTCTCCATTTCGATTGCGCAGCCATTGTAGAAATCGTCTCAGACCGATGCAACCAAAATGATTCGTCTACCCGCCGGGAGCGCGAACCTTGATTGCCGTCAGACCCCGCGCTGGAAAGCGTCGCTTTGTTTCCACGTAACCGATATCGGTCCGGTCGGCCCTCGACCTCTCGCCCTTTTCCCCGAATCGAATCGGAAAAGATTCTCCCGATACTGGAAATTGTAAGGGAAACGTGTAAACTAATCGGCATCGGCCGGGTGATGTTCTGCTATCACCCCAACCTCATCGCCGCTTCGGAAGCCATCCCCGAAAATCTCAACCCGAGATGCAGAATCCTCTTGACGTAAGCCATTCTTTGGGGTATGGTGTTATCACTCTTTGATGAAAAAATACATACGAAATGTGACGCCGGGTCAGGAATTTTGGCCGTTACTATTGGTAGTCATTTCGTAACCAGTAGATTTCAGAAAAGGCATAATATCCGGCCTGTACGAAACAACATATACATGCTATTTTATTGACGTAAGTCATTAAAACAGCGATATTTGAATAAAAATTGTATCATGCGCTTGTAGCTCAATTGGATAGAGCATCGGTCTACGGAACCGAAGGTTACAGGTTCGAATCCTGTCAGGCGTATTTTTTTATAGACGTTCACCGGCAATACATATAAGGATAGGATTCATGGCGGATTTTTTAACCACAATACTGGATCAAGCGGCTTCCAATCTCAGGACCATCGTTCTCCCGGAAGGACATGATCCCCGGACCCTTGAGGCGGCCAAACGGATCATCGAAAAGAAGATCGCGAAATTGATCATCCTGGGCGATCCGGACACGATGCGGCCGGAACTGGGTAAAGCGGCCGGAAGCGGATGGATCGAGATGATGAAACCGACGCACCATCCCCTGAAGAAAGAACTGGCAGAGAAGCTGTATGAAATCCGCAGGCACAAAGGGATGAATTCCATGCAGGCGGAAGTGGTGATCGCCGACGAGATGTATTTCGGGACCATGCTGGTCAAGACCGGTCGTGCGGATGGGCTGGTATCGGGGGCAACGCACTCGACGGCGGATACCGTACGACCCGCATTACAGATCATCAAGCCCGCCGAAGGGATCAAAACAGTGTCGAGCATGTTCTTTATGTGTTTCCCTGATGTAACCTATCTTTTCGCTGATTGCGGTCTTGTGCAGGATCCCAACGAATCGGAGTTGGCGGATATCGCGGTTTCGACGGCTAAAACCGCCTTTCAATTCGGATTCGAACCCCGGATCGCCATGTTGTCCTATTCGACGAAGGGATCGGCCAAGGGCGACGGAGCCGCCAAGGTAGCGATGGCCACAGAGAGGGCCAAAGCTACGCTTGACGCCATTTATGGAGGCAAAGTGGTTATTGACGGCGAAATCCAATTCGATGCAGCATTTGTTCCGGATATCGCGGCCAAGAAATGTCCCAATAGTCCCCTCAAAGGCAAAGCCAATACGTTTATCTTTCCGGATCTGGGAGCGGGCAATATCTGCTACAAGGCAACTCAGCGGCTGGCGGGGGCGGAGGCCTATGGTCCGATGCTGCAGGGTCTGGCCAAACCGGTCAACGATCTTTCGCGAGGATGCAGCGGCGACGATATCGTCGCAACCGTGGCACTGACGGCAATTCAGGCAGTGTAATAAATCGCAGCCGGTGGGAGAACGGGATGGGAAAATGGGCGGGAAACAAAAACCCGGCAGGAAAAGCTGAACGATAGCAACGACCTGCCGAGAGTGGATATCATTAGGGGTCGAATGGCCCGCCGCTGGGGAGCCGGTACGGTCGTCATTCCGGCCCCGATCGAGGTTGATGCCTTGATGAACCGAGTGACCAGGGGTAAGGTAGCCAAAAAGAACGAACTGCGACAGGCCCTGGCCCAAAGACACCATGTATCGATCGGTTGTCATCAGCAAAAGAAAAAGCCGCCGATGGATGGTACAGGTTTTTACGATACGGCCGATCCGGCCGGAGGATTGAGCAGACATGGGCGAGTTTGTAATCCATCAACATCAGACGCCGGATGACGTTCATTGGGATTTTATGCTGAAGATGGGTGATCGTTTGCTGACCTGGCGAATTCCCATATCTCCCGAAACCATCGGAGATCAATCGATTGAAGTGGAACAGAGCTTCGACCATCCCCTGCGATTTCTAACCTATGAAGGCCCGGTTCAGAATAAAACGGGGACTGTTCAGATCGTCGATCGCGGTGGTTACACTCTGATTCGTCGGGGGAAAAATCAATATCACTTCGAACTCGCCGGCTCGATACTCCACGGCCGGTTTGATCTGTTGTATTACGAACAACGATGGATCCTACAGAAACGAAAGGGATGATCCCTCGCATTCTGATCCCGAGGAAACCATCATTCGTTCGGCGATCCCGGCGACAATCGGATCACCCGGAACGAGAGTTGGCGTGCCATCCCCACTTCAGATTTGCCGCGTTTTTTCGAGGGTAACCTTCAAGCGATCGACGACGGTCGTCACCTGCTTGTCTTTGAGGATCAGGATGTCGCGAAGGGCTTCGCCGATCGGAGGAAGATAGGTCTCGATATAACTTCGCTTTTTCATTTCATCGTTGACGCGCCGCTGACGACGAAGGTATATTCCGAGTTTACGGCCGCATTCCTGAATCGCCAGCTTGATTTCCTTGATGATTTCGGGGTAGTGAGCGATCGCTTCCTTGCTCTCGCTGGTAAACGGCACCCAGACCGAGGCCATGTGGATCATTAGCAACACCGGCCCGCCCGGCAAGGCGCCCCGGCTTTGACTGAGACCGTAGTTGCGCCAGTTGATCTCCAGAACCGATTTATAGAAAGCACACGCCGACTGCTGATAGAGCAAGGGAACGCGATTGGCAAATCGCATCAAACGAAGCAAGGGTTCTTTATCCGAATCCGACGCGTCGCCGGAAGATTCTTCCTCCTTATCGCGGAACCCAAAAGCCATCGCCGCTTCGATAAGGAAAGGATTGCCGCGGTACACCGCCGGCTTCCGGGTACAGGCGGAATAGAATTCGGCATCGACAACGCGCTTGAGACCCTCGACGAGTTTTTCTTCCCCGATGGGTCCAATGCAATCGGTAGGCGGAGTCATCAGTTTGGTTGAGTTGATCGACCCATACAGGCGTTCGGTTTCCTTGAGAGAAATCTTGTCCGGACGCATTCGAACCGACAGTTTGGCCTTCTGAACGATTTCCGAAGCCATGCGCGGACTGACCCGCGAAAATTCGGACCGAAGGAACTCCGCCAACGTTTTGCACCGGCTCTGGCGGGCCATTTTAAACAAAATGCCGATCTCGACTCCGTAGGGATGGGGTTTGATCTCGACAGGCAAAAACGGCATTTGGTTGTTGCGACGAAGGTATTCATAACGACTGCCATCCGGGGTAATGTAAATGAATGAGGCATGAGGATTGGCAATCGCGGTCTGAGCCACATATTCATCTACCGACTGGCGGCCTTTTTGGTAACGGCCCTCCAGGGCAATGGTCACACTCGTACCGGTGCCCAAATCAAATTCACATTCCTCGTCGAGAATCACCTCGGGACGATTGCGCGTCGTATCGATCTGGACATGGTAATGACAGGCACTTTTCCTGGGACTGGTTCGGGAGATGATCTGTACGGGTTCTCCCGTTGTCAACAGACCATACATTCCCGCGGCGCTGATGCCGATGCCCTGCTGTCCGCGGCTCATCTTAAGGGTATGAAACTTGCTGCCATAGAGCAGACGCGCAAAAATGTTGGGGACCTGCTGCTTAATGATACCCGGACCATTATCTTTGATGGTGATAGTGAACTTGTTCTCGGAATTCTCCACGGGACGAATGTCGATGAAAATATCCGGCAGAATATGGGCCTCTTCGCAGGCATCGAGAGAATTGTCCACGGCTTCTTTGACGGCCGTCAGGAGGGCTTTGCGAGGATTATCAAAACCCAATAAATGACGATTTTTGGCGAAGAACTCACTGACGGATATATCCCGCTGCTTGGCGGCCATGGATTCGGCGGTGGCCGCCTGATGGCCTTTTCGACGGCGAGGCAAATCGCCGGCCCGGGATTCGGAATCCGCCCGGGCCGGTTCATTTGGCAAATGGTTTGTCGAAATATCGGATTCCGTCGGGATTTCCGCCACAGCCGCTGCGGAAATCGACTCAACGGCACCGGTCAACGCACTTTCCTCAAAAGAAAAACTCAACTGGTTTCCTTTTGAAACCTTCCTTGCAGACATTCCATAAACTCCATTTCCTTGCGCCGACCGAAAAAATCGTTCCGGCAATTCGACAATCAAAGAGCCAACAAGCGTTCAATGTCTAATCAAGCATGCACAGGTACGCTTCGTTAACAAAATCCTGTTCCTTCAATTCCTTCAACATAGCTTCACCGGGGGCTTTGTCAAGGCTGACCGCCAGAATGGCCTTGCCCTGGTCCGGCTTCTGGCCGACACCCATCGTACTGATATTAATCGCATGGCGTCCGAAAATCGTTCCGACGGATCCGATGACT
The DNA here is from genome assembly GCA_964386005.1 of uncultured Pirellulales bacterium. Lineage (GTDB taxonomy): Bacteria > Planctomycetota > Phycisphaerae > Sedimentisphaerales > Anaerohalosphaeraceae > FEN-1350. The sequence goes on along the minus strand of CAYLSB010000002.1, from coordinate 64,481 downwards.
CCCGGCTTGTCGTCGTTAAAAATCACCGCCAGGGTTCCCTTCGGAGTCACTTCAACATTAAAGCCGTCGATCTCGATAATCCGAAGCAATGTGTCGGCAAAAATGGTCCCGCGAATGTAGCGGGTAACCTTATCGGTGGCTACCGTTGCGGAGAAACTGGAGGATACGTCGCGGGCATCGGTGTTCTTGACTTCGTCGATGCTGATCCCTCGCTCTTTGGCCATCATCGCGGCATTGACGATATTAACCGGGCTTTCGCTGTGGGGTTGCATCAGGCCGATCGTGAAAGCTGTGGTCACCGCCTCGACAGGTTTCGATGCGATCTCACCGCGATACTCGAGCCGGACGCTCTTGAACTGCCCGTGAACAATGGTGCTCAGGATCGTACCGATCCGGCGTGATAGTTCCGCATACTGAGATACCAACGGCGGAAGAGACGCCAGAGAGGGAGCGTTGATGGCATTGCGAATGGGCCCGCCCTTAAGAGCATCGACCAGAATCTGGGCGGCCTCGACCGCGACTTCGATCTGGGCTTCGTGTGTACTGGCTCCCAGATGCGGAGTCACCAAGCAATTGGGTATATCCTTGAAACGCATGTTTTCCGGTGGCTCCTTGGAGAACACATCAAGGGCCGCTCCGGCGATGGTTCCGGCCTGCAATGCATCATACAGGTTGTCCTCGTTAATGATGCCGCCTCGGGCGCAGTTGACGAGGATCGCGGAGGGCTTCATCATCTTCAGTTGAGCGGCGGAAACCATATTCATGGTCTGTTCATTTTTTGGAACATGAAGACTGATATAATCCGATTCGCGGAAGATTCGTTCCAAATTATTCGTCACTTCGACGCCCAGATCCTCCGCCGCCATCGGCGCAGCCAGAGGATCGTAACCGATCACTTTCATGTCAAACCCCATCGCCATTTTGGCGACGGACAAACCGATTCGCCCCATACCGATCAGACCAAGGACCTTATGGTTGAGCTGGTTGCCGGTGAAGGCCTTGCGATCCCATGCGCCGGTCTTGAGACTATTGCAGGCGGGAACGACCTTTCGGGAAATCGCCAGCATCAGCGCCATCGTATGTTCCGCGGCGCTCATCGTGTTCCCCCCGGGAGTATTCATCACGATGATGCCCCGCTTGGTGGCTTCCTTCACATCCACATTATCAATGCCCACTCCCGCTCGGGCAATGCCGCGCAGCTTGCCGCAATGGGCTAATACCTTGGCCGTAACCTTGGTATCGCTGCGGATGATCAATCCGTCAAATTCTCCGATGATCGCAATGAGGTCATCTTCGCTCAATCCGGTTTTGATGACCGGCTCGACGCCCTCCATGTTTTTCAACAACTCGATGCCTTCCTTGGCCAGTTTATCGCTGATCAGAATTTTCAACATTGCATGCTCCTACATTTCATTCCCAGAATTCATCTTTGGAATAATCGATTTCTTCATATTTGGTCGAAAAATCCGGTTTTGGACAATGATAAAAATATCTACAGATACAATGCGTTGTCGCCTCAACCAGGCGCCTTCGGGCCTCCTGCGGACCAGCGATCTCCAATTCGGCCCGCGTTCGGATCATACGTCCCGATGCTTCCCGAGGCCACAGACGATTGCCGGAATCGTCAAACACAAGATTCCGGGTAAATAGATGTCCGGTATAGTATTGATCCCGATGCAACGAGGTCATCTGATAATCTTCAATACGGACATAAAGAATGATTCCGGCTTTTTGTTCCTTGGCAATCTGGCTGGGTGACATCCGTCGAAAATCAATCGTAGTTTTCGCCCTTTCGGGCGAGGCCTCCCCGGAAACGAACAAGAAACGGCTCTGAATACCGGCCTTCTTAATCAGATCGGCACGGATGGCCGCCGCCAATTCCACATCCAAACCCGGACAATTGATGGATCGAACCGGCTCCACGAAAATGACCACACGGTTTTTCATCTGCCTGGCAAGATCGTATTCCGCCGGAATCTTGATATCGTAGGCACCGGGACTAAGAAGGGCGGCGAAAAAGGTACACCCTCCGCTTAGGCAGCCGGAGGCAACCATCAGTACACATAGGATTGATTTTCGAGCGGTACTCATACACCTCAGATCCTGCTGAATCGATCCCGAATGTCCCGAATGGGAAAATCCGAGAATTGGGATCGCCGAACCCTCATTACATCGCCTCGATACCCTGAATCGCTCGGACGAGGGATACGATCCATGACGCCAGAATCACCAATACAATTCCCGCGGCCGTAATCCACATACATTTCCTCTCACGAAACCGTTTCGGGAGACGAAACTGTATCCCAAATACCAGTGTAAGTAAAGCGAAAAACGCCACGAGGGCCAAAATGGAATAAAAAGCCGCTGCTGCGGGTTGTATATAAAATGACCGGAGAACATCACCCGACGCAAACGCCTGGCCGGCACGGGTCCAAAAGCAAGTTGGACAGGGAAGGCCATATCGCTGCTGAAAACCGCAAATCCCGAATAGATAGGTTGAATCATACCAGCCATGACCGCCGGCCCATAAGAAAAAAAAGATCATCATGATCGAAGCCGCGATGAAAGCAGCGATAATTCGCGTACCACGATCGGCTCGATAGAATTTCGATCCAGTTGGCCGTTGGTTTGAATCCATTGCGATGTTACAATAGCCATCAGGATTAACTTGTCAAGATGAAAGGAAATAGATGGCGGCTTCTATACAGCAAGAGGGATTGTTGGAAACGGCCGTGCTTGCCGCTCGAATAGCGGGGAAGCGGGCTTTGGACGAAATGAAGAATATCAAATCCTCTGTAAAGAATGACATCGAAATGGTCACGCAGGCGGATGCGTTCTGCCAACAAATGATCATCGATCAAATCAGCAAATCATATCCCTCCCATGGTGTTCTTGGAGAAGAAGGCGATCAAGGAAGGATGTTTCGAAAGCCACCGAGGGACTCGGAGGATACCTGGTGGGTGATCGATCCCATCGACGGAACCAATAACTATGCCCACGGCCTTTTGACCTTCGTCATCAGTATCGCCGCGTTTCGCGAGGGCGAGCCCGTCGTCGCGGTCATCTTTGAACCGGCAACCGGGTCGATGTTTTCGGCAGCGACGGGAATATCTCCGAGGATGAACGAATCCCCGATTCATGTCAAGGAAGAAACCATCGATCGGTTCAGTTGCTTTGGAATCGACAGCCACCCTCGACCCGAGATGGCCGAAGCAATCCGATATATGATGACGAATACGCGATTTCGTAATCTCGGCGCTACAGCTCTTCATCTGGCCTATGTGGCCAAAGGTTCGATGATCGGAACGATTACAACCAACGCCAAGCTGTGGGATATCGCGGCCGGGGCCTATCTGGTGGAGGCGGCGGGCGGAATCGTAACCGACCTATACGGCAGACGGATTTTCCCGGTGGATGTGGCCGCGTATCAATCTCAGAAGTATGCCATGATTTCCGCCAATCAAACGACGCACCCTGATCTTATGAAGTTGTTCGGAAACAGGATTGATTAACCGGTCTTTCAATGATATGGTACAATACATTCCATGGTGGAAACGAAGAAGTGATTCAAGACAATTTTAGGAACTGAATATCAGGGAGTACTTTCATGCGTAAACTGTATTATTGGAGCGGATGGGTTATGGTTCTTTTTCTGGCAATGGTATTGGAACTGTACGCCGAATCGCAGGTGGGCAGCGCCGAGATCGGCCGGGACACCATGAAGTTGTATCGTCAAAAGCGCACAGGACAAACGGAACTTCTGCCGCGTCGTATTCCCTCCAAAGCCGCCCCCAAACGGATTTTCCAGGAACAGGAGGTTCCCGCCGAACCCGCAGAAACGCCCGCAGCTCCGGCTTCTGCTGAAGCGATTCCTGATCTTGTCCGCATCGAACAAGCCACTCCGGATGTTGAATCGCTCAAACCGGATGAGACAATCGCTCCATCGGCAACTCAACCGACGGTCGTTGCGCAACCTGCCTCCCCGGCGACAACCAAGGATGAACTGCTGGCCCTGCTTCCCGAAAGTACGATCGCCTGCGTACGAATCAATAATCTCGACTATGCGCTTACCGCCGTCGATCAATACCTGATGGGCATATCCAACGTACCCATGGTCGCCACCCTGGGAGTTCGAATGGCACTCGCCCAGTTGACACAGGATCAGAACCTGGAAAATGTCAATACGTCCGGTGATTTCGCGGCGGCGCTGCTTTCCATTCCGAGCACAGGAAACGAGCCGGTTTTCATGAACCGATCCTTATTCATTCCGTACAAGAATCCCGATCTTGCCACGAAGGCCAAAACACCCAATTCGATGGCCATCGCCTCAACCCCATACACTTTTACTTCGTTTGAAATCCAAAACGGCATGCCCGGTTTCCCAAAACCGGAATCCTTCGCCGGGATATCCCTGCAACCCACCCTGATGGCCAAGCAACTCGATGAAACCGCCTCGGCGCCGATATGGGCCTACGTCAACGTTCCACAACTATTCGAAGTGGCCGGTCCGGTGGCCCGGAAGACAATGGAAGAACAAGCGGCAACGAATCCTCAGATGGGAATGGTCGTAGCCCAGATGGATCAACTGGAACAACTGGGCAAGGAGTTTCAGAATATCAGCGTCAGCGTGTGGCCGAGCGCTTCCATGCTGACGCTGGATATCGACTTGATCCCTGTGCAGGAGTCAACCTTTTCCCAGAAGCTTACCAAACAAATGTTCGATCTGAAAATCGCACCCGACATGGACGCGGCCACGAAAGGACTGGTCACTCTTTTGCAGGGCATGAAGATCCAGAATTTGTCCACTGTAAAGGATGAATCGCTGGTGGGGATTCGCAATCCCGACAAGGCGGATTTCGTCTCGGTATTCACGATTCCCGATCTGATTACTCGGCTTGTCGCTTTCGCTTCTCAGATGCCGGGCCAGGAACAGAACGCGATGGGGATGATGATGGCCGCCGGGATCGCCCAACAACTGGGTTCCCAGCTTACGACCAAGATGGCTGTGGCATGCACGGCAAATGAAGGATCGCTGAACATTCAGATCGCCATCCCCAAGAAACATCTTCAGGAGATGGTCAAGGTGATCCAGACCCTGCAGCAATCCGGTATGATCCAGCCAGGTCCCTAAATGCAGTCGGATCCGGTTCCGGCCGAATCCGATCAAATAGCCGGGGCAAACCGTCCTTGTTATCGGACATCCCGTTGCCGTCTTCGGGTCGTGGATAATTATTTTATTATTTCATTTTTCCCATTGACTTGATTGTCGAGTTATGGCATAATTGTTTCTATGAATAGAAACATGATCTCCAATCCGTTGTGGTGGCGGCGTCCTGTCGGATTCGACGACAGGTAGGGGATGTTTCTATCCAATACCGGATTGGCCCAAATCGAAGCCTGTCGTCTCAACCACGGCGGGTTTTTTTATTTTGTGGATAACCAGACTGAGGAAACAACGATGGCGGTTATGATCGAATCGATGATTGAACGGCAGATCGCCGAAGCACGGCCGGGGCAGATCGTTCCGATCGTCCGGGAGCTATCGCTGGATTGTCCGGTGGACTATTTCGCCCGGTTGAGCGATTACGGTCGAAAGGTCCATAGTTGCCTGTTCGAATCCCGCGACCACCGGGCCGACAGCGACGCCGGCGAATTGACCTTTGGAACCGCCCTGCCGGCCCTCTATCTGACGGGACGGGCCGCCGACTTTTCGATCCAGGCCCTGACCCCGACCGGTCAACGATTGATTCAGTACCTGGCCAAAGAGCCGAATCGATTTCCCGTATGTTCGGATTTTAAGATGGATACCTTGGCGATCCACGGTACGATTGCCTCTCATGCCGTCACGATGGATGAGCAAAGTCGTCTGAAACGCCCGGGGCAGATGGACATCGTGCGGGCGGTGGCCTTCGCCTTCGAGATGGCCCACACTCCGTTCCGGATTACTTGTGGGTTGCTTGGCGCGATCAGCTATGACTTCATCGATCAATTTGAACATCTGCCGTCCAGCCGGAATGATGTCCTGAACAATCCGGATTATGAGCTCTATTTTGCCGACAATATTTTTCTGATGGACCACAAGGCGGGAAAATCATTCGTTATCGTCAACGCCATTATTACCGATCATGACACGGATCGAGTCGTCGAACAGGCGCGCGATTGCCTGGCAGCGTATGAAGCCGCGCTGCAAATCCCCGCGCCGAATCCGCGAAAGACATCCGCTCGCCTTCCGTCGGCATCCTCCGATACATCGAAATCCGAATACGAACAGATGGTTCAAACCGCCAAAAAACATATCCTCGACGGCGATATCTTCCAGGTGGTACTGAGCCGAACGATTACCGAACCATGTCCCGATGAACCGCTGGATGTCTATCGACGGTTGCGAAAACTTAATCCGTCGCCTTACATGTTCTACTTGAACACCTCCGGCACGATTCTGACGGGCGCCAGTCCCGAATTGAATCTGCGGGTCAGCGGAACCGATCAGCGTATCGTGGAGATTCGTCCCATCGCAGGCACCAAGCCCCGCGGCAAAATCAACGGCCGGATTGATTCCGACACGGACTTTCGTTATGAAGCCGAATTGAAACTGGACCGTAAGGAACTGGCCGAACACATGATGCTTGTGGATCTGGCCCGCAACGATATCGCCCGCGTCTCACGGCCCGGTTCGCGCATTGTCAATGAAATGCTCACCGTGGAAAAATACGAATCCGTCATGCACATGGTCAGTAATGTCCGCGGAGTTCTGCGGGAGGACCTCGATGCCCTCAGCGCCTATCTGGCAACGATGAATATGGGCACGCTGACCGGCGCCCCCAAGATTGAGGCCATGAAGATCATCCGACAATTGGAAACCAACAAACGCGGCTACTATGGAGGAGCCGTAATGTATCTGACCGTGGATGGCCAGTTCGACAGTTGCATCACCATCCGCAGCATCCAGATACGCGATCGTATCGCTTATATCCGCGCCGGAGCCGGCATCGTTCACGACAGCATCCCTTCGATGGAATTCGATGAAACCGAACACAAAGCCGGTTCGTGTCTTCGGGCCATCCGGGGAGGAGAAAGGAATATCCATGAATGAGCAGCCACTGCGTGTTCTGTTTATCGATAACTTCGATTCCTTCACGTATAATCTGGTCGATGAATTTGAAAAACGCGATTGTCGCGTGCTGGTCTATCGGGCCGACACCGGCCTCGACGAACTCATTCGGATCGCGGAGGGATTTTCACCGGATCTGCTGGTGATTTCTCCCGGCCCTGGAAATCCCGATACTGCAGGAGTTACCCTGGAAGCCATCGGATATTTCCATGACCAAATACCGATCTTCGGGGTTTGTCTCGGCCATCAGGCAATCGTGCAATATTTCGGGGGACGGATTGATCATGCCCCCCGCGTCATGCACGGCAAGGCCTCGCGCATCACCCACACCGACAAAGGTATCTTCGCCGGATTGGACAATCCCCTGCAGGCCGGACGGTACCACAGTCTCTGTGCGGTTACTCTGCCCGATTGCATGGAAACCATCGCGGAGTATGAATCCATCGTTATGGCGGTCCAGCATAGAAATAAACCGGTCTTTGGAGTCCAGTTTCATCCCGAAAGCATTCTGACCCCCACGGGCGGGAAACTCATCGACAACCTGATCCGACACACACCGCGGACGCGAAAAGGAAATTCATCTTATCCTTGTTTGGCATAGGAGGCAACCATGTCTAAAATTACCCAATACCTCGACATTATTCTTGAAGGCAAAGACCTTACTTTTGATCAGGCCAAGTCCCTTTTGGATATCATCTTCGAGGGGGGGGTAGCCGAGGTCCAGATCGCCGCATTTCTGGCGGCCATGCGAGTCAAAAAAGCGGCCGTATCCGAAATTGCCGGACTTGCCTCCTCCCTGCGGGAACATGCCGTCAAGGTCGTAACCGGCCTGCCGAATCTGGTGGATACATGTGGAACCGGAGGAGCATCGGTCAAGACGTTCAACATTTCGACCGCCGCAGCCCTTGTCGCGGCCGGAGCCGGCGTCTATGTGGCCAAGCATGGCAATCGCAGCATCACCAGCCGTTGCGGTTCGGCCGACGTACTGACCGAACTGGGGGTCAACATCGCTCCGGGACCGGAGATCGTCGCCGAGTGTATCCGCCAGGCCCGGATTGGATTTATGTTCGCGCCGAAATTTCACCCCGCCATGAAACATGTTCAGCCAATCCGTCAGAGTCTGGACTTTCGTACGGCCTTCAACATCCTCGGACCGCTGGCCAATCCCGCCGGAGCGTCCGCACAGGTTATGGGCGTACCGGAAGAAGGTTTGATGGGCCGTATCGCGGAAACCCTCAAATATCTCGGTGTTCGACGTGCGATGGTCGTTCATAGTAATGGTCTTGACGAAATCAGTACGATGGGACCCACAAAAATTCTTGAGTTGAAAGACGGTTGGATCAAAGACCGTGAACTCTACCCAACTGATTATGGGATTGAGCTGGCGGAGTTCGAATCGCTGCGAGGCGACGACGCTTCCACCAATGCACAGATCCTCTCAGCGATCCTGACCGGTCGGGAAAAAGGACCCAAAAAAGATATCGTGGTACTCAATGCCGCCGCCGCTATAATAGTCGGAGGTCTGTCCGAGGATTTCGCCGATGCGGTCGAAAAAGCCGACGAGGCGATCCGTCTTGGAAAAGCCCAGAAAGCCCTCGAACAATTGATCTCTATATCGAACAGTCAGACGGAGACAACAAAAAAACCATGATGCGGGTCAAGATAAAAATCTGCGGATTGACAAATCTCGAAGATGCCCTGATGGCCGTCGATATGGGTGCCGACATGCTGGGTTTTAATTTCTATACCGGCAGCAAACGCCATATCGAGGTCGGCGATGCCCTGGACATCATCAATAAGATTCCCACGTTTGTCGATACCGTTGGCATCTTCGTCAACCCGACCATGGAGGAGATCCGTAACATCGCCGAACAGGGCTTTCTCAACTGGATTCAGCTCCACGGAGACGAATCCACTGAATTTTGCGAATCCCTGCGATGGCTCCATGCGCGCACGATCAAGGCCATCCGAGTTCACTCGGAGAACGATATCGAATCCGCTGATTCCTTTTACACGGATGCCATTCTTTTCGATGCTTCTGTTCCCGGCGAATATGGCGGCACAGGACACTCCTTCGACTGGAAACAACTGATCCACACCAACCGCCGCACGTTTCTGGCCGGGGGGATCACGCCCGACAATGCCGTTCAAGCGGTTGAGACGGGGGTTTTCGCCATCGACGTTTGCAGCGGGATCGAATCGAAACCCGGCAAGAAAGATTATCTGATGATGCGACAGTTGTTTGAAAACATTCGTCATGCGCGAGGATGAGTATTCCCCGGTCCATCTCGACAGAAAACGATCGATGATTTCAGGATACCACGATGAAACACAAGGGACGATTTGGAACCTTCGGCGGATTTTATGTTCCCGAAGTATTGATCCCGGCGCTGGAAGAGATCGAAGAGGCGTTCGATCACTGGTCGAACCATCCCGGTTTCGTGGCCGAGCTGGATGATCTGTATCGCAATTATGCCGGTCGGCCAACGCCCCTGTATTACGCCCGGCGGTTTAGCGAACGGATGGGTTGCACCGTCTATATCAAACGTGAAGATCTCCTTCATGGCGGAGCCCACAAGATCAACAATACTCTTGGACAAGGGTTGCTGGCTCGCTATATGAGCAAGACCAAACTCATCGCCGAAACCGGCGCCGGCCAGCACGGTTTGGCCACCGCCATGATCGGCGCTTTGTTCGGTATGGACACCAAAATCTTCATGGGTGTAACCGATGTTCGCCGGCAAAATGTCAATGTGCATAAGATGCGACTTTGCGGCGCGGAGGTTGTTCCCGTATCCGGAGGGACGGGCACACTCAAGGATGCCATCAATGATGCCCTGCGATACTGGACGGCTCATGTGCAGGACACATTCTACCTGTTCGGAACCGCCGGAGGGCCGCACCCGTATCCGACGATCGTTAAGCATTTTCAGAAACCCATCGGGATGGAAGCCCGCTCCCAGTGCATCAGCCAACTGGGCCGACTTCCGGATATTGTCGTCGCCTGCGTGGGCGGAGGATCCAATGCCATCGGAATTTTCAGCGGATTCGTCGATGACGCTGAGGTGCGAATCGTCGGCGTCGAAGGCGCGGGTAAGGGCATCCAGACCGGTCGTCACTGTGCAACCCTGACGGTGGGAACCGTCGGCGTTCTCCACGGAGCGCAGACGTATATTCTGCAGGATAACAACGGCCAGATTCATGAAACGGAATGTATCAGCGCAGGACTGGATTATCCCGGCGTCGGCCCGGAACACGCCTGGCTCAAGGACTCCGGCCGGGTCCAGTATGTCTGCGTCGAAGATGAACGGGTACTCGACGCTTTCGATCTGTTCACTCGAACGGAAGGCATCCTTCCGGCTCTCGAAAGCTCCCATGCCCTCGCCTGGGTGATGCAGCAGAAAGGAACGTTATCGCCGGAAACTCTCATTGTGGTCAATCTTTCGGGCCGCGGAGATAAAGATATCGGCATCGTCGAAGAACACCGTCCCCTCAAGGAGCCGACGCCATGACCTCCTATCGTCAGACCTTTGCTTCCTTGAAACGATCCGCGCTGATTCCCTTTTTTGTGATCGGCGACCCGGATTATCGTACAAGTCTTGATCTGATCAAAACCGCAATCGACACCGGCGCCGATATCCTCGAACTGGGAATCCCCTTCTCCGATCCAATCGCCGATGGTCCCACGATCCAGAAAGCCGATATGCGGGCATTGGCCAACGGAATCACACCGAGCAAAGCCCTTGAACTGATTGATGAAGTTGCTCAGTATAAAGCCATCCCTATCGGCCTGCTGGTCTATTACAATTTGCTGGTTCAATACGGCGTGAAACGGTTCTTCGGGGACTTCAAACGGGTTGGCGGAACTTCCGTCCTGGTAGCGGATCTGAGTATCGATGACGCCGACGAAATCGCACCACTAGCCAAGACCGCGGGACTTGATACCGTCTTCATGGTCACGCCCAATACGGCCGAGGATCGCCTCCGTCGAATCGTTACGGAGACCACCGGTTTTATCTACACTGTATCCACACTCGGTGTAACCGGCGCCCGTGACACCGTATCGGACAGGGTCAAACCTTTGATTCACAGGATCAAGTCCGTAACGCAAACACCGATCTGTGTTGGATTCGGTATCAGCAACGCCGAGCAGGCCCGCCAAGTGGCCGATGCCGGTGCCGACGGGGTGATCATTGGTTCGGCCATCGTCCGTATGATCGAGCAGAATCTTATGGACAAATCTCGTATGCTCTCCGAAATCCGCCGATTCATCACCGATACCCGCAATGCCCTCGAATAGTCCGAAATCCCGGCCTTGCCTCTTGCCGATTGAATCGGTATAATCATCGCAAAACCAAGACGATGGAAAGGACGCGATATGCTGAAACGTTTCACAACCAAGGGATTGTTGGTATTGTTTTTCCTCTTCGTGTACGGCCTGTTGGGTTGCGCTTCTCCGATGCAATCGGCTAAAGTGCGAATTCCTGTTATTCTCGATACTGACATCGGCGATGATATCGACGACACCTGGGCAATGGTTATGCTGCTGAAAAGCCCGGAATTCGATATCAAACTGATCGTCGGCGACAACCATAAGTCCATCTATCGCGCCAAATTGATCGCCAAACTTCTGGAGGTCGCCGGACGTACGGATATTCCCGTCGGTATTGGTTTCGGCAAACAGGACGGCGTCGGCAATCAGGCCGACTGGGTCAAAGATTACGACCTGAAATCCTATCCCGGCAAGGTATATCCGGACGGTATCGCCGCAATCATCGATACCGTTATGAAATCTCCGCGTCCCGTTACGATGATCGCCATCGGCCCGGTGCCCAATCTGGCTGAGGCGCTGAAACGTCAGCCCCGCATCGCCGAGAAAACCCGATTCGTCGGAATGCACGGCAGCGTTCGTCTTGGCTATGGAGGCAAAAAGCAGATCGACGCGGAATACAATGTTAAGGAAGACGTCAAGGCGTGCCAACAGGTCTTTTCCGCTCCCTGGGAAATGACGATAACGCCCCTTGATACCTGCGGCCTTGTCCAGCTCAAAGGCGACAAATATAGGATCGTCCGGGAATGCGCTGATCCCCTTACCCAGGCCTTGATCCAGAATTATCGAATCTGGCGCCGACAGAAAACCGATGATCCCATCCGAAAAGATGAAATGGAAAGCAGCACGCTCTTTGATACCGTCGCCGTTTACCTGGCCTCCGGGGATTCGCTGACGAAAATCGAAATTTTTCCGATCAAGGTCGATGATCAGGGATTCACCCGCATCGATCCCGCGGGAAAACCGATGCGCGTGGCTACGGAATGGATCGACCTGCCCTCCTATGAAGAATTTCTCGTTAAGCGGATTATCTCTCCGACGGTAAAACGATAACTCATCGTACCCGGTTCAGAAAGGAATCGAATGGTATTTGAACATTTTGGGCTCAATGTCCCCGATGCTCGCGCGATGGCTCAATGGTATATGCAGCATCTGAATATGCGGGCCGCGGTGGCGATGACCGTATCGCCTTATACCCATTTTCTATGCGATGAATCCGGCCGTGTCGTTATGGAAATCTACTCCAATCCCACGGATCCAATTCCAAACTACGCGACCCAGCACCATCTTCGGTTCCATTTTGCCTTTGCCGTCGCCGATCCCCACAAAGAGATGGACCGTCTCCTGAAAGCCGGGGCAACATTCGGGGTAGAAGATCGAACTCCCGACGGCTCGATTATTATCACCTTGCGCGATCCATGGAACATTCCCCTGCAGCTTGCCCGGCGAGCCAAACCCATGATATGATGCGATTCCGGGGGTTTCACGATAGGCAGGGCGGAAACAAGGATGGCCCGACCGGTAAACCCAACCGACGGACTGTTGAAATCCCGGATCTGCCTCATGTTGATAAGAATCCCAATAGGGTATCGATTCTTATTTGCGGACCAGGCAGTAGGCCCGAAGGACTTCGGCCACGCTCCACGCCTGCGCGAAACAACCTCTCGGACAGTGAGGTTCCTCCCCGTCGAAGATCTCCGAAATGCTGCCCAAACAGCCGCCGCCGGTTAGATGGGTTAACAATGGCTGCAAAAATTCCAGGGCTTCGACACGGCTGATCCGATCGAAATGATTGACGCGCAGAAAGGCCTCGACAAACGGCCCGATTAAATGCGACCATACCGTACCCTGATGATACGCACCGTCCCGGTTCATCGCATCGCCACTATACCGCCCACGATATCGCGGGTCGTGTGGACTCAGCGTACGAAGTCCCATCGGAGTCAATAATTCTCTTTCGACAACATCCACCACCTTCTGCTGCCAGTTCGAGGTCAAAGGTGAATGCGGCAGAGAAACCGCATAAATCTGATTCGGCCTCAGACTGCTGTCCGGACGGCCGTCCGGCAGAATGCAATCATTCAAATGCCCCAACTGGGAATTACAGAACACCCCTCGGAAACTCTGGGCGACCCGGATGGCCAGCCGACCAAAATACTCGGCCTCGTCCGTATTTCTCCCGCGATAATACTCGGCGAGACTGGCCAGATTGCTGTGCCACAATGCATTCACCTCGACGGGTTTTCCATATCGCGGCGTAAAAGTTACCCCACAACATTTTGCATCCATCCACGTCAACTGGGTCTGCTCATCCCCCCCGGTGATCAGACCGTCCGCGTCGGCATGGATCCCAAATCGCGTTCCGCGCCGGTACGACTCCATAATGTTTCGAATCGCCGGAAGAAGCATGGTCTCAAACGTCGCCGAATTGTTCGACATCCGCAGATACTCGAAACAAGCATGAACAAACCACATCGATGCATCCATGCTGTTGTAATGCGGCTGCCCGCCGTAATCGTCGAAACAGTTCGGCACCATCCCTTCGCTGATGGCGCGTGCAAAGGTGCCCAAGACTCCCGCCGCCGTTTCAAATCGCCGGGTACACAACAGCAATCCCGGTAATGCGATCATCGCATCGCGACCCCAATCGAGAAACCAGGGATATCCCGCAACCAGAGTCGGAGACATTCGCCCCTGAATACGCCGTTCCACGACAAACTGCCCGGCCGCCAGACATAACTGCGAAGCCGTTGGATCGGCTTGCATCGACTCGTCAACCAACTCCATCTCACGCAAACGAAGTCCATCCAGAATGATATCGAGATCGTAGGTGATCTCCGAAATTTCACGATTCGGAGGCAAGAGACTCGCCCAGAGAACCAACCGGCATGCCGAATTGACCTGACAACGATAATGTCCCGGAGACCACAGATCCTCCTGACAATCCTGTCCCCGTTCCCGTTCGACTCGGTAAAGAAAGTGAAACCACCATTGCCCATCCTGAACGAACTGCATCTCGTCAGAACGCAACAGCAATTGTCCGGTATATCCCGCCTCCGTTCGAACCACCCACGCGTTGCCCTTTAAGACTGCCACCAGTTGCGTCTGCGATTTTTGCAGGGCATGAAAGTCCCGCATCGCCACCAACGGCCGCACTCGGAACTCCATGGGGCCAAGTACATCCGAAAAGTCATAGACCACCGCCGCTGTATCGCTGTCCGGAAGCAGATAAATGGACTTGGTCATCCTGGCCACACCCAGATCATAATCGAAATGCACCCCCCAGTCCCGACGAAATCGCGTCAACACATTGATCCCCTGCAGGGATAGATGGTCCGGAAACTCCATATTGGACAGAATCGCCTCTTTTCCATCAAAGGAAATGGATTCATGGCAAGACGACAGAGCCATTATCCGGTTGGCCGGAGGCGTTAGAGCCCCAATCAAAATTCCGTGGTACCGCCGGGTATTGCACCCCAACACCGTTCCATTCGAAAATCCCCCCCGGCTGTTGGTCAATAACCATTCCCTTGCCAGCAGCGACTCAGACGACTTCGGTTCGATGGATACTGTCAGGCCGTCCCTGGTCTGAGCATTTTGCGGATTGGTCGTCAACATAGTATTCCTTCCATGGAACATTTCGTACCGGCCGGATGGTCGATGCTTCGATATCCCTGATCCGGTATCTTTACGCCAGACGGGCGGAGGCGTCCCCCTGTGGCTGGACCGCTTCGGTCTGGGCACGAATCCTGTCCGTGATGATTTGATTGCATCGATGCTTGAGATTACTCAGAACATTCATGTAGTTGATATAGGAATCATAGGGTGAATCATAGGGATTGAAATATTTATGCACGTCCCCATCGGAAAAATACTTGGTGCACATATAATAGAAATGATCCGAGGTCTGCAACCGCCTCCAGTCCGCCATCAAGTCGGCATCGCCGGCCTGTTTGACCAGTTTCTCCATTCGATAGACCTCATGGAGAGCGTTGGACTGCATGGCGTTGCCCATCCATGCCGACAGGTCCCGCTCCGTATCCGCCCAACTGATGATATGCGGCACATCCACTGTGTCCGCCGCGGGGTACTTGGCCACGACCTGGCCGGGCGTCAGAAAGTCGTTATCCGGATGATGCAGAATCTTCTCGGGCAGGTGGGACATAAAATCAAAAATTCCCGTATCTTCCCACTGATGCTCGCCAAACGTCTCATAATCCATGAACAGGTTGATCACATGCCCGTTTCCGTTGACCGCATCCACCCATTGGGTGAACTTGTCGGCCGTCATGGGAAACTCTTTCCAGTGACGGTTGGAAAACCGGAATGCAATATCATCGCTGAGCCGGTAATTCTTCAACAGCAATTTGAGATTGGAACACAAGGGAGGTCGATAGACAAAATTCGAATTACGATACCCCAAGATGTGATCGGCCCCTTCCGTAATGATCGCATCAAACAGGCCCGTCCCCTCAATGGTTCTGGCCAACTCGTTGTTATAAATCAGTTCGGTATTTCGGAACACACGCGGGCGCTGGCCGAATAACTCGTTCATCGTTTCGATATGCAGGCGGATCTGTTCGATAAATTCCATCCGCGAATACAGAAAACTCAGACTGTGATAGTAAGTTTCGGCCAGAAATTCCACGCATCCCGTCTGTGCCAGCGCGTCAAAGGTGCTGATCACCTCCGGACAATACTTCCGAAACTGTTCAAGAATGATGCCCGTCACACTGAACGCCACGCGAAATCGACCTTCGTGGCGCCGGATCAAATCCAGCAAAAGCCGGTTGGTCGGAAGGTAACATTTGTTGGCCACCTTACGGCAAATGGAAGCGTTTTTAAATTCATCAAAATAGGTCTGCGACGTATCAAAAACCGTGTAATGCCGGAGCCGATGCGGCTGATGTACCTGAAAATAAAAACAGACCGAAGGCATGGATACCCTCTCCCGTTTGGTTATACCTTCACACGATTGCACACATCCTGATAGACCCGGATGCAACGTTCCGCCGCGTCAGCCCATCGCAACTTACGGACTTCGAAATTCCCGTGTTCCCGCAAGGTCATCTGCAACGGCGGATACTTCAATACGGCGGCGATTTTGTTGGCCATTTCCACCACATCCCAGAAATCCACCTTTAACACATGGGTCAGCACTTCCGATACGCCGCTTTGCTTGCTGATCAAAACGGGGACATCATGGTTCAATGCTTCCAGCGGCGCGATGCCAAAGGGCTCCGACACGGAGGGCATCACATACAAGTCCGCCATCTTATACACCTTTTCCACATCATCGCCGCGTAAAAAGCCCGTGAACAGCACCTTCTGGCCGATCCCCATCTCCGCCGCCATCTCAATGATTCGGCGCATCATGTCCCCGGACCCGGCCATGACGAACTTGACATTCTCGATTTGCTCCAAAACCTTTTTGGCCGCCATCAGGAAGTATTCCGGCCCCTTCTGCATGGTAATTCGTCCGAGGAACAGAACGATTTTTTCATCATTCCTGATCCCTATCTGCGGATAGGGGAAAGGCGAACCGTTACGTTCCACACCGTTATAGACCACCTCGATCTTTTCGCCAAGAACTCCATAACGACTCATGATGATGTTTCGCGTCAGATGGCTTACCGCAATGACCTTTTCCGCCGCATGCATGCCGCGCCGTTCGATATCATAAACCGGTTGATTGACATGTTCGCCGCTTCGGTCGAATTCCGTGGAGTGAACATGCACCACCAGGGGTTTTCCGGTCACGGCCGCGACCGCGATTCCCGCCGGATACGTCATCCAATCGTGCGCATGAATAACATCGAAATCCTCTCGAAGCGCCAACCGAACTGCGGAACTCGCATACCGATGGATCTCTGAAAGCATGTCTCCCCCATACTGCCCTACCGAAATCGCTTCCTCGATCGATATTTCCGTTCGGCTCATTAGAGGGGAATGGGTCAAGACCTGCCGTTTACGACGCAAGATTTCCTCAAGCTGTTTTTGATACTGCCTGGGATCCCCATACGGCTGTAACGGTGAATCGATCGTATGAAACTTGACGTTCTTAAGACTGTCATCCTTGATCTGGTAGTGTCCTGTATCCGGCACATCGTGTTGCGGTGTCAGCATCCGAACATGGGTTGTAAAATCGGAATCCACCGGACGCGGCAGGACAAAGACCACTTGGACTCCCTGCTCGCTCATGGCCTTCGTCAATCCGTAGCAGGCCGTGCCCAGACCCCCACTGATGAAGGGAGGAAACTCCCATCCGAGCATAAACACTTTCATATGGCACCCCCGGTTATTCGCATCTCTGCTCCTTCAGATTCGTCGATAACCAGTTTTCACTTCAAAAAAAACGTTTGTGATAAATTCTGGCTATTGAATACTTTATAATATCGCCTGCCGGCGTCTTCAGTCCATCAAATTTTAAAAATATTTCGGTTATCTTTACTGAAAATATACCCCCCTCCGCCCGATCATACAAACAGAATATCCAAGATTTTCCTTATTTTTAGATGTCGATATTGTCCTGCCAATCATTATAGCCATATTGACTGATTATCCATACAAATTCTTTGTACAGCAAAAACACAACATTTCGTAGAATACCCCACAGACAGAACGGATAATCCAAAAATTCGGCACCACTGTCTTCTCCCCCACCCCCATCTCCGCGTTCTTTTTCGTTTTTTTGCTGAATCCGCAGAAGCCACACGCCGATGTAGGCATCGATTGTGGAATGATTGTTCTCGTGTCTTGTGGAGATTTAACTATGCCGCATCGTCGCAAAAAGAAAATGGATGATCCGACCGCCTTGTCCGATTTTGTCACGATCGCCTATGCCGAAGATGTTGATCTGGCAAAGCAATACAAAAAGATGTTAAATGATAATAACATACCCACCTCCATCAAGGACCACCCCGATCCCGACTCTCCCTTCCCCGGCGTCGCGGTTATGGTCCCGGAGGAATACATTGATGAGGCCCATCATCTCATTGAATCCGAAGGCGTGTTCCATGATTTCTTCGATATGATCGTCCAGGAATCCCAGGATAATCCCGAAGATCCCGAAGAAGAACTTTGATCGAATTCCTCGATAAAATCCATTCATTCATAAGGGATAACACCCATGTCGGATAACGAGAAGAAGCAGGACAATCGATTCATAGAACGCCGTAAAAGCGTCACCGAACGCCGCCTTGGATTCGATCGACGCCGCGGTCCCGGCCATCGTCTCTCCCCGGAACGTAAAGCCGCAGAAGAAGGCGAAATGACCGACGAGCAGTTCGAGTTTTTGATGGCCATCGACCAATACAAGAAAGCCAACCAGCGTCCTTTCCCCAGTTGGACCGAGGTTCTCGAGGTTGTTCTCGCCCTCGGCTATCGAAAAGTCGCCGAACCCCAGTCGCTCAAATCTTTCAAAAAGGAACCCGATCCGGTTCCTGTCGGCTGATCATCCCCTGACTAACATCCTTCTCCGGTGTACCGATGCATTTTTGAAGATCCACATTATCGGACCTCCCCATCTTCCAATGCACCCCTCCTTTGCAGAATCCGCGCCGCAATCCAACAACTGATCGACCAGATATAGCCGACCACCCACCCGGCCAACACGTCTGATGGATAATGCACGCCCAAAAACATACGGCTAATGCCCACCAGCAGACTGATCACCACCGCCGCACAAAGAATATAAATCCGGACCGATATGGACGCGAAAACTCTCGCCAACATAACCGCCAACGTGAGATAGACTACGGCGGACATCATGGAATGCCCGCTCGGAAAACTTGCCGAGGCCACTCTCTCCAGCCTCGGCACTACATCGGGTCGGGCTCTTCCGAAAAAATCCTTTAACAATACCGTTAACACCACGCCGCCAATCACACAGGCAATAAGAAACCACATTGCATGTCGCTTACCCAGGAGATACAAAAAACCCGTTATGCCAAACACCAACAGAACCAGCACAGGAACACTGCCCAGCGCCGTGATATTTCGTGCCGTATCGGCAACCCATCGCGGCCCGACGGGAACGGCCGGGTCCTGGGCACTCCGCAGATTCCGAAGAACGGCTTGATCAAAATGCTCGATATCCCGATCCACAACCCAGTCCGCAATCCGAATGAAACATACCGTTCCGGCGGCGACGATGAGCAATAAAACCAGAACCATGATCTCCGAATGAATCCATTCCCGCAATCGCAATCCAAATTCTTTCATTGGCCCTCTTTTTTTCTCCATTTACGATCCATCAGAAATCGCACTCGCCCGCTTTGTGCCGATGGCAGCTTGGTTCGCAGGATTTGTTGCGCCTCGCCCAGCCCGGTTCGTTGCGTTACATGCGTAATAATGATGTGCTCGTTCCGCAGGGGTTCGATCATTCGAATGAAATCATCCACATGAATATGCCGTCCCGCCTCCGCCCGATCCATATGTTCGTCCATGAAAAATGTGCACTCCGCAATCAGGATCCGGCTGTCACGGATGTAATCCAACTGCGAAAAATCCACATAATTCGTATCCCCCAGATACGTCACCAGCGGCATCTCCACCGGGTAATCAATCGTCACGCCCTTTTTCTTGAGTTCCACCAGTTGAGGCCCAGTGAGACCGGCATATTCGCTTCGCAGTTTCTTTCGTCGTTCAATCAGTGTGTATCCGACAGATCCGCTGCAATGTTTTGTCGGAAATACCCTCGCAACCAGGTTCGGCTTGACCGCATATTCATCCCCGGGTTTAACGGTGATAAGGTTAGCCGGGATCCTCGATCCATCCAGCTTGCCCCATGCCTCAACAATTTGTCTCATCGGCCCGATCAGGTTCGCCGGCGCCAGAATGGTACCCGGCGATTGCCCGCAGAACTGTCGATGCGACAGGTAATAGGCAAGGCCCGCCGCATGATCGATATGGCCGTGCGTCAGAAGAACATGGTTGATTGGGATCACCTGGTCGGGTGCTTTGCCGATATCAAAACACGCATCCAACTGGGGAACGGCGACGACCGTCTCCTCGCCGCCGACGGAGTAACCAAGAATATCCAAATCATCAATCTGTATCTGCGCCAACTGATGGCTGGGCATGATTGCCTCTCATCGAATCCAAACTGTCCATTTCAAAATTGCCATAGTAGAAGCATCCCTCCACTGTGTCAAACGCATTTTGCGGCTCACCATCGATTCACTCATTCCCTTTCCTCGAAACGACCTATTACGTGGTTTACATTCCCCCATCGTGCTTGTACTATATGTTTGGGATTGTTTCATCGGTTTGCTGATGATTGAAAAGAGCAGGGCCGGATCATGAAATCGACTCGACAGGACAAGGTGAAACCATGGTAAGCCAACGAATTCCGATGATCGGTTTCCTATATCTCCTTGTCGTCGGGAATCATTCCATCTCCCGGGAAATCGGCAGTTTGTCACAATCCCCGTCCCCCATTGACATTTCTTCCGGCTGGGAAATACCCTCCGAAGGATATTGCGATCAGCCGTACGTGGTCAAGACCACGGATGGGGCATGGCTATGTACGATGACGACCGGTCGAGGAGAAGAAGGCAACCGTGGCCAACACATCGTCGCCACACGAAGTGCCGATTACGGCCGCACCTGGAGCCCCCTGATCGATATTGAACCGGCCGATGGTCCCGAGGCCTCGTGGGCCATGCCATGTATTACTCAAACTGGTCGAATTTATGTATTCTACACCTATAACAAAGACAATCTTCGCGAAGTCATGGCCGATAATCCCTATGCACGCCGTCGGGTAGATACCCTGGGTGAATATGCGTTCAAATATTCCGAGGATGGCGGCCGAACCTGGTCCGACCGACGATGGTATATTCCCGTCCGCGAAACCGCCATCGATCGAGCCAATCCATACCGGGGAAAAATTCGCTTTTTCTGGGGAGTCGGTAAACCGATCGAACACAAGGGTTCGATGATTCTGGGCTTTTCAAAGGTCGGACGATTTGGCGATGGTTTCATCGCCCAATCGGAAAGCTGGTTTCTACGCAGCGACAATATCTTAACCGAAACGGATCCGGATCGTCTCCAATGGAAGACCCTGCCCGAAGGGGATCACGGATTGCGCTCGCCCGAAGGTCCTATCGCCGAAGAGGTCAATCTGACCGCATTGTCCGACGGATCTCTTTTCTGTACCTACCGAACCGTCGCCGGCCATCCCTGTCATGCCTATTCCCGCGACAATGGAGAAACGTGGACTTCGCCGGAATTTATGACCTTGCGTCCGGGCGGCCCCCGGGTCAATCATCCCCGCGCAGCCAATTTCGTCCGTAAGCTGACACAAGGACCTTATGCCGGCCGTTACCTGTACTGGTTCCACAACCACGACGGCAGAGGATTCGAAGGTCGCAATCCCGCCTGGTTATTGGGCGGTATCGAGAAAGACTCTCCTACCGGCAAGGTGCTTTACTGGGGTAATCCTGTGGCGGTTCTTGTGGCCAAAGATCCAAAGGTTCGTATCAGCTATCCCGATTTTATCGAAGATAACGGCCATCTTTATATCACCGAAACCCAGAAGTCTATCGCCCGTGTCCATGAAATCCCTCCTGGGATTCTCGCCCATCTCTGGACATCCGAATAGGAAAGAATAACTCTATCTTAGATCCGATCCCGGCGCATCATCAAAGGCAAAATCCAGGTTCTACAGAAGGAAAGGAAGAATCTGGGTTTCGGCCGGACTCAGAATCCGATACCGGATACCACGCCACGTGATGGTATTACCGAATGCGGAGGTGAGCATAAAAACCAATAGAAGCCACGACCAGGCAAGGGTTCCCCATTGATCGGCACGCGCGGCGGCTCGGAGACGAGGAATATCCTCAGGCAAAAGGCGAACGATCATTCGTTGCCGCAAGAAGGCCAGCCAAAAATTGCTTCCCGCAAAGACAATGGGAATGGACGCGGACAATAGGACCCGGCCTATGGATTGAAACTGTGCCAACGAAACAAGGAAAACCGCCAGACCTCCCCACTGGCCCAAAAGGGAATAGACCATACTCAACAGGCCAAACCGCCAAGTACCTGGCATGACAATCCGTGTAATAAGGAACTGGCGCCTCGCGAATTCAAAAAGGGTTTTCCAAGTAACCTGTTCATAAGAAGCTACCAGACAATCGGGTACAAACGTAACCTTCCGGCCGCATTTTTTGACGGCATAGGACAAACTAAGATCATCACTGATGGACTTTCGCCAGATCCGCTCAAGATCCGCGGGGCTGAAGAGATCGGCCCGGACGGCCATGGAACCGCCCCAGAGAAGATTCAAGCGGGTATTGCCAAGCTGTTGAGCAATCTTGGCATTGACGGCGGACAGCGCCAGCGTAGCAGGATTATCGGAACGAGGAACAAACCAGCGATAGCCCGTCGTAGCCCCGCATTTATCCTTGCGGAGGGGATAAACCAACTCATTCAGCCAATTCGTGGGAAAACAGGCATCGGAATCGGCGAAGGCAAAAACGCCAATATCGTCCGGCGCCCGGTGGCAGGACAACAGCAGATTGTGAATCTTCTGACTACAACCCCGGCTTTCCCCGGAAAGAAGAACGTGAACATGGCGGGCTTGGGTACGGAGTGAATGGCGTGCAATCAGAGTCCGAAGGGGTTCATACGCCGGGTCGGTGGAATCTTGCACAACGAAATGGATTACGAAATTCGGATAGTCTTGAAGAAGAAGCGATGTGATGTTCCGATCGAATTCGTTGTCAAGGCCTTTACAGGGGACGGTCAGAAGAACCGACGGGCGATACACGGTGTTGTGGCGATTGGATTTGTTGATCGCATAGCGGTAGTTTCGATGGGCTTGATACAGAAACAAGGCCTGCGAGACCAGAAGGATTACTACAATCCAGATATATAATTCCCAAAACAACCGAAAACCTCCGTGAATGGACTGCGCATCAAGCGATGGATGCCAGGGGAATTAAACGGTCGATCAGCGTATCCGTACGCCACATTTTGTCGAGATCAAAAACGATAATACAGCCGTGATTATGATCCGAGGCAAGAATGATCAAATTACTCCCACCCCGATGCCACCCGGACGGTTGCGGTTGATGGCCGAGAAGGAAAATATCCACGTCGAGCGCTTTCGCGAACCGGTCCAATGTGGTTTGGCTATGACGACGGCCCCACGTAAGCAGATAGGCATTGTTGGCACGACGACAATCCTCCGGACAAATCGGACGATCGAAAATCGCAGAATCGAATGAATCGACGGCGCGATCTTCGGGAAGGGAATGGCTCATCCATATCCGGTTCGGCGTTCGTACCGCCAAGGGCTGTGAGAGAAGATAATCGCGGAGCGATTGCATCACGGATTCGTATTCGGCCCCGTACGCTCGTTTCATGGCGGCCTTCATGGCCTGATTCATTTCCTTTCCGGATTTCATCACGTCGGAATCATTGATGACGGCCGTATCATGATTGCCAAGAATGAGATGGACCTGATGGGGGAACCGGATCTGGAAGCGGAGGGCTTCTTCATAAAGCTGAAACGACAGGCATCCGCCGAATTCATCCTCCGGACCTCCGTGAAGAATTTCATGTAGAACCAGGTGGGTATCGGGATGGTGGGCCAAATCGGCGTAGGAGACTATCCGTTCAAAGTTCCGGCGATGGCCGTGAATATCCCCGGCGAAAAGGACGCGACCGGTTTCGGGTAAATGAAGAACATTGCCCCTTCGTAACGGACATTGCCGATTGATCTGAGCGGCTTGTTGGCAAAGCTCAATCATTGGATTTGCCGGTATTGGCGAGTTTACCGCCAAAGATCTGCCGGATCATCACGTCCAGTCGGGCGATAATCTCAGCCATATTGGCGGGGCGATCGGCGGGTTTTTCCTGAACGCACGCCATGACAAGCTGCGATACATCCAATGGAATCTGGCGATAGACTTCATGGGGTTGGCGAAATTCGCGTTTCTGGCTGGCGGGCATTCCGTATTCCGTTTTTTTGGGGATCAGCGTCGGAACGTTTTTCCCCGTTAACGCCCAGTACATCGTGGCTCCAAGATTGAATATATCGGTCCGATGGCTGAGGTGCTCACGTTTGACCTGTTCGGGAGCGATGTAGTCGGGCGTTCCCTGAATACGGGTCTTGATGGTTCCGATGCGACAACTCTGCCCGAGGTCGATGATCTTGATGGCGCCATCCTTGCCGATGAGGATATTGTTGGGCTTGATGTCGCAATGGACAAAACCGTTCTGATGCATGGCGTTGAGACCCGTCGCGATCATGCGAAATACCAAGAGGATATCGCCGAGACTTAACGACGGACCATCCTCCAGACTCTGGCCATTGAAATGTTCCATCGAAAGCAAGACTTCGTTGACTCGGAGCAACTTGCGGATCTTGGTCAATTTCAGGCACTTACGGATATAGGGATGATCAATATGCCGGGAAACCTTGTATTCCGTTTCCATTTGTTCCACAATCCGTGAATCCTCCGGAGATTCCACAATCGCCCGCTTGAGCGCCACCGTCTGGCCGGACAGCTCATCGACGGCAAGGTATATCTGCGTTCGGGCTCCCACACCGATGTGCTTGATAATCGTAAAATCTTCTATGTCCGGTATCTGAATTCCCATATCCGATTATTCGGCCAATTCCATGATCAGAATCAGTTTCGTTTGGATTCCCCAGACGTACGATGACGAGAGAGACCCAAAAATTGAAATATTACTGGACGAAAACGATTTTGTCCAGAAGACAGACAAAATTCGTCACAAATGAAAAAAAATGCATAGGATCTTGACAAATCGGCCGAAAATTCGCATAATGATATTTTTATTGAGTTTTCCCCGATAGCTCAATAGGTAGAGCGGGCGGCTGTTAACCGCCAGGTCGTAGGTTCGAGCCCTACTCGGGGAGATGGATACAGTAGGTCCATAATAGAAATTCCGGAAGATTTGAGTTCATTCCGGAAGTTTCAAAGACGTGCAACGAATTTCCCTGAACGGTTCTCTCAAACCCTCTTTCGTTCACCCGCGGGAATGATCAGCATTGTTGTGCACATCGGTCCTTCCGGAGGAACTGGCCGCAGTCCTGGCCAATCTGACCTCGCTGTGAATCTCGGTCCAATATACACACAACCGAGGCGGTTAACCCCGGAATGAAACCGGGGGCTTCCACGCTTTCGCTGGAATGACATGGGCGGTTCGCGAACCGCTCCTACCACGGGCAATTTCTGCCGCCCCTTCGGGGCTATTGGATTCCCGCTTTCGCCGGAAGGACAAACGGGCGGTTTACGAAACGTGCTTACCTCATCCACCTCGCAAGCTCGGTGGCTGCCACCCGATAATCATATTCGCCGCGATTCAGTCCCGGCGTGAACAATATTCAAAAGTCAATATTCAATATCCAATCATCACGCTTCTTCGACGACATTGAAGCCCATAAGGGTTCCGAGTTCGGCCAAACTCTTTTCGTAGTTGCCGTAGAAGACGACGCGATGGAGCATGGTCATGATGTCGCCATTGACGACGCCGGCTCCCCAGTTGAGGAACATCTTATTGGCGTCCTTAACCTGTGTGACGAATTGCGTACGGCAGCCCAGCGGATCGGTCGTCACCTCGATGATCTTTCCGGTGGAGTAGGCCATGTCGTTGAGGTTGACGTACTTGGCGCAGGTGACTTCCTGGCCGACTCGGTTTTCAACCTGCAGTGCGACCCCCCTGCCGCTATCAGTTTGGGTACGGATTGTAAAGGGCATGCGATCGCCTTTGGGCCCGTCGAGTTTGGTGACGCTGGTACAATGGAAGTGGATCAGGGCGTTGCGAGCGGTGTCAAAGACAGGGTCGGTGATAAAACCCGGCACGTTGAATGCGTAGTTGAACATCATCATCGTCAGAGTCGAGTCGATATCGCCTTCGCAGGCGCCGACCAGGCCCAGGTCGTTGAGCTTGCTAAAGGTCAGGCAGCCCTTGGCCGGACGGCCCATACATTCGGAACTGGTAATGGCCTGAGCGCCGTATTTCTGCATGAGGTTTTTGACGGCCAGATAGAAGCGGGCGGAGGTAACGATCTCGTCTGTGGTCGGCTCCATGATTTTTTGGGCCTTGCTGATCCAGTATTCCTGAGCTTCGGCTTGGGCGGCATCGAGACTGATCGCTTCGTGTGCCTTCAGCGTTTCATCAACAGAAATGGGAATAACCTCGGTACCGAGTTTGGCCTTGACCTGCGCGAAATCACAGGCAGCGGCAGTTCCAAGAGCGCCCCGAACGACGAGAATTTTGGATTTGCGCATGTGGGGGCCGACGCGCATCAGGCCGACCACGCGGTCAAGGTCGCTCCAGTCGCTGCTGGGCAAAAGAACAACCTTTTTGCCTTCCTTATTCCAGCGGGGAAAGTACATCCAGCCGTGACCGCTGTAGGGCTGGGAAAAGACGACGGTGGGCAGGCCGGCATTGACGAGTTGGTCCATGGCCTGGCCGGGTGCATCGCCTCCGTGGCCGGACAGATGGAAGAGAATCAGTCCATCGGCCTCGGCGAGCTTGGGAAGCACGGCCTTGGCTTCGGTAGGCGGAACGAGATCGCCGCCGATGAATTTGACGTCGCTCATTTTTCTTTCGATATTGGCGAGGTACTTTTCAAATTTTTCGATCTCGCCCTGTGGCCGGGACAGGTAGATATCGCCGGTACGTCCGACATAGACTTTGTAGATCTTGACCGGTGGCATCGGGGCAGGCCACGGATTGCCGGCTTGTGCGGCCGTCGTTGAAATCCACTTTCCGCCGACCAAAACCATTCCCGCCGCCGCAGTTGCGCCCAAAAACTCGCGTCGATTCAGCCCGTTTTCCATGCTCTGCTCCCTTTCTTTAATTGCGTGGTTTCCCCCGATTTTCATATTCAACGACCCTATGATACCATGCCCCAAAAGGATGCAAAAGGGGGCTGTGAAAAATAATCCTAAGTATTTGTCGTTGAATAACTTACAATCAATCGGATTTGTCGTGAATTTTCGGCCCTATTGTGGTATAATTCGTAGGGTGGGGTATGAGGTATTTCCCTGTTCGACACGATACAAACCATTATCATCACAATGGTTATCGTTTGTGGCTTGAAAGGATCCGTTTGCAGAAAAAAGGGTAAATAAACCGTTACGAAATTACTGGAACCTGACTCAAAGTTGTGGCATTGATATGCAGGAAAGCACGGATTTAACCGCTCTGGTCCGCAGCGCCCGAACCGGCAACAAAGACGATATGAATCGTCTGGCTAAGGTTGCCGGGGAACGGTTGTCCGTGTATATTGAACGAATCGCTTTCAAACATGACGTAACGCAAGATGTGGTACAGGAGAGTTTAATCGAAATGTTTAAGTTCCTGGATAAACTGGAGAGGGAGGACCGGTTTTGGCCATGGTTGCGTAAGATCGCCATCAACAAACTTCATCATCACTACGCGCGCGAACGGGCCCATCGGAATGTGTCGATGGAAGACGTCGAGCATACGCTGGCAGGCGAGAATCGGCAGGAAGGTTTCGCCGATATGGTCGGCCAGGAACTACGGCATGTGGTTGTGGAATCCATGTCCACGCTGAAGCCCCGATATCGTGAAGTGCTGGTGATGCGATGTTACGAAGAAATGGATTACGCAGAGATCGCCGAGGAAATTGGGGGAACTGAGTTCAGCGCTCGCGTGCTGTTCTTCCGCGCCAAGAACGCCCTGGCCAAGCAATTGACACGACGCGGTTTGGGCAGAGGCGCATTGCTGGGGGCCCTTGTTTTGTTCGGTAAACTGACAGCGCCATCAAAAGCGGCGGCGGCACAGATTACAGTTACGGCGGCGACAACAGAAGTGGGATTGGCCGCGGCGGCGACGGCCGTGATTACGGGAAAGGCAGCAGTGGCGACATTGACCGCGGCGAGTATCATCGCGGCGGGATCGGTCGTTTTACCACCAATGACATCCCGGCAGGCAGACACGCCGACGGCCGTTGTATCCGATATCGATTCGGGGCCCAGCGTGAGCGGCCAACATGTGAACACCTGCTGGTATTTCTACCCGCAGGGTCCGGGCGGTCCGGTAATGATGCGGCGAACCAAACCCATCGGGGCCGGCCCGCAATCGATCTGTCAATGGCTCCAAAACGGCACGGCCAATTATTATTATGATCGCGATCGCAACGCCGTAACGATCAATAATTACCACCTGTGGCATACCGATCTTTCCATCGTTAGGCTTCCAACCGATTCGCCGCGACTTGGCGAATTTCTGTCCCGCATGGATGGGCGACAACCGACGTTCGAACCGATTTCCACTGCCGAAAAAGGATTGCTGGTTATCGCGCGCGAAGATTCGGAAGGCGGACTGAGCCATCCATGGACAACGCGTCATATCAATGTGCTCAACGAAGACTATTTCCAGTGCGACTGGCCGGACAGCGTCACGGTTCAGGATCTTCGCGATGATTTGCACAAACGTGGATGGGCTTGTCTTCGGGTATCGGGGCGAATCGGCAATGAGACGGTTACAGGTGAGGGGATTATCCCACTGAATTATACGTCTTTGAATCAATATAACCCCTCCTTGCGATGGAAGATCGGCAACCGCCTGCAGATCTCCGACGACATCGATGGTACCTATATGTATCATCTGTCGGAGCGAACCCTGACGACGTATCCACGAGGAAGCTTCTTCGACGGACTTCTCCGTCCATGGCTGGGACTGCATACAATCGATATCGTTCGCCGCGATGCCGCCGAACGCCAGATCGCTTTTCAATCTCGGCTTTCGAAACAACAGGATCGCTCTCAGGTCTTGATCGACAACGGCAAGCTGCGCATGACCTATACGATTGACATGAACCGGGACTGGATCGATACGATCCTCTTGTCGGCACAGGATTCCGCAAATCAGTGGAAGGATGTTGGCGTGCTGGAATTCATGTATGAAGCCGCCCCGGTGCCGCTGGAGGGCTGGCGACAACCCGGCCCGACCCGGTACCAGCATACCAGTAATTCCATGGGGATGATGTGGCTTTTGAATCTGGCGCAACTCGACAGCGCCGGATAGACAACTCGAGAGGAACTGTGGTAATGTCATGGCCGATGGGCAATGCGTTCGGGCTAATGGCGATGATGGTGATTGCCGGCCTGATGTCCTATGCCGGGGGGGCCGACACGGATGTTTCCGTCGTCTCTGCAATCGGACAGGGTGCGCCCGCGGTTCCGCCTCCGGAAGATATACCTCCGTCCGGATCGATGGTGGCCCACTGGAAACTGGATGAATATTCCGGCAACACGGCCAAAGACTCCGTGGGCGGAATGGATGGACTGTTACTCGCCGATCGTCACTGGATGCCGTTTGACGGCCGAATCGGAGGGGCCCTGTTGTTTGACGGCATTGGCGATCAGATCGATTGCGGCAATTCTTCCGCCCTTCAGATCCGTGACCGGATCACCGTCGCCGCATGGATCAAGGTCGTCCTGTTTCATCGGCCGTTTCAGGCGATTGTCACCAAAGGCGACAGTAGTTTCCGTCTTCAACGAGCCGTGGAGACTTCCGCGCTCGAATTTGCCTGTTCCGGCGTGCAGGTTGCCGGAACGGATTATGGGAATATCTATGGAACCCTACCGGTCGATGACGGTCAATGGCACCACGCCGTGGGAACGTATGACGGGCAACGATTGGCTCTGTATATTGACGGTCGTCTCGATATGGCCGTCAACGCCACAGGAAGAATCAACCGTAACGCATGGCCCCTGCTGATCGGGGAAAATGCCGAGCGAGGTTTACGGTACTGGAACGGCATGATCGATGATGTCCGGATTTACAATTACGCCCTTTCCGAATCGGATATTCTGGGATTGTATCGGTCCGGGCGTACCTGGCATGTCAATCGGACCGGAGGCGACGACGCCAATGCCGGCCTGACGCGGCAGGCCCCTTTGGCAACCATTCAGGCGGCAATCCATCAAGCCGTTGACGGCGACACGGTCCTCGTTTGGCCGGGGGTTTACTCCGAAGGCATCGACTTCCTCGGCAAGGCCATCACCGTGGCCAGCGCCGCGGACGCGGCGATTCTCGAAACCCCGATGGGACACGCCGTGGAATTTCATACCGGCGAAGGACCCTCCTCTGTTTTGCGGAATTTGATCATCCGAAACAGCCAGTATTCGGTGACCGTCACCAGCGGCGGTCGTCCCACCCTGAAAAATCTGACCGTTGCCGACAACCTGTACGGCGTTCGCGCGTACGATGATGCCAATCCGACGATCACCAATTGTATCTTCTGGAATAATGTTTATGGTGATTTCTATGGCGAGAATATCGAATGCCAAGCTCAGTATAGCTGGATGCGAAACGATATCGACCCCCAACCCGTCGCATGGTGGAAATTTGATGAAGGATATGGTTCCACGGCGCGGGATAGCGTCGGCGCCAGCCATGGAATTCTCGCCGGGGCCAGTTGGACAACGGGGATTGTCGGTAATGCCCTTGAATTTGACGGGGAAACGGGGTACGTGTTGGTTCCGGACAACAGCGCCATCCGTCTGGGGAATCGGGATTATTCCATCAGCGCATGGATCTTTCCCCGTTCGCTGGATCGCGAGGAATATACGATTCTGTCCAAGGTAGAAAGCGTCAGCAACAAGGAATACATGTTGGGAATCGATGAGACTCAGCCGCGATTGGATGTCGAAAATAACGGCAATAACGGCCGAGCGGTCGCTTCCACGAATATCCGTACGGGCCAATGGCAACATGTTCTGGTCACCTTCAACAGCAATACCCTGCAGGCGACATTTTATTACAACGGCATCCGGCAAATCTCGCCGCCCTTTGGCGCTCCCATTACGGAACTTCCGACCCGGTTGAATAACCACCTGTACATTGGTTTCCGCGGCGGTTTCTACAACGGTTACACGTTCAACGGCAAGATCGACGAGGTGATGCTTTTTGATCGGGTTCTAACGCCTGAACAGGTTGTCGGAATATATCAAAAAGGCATGGGACCGAGATTCGCCGATCCCGCACACCATGATTATCATCTTCTCTCATCGTATGGACGGTTTCGTTCCTTTAACGATCCCAATCTCCCCGCCGACAAGAGCGGGTTATGGCTTCTGGATGAAGAAACCAGTCCATGCATTGACGCCGGAAACTGGATGGAAATTCCCGTACTGGAACCTGTCCCCAACGGCGGTCGCATCAACATGGGAGCTCACGGCGGAACACCATACGCCAGCCGAGGACGTTGGCCGTTGACTGGAGACGCCAATTCCGACGGTATTGTAGATTTTCGTGATTTTGCCATCTTTTCGGAAGAATGGCTTCTTGCCCTGCCGTGGGCACAATAACGCACAAATTGAATCAACCTTAATCTACGGCACTCTCAACCGGAACTTCAACGCACAAGATCATCCGTTCAACACACCATTATTAAGACAATGTGAACACACTGTAAAATTTCCATTGTGAAACGTTTTTCCATTGACTTGTTACCTTGATCTGATATAATAATATAAGAATTCGTTGATGAGGTAGTACTCTGTACTTTTGTACCGAGGAGCAGGATTATCGGGAGTAGGATGTACAATTTGTCAGGATGGACAAGGGGAGGCCGGGGATTTACTTTGCTCGAAATGCTCGTGGTCACCGGAATTATATCTATGTTGTTATCCATTCTTGTCCCCGCGCTGGGAAAGGCCCGTCGTCAGGCGCATCGTATCCGCGGAATGAGCCATATGGGCCAGATCGTCGATATTTTGCACGTTTATGCCGCTGACAATAGCGATCGCTTTCCCGTTTCTGTTGCGACCAATGGATTTGACCAGGATCTCACCTGGTCGGAACCAACCAAGTTGATCGCGCTGGATGACTTAGGTCCGCGGATACACCGGTCGGTCAGCGGATACCTGAAAGGGTATATCGAGGATGCGCATACGATGTATTGCCCCAGTGCTCCACACAAGTTCAAACACCTTCAAAAAGCATGGGATGCGGGCGACATGTGGGATAATCGTGAAAACGGCAAGTCTCTCGATCCCTTGCTGGGCACGTACAGCTTGTATTGGAACTACCGCGGTTATCTTTCTAAAAAAGATTCGCCATTTATCGGCCCGGAAGATGGCGCCGGAGGCGGGCGTCAGAGTTCGATCCTTGTCAGCGATACGATTGTGACTCAATACCATCGACTGGATAAATGGGATTATATCGGCAGTTGTGAGCCCATGAAAAAGGCGGCGGCCACCTCCCCGACCCCCCTGTATTCTCCCTTCTGGAACCGCCCCGCCGATATTGAATCGATCGCCAATCGGTTCAGCGCCGGCCATCTTGACGGCCATGTGTCCTCATATTCGATACTCGATACCGTACCGATGCAGGTATCCAATATTCGCGACGGAAGCCGGCCGTTTCCGGAAGGATTGCCACCGCTGGGTACTTTCCTCATTCCGCAAGAAGGTCTTCGTTAATCCATCTTCAGGGTTTAACCTTTTTGTGTTATCCTTCATTGTCTGGTGAGGATAGAGAACCCATCGGCAAACGAAAATGGTATATCCCGGAACCTACTTCAACTTCGATGATATCATTTCGTATTGTCACGATATGGATCTGTCTTGACTGATTCAAGAGCCGATCACTTTCGGTGATCTTGTCGTGATTTTGTGAAGGCAGGTAGATCGTCGCTTTCGTATTGGGTGGAACCGTAACATCCAGAGAAAATGTCGTGTCATCGCGCCGCCATTGGCTGCGGATCAAGCCCCGGATGGATTCAAATTGTCCCTTCGCCCAGGTAAGGTCGCCAACTGGGTGTGGATCAATGATAAACCTGCGGAATCCCGGAAATTGCGGATCCGGGCGTATCCCCGCCACCCATCCAAACAGCCATTCCTGGATATGCCCGAGCATACAGTGATTCATGGAAGCGCCGGTGTCGGCATCCCACGCCTCGGGCATGGAAGTCCAGCCATTGCGAACAATGAAACCATAACTGCCCAACGATGTCCGCGCGGTCAGGTCATATAGCACATCCGAACGATTATGTTCGGCCAGGGTCCGCATCAGGTACCAATGGCCGATATCCCCTGCTGTCTGCTGATTGTTTCGCAAGCGAATATCCTGAATAATGCGATCCAGTACCTTCGATTCGCTTCCTTCGGGAACCAATCCCATCGTTAAAGCCATGCTATTGGCACATTGAGGGCTTCCACGATTCTGATATTCCTCGGATCCGTCGAAGTACCGCTTGGTAAAGGCGATCCGAATTTGTCCGCACAGGATTTCGTATTTTCCGCGATCATCGTTCATACCCAGAATTCCAGCGGTATCGGCCACGATCCGCGTACAACGATAGAACGTCGCCATGGCGCTGAGTTCCACGGGGGTAAACTGCGAAGCCCCTACCGGTTTTCCATGGCCGTAGTCATACCAATCGCCCAGTCCCGGCGTGGGGACAAGGTCGTTTGAGGTATTCCGAATAAAATCGACAAATCTTTTCATTGTTGGATAGCTGGATTCCAGTATTCTCCGATCCCCATACCATTCATACACGATCCATGGCACAATCACGGAGGCGGCTCCCCACTCAGGGGTATAGGCGAATCCGCCGTTGAAAGCCGGATACGCCGGCGCAACCGTGGGAATCATGCCATCGGCGGACTGTGAATCGGCACAGTCCCGGCTGATCTTCGCATACAACCGCGCGATATCATATCGGCCGGCAATCGAAGGTCCCATTAAATAGGCCACCTCAAGCCAGCCGAGTTTTTCCCGGTGAGGACAATCCGTGAGAACATGCGACAGGTTTGACCGTACGGCCCAATCGATGATGCGATCAATATCGTTGAACAGCGGATTGGAACATTCGAAATGCCCCGTGATCGATGACGCATTCCGTACATGAACAGAAACGATCTCCTCCACAACCGGTTTTCCATCCGGATTCGGCTGTCCGGCGGGAACGGCGTCTTCGAGTTGAAGGTATTGAAATCCGCTGTAGGAAAATTGCGGCATCCAGGTTTCTCCGGTTTCACTTCCGAGCGTATATTGCCAGTAGTTCGGATGGCCGACACCGGCCGGATTGACCAATCCGCGGCCATCATTCCGACGGGGCGACATACCGTGTCGTTGCTCGGCCGGAGTCAGCCGGATTGTCTGGCCTGCCCTTCCGCGTACGAGAATTCTCGGTATAGCCGAGGCATTCTGTCCGAAATCATATATGTAAACCCCCGGGGTTGGCTCGTCGATCCCAACAGGGCGAAACTCCCGGTGGGCTTTCATCGGCGGACACGAGCCGGCGGTGAGCGTCCCGCCGGGACCTTCGGTTTCGATGGAATATTGCCATTGGCTATCGTCATATCCCGGTTTATTCCACCCGACCGGATTCTTTCGAGCATCATAATCCTCGCCCCCCAGGATCGCGCTGTGCGTGATCGGTCCCTCGCATACTTTCCATGAACGGTCACTTACGATCCATTCTTCGCTGCCATCGGCATAGAGAATTTGGGCCTGAAAAATCATTTTCAAAGGCCGATTCGCTTGAACGCCATGAATCCGACGGTCGCCCGTTGTGTTGTAGAAACCCTTGCCAAGCATCACGCCGAATCCATGCGAACCGTTAGTCAATTCAGCGGTGATATCCTGTATCGTATAATACACGGTTTTTTCATAGGCGGACCAGGCCGGATCCAGAAAATGATCGCCGACTTTATGACCGTCAAGAAACAAGTCGTAGTGTCCCAGACCGCTGACGCACACCAAGGCCCGCTTCACCGGCTTGGCAATTTCAAAGGATTTTCGAAACAACGGCAATCCCGTCGAAGCGGTTTCTTCCGTGCAACCGATCCATTTGGCACGCCAATCCTGCGGCTCAAGAATTCCCATCGTCCACTCGGCCGTCGGACTCCAATCCGAAACATTTCCCTCGCCATCCCATACACGGACCTTCCAAACGATGTGTTGCAGAGATTTCAGGTTGCATTCCGAATAAGCGACGTGTGTCGTTTCTGCGGAGATCGCCTTGCCGCTATCCCATAAATCCCCCCGATCCTGGCGCAAAACATCGGCCGAGGACGCAACAAGAATGTGATACGCCGTCTGTCGTAGATTCCTCCGCGGTGATTCGATCTTCCAGAACATCCGCGGATGCGGTACATCGATACCCAAAGGATTGACCTGATACTCACAATGCAAATCAACCGGTTTGAATGCGACCGGCGTATCCGCGGTGATGATTCCAATCGACGTGATCGTACCGATTACGATGAACCATGCTGTCTTCATGATGACATCCCTGTCCGTAAACATAATTCGGATTCCCTGTCGAATTTGCCCCGCCGTATTGAACGTTTCGCAAACGGGCCTTTTCTCAATTGGACTTGGCAGACTGACCCTCCGTTTGCATTACGGAGGAAGATTCCCCGGCTATCGCCACTTGAACCGCCTGCCCGGATTGTATCAGCTTGGTCTGAAGCACCAAAAGTCCAACGGCCAGTTGGGTATCATCCCGCAGGGATGCCGGCAGCAGGTCTTGCCGTATCTCCGCCTCGGCATCTTCCCCAAAGACCAATCGGCTTTCAACTTCATTTGAATCCGGATCCCTATTCATCCGATCCGACCGCCGCAACTTGACCTCCACATCCGGACGAACACCCCAGTCTTCGGTATTCCGCCGCTCGGCCAGGTAACGGCTTTTGACCGGCTGTCCTCCGGGTAAATGATAATGAGCTGTGGTGTATTTGAATTGCGAACCAAATCCCGTGTAATGGGAAATCTCCTGCACGCTGCCTTTGCCGAAACTGCGACTTCCCACCAGCGTAGCCCGGCGATGCATTGAATCCTGCAAGGCCCCTGCGACGATTTCGGATGCGCTGGCGCTTCCTCCATCGATGAGGATCACCAGCGGATAATCCGGATGAGTCCCTTCGCGTTTGGCGTTCCAGAACGATGGCATGATAAAGCGCGAGCGACTCTGGAGAATCGGCCCTTCGTTCACAAACAAATCCACGACCTCGATCGCCGTCTGCAACAATCCCCCGGCATTCCCGCGAAGATCAAGGATCAGTCCCCTGAGATCCTTCGCTTCCAGTTGAGTCAGCGTCTTTTCCAGATGCGGAATGGTCGTTTCGACAAAGCTCGTCAGCCGGATATATCCAAGGCGATTGGCTGGATCGATCATCGTCGGATCGGCCGGCGCCGACTTGTCCTGATTCCTTGAAGCCGTCACGCTGGGAATGATAATCTTGGCTCGCGTTAATACCACCTGCCGCGTCTCGGAGGAACCTTCTCGCCGAACCGACAACGTTACCCGGGTCCCGCGGGGCCCGGAAATTTTCTGCACGGCGCAATTGCTTGACATGTCTTCGGTCGATTCTCCGTTGACCGCGACGATCATTTCGCCTTCTTCCATATCCGTGCGGGACGCGGGACTGTCGGGAATAATTCCGGCGATTTTCAGAAACTTTCCCTGCTTGTTCAGTCGAACTCCGATCCCGTCAAACTCCTGCGTGATAACTTTCTGAAACTGGGCCACATCCTTGGGCCATACCATCGTCGTATAGGGATCCAGCGCTGACAGGGCCGCTTCGGCAAGCAGGCCGATCATAATATCTTCGGATATTTTGAGGGTTTTCGGATTCAATGCGATGAAAACATCCATCACGCTCAGAAATTCTTCCTTGGGATAGGGCCGCGGTCTTTGATCCAGCAGCCGACGAATTTCCGCCACGCCCTGTCGCCACGGAACAAGACCTTCCTTCCGGAATGAAACAGACAGCGGCTCCGGCGACATGTCCAACACGATCGCCAGGCGTTCGGCCTCTTCGATCGTTTTGCGGACCATGCCATCGTAATCCACAAGTTCAACATATTTGAAATCGAGAGTCGTGATCGCCCGTATGAGCATCTCGTACCGCACGCCTTTGTATCGATCGGCCACGGCATCGCAGGGACCATTTTTCAACGCCAGTTCCAGGGCGGCACGCGCCGTCAATTCGTCCGCTTTCTCTTT
Source organism: uncultured Pirellulales bacterium (assembly GCA_964386005.1). Classification (GTDB taxonomy): domain Bacteria; phylum Planctomycetota; class Phycisphaerae; order Sedimentisphaerales; family Anaerohalosphaeraceae; genus FEN-1350. The sequence continues at coordinate 27,062 of CAYLSB010000002.1, read as the reverse complement.
GTACCGGCGATTCTCTTTGTCGAGGATCGTGAGCCAACCATAGGCATGCGAATACGCATCGGCCCAACGGCCCTGAGATTCGAGGATTGTCGCCGAGGCGATGGCATCGGCGATCAGACGGCAGACCGTCGGATTGTCGAGAATCGTCTTGCGCTGATCCTCCGGGGCGCTATCATACAACCGCAGAACCGCCTCGAACGCATTGTCGCGGTCCTTGTCGTTGGTTGGAATATGTTGGTTGAATGGCTGTAAATCGGCCAAAGCTTTCTCTCGGGCCTGATTGCGTTTCGTTTGACGCTGTTCATCGATCCGACGGTATTCGTCCACGATGGCTTTGAGTTGGATTGTTGAAGAACCTTCCGGAACCGTCATCGTATCGAGCATTCGTCCGGCGGAGGCAAAATCTCCCGTCAGAATCTTTTCACAAACGCCGGCCACCAGCGCACGGGTTAATCGAACAGTCGTCGTATCGGTGTTCGGGGTCGAATCCCGTCCTCGGCCCCCCGGCTCGGCGTTAGCCAGCGACATCGGGAACAAAGTCAGGCACAACCCTATAACGATTTGAAACCGTCTTCGAGTCATTTCAGTCCAATGAAACAATCACCCACCACGATTGCTGAACGTCATTTCATTATACCAAATTGACGGTTCAAAATCAAGGTTCCCGGCAAAATTTACCGGTCAAAGTATCCTCGAATCCCCCAATTTTCATCCTTCGATCGAATAAATCCGTCGTTCCCGGAAATCTTGCCAGGCCGGCTCGAAGGCCTTTCGATCTTTCGGCATGGGTCGTACGGCAATCATTGTACATCGAAACAGGTTTTCAGAGTCGGGATCGAATTCAATCTGCTGGATCGAACTTCGCAGGGAGGCGTTTTCGGGTTTGAATCGCAGGGGTTTTCCGTTCCGCGAGATCGCCGGGTGGATCATTTGTCCATCGTCGGCCAAGACCAGATGCGATCCGCGTGAACCACTTCCAGATGAAAGCAATTCGACGATCGCCTTCAGATAAGCCGCCGATGCCAACGCCAGATGTTCAGCCCGTACCGCAGCGATCAGGTCTTTGGGACGATCCAGACGCAATCCTTCGTCGCAAATCGTACGAACCAGTCGTACTGCATCATCGAAAGCTATCTTCGCGACGGAAAGCTCGCGGATATGCGCAGCGCAGGATGACATTCGCCGCTGAATCTCCTGCAACGCCTCGCCGCCGCTGAGGGCATGATGATTTTCCGTCCATCGTCGAAGTTTTTCAATCAACGCCACGAGGGGTCGTACCTCTTCGGGGCTATCATCGAAGCCCTCGGTATCCAAGGATCGCTGATTGGCGATGTACTCCGCCGCGCGCAGGCCGCCGGTCTGCCCGGAATTCAGCGCCGATCCGCCGGGCCGTTTGACGCCATGAGTACCCGCCATCTCTCCGATAACAAATGTCCCCGGCACGCTCGATTGCCACCATCGATCAACCGAAAATCCGCCGTTGTTATGCTGTGCACAAACGGCAATCTCAAGGGGTTCGGTAAACAGGTCGATCCCGTTTTCCTGATAAATCTCGATCGCCGGCTCGTTCATGTGCGCCAGACGTTCAATCGGCAGCTTTTGCGTCGCCCCCGCCCGCCGCAAGTATCCTCCGGCCTCTTGCTCAAGATCGTCCAGATCGAACGGCTTCATTTGCTCATTGCCAATCGGATTTCGAAGGAAATCCATGAACACCCTTCGCCCCTTTTGGGTTTCACTGAATACCAGCACATCGATCAGCGACGACTGCATGCTCTCGATCCGCTGCGGATCGAACGGCCATTGATAACCCTTGAGGAAAATATTCGTCGCCATCCGCCTCATGCTATCGAAGTAGTCCGCGAGAAACTCTCGCTCGTCCCCGCCGTTTTTGTCGGTACTGTAAATCCGCGGAATCACCTGCATGTACGTCCCCGACACATTCCAGCGGAACGCTGTGCTCGCCAGTCCATATTGCGATTCCGTCAGATTCTCCGCCCTCAAACCCGCACGCAAAGCCAATCCGTGAATTCCGAATTGTCCTTTGGGGTACACCGTTGTCTCATACATCTCCCCAGGCCCCCCCGCGGCCAGAACCAGATTAACGCAGGCGAATACATGCAGTCCAAAATTTTCCCCGGTGACATCCTTCCTGCGAATCGCCGCCACACCGATGATCCGTTTGTCCAGGCCCCGTCCTTTGACGATCAATTCGGTCGTCTCCATCTGGTCGAAGATCGCAATTCCATACCGCCGCACCTGTCGTTCAAGACATTCGCTCATGTATCGGCTGGTCTTCGGCCCGGCCGAGGTCGCTCGTTCGTAGGGATCGTGATCGGTCTTATAGCCGATGTAACTGCCCATCGGGTCATGGGGAAACGGCACGCCCGCTTGTACGAGATGATAAAACTCGCGCAGGGAGCCGATCCCCTCAGCCAGCGCAAGGTCGCCATGACAACAGCCGGCGGCCGTCAGGCTTCGGGCAAATTCCTCGGCGCTGTCGGCCGTCTCCGGGCTTGTTCCCATCTTGTAATAGGTCTGTTTGTCAGAACCGCTCATCCGCGACGCGCCCAGCTTGATCCCCGCCGTGATCACTGCGATCCGCTTGGCGGCGTCGGCGATTCCCTGCTGCTGCATGAACTCGCACAAATGCACCGCGCAGTTCATCCCGGCAGCCCCGGCGCCCACGATCACTGTGTTGTAAGGATATATTCCGACCTGTTGACCGGCTATTTCGCGCAGTTCCATCCGATTATCCTCATTCGATCAAAACCGTTCTCTCATGAACCAGAGCAAGATTATACATCAAGATGACGGTACCGGGAAAAAGTTTCTGGCGATAGGGCTTCACACGGCGCGATACAATACGTTGTATCGTATGGAAGGATCAAAGGGATTTGCAGATGAAAATCCAGGCAGAAAACTGAAGGGCTGCAAAGAACGATGCAGCCCTTCAATTGGATCGTCCGTTTGAGATCGATTCGGTCTGAAGTATCTTCCCCTGGAGCGAAATCGTGACATCTTCGAAAGAGATCGGCGAACCACAAGATGCAAGGGCTTTGCGTGCGATACGCGAAAGACCGGAACAGCATGGAACTTCCATATGAATGACGGTCAGGGATCGGGGCTGGGCCGTTCGAAGAATATCAACGAGTTTGTTGATATAGAATTCGCTATCATCCAGTTTTGGACAGCCGACGACGACGGAACGGCCTTTGAGATAACGGGCATGAAAATCACCCATCGCGAAGGGAACACAATCGGCTACAAGCAGAAGGTCCGCTCCTTTGAGAGCGGAAGCCCCCGGATTGATGAGCGCAAGCTGGACGGGCCAGTGTGTCAGCTCGGAGACCGAAGGAACCGCGGAAGATGGCGTGGATGCCGAGAGGTCCGATTTGACAAAGGTCTGCTGGCGCATGCCGGGGCAGACGAAACCTTCGGCGGGACCGGGAACCGACTCGGTTGGTTTGCGATCGAGCTTTTCCAGATGTTTCTTTACGGCATGTTCATCGAAGTCCGCGGAATCGCGCTGCTCGATCGAGATGGCGCCCTGGGGGCAATGTCCGAGACACGCCCCCAGGCCGTCACAATAGGTATCACTGACAAGCCGGGCCTTGCCGTTGACCAGTTGGATGGCGCCTTCGGCACAAGCATTGACACAAAGACCGCAGCCGTTGCATTTGGATTCATCGATTTTGACAATGTTACGAATGGTCATCTGATATCTCATTATTTTTAAGGATTGCCTTGAGGTCGTCTTTGGCGTTGGTAACCGGGGCGATGTTGAATTGTTCGACGAGGACTTTGAGGACATCCGGACTGACAAAAGCGGGAATCGTTGGACCCAGACGAATGTTCTTGATTCCCAGATGAAGCAATGTCAGCAGGATACAAACGGCCTTCTGCTCATACCAACTCAGGACCAGCGACAAGGGAAGGTCGTTGACGCCGCAGTGAAATGCCCCGGCAAGGGCGACCGCAATCTGGATAGCCGAGTAGGCATCGTTGCACTGGCCGACATCGAGCAGACGGGGGATCCCGCCGATATCGCCGAATTCGAGCTTGTTGAAACGGTATTTGCCGCAGGCCAGCGTGAGAATGACACAATCTTTCGGTACGGCCTGTGCAAACTCGGTGTAGTAGTTTCGGCCGGGTTTGGCGCCGTCGCAACCGCCGACAAGGAAGAAATGACGAATCTTTCCGGCCTTGACGGCATCGATCACAGCTCCGGCGACGGAGAGAACGGCATTACGGGCAAAACCGACTGTGATGGTCTTGGCAGGTTCATCCGTGGCAAATCCGGGCGCAGTCAGAGCGGCCTCAATGACGGGTGTAAAATTGCCGTCTGCAATGTGCGTCACTCCCGGCCAGGCGACCAGACCGCTGGTAAAGATCCGACCTTTGTACGTTTCACGCGGTTTTTGAATACAGTTGGTTGTCATCAGGATCGCTCCCGGAAAGGCGTCGAATTCTTTCTGCTGATCCTGCCAGGCGCCGCCGTAGTTGCCGACGAGATGTTTGTATTTTTTGAGTTTGGGGTATGCCAGACACGGAAGCATTTCACCGTGCGTATAGACATTGATTCCCTTGCCTTCCGTCTGGACAAGGAGTTCATCGAGGTCTTTGAGGTCATGGCCGGAGACAAGGATCGCTTTACCCTTCACCGGCGTGACACGGACCTGGGTCGGTTCAGGGTGGCCATAGGTGTCCGTATTGGCGGCATCGAGAAGCTCCATGACCTTAAGATTGATTTCGCCGACCTTGAGAACCATTGGCAACAAAGCATCGGGGTTCGACGCATTATCCGAAGCGAGAAAATCAAGGGCTTCGTGGAAAAAAGCAAAGACAGAGTCATCTTGTTTTCCGAGGATGAGGGCATGATCGGTATACGCGGCTGTACCCTTCAGCCCGTAGAGGATCAGCTCCTGTAACCCGGAGATGGTGCCGCCGAACTGATCGATGCGTTTGTCAATCCCGATTTCGAGGGCCTGCGCAATGAGACCGGCACGATCGGAAGCCGGCTTCCACAAAGCGGGTCCATTGAACGACTCGGTAATACGACCGGATTTCTTGCAGGCGGATTCATAGAGCGAGCGGGCCTGCTGAAGAACTTCAGCGGCCTTTTGCAGAAACAACTCGAGCCGGGCCGGATCGAAGTTGACGTTCGTAACGGTGGTGAAAAGGGCCTCGACAACGAACCGATCGATGGAGGCGTCTTTGGCACCAAGTTGACGGGCGCGATGCGCGTAGCGAGAGATGCCTTTGGCGGCGTGGATCAAGAGATCCTGCAAGGATGCGGTTTCCGGATCTTTTCCGCAAACGCCCATCTTCGTACAGCCGGTTCCTTTGGCGGTTTGTTCACATTGATAACAAAACATGATCGTATCCTTTCTGTTCTTTATACCCCGATATTTCCTATTTTCGATTCCTCGGCGAGTTCTGTTCCTCTCCGGTTCTCCCCATCCGGAAAACACTTTTTATTTTGAACGGATCATGATCAACAGCATCTTAAATGGTTCGCTCGCGGTTACGGCATGAGGGACATTGGCCGGCATAATCACCAACTGGCCCGCGGATGCCTCAATATCCTTTCCCCCGATCGTCAAAGTCGTCTTGCCGTTCAGAACGTGAACCACGGCATCGAATGGACTGGTATGCTCGGAGAGACGCTGGCCCTGAGCGAATGCGAACAGGGTCAGATTCCCCGCGGATTTATCCAGGAGGGTCTTGCTCACAATGGAATCCGCGGCATAATCGATTAAAGCGGCAGGATTGTTGGGAACAGCTACACACTCTTTGAGGACAAAACTGGTTTTCTCGGCAGGATTCATTTGGATTCTCCTAACTTCCTGCAGTCGCGTTTATACGAACGACCGGTTTTCAGTATATCCGCCAAAGTCACTTCATCAAGTCGTTGTTGAAGATTCTTTTGCAGATCGGACATGATACGGCTAATTGGGCAATTCGGCTGGCTACATCCTCCCTGCAGGATGGGACAATTGTTGACAGTCAGGGGACCCTGAACGGTATCGATCACCTGCCGAAGCGTGATCTGATCGGCGGATCGTGCCAGGGCGAAACCCCCTCGGGGACCCATGGAACTTACGACAATGCCCGCATCGTGAAGCGTCTGTAAAATCTTGCTCGTGAACGGATAGGATACGTTCGCCGAACGACTCAGGGCACGGGCAGACGCAACCGGACCATCCGTTGCCGAAACAGACGGAAAGGGAGATCGCTTCCTGTTTCCCTTTGGCTTGGAGGAACGGACAGAAGCCCTCCGGCCGGCCAGGCACAGCAGCAATCGCAACGCATAATCCGTATGTTGTCGTATCACATTCATCGTTCAGATTCTCTTTGAATACTCTGTTCTTTATATAGGATAAATCTACTCTTACTTACGACTGAAGTCAACATAAAAATTACATAAAAGTAATAATTCTTCCGGGGTCAGGATTTCAGCCGGAATGAGTCGATCAGGGCGGCCCGTTTTTGGGGATCAATAGCACGCTGATGAAGCGGACGTGAATCGGCAAGGTACACAGGCTGATTTTGCTCAAATGACTGTTTAACGGGACTGATATACACCACGCCGAGCGGGAAGGGATTTTCTTCGACGGCTTTGGCAAATGCGGCCGCACGATCACGGGGATCATAAGACTCATCCAGCCAATACGTATTGTCACGGAACCATTGGGGGGTATTGACCTTGTTGAAAGAAACGCAAGGTTGAAAGATATCGACCAAAGCATACCCCTTGTGTTGAATGGCCTGTTTGAGGATGTCTTTGGTTTTCTCGAATTCGCCGGAAAATCCGCGAGCCACAAAGGAAGCGTCAAGAGCGACGGCAACGGCCAGGGGATTGAACGGCTCGTTGACGACTCCGTTGACCTGGACCGGTGTACGGAATCCTTTGCGGCTGGTGGGCGAGGCCTGGCCTTTGGTCAGACCATAGACCATATTGTTATGCACAATGTTTGTTATATCCGGATTACGACGGATTGTGTGGATGAAGTGATTGCCGCCTTCGCCGTACATGTCGCCGTCACCGCCCTCGGCGATCACGGTCAGAGAGGGATTGGCGGCCTTGATGGCGGTGGCGGGAGGCAGGGCACGGCCGTGCAGGCCGTTGAAGAAATTGCACCGGAGGTAATGAGGTATTTTGGCTGCCTGTCCAATGCCGGAAACCATGACCAATTGTTCGGGGGCGATATCGAGTTCGGCCAATGCGGCTTTGAGAATCCGCAGGATTCCATAATCCCCACAGCCGGGGCACCACGCGATATCGATCGGCCCCATATCGTAGAGTGTTGGATCGATCATGAACCTTCTCCCACAATTTCTCGGAGCTTCGCGACGACCTCTTCAACGGAAAACGGCAAACCATCGTATTTCAGAATTCGACGATGCGCCTCGATGCCGGTCTGTGTCTTGATGAGATCTCCAAACTGGCCGGTGGCATTGCCTTCGACGAGAATGATCCGGGCCGCGTTGCGAAGATATCCTCCCGTGTCCGGATGAAGGGGATAGACCTGAGAAAAATGCAATAGACTCATATCCGGCCTACTCATGCGTTGAAGGGCTTCCCGAACAATCCAATACGTCGATCCCCAGCAAAGGACCAGATCGGCATAGTTCGGATTCGGCCATAGTTCAGGGGGGATCGCCGCGTCGCGAATCAAATGCAATTTCCGAAGTCGCTTATCATTCATGGCAACGCGGACCTCATGATCCTCGGTGATATGAGCGGCCTGATCATGTTCGTCGCTATCGACGCCGACAAGGCCGTTGCCGAAACCGGGAATACCGCGAGGGGATATCCCGTCGTCGGTGATTTCATGACGACGATAATCGGACGATGTTTCAACAATATGTTGTTGGATACCATCGCCGGGCAAATCAAACGGCGTGGTGTCATAATACGAGTCAATGAAATACTGGTCCGTGAGAACAATAACCGGTGATTGAAACCGATCGGCCATATCGAAGGCCTTGCACATCAGATCATGGCCCTGTTGGAGAGTACCCGGAGCCAGCAGGATCCGGGGGAATTCGCCATGGCCGGCATACAGGGCCAGATTGAAATCCCCCTGTTCGGTTCGCGTGGGAAGACCGGTTGCCGGACCGGGCCGCTGGGCAAGGTGAATAACGGCAGGTGATTCGATCATACCGGCCAAGCTCATGCCTTCGGCCATGAGCGAAAATCCCCCGCCGGAGGTCGTGGCCAATCCTCGGGCCCCAGTGTACCATGCGCCAAGAATCATATTGATCGCGGCGATTTCATCCTCGGCCTGTTCAACAATCAACCCGAACTGAGACGCCTGTTGGGCCATGAATGTAAGAACCGGAGTCGATGGAGACATCGGATAGGATGCGACGAAGTTACACCCCCCCGCCAGCGCTCCCAGACCGATCGCATCGCCTCCGCTCAGAAATAAATGATCCCGAACTTCTTGCGTTGGAGCGATGTCGATACGAATCTGACCGGAAGAGACAAGTTCGACTCCAAGGGCATGGCCGGAACGAGCGGCCTTGATGTTTTGTTCGAGAATTGCGGGACCCCTCTTGGCAAAGGAACGGGAGACGAGAGCATCGACGGCGATTTCCTCAAGGCCAAACAGGGCGGACAACAAACCTATGGCGACAATATTGGAATAGAGCTTATTTCCGATTTCTGTCGCGATCCGAGTCAAGGGAACATCCAGGCAACGGTAACGATCGGCGGGGAGATTTTCTCCGAGGGCCTGCTCGTCGGCCAGCAGGATCGTGTCCGGCGAAAGACGTTTACCAAGATGATCGATCGCGCCCCGATTCAGGGGGATCAGAATATCAATGGGGGCCACCCATGCGTGAACCGGATGGGAGCCGATGCGGATGAGAGTTGAATTGTTTCCGCCTCGAACGCGAGACATATATTCCTTGGTGGCGAAGAGATGAAAGCCGCGTTGTTTCAGCAGTCGGGTCAGGAGGTTTTCGACGGTTTGAATTCCCATCCCCGCCTGGCCGCACAGAACAATCGAAATTTCATCGTGAAATATTTTCGTAGCGACCTGTTCCATCGGAATTCCCCCGGAAAAGCCACGTATCGCTCAATATTCTTCGAGATGATTGAATTCGGCATTTTCGAGCCAGTGAGCCGGACGGGTAATAAACTCGATTATATTCTCGATCAAATATACGTGTTTATCTTCCTCCGCGGACAGAATGAGAAAAAGTTGTTTTTGGAATTCTTGTTCGGTTTCATCGGCTTTATCGCGGTAGAAGTCCCGGCTATCCTGTTCGATCTTGAGCGCCTTCTGATACAAACCGAGTTGCCCGGTATCGAGGTGAAGGTCGTCGCGGCTTTCTCGCATTTCCTGAAACACGTTTTTGGCATCGGTAAGTATCTCGCTTTGCGTTAAATCTGTTTGCATGGATTGATTTTTTTGGAGGATCTTGAAGTGACGGACTTCTTCGTCGGCAAGTATCAGAAGGATATTGCGAAGTCCGGGATTTGCGGTTTTGGCGGCCATTTCCCGATAATAGCGTTCGCCGTCGGTTTCCATCTTCATGGCAAATTCGAAAATGTTCATGTCGTTCTCCCTGATTCCCAATGCACCTTCAAAATCCATGCCGATTCATACGCAAAACCATAACCGAAGCAAAATCAAATTACAATCCCTATGAAAAATTTACCCTCTCGATAATCGATAGAGCAAATTCGATTTGACGATTTCCCTAAGCGGATATACAGGATGGCTATTTCTTGAACTGGGGCAAATCACTTAGATATTTCTCCGGATTTTTTTCAAATTCGGGCTTGCATCCACTGCAACAAAAATACACTTTCTTTCCCTTGTATTCTGTATATAAATCCTTGGTAATCGGATTGCCCTTCATCACCGGACACGTCGTCTGTTCCACGGAAGCCGATCCAATTTCGGCGGCTATCTCGTCCTCCGTTTTCGAAGAATCGCCACGGATGGCCGCATCCCTATCTGTCCTATTCGACATATCGGACTGGGACACAGACCCCGATGAAGTTTTATCGGATCCGGATTTGGATTCACATCCGGCAAGTACAATAAAAAAAACCAATGATAAAGCAGTGATCCAAAACATAAAGCTTGTTTTTGTTTTCATCGATATTCCTTCCAGTATATTTCATTTCAAATTCAATTTTGATCCTTAACGCCTATTCATACTGATGTAATGGGAATTATGTTCTACATGGATTGAGAAATTTCAATTTTATAAATCATTGATATTAAAAGACATAGGTCGATTCCATGATTTAATAACGGGACGAAAATTATAAAATAAATAGAAAAACATATTGACTTGTAAATCAGTATTATTATAATACTTCTTGTTCTATGGATTTGATAGTATATTGGAGATTAAATGAAAATATCCATGCGATCCAGGTATGGTTTGCGTTTGATGATTGAACTTGCTTCGAATTACGGCAAGGGATCACTCTTTCTTAAAAGCATCGCCCGCTCACAGGCAATTTCGGAGAAGTTTCTGAGCCAGATCGTTATTGACCTTAAAGCGGCACGGCTGATTACCGGGATACGAGGCGCTCACGGCGGCTACACCCTTGCCAAGGCCCCTGCAGAGATCAGTGTCTATGATATCGTTTCGGTCCTTGAGAGCGATTTGACTCTGGTGGAGTGTACCAAGAATCCCGCGAGCTGTTCGCGGGCGGCACAGTGCGTCAGCCAGGGAGTCTGGGATAAACTGGGCAATACGATAGCATCGACCCTGCAGGAAATCAACCTTGCGGATTTGGTGGAACAACTTCGAGAAAAGAGCCAAGAAACGGTCATGTATTATATCTGACGGCAGAGAATACGATCAGGAGAAATGGAAATGTCACAGGTAAAGGAATTGAGAATTGAAACACTGGCGCTTCACGGCGGGCAAAGGCCGGATCCGACCACGGGTGCACGGGCAGTGCCGATCTATCAGACGACCTCGTACCAATTCAAGAACAGCGAACATGCGGCTAATTTGTTTGCGCTCAAGGAGTTCGGAAACATCTACACGCGGCTGATGAATCCGACAACGGATGTGCTGGAGCAGCGGATCGCAGCGCTCGATGGTGGAGTCGGGGCATTGGCTGCGGCCAGCGGACAATCGGCTATTACGCTGGCTTTACTTAATATAGCCAAAGCTGGCGATGAAATCGTATCTGCGGACAACCTATATGGTGGAACCTATACGTTGTTTCATTACACATTCCCACGACTGGGAGTGAAGGTCAACTTCGTCAAATCCAACGATTTGGCTGGTTTCCAGAAAGCGATCACTCCCAAAACCAAAGCGATTTACGCAGAGAGTATCGGTAATCCAAAGCTGGATGTGGCCGATCTGGAGACTTTATCGGCCGTTGCCCACAAGAACGGTATTCCATTTGTATTGGACAATACCGTCTCGCCCTACCTTTTGCGTCCGATTGATTATGGCGTAGATATCGTGGTGTATTCAGCAACGAAGTTTATCGGGGGCCACGGGACCAGTATCGGCGGACTGATCGTGGATTCGGGCAAGTTTGATTGGACCAACGGAAAGTTTCCGCTGATCTCCGGGCCGGATCCGAGCTATCACGGACTGGATTTTGTTGAAGCCCTCAAACCGCTGGGGAACATCGCCTACATCATCAAGGCCAGAGTGACTCTGTTGAGGGATCTGGGGCCGGCGCTATCGCCGTTCAATTCGTTCCTGTTTTTGCAGGGCTTTGAAACCTTACACTTACGGATGCCGCGCCATTCCGCCAATGCTCTGGCCGTCGCGGAATATCTTCAAAACCACCCCAAGGTATCCTGGGTCAACTATCCCGGACTTCCGTCCAGTCCGGAATATGCAAGAGCCAAACGGTATCTACCCAAGGGGGCCGGCGCGATTTTGGGCTTTGGGATCAAAGGCGGCAACGAGGCGGGCAAGAAGTTCATCGATTCACTGGAATTGATTTCGCACCTGGCCAATATCGGCGATGCCAAGACCCTGGCGATCCACCCGGCGACGACAACCCACCAACAACTATCGAGCGAGGAACAACTGGCGACAGGTGTAACGCCGGATTACATCCGTCTATCGATCGGATTGGAACACGTTGACGATATAATCGCGGATATTGAACAGGCACTCGGCAAAACAACAAAATGATTTCGTTAATCATCTTTGATTGAATGAAAACAACGGGCCGATCAGAAAACAGAATCGGCATACAAAAATGAGAGGTAAAACGTATGAACATTCACTACAATATTTCCAAAACGGTCGGCCACACTCCTCTGGTACGGTTGCACCGTCTGAGCCGGGAGACCGGCGCTGAAGTCGTGGCCAAACTGGAATTTTTTAATCCGCTCTCGAGTGTCAAGGATCGAATCGGTGTAGCGATGATCGATGCGGCCGAGGTTGACGGCAAACTCAAACCGGGCGGACAAATCATCGAACCGACCAGCGGCAATACGGGGATTGCTCTGGCATTTATCTGTGCGGCACGGGGTTACCATCTGATTCTGACGATGCCCGAATCCATGAGCATAGAACGTCGAAAGATTCTCAAAGGCCTTGGGGCGGAACTGATCCTGACTCCGGCGCCGGAGGGAATGAAGGGGGCGATCCAGCGGGCGAAAACAATCGCCACTGAGGACCCGAAGATCTTCATGCCCCAGCAGTTTGACAATCCCGCCAATCCGGAGATTCATCGGCGTACGACCGCGGAAGAAATCTGGAACGACACCGATGGAAAAGCGGATATCCTGATCTCCGGCGTCGGCACCGGGGGGACGATCACGGGCGTTGCGGAAGTGATCAAGTCGAGAAGGCCAACGTTTAGGGCTATTGCTGTCGAACCGGCACAAAGCCCGGTTTTAACGCAGACTCTGGCTGGTCAGGAAGTTAAACCCGGTCCGCATAAGATTCAGGGAATCGGGGCTGGTTTTGTTCCGAGCGTATTGAACCTGAAGATCATCGACGAGGTCGTCGCGATTGATCAGGATGAGGCCATTGCGGCTTCGCGAGACATCGCTAAGACCGAGGGGATCTTTGTCGGGATTTCCAGCGGAGCGGCCCTGAGCGCGGCCCGAACCGTCGCCGGTCGGCCGGATAACAAGGGCAAGCTGATCGTGGTAATCATCCCGAGCTGCGCGGAACGCTACTTATCGTCGGCGTTGTTTGCGGACCTTGTAGTATAATCAAGAAATCCACTCTATAGGAGAGAGTATGAATTTTGCTACCCGCGCCATACGGGCCGGCCAACAACCCGACCCGACCACCGGATCGATCATTGTGCCAATTTACCAGACGGTCAACTATGTCTTTCAAGGCGTCGGAAAACCCAGCGCGTTTGAATATTCCCGCAGTGCCAATCCCACCCGCCGCGCGTTTGAACAGTGTCTGGCGTCCCTGGAGGAGGGTCGCCATGGCCTAGCATTCAGTTCCGGAATGGCGGCCATCGACGCGGCCTTGTCGATTTTGCAGCCCGGCGATCATGTTGTCGCATCCGAAAACCTATATGGGGGGACCTATCGGTTGTTCGAGACGGTGTGGAAACTTCGCGGCATTCAATTTTCATACGTGGACGGCACACGATCGTCCGCCTTCGCCGAGGCGATCCGGCCGGTAACCCGCATGGTCTGGATCGAGACGCCCGCCAATCCGCTGCTGCAACTGGTCGATGTCCGCGCGGTGGCCGAGATCACAAAACGGCATGAAGCGGTTCTGGTCGCCGATAACACGTTTGCATCGCCGTTCTTCCAGCGGCCGCTAACCCAAGGAGCGGATATTGTGGTTCACAGTGCAACCAAGTACATATGCGGTCATTCGGATGTTATAGCCGGTGCGATTGTTGTCAACGACCGGCCGCTATTTGAAAAACTATCCTTTTATCAGAACGCCGTCGGTGCGGTGGCGGGCCCTTTCGACAGTTGGCTCGGACTTCGCGGGCTTAAAACCCTGGCCGTGCGTATGAAACAGCACGAGCGAAATGCACAACGGATTGCGGAGTGGCTGACTGAAGATCGTCGGTCTGCCGATGTGCTGTATCCGGGATTGGCAAGCCATCCGCAGCATGAGTTGGCCCGCTCACAGATGGATGGCTTTGGGGCGATTGTGGCTCTGTGTCTGCGAGGAGGAATCCCAGCGGTCGAACGATTCATCGACGGTCTGGAGGTGTTTCTGTTTGCCGAAAGCTTGGGCGGAGTCGAGTCGCTGGTGTGCCACCCCTGGACCATGAGCCATGGCACGATGAGCAAGCAGGACAAGGAAAAGATTGGTATCACCGAAGGCACTCTGCGACTGTCGATCGGGATCGAAGATGTTGATGATTTGATTTCCGATCTCGATACAGCCCTATCGCGGATTTGATCGAGATGGAGCTACATATCGCGGAGGTTCCGCCAGGCAAAACCATCGGAATGAATCAAGGCATCGGCTTCCGGAAAGGAATCGGCGCCGGCCGGATATTGTGGAGGTATCGATGGCTCGGTCTGCCACGCCTTGAGAACAGGCGTAACGAGCCCCCAGGCGACCTCGACGTCATCCTGACGAAGGAAAAGCGTTGGGTCGCCAAGCATGGCGTCGAGAAGGAGACGCTGATAGGCCTCCGGGACCTCCGACCCGAAGAGATCACGATAGGTAAAGTTTAGATCGAGTGTTGTCATGCAGATCTTGGAACCGGGGCGCTTGGCTTGAAAACTCAGGCGGATGCCCTCTTCGGGTTGTATCTTGAGAATGAGAATGTTTGCCGGCAGATCATCCAAACCTACTGACGTAAACATCGAATGGGGGACAGGGTGGAAGGCGATGGCAATTTCCGTGACTCGTTTGGCAAGTCGTTTTCCTGTACGAAGATAGAACGGTACATCTTTCCACCGCCAATTGTCGATGAATACTCTCGCGGCAACAAAGGTTTCCGTTGACGAGTCGTGGGCAATTCCCTGTTCCTGACGATAACCGGCGACCGGTCGGCCGTCGATGGAACCTGCGGAATACTGACCTCGAACGATATCCGCGGCCCATGGATCCACCCGTAAAGGACGGATACAACGGAGGACTTTGGCTCGCTCATCGCGGATGGCTTCGGCGATAAAAGAAACCGGCGGCTCCAGGGCAACAAGAGCAAGCATTCCCAGCATGTGATTTTGGAACATATCACGAACGGCTCCGGAGGTATCGTAATAACCACCCCGATGTTCGACGCCCACGGTTTCGGCAATAGTGATCTGTATCTGTTGGATATAATTCCGGTTCCAGAGGGGCTCAAAGATGGCATTGGCAAACCGGAACATCAGAATGTTCTGGACGGTTTCCTTGCCGAGGTAATGATCGATACGATAGATTTGCGACTCGTCAAAGTGGCGGCGAAGAGAGGCATTGAGGGCGACAGCACTGCCGAGATCTCTGCCGAAGGGCTTTTCGACGACAAGAATCGGTGCGGATGGATCGTGCATATCAGCAGGCCGAGCCATTCCCGCCCCACCCAGTCCGGCGGTAATGGTTTCATAGAGTTCGGGTGGAACGGCCAGATAGAACAAATGACGTCCGGAAACCGAGAAACGACGATCACAATCGACGATTCTGTTGCGGATCGCCTGATACAGAGCGGGATCGGCATATTCGCCGCTGAGGAAAAAAAACCGTTCGAGAAATCGATCAACAATCGAAGAATCACGATCGGCCAGGCCGCGGCGGATCTGACCACGGAATTCCGCATCCCCGAGGGATTTCCGGCCGCAACCGATACAATAGAACCGATCGCTCAGTAACTGACGGCGGTAGAGTTCAAAGAGACTGACAAACAATTTCCTGTTGGCCAGATCGCCCGATGCGCCAAACACCACCAGGCCTGTCGGTCCCGCGGCGGTTTCGGCACACAGCATTTCCTGTTTACGAAGCGACGGTTTTAGGTTTTGCATCGTGGAGGATCCAAGCCCGTTTCAATCGTCTATTGTTGTACTCGCGAAATGAAATTTGTAAACGGAAATCCGCAAAGGGCAAAGCACCTCGAAAGGGAAACACGGCCACGATTAAAATAGTTCGGCGATTCCATCGGCCTGCTCCATCAGGCGGCGCTTGAGGTCTTCCACTTCGTCAGGAGTCCCGCCAAGCGTCGGTTCAAAAATAATCGAGCGGATATCCGTAAATCCCATGTGGCGAAAGATCTGTTCGACATATCGCTTCTGGAGATCATACGCCTCCGATGGCGATCCGGCCGGATATTCGCCTCCACGCGAATAGACGACGAGTAACGGTTTTCCGGTTACCAATCCAAAGTACCCTTTTTCTTGGGAAAAACCAAAGGTGTAACCCGGCTGGACGATGAGATCGAGATAGTGTTTTAAGCGGTAAGGGATTGAAAAATTCCACATGGGGACGGCCAGAAGATATTTATCGGCCGACTTAAATTGTTCGATGATCATTTCGACCGATCGCCAAGCGGTCTGTTCGGCGGGGGTATGCGAACGGCCGTGGAGGATGTTGTACTTAGCCTGGACCGCGAGGCCGTCAAAGGGCGGAAGATCGGCACAATAAAGGTTGATAATTTCAATCGAATCCTCCACATGAACATGGCGGTAGCGATCGACAAACGAATCGGCGACGGCTATCGACTTGGAACGCTGGCCTCTGGGCGAGGCTTGCAGATAGAGCAATTTGGCCATCGGTTTTTCCTTTCCGATATTGAATGACCATGATTATACGACATCACAAGCCTTTCGTTCAAGAGTACAATCCATTAGCCAAAACAGAACGTCCGATAATCGAAATCATTCGGTTTGAATTGTCAAGAGGTATTTGACGTCAAATCGATCGCAGGATAGGATGGAAACTGTTGATTGATATCCCGTCGATTGCCGATGAAATAAGAACGTTTCTACAGAGGCAACAATTTGATCGGTTTGATGTTCGCACAATCGAAAGGAATAGGTATGCGGTATCAAAGGATTATTGAGGTGGCGGTTTGTGGATTGATTCTGGGGTTTACCGGGTGTTTTTCAGCCAATCCGGAGGACCTGAATGCCTTTACCATTCCGCAAAATGCTCAGGTTACGGCAGAAAGTTATCTCCTTCAACCGCCGGACGAGGTAACGGTGATTTCGACAAAAGTACCTGAATTGCAGGGAACCACTCAATCGGTCGGCCATACCCAGGTCATACGACCGGATGGCAAGATCTCTTTTGAAGGCATGGGCGAGATTCTGGTTGCCGGAAAGACCCCCGCTGAAGTTGCGGCCATTATCGCGGGAAAAATGGAAACGTATTATAAATTTTCCACCGATTACCCGATCGACGTGAGAGTACGCAATCGCAGCAAGTATTATTATATCTGCGGGGAGATTCGTAACGCCGGCGCTCAATTTTATACCGGCCGCGAGACGACTCTGTCCGCCATCGCCAAAGGGGTCATTTTGCCAAGCGCGTGGGAGGAACGCGTTCAGGTGATCCGGCCTTCGAGAAATCCGGATGAACCGTCCAAGATTTTCGAACTGAACCTCAAGAAGGTTATCGAGCATGGCAAGATGTCCGGCGTGGTCCTGCTGGAAGAGGGAGATATCATTTTCGTGCCGCCGACGATCCTGACGTCGATCGGCCGGACGGTCGGCGAAATCACGCAACCCATCTTCCAGGGAGCCAGTACGGCCGCAACCGTCAGCGGATTGTAAGGTTTGTATATCCGAAATCCACTTTGTTCAATGAATGCCCATCGGCGGGATCAAAGAATCGATGGAGTTTAGACAGGTTATACGTCGGATTCATATCGGCGGAACTGCATGGTTCATGGTATGTTCTGTCGTTCTGCTCGTCATCGCGCTGCGTGAGGCGGGGGCCGGTTGGTTGCTGATCTTTTCCTTGTCCGGTTTTTCTGCCGTATTGATCGGCTTACTGATCAGCATCTATATGTTCGCCATCTTCCGAGGGGTCGTCCGATATCACGAACCCATCGAACATCCTCTGACGACCAGTCCCTATTATATCGCCTTGTATGACAGCGGCCCGTTTCTGGGTGCGCTTGCGGGTCTTGTGGGCAGCATCGGGCAGGCAACGATCGGACAGATCCTGATAACGATCGCAACTGGAACTCTGTCTTTGACGTTTATCTTATGGATCGTCATTGATCCCCTCATTGGATTGACAGAGAACCTGCTGCCGAAAAGCCGACATGCCCGTAAGCGACGACTGATCGAAATTCGGGCCGCCAAGCATCGTCAACAACAGGAAAGTCTGGAACTTCTGAACCGCATTGTCGAACAGGAAAAAGCGAATCAGGCCCAGTGGCAGCGCCAACTGGAGCCGTTGGCGGAAGAGTTGATTCGAATCCTTTCCTGCGAGGATTCATTGACAATGGAGGCGAAAGTCGTCGGCATCGGCGCCAGGGCATGGCAAGCGGGGGGCGTGGCGTTCATGCGTCTATTGCATCTGAAGGTAAAGGGACAGCTCCATGACAAGGGTGTCTTTGATCCGATTCCGGATTGGTGGGATGGGGTGGGACGATGGAAAAACCGTCCGGAGGAGATCATCCTGTGAAATGACCGTCGGTTGAAGGCCCGGTATTTCCGTGGATGGCGGCATCGTACACAGGGGCTGTATATCGACGGAAATCGGATGGAAACGATGGGCAATAAGCCCATACAGGGCATATATTGGCTTTAAGAGATATGAATTAAATACAATATAAACCCCCATGAAAAAGGCCGGGACTTTTCCCGGCCTTTTGTACTACGCAATGTTACCCTGACTCAGATCGACCGGCGACGACGCAGCCAGCCAACAAGACCCATCCCCATGCTGCCTAACAGGAGAGCGCCGGGAGCGGGAACCAATACGCTCTGTTTGGCGATGGCATTCCCATCTTTATCCAGAACAAACAGATTCAGGACTCGAATTCCCTTGATATCGTTCCATCCACAGGCCGCCGCTTCATTCCACCAGGCATCCGCCTGATCCTGCATGGCCTGGGTCCAACCACCCACTCCAACCGTGTAGCCATACGTGGCATCGACTTCATCCTCAAGTCTCCATATCACGGCCTGGAGCGCTCCGGCGGATGGGACATCATTGGCGTAATTGGATAGCGTTCCCTTTTTGAATTCCGAATAGAGATACGCCGTCCGGGGATCCAACGGATCGGGTGATCCGCCCGCAACGCCACCCTTGATCGCAAAGGTGTCAACCGTGTACAGATAGGGGACGCCAAGATCCAGATATTCATTTTTCTCAAGGCAGAACGTCTCGAACGGATTTCCCAGTCCTGTGACTAAGAATTCACCCCCTGCACCAAAATGCGCGGATCCCCAATTCACGATCACCGGGCCCGCGGAAGCCACTGACACTGTCACCAGTGCCATCATTACCATCATCATCTTTTTCATGTTTCTCCCTTTCGACTGAAATTTCGATTCATAACCTATTATTGTTTCACCACAACCCATAATTCGTGAATGCGATTCGTATCGATATACCTCCTTTCCAGCATTCAACTCGTACCTGTCTATTTGGCACTTTCTATTTCAAACGGAACTACCCACGAGGTCATGTCCCGATTTTTTCTTTATCGGAGGATCAAACACCGAGGAGACAAACAGATATGAACGGAACGGGATGTTCCTGCGCCTTCACCGCCAAATCTGAAGAATGATCAGATCCCTGGCCTCGAAATCGCAGGAATCATACCGTTCCCGTTACACATAGTTTTCTCCACTCCGATACTTTTCATCAACCTCAACCGCTTAGCATACCCTCTTTAAAACATATACAACTATTCAGAGTATAATGTTTGTATAGATATTACATCTATTCTGTAATTATATTTTTCTTACCCAAAAAGTCAATCAGGAAAAATACCTAATACTATTAGACGGGGGAGAGAATATCGTATATTAGTTCCTTATTTAAGATATACATAGTCATTATTACAGGACAATAAAAGTATTCATAAAAAAAACGTTTCGGGCTACAGAAAAACGCAAGTCATTATATTGAAAGAATTTACAAAAGAAAACCCCGTTGGTAATGAATTTGACCACGGGGTTATTGTTTTATCGTCACACAACGATAGCCGCTATGACATTCGAATCCTGCCAGCCAGCGACATGAAAATTCATCATAATATTTTTAATTTCATGGCATTTTTCTTATCCCCTGCTGTTGATTCGATCCGTCATTTTATCGAGATTTGATTTCACTGAGCAATCGTCTGGTTTCTGCCAGGTCCTCGGCAGAAAGACTTGGGTATCGTTGATTCAGATCAAGTGCTCTTTGAAACGCCTTATGTGCGTCAACATCTCGTTTCAAGGCAAGAAAAGTCCTTCCAAGGTGAAAGAACGAACCGGCCAAAGAAGGGGATCGTTCGGGATAGGATTCTACGCATCGGGTTAAATCGGTCAGCGATTTGTCAAGCTGATTCAGGCGGAAATAAATCACTCCCCGGGTATCGACCGGATCAAGATAATTGGGGTTGATGGCTATCGCGCGATTCACCAGATCCAGGGCCTTGCCATATTCTTTTTGATCTTCGCACAAGATCCATGCCAGGTTGTTCAGCAGGACAACATGATCGGGGGATTTCTCTAGGGCCTTTTGATAGAACACCGCCGCAGAGGACGAATCTCCGGTTGACTGAAGCAGCACGCCCAGCGCGGTAAGGATTTCGACGGAATCCGGCTGGATCGTCAGTAAATTACGGAGGGTAGTCTCGACAGGTTGACGGGATCCCTGGGGAAATTCGCGAAGAATTCCTTCGAGGATGTTTACTACCGATACGGCCTGACCGGCATGGGCCTTGAACCAAACGGTCGCACGATCAATCAGTTCGGGCCATTTCTGGGTGCGCGCCAAAGCGTCGAGATGGGCGGAAAGGACGGCCGGATCATCAGGACTTTCGGTATAGAGAGCGTCAAAAAGAACCTGGGCGGATATGTCGCCGGATTGAAATATCGCCGATGCGAGCGCCAAACGGATACGGCGGCTCTCGACAGACGGATTTTTTTCGAGTTGCGACTTGAGAATTTCGATGGCCTGCTTGTGATCTCCTTTTTCGATCAGAGCGCCCGCCAAGGCGATGGCAGCATCCGGATCGTCAGGGTACTGTTCGCGAAGTAGTTTAAGAGTCGGAATGGCCTGGGCCGGAGAAGCGGCCCCATCAAGCCGGGAGCGGATCAAAAGGAGATTTTTACTATCAGGAATTGATTTGAGCCCGCGAAGAACCGTCTCGATCGATTTACCGGTATCGCCCGCCGTTTGATAGGCGGAAGCCAAAAGGGAATATACCTGCTCGTTTGGCGCTTCCTTAGTGGATAATTTTTCCAGGATTCCAATCGCTTGATCCACATCAGAAGAAGTGCCCCTGGACAGAAGCAAACGTGCCTTTGTCAGGAGAAGAGCCGGATCATTCGGAAGCTGCCGGAGACCTTTGTCAAGAAAGGCCGTCGCGGAGGCACGGTCGGAGGAATCAGGACTTGCACTCAAGACCAGGACGGCCGTCTTGAGAACCGATGGATCATCCGGCGCGATCGCCAAAGCGCTTTTAACGGCGTTGATCGACTCGGGTAATTCATTGACCGCGAGATGAAATTCGCTTTGCAGGAGATATTTTTTGATCTTGTCCGGTTCCAATTCAACGGCCTTCGCCAGATCGGCGCGAGCCCGATCAAACTGGTTGATCCGAACATGAAGCAGACTGCGGAGGATATATGACTTGGATGTATTGACACGGGTGACCAGATCATCGGCAACCCGGATCGCTTCTTTCGTCTTGTTTCGCAGGAGCCACAGATCAACCATCAGATTGGAAACGGCGATCGGCTCATAATCGGCTGTAAGAAGATCGGTAAGCAGTTCCTCGGCTTTCACAAAATCTCTTTTTCGAATGCATATCCGGGCAAGCAAAAACCGGGCCCTGTTATTTTCGGGTTCATTCTTGATATATTCCTCAAGGATAAGGCCGGCGGATTCAAGCTTGCCCTGACGAAGAAAACTTTGCAGTTCCAGTTCGCTGAGACGTTCGTTGCGAGGAATTCGCCGGTTCGCCTGATTCAGGATTTCATCGGCCTGTGCGGTCTGACCGGCCTTGATCAAAGCGGAAACCGCCATGTCAATCGCCCGCATATTCGAGGGATCGCGGTTGACGGCCTCCTGATACGTGGAAAGGGCCAACTGCTCCTCACCGGCCCGACTGTACGAGAGACCCAGAAGCAAACGGCTGGCCTGATCATCGGGATTGGCGGAAAGATTTTCCTTGAGAAGCGAAACAACCCGGGGATAAAAAGATTTGAATTGACTGTCATCGCCCGAAAACCACAAACGGGCCTGCTCATAACGCCACTGCCAGCCCTGTTGGCCTTCCTGTGCCTTCATGGCATCGATAAGCGGCTGGAGGTTGTCGGTCTTCTTAAGGGCCAGTTGAACGGAAAACCATTGCCGCTTCAAAAGGATATCATCGGGCATTTGCTCCACGAGGGACTTCAACAGTTCGTCGGCTTTGGATAATTGGTCCGACAGGGCGTATATTTCAACCAACAAGACCGCCAGATCCCGTTTGTCCGAGGGTTTCTGGGTTATGGTGAGGGCCTGGATTAAAATGTCCCGTGCTTCGCCGAATTGTGCCTTATTGACTAATAATCCACAGAGGGCTCGAATGGCCTGTACAGATTGAGGATTGGCCGTCACAATGCGACGAGTCTCTTCGAGGGCTTGATCGTCCTTATCTTGTCCGAGGAGAAGAGAAACTCCGGCCAAACCAACTTGAAGATCATTCGGATACTGAAGTTTGAGTTGGTCTAAAATCCGACTTGCCGTATTGAAATCCTGGCGCAGAAGAGCGATCCGGAATCGGATCATTTCGGATGATACTGTGAAGGCATCATTTGCGGATGCAACCTGAGCATCATTGGCAATGGATTCCCAAAGCTTATCGTTCGGCGACAACTGCCCCGTCGCAATCAGTTGAAGGCGGATCCGTGAATACAGGATCCGGGCCTCGGGATTATCCGGATCGATCCGCAGGGCGATCTGGACAGCGTCAGAGGCGTCTTGAGGTCGATCGGCATCGGACAGGAGACGGGCAAGATTGAAGTGGACCGGAAAGGAGTCCGGCTGTTTTGAGGCAAACGTCCGTAATTGCTGGATGGCGGAATCCTTGTCACCCAAGCGCTCATAGACAGCGGAAATCCGCAGGTTGGTCAATTCAGAATTGTTCCCCTCTTCGACCACGCGACGCCAGAAACTGAGGGCCTGAGGCCATTGCTGGCGACGTTCGGCTAACTGAGCTTGCAGAAATGCGATTTGGCCGGGGGCGGAGTGCTGCTGCTGGAGCTTCTCGATGCATTCTTGTACCTTGTCCAGGGCATCCGCGGCAAGATACAACTCCGCCGCATTGGGAAGGAAAACGCCCGCGGGGATCTCCTTGAGTCCCTCCTCGGCAATCTGAACCATTTCATTCTTGTCGCCCGCACGACGGGCAAGATTGGACCAGGAAATCCACAGAAGAGGATTCCGGGGATCAATTTTTCGGATCGATTGCAGATTCTGACGCGCCCGGTCATAATCGCCTAAATTCATCAGAACCTCCACGAGGGATAGATGGATCGTCAAATCTGAAATGTCGAGATTCTGAGCTTTCTGGATATCGGCGATGGCTTTTCCCCTGTATATTTGACTTTCCGTGGGCGACTGACCTTTCTTGGGACGAAGGAAGTAACCCGCACGGAGGATTAAGGCCTGGGCAGACAATGGATTCGCAGTAACTGCCTCATCATACCACTGCTGCGGAGAACCGGGTACGAATTGGGGATTGTTCTCGCTAATCAGACCCAGCACGGCATAAGCGGGAATTTCGGACGGATGTTCACGAATGAGCGTTTTCAGGGTATCGACCGCTTCCGTAAATTTTCTTTGCCGGGCATAGGCAACCCCCAGCATTCGCCGCAGGGCCGGATCGTTGATGATGGCGATCTGCTGGGTCGCGACCAATTCGGCCTCGGCGGCTTGATCGAGGGACAAATACAGATCGACCAACAAGGTGGCCGCTTTTCGTCTGAGATCGTCCGGACAGGATGCGGGGTCCTGGCGGAGAATCCGTCGAAGCGAGTTGACCGCTTGAACGAGATACTCCCGCTTCAGGGGGAGTCGATTAAGCTGGGCCTTGGCATACTTATAGAGGATATCGGCATCGTCCATGTGAACGCTGAGATATCGGCCGAATTGAATAGCGGCTTCCGTCCAGTTTTCCTCGTCAAACGCCTCGGTTCCCAGCGTAAGCCCCGCTGAGGCCCGGCCGGATCGATTCCAGTGACGGAGCCATATCGCCGTCCCGGCCAGGACGACCATTCCGATAACGACCACCACAATTAAGATCCAGTTGATTCGCACACGCGCCATGACTCAAATCTCCCCAAGGTATTGTTCCGTCAGAACTGATCGAAGAAATTGAGGATCAGTTTCTGAGCGGTCTTCCATGCAATCCAAAGATCAAATTTCAACGATATTTTTCGTACATACAGGGTATCATAATACACCCATTCCTGAAAATCACGCGCTGGGACACGAGTTCGCATCATTTGCCACAGCCCGGTGATACCGGGTCGAACGGATAGGCGGGCATACCGCCAATAGGGACAAAGTGTGTTTTCCGCATCGGGAGAAGGGCGAGGACCCACAATGCTCATCTGGCCCATCAGGACATTGATGAATTGGGGAATCTCGTCAAGATTGGTCGCTCGAAGAAATCGCCCGATTGTGCTTACACGCGGATCATTCTCCATTTTGAACTGAGGTCCGTCAACTTGATTAATGATCCGCAACTTTTCCTGCAATGAATCTGCGGTAGTGATCATGGAACGAAACTTCAGACATCCGAATTCCCGACCATGCAGACCCTGACGCCGGGCACGATAGAAGACGGGTCCGGGGGAGTTCAGTTTCACGGCCAGGGCGATGATCGGGAAAAAGGGCGAAAAAAGAATCAAGATGATCAAGGACGCAAAGATGTCGAACGCACGCTTTAGCGTACGATGATAGGAATACCACGGCCACAAACGGTAGGGTTGACGATCCAATCGAAGAGCATCGGGGGAAAACAGAACGCGAGAATCGGGTAGATTGGGTTGGGTCTGTGCCGGAGGGGATGAATCAACGACAACGTTTCGGACAACCCGCAACGGATCAATCGTTTGCCCTTGCGGAATGATGGACTGATGAATCAGCGCCCCCTGGCCGACGGATACGTCATCGTCAAGAATCGCCGGACCGACGATAACGGCATGATCGCCGATCCGGACACGGTTACCCATCAGGACAGGCCCAATGATCCGAGCTGAGGAACTGACAACGGACGGATCGGCCTGAGATACGCATCCCAATCGACCGATCGAAGGCAACACCATTCGGATCAGGCCATCGGAAGAATCGAGGTCGAAAACCTGGGCGCTGACGCGGAAGGATTCGATGTGGGCATCCATTGCGTGGCAAAGATCCAGAAAACGGTCAAATTGCAGTGGGACTGGAACATGCGATGCGGAAAAAGTACGCAAAAGATTTTCCCGGAGCCAAACCTGGTGGGGCCAATCCTTCGGGATTGCGCTGCTCTCTACAGAATTTTCATACCGGCGTATAAAGCCGACAAGACGGCCGTCCTCGGTGATTCGGGCTCGTTCGCGATAATGAATATGCTCCGGGGCCGCCTGCATAAAAACGACATCCGCCGATCGTCCTCGAATAAAACGGGCAACCCAACGTCGATCGATATCGGTGATAAATCTACCGTGAAGGAGAACACTGTCGATATCCCGCCGGCGGGAGATATCCATCAGCGCGGCATCATCGCCGGATTCGACGGTCAGTACGCTTAGAGGGAGGGGGTGGGAGAGGGACCAGTCCTTCGGGACTACAAGACAACGATGAGAACGGCTGAAAGAGGATGGGAATTGGGCCAAACGTTCCACAAGGAGGCCCGACAAGAGAGGAGAGGACAAAACTCCCCGCAACAGACCTCTCTGTTGGTCGGACGATTGCCGAGAATGAAAGACAATGAACTCCATTTCGCTGTCCGTCTCTGGCTTACATTTATTTGCCGAACTCGGCCGGGGTTGAAGCCAATAACAGTCGCTCGCGCTGCTTGCGCGGAGTACGACGGTTCGCCTGCTCGCCATACCCATAACCATATCCATAGCCGTATCGATGATAACTATGGCCGGCACGGACATTATTGACTACCGTTCCAATGATCCGGGCCTCAACCTGCTCAAGACGCTCTATCGCCTCACGAAGATCAACTTGAGACGTGTGATCGACAAAACTGGTCAGGATGGTGGCATCGGCTATTTTCGCCCAAAGGAGGGCATCGGAAAAAGCGAGAACGGGCGGCGTATCAATAATAACATGGTCATAACCGGCGGCGATCCGGCGAATGATTTCGACCGTCCGGGGATGATTCAGCAAGTCGAGAGCATCCCCGGCATTTCGGATATCCGCGGCAAGCACATGGAGACCGGAGGAGGTTACATAGACGGCATCCTCAAACCGTTTGCCAAAGAGGACCTCCTGGAGACCGCGAGTGCCCTTGGGCAATTGCAGGGTATCGGCGATGTCGGGCTTTCGAAGATCGCCATCGATGAGAAGGATTTTTTCGCCGGATTGGGCAAAGCTTATGGCCAGATTGACCGAGAATGTGGTCTTGCCGTCTCCGGTTCCGGCGCTGGTCACGGCGATGATCCGGGAATGGCCGTCCCCATTTAACAATCCCAGGTTCGCACGTATGGTCTGATAGTCATCATTGAGATGCTGGCTGAGAACTTTTCGATCCACATCGCGGGGGCTGGTCGTGGTCCCGATGATTCGCACACCCACACGATGGACGATCTCGTCGGGGTGATGCAGACTCTTGTCAGCTTTGGCCAAAAGAAAAGCGAAAAACACACCCAGGACCAATCCGCCAAAAACGGACGCAACGATGAGTTTATCACGACGACCATCGGCCGGGATACTGCTGGCACGAAATGCGATCGAAATCCGCGCGGGACGTTTGCTTTCGACTTCGATTTCCTCGATCCGTTTACAGATTTCGTTATAGGTTTCCTTGGTCC
>CAYLSB010000001.1:92150-148373 GCA_964386005.1 uncultured Pirellulales bacterium | reverse complement strand
GAATCGGGTGGCAGCCGCCGAAAGAAGTGAGGCGGATGAGTTGTGCCGTTTGCGGCCGGTAGGGGCACACGGTGTGTGCCCGATTGAATCAACCATGCATTCGTAATAAGGGCGGACGCCATCCGCCCCGACGAATCGGGTGGCAGCCGCCGAAAGAAGTGAGGCGGATGAGTTGTGCCGTTTGCGGCCGGTAGGGGCACACGGCGTGTGCCCGATTGAATCAACCATGCATTCGTAATAAGGGCGGACGCCATCCGCCCCTACATTTTTGCGGATATCGGTAATATTCCGGATTGACTTGGTTTGGTTTTTCTGAGATAATGGAGGGGTCTTTTTATAGGAGGTTTGCCATGAACCGATCCACATCGGTTTTCGCCAACGGAGCGGCATTCTTTGGGTTGATGACAATCCTTTCGGCCGTCATCTTCGCCGGTACCTATTCCGGCGGCTCGGGCACGACGGAGGATCCCTACAAAATCTCCACCGTCGCCGATTGGCAGGAATTGATCGCCACTTCGGCCGACTGGGACAGTCACTTTGTGTTAGTCAATGACATCGACTTCGAGGAAACGCCGCTGACTCCGGTTGCACCTGATACCAATACGACCGGGAGTTTTCAGGGAACGCCATTTATCGGCGTATTCGACGGTCAAGATCATATTCTCCGCAATGTGGTGATCAACCTGCCGGGCCAGGATTATGTCGGCCTGTTTGGTTTCGTCGGGAACGGGGCCGAGATTGGCAACCTGCAGGTAGAAAATGTTTCTGTCACAGGACACGATATTGTCGGGGGCTTGTGCGGGTGGAATGAGAACGGTTTGATCCACGACTGCAGCATTGAAGGCCTGGTTATGGGGCCGGGGGACTCTTCGGAAGTATTCGGGGGTTTGTGCGGAGAGAATTACGGCGGCGAGATCGCCGGTTGTACCGCTATGGTGGATCTCGAAGGCGGAAAATATGCGAAGAATTTCGGCGGCTTGTGCGGAATCAATACCGGTACCATCCGCGATTGTTATGCCAACGGCGAGATCATCGCGGGGATGGCGGGCGGCCTGTGCGGTAAGAATGACCATGGAACGATCCTGCGAAGTCATGCCGTTGGATTCGTTTGGGGCGGGAGCAGCGGGGGTTTATGCGGATATAATTCGTACGGCGCGATCGACGATTGTTCAGCCGCAGGCGACGTAACCGGCAGTGGCTCCGGGGGTCTGTGCGGACACAACGAATATGGCACGATCCGGAATTCCCATGCGACCGGTTCAATCCGGGGGGGAGAAAATCTCGGCGGCCTGATTGGAGAGACTTTTGCAGGCCGGATTGAGGATTGCTTCGCTGGCGGCCCTGTAATCGGGGAGACAGGATCAACCTATCTCGGCGGCCTGTGCGGATATGTCAGCGAGGGGACGATCAGCCGATGTTATGCTGCCGGGGCGGTATCGGCCGGAGTGTCGTCCAATTACCTCGGTGGCTTATGCGGCGCCAACGGATTGCTAAGTCAATCCTATGCGACAATCCGCGATAGCTACGCAACCGGGAGCGTAAGCGGCGGGTCATTTTTGGGAGGGTTGTTCGGGTACAACCGATCCGGCACCTTCATTGCCTGTTACGCCACAGGCGACATATCGGGAGTCGAGTGTCTTGGCGGCCTGATCGGTGAAAATAACGGAGGAACGATTCGTGATTGTTATGCTTCGGGAATGATAAACGGGACCCGTGGAATTGGAGGTTTTGCGGGAAGCAATTACCGTGGCAAGATTCATCGTTGTTATTCTGTGGGAAAACCGACGGGGACGACCTCCGTCGGCGGATTTTGCGGCATGAAAACTGGGGGGAGCGGCTTCGAAGATACGGGAAATTTCTGGGACACGCAGACCTCGCAGAAAGCCACAAGCGCCATGGGTACGGGAAAAACAACGTCTCAGATGAAAACCAAAACGACCTTTACGGGGGCCGGGTGGGATTTTGTCGGCGAGACGGTCAATGGGACGGAAGATATCTGGCGAATGTGTGGGAGCGGCGTTAATTATCCTCGATTAAGTAGAGAATTTTCGGATGGTGGAGATTTTGCATGTCCGAATGGTGTAAGCATGAATGATCTATCGTATCTGTCGGTTCGCTGGCTCGCCGACTCGTCAGAGACGGCCGGTGCGGCAGATGGAAACGGCGACGGCAAGGTCGATCTTGCAGATTTTGCGATCTTGGGATCGAATTGGCTCAAGGATTGATTGGGGTTTCTCAAAAGGAGAATGAACATGAAGAAAAATGTTTTGATTAACATATTGATCGGGGTGATCTTGACAGCCGGGGCGAACGCCGGCACCTATTCCGGCGGGTCCGGCACGACGGAAGATCCTTACAAAATCAGTGCCGTCGCCGATTGGCAGGAACTGATCGCCACTTCGGCCGACTGGGATAAGAATTTTATCCTGCTCAACGATATCGACTTTGAGGGTGCCAATCTGACACCTGTTGCGCCGGATCAAATTGATCACGATTTTTACTTTCAGGGTCCGTTCTTTACCGGATTGTTTGACGGAAACGGCTTTGTTCTTCGGAATGTGAATATCAAACTTCCGGGCAAGAATTATATCGGTCTCTTTGGGAATGTCGGCAACCTGGGGCAAATCCGAAACCTTACCATAGAGAACGTATCGATCATCGGATATCTTAACTTTCTTGGAGGCCTGTGCGGCGAGAATCATGGATGGATCCGTTCTTGTTCGGTCATCGGAAAGGTTTCTGGACGGAACGCGTCAAAAGCTTCTCCCGGGCATCTGGGATTACTTTGCGGGCAGAATACGGGAACCATTGAAGATTGCATCGTACAAGGAACGATCACCGGGCAGTATGTAGTCGGGGGACTGTGCGGTTTGAATCAAGGTTCCATCATCCGTTGTGACACAGAGGTGCTGATAACGAGTATTGGAATTTATGATGGAGATGACGGGGCTACAAGTTATGCTCAATTCATAGGGGGCGTGTGCGGATATAATAGTCTCGGTTGTATCCTCGATTGTTCCGCCAGGGGCTCGATCAGCGCATCCCTCGCTATCGACATCGGAGGACTCTGTGGAGCCAATCAAGCAACGATCCGCAATTGTGTCTCCATGGTTTCCCTCGACGGATCGGAATATTCGTATATGGGGGGGGAGCTCTGTGGAGGATATATGGGGGGATTTTGTGGAGGAAATTATCGAGAAGGTACGATTCACGACTGTTTGTCCACGGGAGATGTTCATGGGGGCGTAATGAGGGTAATAGGTGGTTTCTGTGGGTTCAATAAGGGTACGATTGATTTCTGCAACTCAACAGGAGACGTTGGCGGATGGTTTTCAATCGGCGGATTTGTTGGATCGAATGATTCGTGGGGCGTAATTGCCTCCTGTACGGCGACAGGTCTGGTCCATGGAATCAACGATGATATTGGGGGCTTGGCGGGGGAAAATAAGGGAGGTATCCGTTCTTGCTCTGCGGCGGGATTTGTACAAGGACGTTCGAAGGTCGGCGGGCTTTGTGGAATCAATACGGCAGGAACGATTCAGGATTGTTTTGCTTCAGGTGGAATTCGTGCCCAGTCCTTGAATGGTGGGGGGCTTGTCGGTTTCAATTATCGAGGTAAGGTTATTCGTTGTTACTCCACAGGCACGGTCAGCGGAGACAACTATGTCGGCGGTCTGGTGGGTGCGAATCCTAACGGTACGATCTTGACTTGTTTCGCTACCGGAGCCGTTGAGGGTTCCAGTTGTGTCGGCGGTGTATGTGGCGGAAACGGAGATCCCTATGACGAAGATTGTGGGGGCACGATCACGGACTGTTACGCCACCGGTTCAGTCGATGGGCCCACCTCGATTGGCGGTCTGGTGGGTGACAACACCGCGGGCACAATCACAAACGGCTATGCCGCCGGCACGGTTAACGGAATTTCCTGGGTCGGCGGACTGGTGGGGAGGAATTTGAATGGCACTGTCAAGGCCTGTTATGCTGCTGGAGGCGTGAGCGGGAACTCCTCGATTGGCGGTCTGGTGGGGAGGAATTTGAACGGTACTGTCAAGGCCTGTTATGCTACCGGAGCTGTGAGCGGGAACGACTCGATTGGCGGTCTGGTGGGGAGCGACTTTCATGGCATGATTACATCCTGCTATGCCGCCGGTCCGGTGGGCGGAGGTTTCTGGGTCGGCGGTCTGGTGGGAGATTATCAGAATAGCATCATCGTCACCGGTTTCTGGGATGTACAGACCAGCGGCCAAACAAACGGCGCGACGCCACCGGATTCCGATCCCAACAGCATCCTCGGCAAGACGACGGAGGAAATGAAAACGCTTTCGACTTTTACGGATGCGGGATGGGATTTTGTGGGCGAGAGCGCCAACGGGTCGGACGATATCTGGCGGATGTGTATCGATGGAGTCGATTATCCGCGACTGGCGTGGGAGTTTTCGGACGGCGGAGATTTTGATTGTCCGGATGATGTCGGCCTGAATGATCTGCTGTATCTTTCACATCGCTGGCTGGCGGACACATCCGAGACGTCCGGTGCGGCGGATGGAAACGGTGACGGCAAGATCGATCTTACAGACTTTGCGATCCTGGCAACATTCTGGATAAGGCAGTGAGATAAAAAATCAAAAATATAACATAAAAGACACAAATACAAGATAAAAGATTCAAAAGGGTGGTGACATGACGGATTCTCACAGATTCGGGTGGATTGGAACAACGGCGACTCTGGGTACACTCTTGACCTTGGCCTCGTTGGTCTATGCCGGCACCTATTCCGGCGGAACGGGCACGGCGGAAGATCCCTACCGGATTTCATCAGCGGAGGATTTGATCGCTCTTGGGCAGGATACAGCCGACTTCACGAAGTCATTTATCTTGACTTCGGATATCGACATGTCTGCGTTATCGGGTACGCAGTTCAGGATCATCGGCCGTTTTCCTCAGACGAGCGCCTTTTCCGGTATCTTCGATGGAAATGGGCATGTCATCCGGAATCTAACCTACACAAAGAACGATTATCTGAGCCGAGACTTTCCTCGCGCGGGATTGTTCGGCCGACTGGACAGTAAGGGGGAGCTCCGCAACCTCGGCGTCGAAAATATCTCCATATTGTGCAGCGAGGTCCTTTGTCTTGGAGGGCTTGTGGGAGAAAACCTCGGCCGGATCAGCGGCTGCTATACGACCGGATCGGTCAGCGGAATCGCGGATTCCATTGGCGGTCTGGTGGGCGCCGATTTTGGCAAGATCACCGATAGCTATTCGGACTGTATGGTCATCGGCAACAAGGAAGTCGGCGGCCTGGCGGGATTTATCCAGTTTTCATTGAGCCGTTGTTATGCAACCGGATCGGTTACCGGGACCGGAAATTTCTCCAAAGTGGGCGGACTGGTCGGGCATAATGCCGGTTGGTTAACCTCCTGTCATGCGACGAGCTCCGTGAGCGGGGCCAGATACACAGGCGGGCTGGTCGGCGCTACCAGCGGGGTCGGAAGAATGACTCATTGCTTTGCCGCCGGTGCGGTCAACCCGGAAGGATTTTCGGTCGGCGGCATAGTCGGGGCACACGGCTCCGTCTCAAGCATCGCCTGCTTCTGGGATATCACAACCAGCGGACTGACGAGCGGAGTCGGAAATCAGGATCCCGACCCCAGCGGCGTGACGGGGATCGATACGACCCAGATGAAAAAGCTGGCGACCTTTACGGATGCGGGATGGGATTTTGTGGGCGAGGCGGCGAATGGGACGGAGGATGTGTGGCGAATGTGTATCGATGGAGTCGATTATCCGCGATTGAGTTGGGAGTTTAGTCAGAATGGGGATTTTGATTGTCCGGATGGAGTGGCACTGGAGGATCTGTTGTATTTGAGCCAGCGCTGGCTGGCCGGCACGTCAGAGACGGCCGGTGCGGCGGATGGAAACAGTGACGGCAAAGTGGATTTGCAGGATCTTTCGTTGGTGAGCGATCATTGGCTCAAAGACCGGGGACCTATTACGCTGGAGGTGTATTCGGACGGCTGGGGAACGCTGATCAAGACGTTCACGGTTGCCGAAGAGGGCGAGCACAAGCTGAAGATCGTCGAGAATCGGCCGTATTACAATCCATCCCAGTATTTTATTTATGCCTACCGGAAGGGATACTTTACCGAACAATACCTCTGCACGGCCGAGAAATCGCCCGAGCCGTTCACGGAGGATTACTGGATTACCGTCAATGTGGATCTGGATCCGGTCAAGCCCGGCCTGTGCAACGGGACGATTTTCCTGACGCAGTATTTCTTCCATAGTTCGCCGCTGGATCGGATCAAGGTCAGGGTCATGCAGGAAGAAGGGACCATCGTGGAATTCCAGACGGATGCGCAGGGCCGATTTTCTGCGGACATTCTCCCCGGATCGCACCTATTCGAGTTCACTGTGCCGGGCGATTCGACGCTGTATGTCGAACCGGTGGTGATTGACGGCCCGTATCAGGACATTCGGATTGTCAATCATATCATCGCGTTTAAGCCGAACATCTATTTGTATCCGCAGACGGCGACCGATCTACAGGTTCGCATCGCGTTTCCGTACGGCGGGCGGGTCGTAAGCTCGATCCCGGAGTATGATGACGGGTGGAATATCACCGCGACGCCGTCCGGACTCATCGACGGCCAATACGGGTACCTCTTTTATGAGAGCGTCCAGGGCGATCGCTGCCAGTACCAGCGCGGCTGGATAATCGGCCGCGAGGACCTGGGCGACTTTTTCCGGGAGAATCTGGAGATTACGGGGTTTAACGACATAGAAATCAATGATTTTCTTTCCTATTGGATCCCGCGGCTGGACGAATTTCCGTATTATGCGATTTATCCGCAGTACAACGCGGACCTGGAGCGGATCAACGAACTGGAGTTTTCCGTGCGGCCCGATTCGATTCTTCGCCTGTTCTATGCGATCCGGGGATTGGAGACGGGAAATATTGTCCTGCCCGCGCCGGAAATTCCCGCGACGGAGCAGACGGGATTTGTCGTTCGGGAATGGGGCGTGATGCTGAAATAACGACAAAGGCGCACGCCGTGTGTCCACACTAAGCGGAACGGTTGTGCGACATCTGGATACCGGCCTTCGCCGGTATGACATGAATCAAAAAAGGGGTCAAACCCTCAACCGATAGAAAGGGTTCGACACCTGTTTTTGCCTTGAATAGGGATGCCGGGTCAAGCCCGGCATGACAACGGGGTACGATGACTTCCGGGTCATTGTACCCGACAAAATGGCCATGCCCGATACCCAAAATGGATCGCTTTTTTCTTGCGAATTGAGGATTGACCGGATATACTGGATTAACAAAATTGGAGCGAGGTATTCTGCATCCATGTTCCCGCAACGGCTCCCAACGGTTTCTTTGCGCACAGGCAGGATTGTTTAGACGGAAAGGCAGGGTTGAATGATGAAACGAGCAAGTCTTTTGACCATGGCGATGGTGTTTGCACTGGGGGCTGGATCTTCGACGGGTTGGACGATGGATACGGCCTTCACCTATCAGGGCCGGCTGCATGTCAACGGCGATCCGGCGGAGGGGTACTACGATTTTTCTTTCCGGATCTATGATTCCGCGACCGAAGGCGAAATGGTCGGTTCCCCGCTGGGCCTCAGCCATGTCGAGGTGACAAAGGGGTATTTCACCGTTTCGCTGGACTTCGGGGCGGCGGCCTTCGACGGCAGTCCGCGATGGCTGGAGATCTGGGTGGCGCCGTATAATCCCTTTTTGCCGCTGAGGCAAACCCGGTTGTCGCCGCGTCAGCCGGTGGCGCCGGTGCCGTACGCTTTGTGCGCGCGATCGCTGAGCGGGACGATCGACGTGTCGCAGATCACGGGGCTGCTGGGGCAGGGTTATTCGATCTTGTTCCCGGATGTTCTGTACAATCAGGTCACTCTGTGGGTTCATAGTTCCCAGGTCAATTTGTCGTGGTTTGGTATGAGCGTTGTGTTGACGGGGCCTGGGGTGGATATCGATCGGATCAGGGGATTCGACAGTCAGGGCCGCCCGGCGGACAACCCGGGTTTTGCCCTGGAACATCCGTTTATTTTTGAAGCGGCCGAACCCCAGGCCGGTACGCTGAGGACCTATCTTGACGCCAATCCGAATTTGAGTACGGTGCTGTGCGCGTTTAATGTGCCGCTACTTTCGGGACAGGATTATCTACACTTGGCCACCTATGACCTCACCGCACAGGGATATTCAGCAAGCACGGATGGACGGACGCGGTTTCGATTTGCGATGACCAAGGCGCCGGACCGGCTATTGTCTATTGCGATGCTGGATCCGAGCACTTATTTATCGTCCAAAGATTTCGGCAACACGGGGGCGTACAATCCGGCCACGGATCGGAAGGTGGAGATCCAGGGGATGACGGGGTTATTTTTTCCCGAGGTGGCGCTGGACGAGGCCGAGCGAACGCTGACGATGACGTATAGCGTGGAAGAAGGGGCGGGGATTTTCGGATGGGTCAAGGCGGTGGTGGAGGGGACAAACGACCAGCGTTCTCTGAGCGTCGCCAAGCTCGACGGGGGCGGCAATGTGATCGAGCAATACAACTACGAGGGATGTTTTCCGCTGCGGTATGAGATTATCCGGGGGTTCGGGCTCAACACGGCCCTGCAGGCGCGGGTGACGCTGAGTTATAACCTCCGAATTCCCGCGATCATCAACTGAAACGATCTTGTCGGGAGAGGGTACTGGAAAACGATTATGGAAAGGAACGACGAATGAAACGCATATTGTCTGTCTGTATTATTGTTTGGATGTTTGCAGCGACGGCGATCGCCATGGGAACGGCCTTCACCTATCAGGGACGGCTGCATGTGGCGGGCGATCCGGCGGAGGGGCCGTACGATGTGCAATTCCTGCTCTACGACGCCGCCGCGTCGGGCAGCCAGGTCGGGGCAACGCTGGAAGCCGATGATCTGGATATTACAGGTGGGTATTTTACTGTAACGCTGGATTTCGGGGCCGATGTCTTTGACGGCAACAACCGCTGGCTGCAAATCAGCGTTCGTCCCGCGACGAGTACCAATCCGGCCGATTATGTGGCGCTTATCCCGCGCCAGGCGATCACCCCGGCGCCATACGCTCTTTATGCCAAGAGCGGAACGCCCGGCCCGCAGGGACCGATTGGTCCCAAGGGAGACAAAGGAGATCCGGGAGCAGCCGGGCCGCAGGGTATTCAGGGGCCCAAGGGTGATAAGGGCGACACAGGGGCAACCGGGCCACAAGGCATCCAGGGCATTAAGGGCGACAAAGGAGATACAGGGGCTCAGGGACCGCAGGGAATCCAAGGGTTAACCGGCCCCAAAGGCGACAAGGGCGATACGGGTGCTACCGGCTTGACAGGACCCACTCTGGGCATCTACGATTCCCTGGGTCTGGCCAGTTCCGGCGGCCGGGCGGCGGGGAATGCCGGAGGAAGAACCTTGACCAACCTTGGCACGCTTGCCATCGGCGCATCCGCTCCGAGTGAAAGGTTAGATGTGACCGACGGAAATATTCGCATACGCGGTATAGATGGTTTCGATAGTTTTGGCGAATCGGCATCGCTGATTCTGGGAGACAGCAACCACTATATCAAATCCACCTATGGTTTTGGGCTGAGCTTGGGTACATGGAATGTGCCGGATTTCATGAACCTGCGGGAGTGGTCGGGTTTTCTGGGTCTTGGAACAACCGACCCGCAGGGGCCGCTACATATCTACAGCAATCAGTTCGGCATGGGGACACTCAAGGTGCAAAACTCCGATCCCGGTTCGCATGAAGCGTCAATGGCCTTCATCCCCGGCAGCGATGCCGTGTTTGACCAGTATTGGCTTCAGGGCGTCGGGCTATGGGGTAACACGGACGATTTCGTCATCGGTCGCGGTGGTCCCAAAGTCGTGGTTACACCGGAGGGCAATGTCGGGATCGGGATGACCACACCTCAGAGTCAACTGGATGTGGCCGGGAGTATTAGTACGGATACAGAATACCGTATTGGAGGAGAGAAGGTGTTCTCTGTTGATAGGGATGCAAACACTTTTGTCGGTCTGTATGCGGGGAGCAATACTGTATCTGAGGATTTATTTAGGGGATTTAACACATTCATAGGATTTCATGCAGGTTATTACAATGTGAGTGGTCGGTCCAACACACTCGTGGGAACGTATGCGGGAAATAGAATAGTGCAGGGATTTGGAAATACAACTGTTGGCGAAGAGGCACTCATGGTAGCAGAGGGCTCTTATAATGTGGCCTTAGGTACTTCAGCAGGCTACGGAGATGGGACTAAAAACCAGAATGTGTTTCTTGGCTATTGTGCCGGATACATTGATCCGGGATTGGGTACTTTCGATGTCGAAGGCAGCGTGTGCCTGGGATCCCAAGCGGGGAAGAACCGGACCAATCAATCCAATAAGCTGTATATTGCCAACAGCGAAGGTACACCTCTGATCTTCGGGGACTTCAGTGCCCTGCGAGTGGGTATCAACACGGAAAATCCAGAGCGGCTGCTGCACATGGTCGGAGATCATCCGCGACTTCTGATCCAGTCGGTTTCGGGAAGTCCTGAGGTCAATTTGAAGAATTCCACCGGCGATCTCTGGGCCATGTACAACCACGGGACGGACGGCGATCTTCGCTTCTATCAGGGCGGCGACAAGATGACCATCAAGAAGACTACGGGTAATGTGGGGATCGGAACAACCAATCCTATAGGCAAGTTGGATGTCAATGGGGCCATTTACCAGCGGGGCGGAGTTCTTCATGCCGATTATGTTTTTGAGCCGGGATACAAGCTTGAGAGCATTGAGGAGCACTCCAGGACGATGTGGACGCATCGTCACCTGCCGGCGATACCGGCAGCGAAACGCGATGAGAACGACCAGGAGATTGTCGAAGTGGGCGCACACCAGCGAGGGATTGTTGAGGAACTGGAGAAGGCGCATATCTATATCGAGAAACTCAACGAACAGAACAAAGAGCTTGCCCAACAGAATCGGATTTTGGCCGAGAGGATGGTTCGTCTTGAGGGCCTTGTCGAGCGGTTGGCTGAAAGATTGGAGGTAACACAATGAAAACGATGAACGTAGACATTGTGATCGTCGTGATCCTGACGGCGGCGGGATTTGCGGCGGAGTATGAGATTCCGTGGTACACCATCGACGGCGGCGGCGGGACAAGTACGGGCGGGCCGTATTCGCTGACGGGAACGATCGGGCAGGCGGATACGGGCGTCAGCAGCGGCGGAGTATATGTCCATAGCGCGGGTTACTGGCCGGGGAGTTTTGGATGCGTGGTGAACCTGACGGACCTGTCACGGATCGCCGAGGCATGGCTAACGATTGGCGCGATCCCGGCCGATCTGGACGCCAGCGGCAAGGTGGATCTATCCGACTTTGCGGTGTTGTCGGCCTGGTGGATGGACCGCTGCCCATCCGACTGGCCGCTGAAATAGGAACGGTTCTGAAAACCGGTTGAATTAAAAAGCTTCAGAAATTTGGATAAGAAGACACAAAAGGCGGACGGCGTCCGCCGGAAGAAATCAAAAAGCAAAGATACAAAATAAAAGATGTGGAATCCCGCTGCGCGGGATGGGATTTATTTACAGACTGGACGGTTGTATCATGCCCAGATTGACTCGACCGGTAGGGGCACACGGTGTGTGCCCAATTTGAATTCGGGCGGACGGCGTCCGCCCCTACGCCGGAATAACAAAATGTGTTTTGTTAGAGCCGGCAAGAAAATTTGGAAAGGGGAATGAACATGAAGAGGGAAATGGCATTTGTGGCGTTGGTGGGGATGGTGTTTTCAGCCGGGGCGTTGGCCGGAGTGTATTCCGGCGGGGACGGATCGGCAAACAATCCGTATCAGATCAAGACGGCGGCCGACTGGCAGGAGTTGATGGCTACATCCGCGGACTGGAACAAGCATTTTATCCTGGTCAACGACATCGACTTGAGCGGAATCACTTTGACGCCGGTCGGTAACAGTACGACGAAGTCGTTTATCGGGGTCTTTGACGGTAACGGCCATGTGATTCGGAACGCCGTGGTCAACCTGCCGAACAACGACGAGGTTGGCCTCTTCGGGTATCTGCACTTTCCGGGCAGGATTCGCAATCTCGGCGCCGAGGGTCTGGCGATAACAGGGCGAAGACGCACCGGCGGCTTGTTGGGGGTCTGTACCGGCGGAGAGGTTGTCGGCTGCCATGCCACCGGATCGGTTACCGGTTCAACCTTCGGTTCGTCGGCGGATATTGGCGGTTTGGTGGCCTGTATTTACTTTGGCACAGTTCAGTCCTGCCACTCGGCCGTCACCGTCTATGCCCCCATTGCTTCCGGGAATGGATCGATCGGCAGTTTGGTCGGATACAACTGGGGAACGATCCGGTCTTGTTATGCCACAAGTCCGGTTACGGGTCACGGAACCATCGGCGGGTTGGTGGGACTCAATGACACCGGCGGCACCATTATCGGCTGCCATGCCTCGGGTCTGGTGACCAGCGACTATGACGCCGGGGGGCTGGTGGGGCAGAACAAAGGGATGGTCGCCGATTCGTATGCCACGGGACCCGTCGCCAGTAAATGGCATGTCGGAGGTTTTGTGGGGTGGAACAACCAGGGAAAGGTCATGCAGTGCTACTCCATCGGCAAGCCGACCGGGTCTTCCAATGTCGGCGGCTTTTGCGGCCTTATCAATACCGGCGGCCATTATGCGGACGGCAGGAATTTCTGGGACAAGGAGACCTCGCAACTGACGACCAGCGCGATGGGAACGGGCAAGACGACGGCGGAGATGAAGACAAAATCGACATTTGCGGCCGCCATTTGGGATTTTTCCGAGACCTGGGGAATCAACGAGGGCGTCGGCTATCCGTATCTGCAGCCGGCCGGGTCGGGGCAGACAACGTGGTCGGCGGATCTGAACCGCGACGGGAGAGTGGATCTGGAGGACTTCGCGCTGTTTGCGTCCCAGTGGATGAAAGGGGGAAAGATCCCGGTGGATCTGGTTCGAATCCCCGGCGGATCGTTTTCGATGGGCGACAGTTTCTCAGAAGGCGATAGCGATGAAATCCCGACGCATCCCGTAACGCTCAGTCCATTCTATATGGACAAGTACGAAATTACCTATCAGCA
Organism: uncultured Pirellulales bacterium; assembly: GCA_964386005.1. Classification (GTDB taxonomy): domain Bacteria; phylum Planctomycetota; class Phycisphaerae; order Sedimentisphaerales; family Anaerohalosphaeraceae; genus FEN-1350. The sequence goes on along the minus strand of CAYLSB010000001.1, from coordinate 135,230 downwards.
CTATTGTGATTTTCTCAATTCCGCCCTGGCCAGCGGAACGATCTTTGTGTCCGAGGGGCTGGTCGCGGGGACCGGAACGACTCTGGTGTATTGTCACACCCATACTTCGAATCCCGAAAGCCGGATTGATTTTACCGGAGGTGTTTTCAGCGTCCTCGACCGAAGCGGCCGCAGCATGATCAACGACCCGATAGTGTGCGTAAGTTGGCATGGGGCTGTCGCTTATTGCAACTGGCGCAGCCAGCAGGCCGGGCGGGAGCCCTGCTACGATCTTTCGACGTGGGAGTGCGATTTCACGAAGAATGGTTATCGTCTGCCCACCGAGGCCGAGTGGGAATACGCCGCCCGAGGCGAACTTTCGGGCAAACGCTTTCCCTGGGGCGACACGATCGCGCACAGTCAGGCCAATTATGAAAGCGACGGCACGTTTTTGTATGATGTCAGTTCGACCCATGGTTATCATCCCCTGTGGATGGATCCCGATCCATCTTCCTCGCCCGTGGGATTTTTTGACGGGATGCTGAAATATAAAACATTCTATCACTGGTACGACAGCACATCCAGCTATCCGACGAACAGCGGGGCCAATGGTTATGAGCTCTATGACATGGCCGGCAATGTCATGGAGTGGTGTAACGATCGGTACGGCAGTTATGATTCCGGCCCGCAGAATAATCCGACAGGCCCGACGACCGGCAGCCAACGGGTTCGTCGCGGCGGTTCATGGTACAACGACGCCTCGATGTGCCGCGTGGCTCATCGCATCAGCATGTCCCCGGATCATTGCACGGTTGTCTGCGGGTTCCGCGTGGTTCTGGGTTGGCAATAATTTTTTTCGGCGTCGAAAAAGGTGTCAGGCACTTTCGGTGTGAGCCGTAGGATTGCCGTCGGATTTTCCGGGTAGAGTGCCTGACACCTTTTTCCAGACTGTGCGATCCTGAAATCGAACTGGCTCAAAGATGGATTGGGGTTAATCAAAAGGAGAATGAACATGAAAATGAACGTTTTGATTATTGTATTGGCGGGGATGATGAGCATATCACAAGTCTCAGGACAATGGTTGGACTGTGTCTTCCTTTCGTCCGATTCTTATGTTTTCACAGCGGATCAGGCCGGGGTCAATCCGCCCTCGCAATCGTTGGTATTAACAGAGATCTGTGAGGGGCCGGATAATTGGTCGGCAGGGACTGGCGCTGCATGCGATTGGTTATCCGTTGATCCGGTATTCGGCCGTTTTTACTCGCCTCTCAATGAGACGCATTTATCGATCGATGCCAGCGGGCTTGCCAAAGGAAAGTATTTCGGAACCGTGCTTGTAAAGGTATGGTACGATAACTCGGACACCATGACTCAGACCGTGGAGGTGGAATTGAATGTGGAGGTGGATCAGCCATCGCCGTACGGCGGCGGGACGGGGACGGCCGAAGATCCCTATCAGATCCGGACAGCCGAACAGATGAATGCCATCGGGGAACATCCCAAGGACTGGGATGAGCATTTTGTCCTGATGGCGGATCTGGATATGAGTTCTTATACGGGCTGGGATCTGAATTTAATCGGGGAGGAACGGTACTTTGCGCTTTGGAAAGGATTCTGTGGGACTTTTGACGGTCAAGGGCATACGCTTTCAGGCCTTACTATCTCAAAGGGATGTTTTGAAGTCGGATTGTTTCGAGGGGTTGTCGAGAATGGAGTGGTTCTGAATCTCGGCCTGATTTCACCGACGGTTGTTGTGGATAGCGTCCGCTGCGGAGAAATTTTTGTCATATCAACTGCCGGAATTCTGGCCGGCACAGTAGAGGAAGGCGGATTAATCCAGAATTGCTGGATCGAAGGCGGTTCATTAGAGGGGGGAAATTCTGTCGGTTGTCTGGTCGGTTCTAACAGCGGAACCATTCGGAATTGTCGCATATCCGGATCGGTCATGGGCTTAAATATCGTGGGTGGGCTGGTCGGAAGCAATATCGGCGAAATCACGAATTGTTACTCGGAGTGTTCTGTTGAGGGTACCGAGTCCATTGGAGGATTGGCGGGAAGTAATTACAAAGGGAAGATCGTTCATTGTTATTCGAATGGAAAGCCGACAGGCACATCCGATGTCGGGGGATTATGCGGCAGTAAGACAACCGGCGGCGCTTTTGAAGATTCTGGAAATTTCTGGGACGTACAAACTTCTGAAATTGTGACCAGCACGATGGGTACAGGTAAGACCACCGCGGAGATGAAGACGTTGGCGACCTTTACGGATGCCGGTTGGGATTTTGTCGGCGAGTCGGCCAATGGGACGGAGGATATATGGCGAATGTGCATCGACGAAGTCGATTATCCGCGATTGGCGTGGCAGCGTAGTCGGGTCGGCGATTTCGATTGCCCGGATGGCGTGGCGCTGGAGGATCTGCTGTATTTGAGCCAGCGTTGGCTTGCCGATACATCCGCGACGGCCGGTGCGGCGGATGCGACGGGAGACGGCGTAGCGGATATCGAGGATTTTGCGGTTGTATCCGAGCACTGGCTTTTGACCGATCCGTGGAGTCGCAACATTGTCAGTACCTTCGACGCGGGCGCCGAGGGCTGGCTGGTGGTACAGGTTCAAAGCGGGTATGGATTACCGGTCACCGGCGGCGCGGCTCCGGCCTGGGGCGCCGGTTCGGGTTTGTCGGGCGGCGGCATCGGCGCCGAAGACTGGTATGCGGAAACGTTTTTCTCGGCGCCGACGGCCTTTCTGGGAAATCAGTCGAAGTCCTTCGGAAGGAACCTTCGGTTTGATATCCTGATTAATTACAGCGACAATGTCGCTTATCCGGCCGTGATTCTCCACGGCGCGGCCAAGAACCTGTACTATTCGGTTATGCCGACCCCCGTCGGCGTCTGGACACATCGAACCGTACCGCTGGTCGGAGCCGGCTGGAAAGTCAATTCCCGGACGGGAGCGGCGGCGGCCGATGCCGACATGCTGGAGGTCCTTTCGGATCTGCAGGGATTGTATATCAACGCCGAGTGGAGAACCGGACCGGATCTGACCTATCTGGATAATGTAATTCTCGAGAAGGCCCAATGAGACCGGCCGATTTTCCGATAGACTCGTAAAACCGGATACGGATATTTCATTCCGATCGTCACCCACAGGATTGGATTATGCCCGGCGGGATGAGGGAACAAAGTCATTCGTGAATACCGCGGCTCGCGGCGTCATTTGTGTACCGCCTCCCCCCAAAATCCGCGAAAAATATTGTGCGGAAGGCATGGAATGCGGATCGGAGAGTTTGTATAATGAGAGTGTTTTGAATGGGTACTGTTTTTTGAGCACCCTTTGAACGGAGAGACAGGGTATGCAGCACGGAGAGGAGATTCCCGCAGATCATTCATCGGCCGTATGGGCCGGGGTGAGACGCTGCGCGGAGGGACGATCCGACAGGAAATGGGACATTCAGAATCTACCCCCCTGATAGGGGCGGACGCCATCCGCCCCTACAGCGGGGACGATTTGACAGGATATGGGACATTCAGCATCTACGGTAGCCATGGCGGGCTGAAACCCTAAACAGGTCGGCAGGAAAAAATTCATGTACGAGACGGAACAGGAGAAAACGATGAAAACGAAGCGGACGATATGGATGGGAATTATTACAATGGGATTGGTTGCGCCGCTGGCATGGAGTTTGAGTTATAACCCGGAAATCTTCATGATCGCCAACCAGGGCGGGGGAGGAATGGAAAACAGGATTGTCGGGGATTTTTTCGTCTGGCAGGGCTCGATGTTGATGCAGTGGTTCGGGTATGATTTGGAGGAACGGGAATCGTTTCCGATCGTGGCCGGGGCGCCGATGGGATGGGTACTCAATGAATCCTATATGGTGTGGTCGGACAATTCGATGATGAACTGGAACGCGTTCGAACTGGCCACGCGGCGACGATTGATCCTTCCGATCTCGGATGTCGATGGCATGAGTCTTCGACTGACGGGTCGATTTGTCATCTATCGGGGCATGATGGATATGACGTTGCATGGAATGGATCTGGAATCGGGAGAGATGTTTGTGATCACCACCGCCGAGATCGATACCTGGAACCTTCGGGCCGCGGGCGACTACCTGGTCTGGGCGACGATGTCATGGCCCCCGGTATTGACCGGCTATCAGCTTTCGACACGCCAGGAATTCGTGATCAGCGATGCGGGAATGTTTGATGCGATGGGTTTGGCCATGAACGACCGGTTTGCCGTCTGGACGGAAACGCCGGCGGATCCAATGGAAGCGGGCCTGTTCGGTTTCGATCTGGCCAAGCGGGAGAAATTTCGGATTACGAATCAAATGGTCGATTCGTATTCCGTGCGGATCGGCGGCAATTACATCTTATGGTTGCTTTCGGGGGGACAATCGTTGTACGGATTCGACGGCGTGACCCGCCAACTATTTCAAATGGCTTCCGGCGGTGTGGACAGTTGGTCTCTTACCGTCAATGAACAATACGCGGTCTGGCCGGACATGGGCGGTTCAAACATCTGGGGATTCGATCTGGGGGCACGGCGTCTGATTTCGACGGGTGTGAGTTCAATGGCGATCCCTGTTCTTTCGAAAAACCTTTTGTTCTGGAATTCCGAAAATTGGATGACGGACCCGGTAACCTATGAGCTTCGCGGATTCGACCTGGCAACGGGAACGGATTTTCCGGTGGCGACCCTATCGCAAATGCCGTTCAATTCGCCGGTCGCCGGCGGCGACTATGTCGTCTGGTCGGATATGGACGTGGATCAAATGTATGTGCAGATTTTGGGCGCTCGGATCTGGCAAGTTCCCAATGACCGGTGCACGGATGCGGTGGTTGTGACGGTCGGAGTTCCGTATTCGGGCGATACGACCGGGGCGACGGGGACCGAACCTTCCGAATGCGGCTATGAAGATGTGCTGGATACCTGGCACGTTTTTCGGCCGACCAAGGGCGGGGAATATACCATCGATGTTCGCAGCGAGGCGTTCGACACGACGCTGGCGCTGGTTGACAGCTGCGGCGGCGCCGAGACGGCCTGCAACGACGATGCGAGCAGCAAGACGACCGATTCGCGGCTTACGGTAACGATGGTCAAGGCCAAGCCGTATTATCTTCGGGTGGCGGGAGTGGCCGGTTCATTCGGAGCGTACGAGTTGACCGTCTCGGCCGGAAGCTGCCCGACGCCGCCGAAGGCGGACCTGAACGGCGACTGCAGGGTGAATCTGGATGATCTGGCTGTATTCTCTTCACAATGGTTATTATGCGGCCTGGAACCCCGGGATCTGTGCAATCCGTAAAATCGAATACGGCCGGATTTCGTTCCGTAGCGGGGCGGTTTCGTTTTTCCCCCGAGCGACAAATGACTCCGATAGAAAGGAGATCAACAAAACGAATGTAGGAGATGGAAAGGAAACAGAGTATGAAACCAGTCATGGTAAGGTCGGTGGTCATGGTCCTGACGGGAATGTGCGGAACCGTTGAGGCGACGTATGTGGGTGACTGGGAGAACATCGACTCGGGAACCGGCGGTATCGTCCGAATCGGCATTACCCAAACGGGAGCCCAGTATTCGGTACATACCTGGGCCTCTTGTTCGCCGGCGCCGTGCGATTGGGGCATTCGGACGGCGGTGGCCTGGGCACCGGTATCGGTGGAATATGATTTTGGTTTCAAGACGGTGACTTTAACCCTCTGGGAGATGGGTCCGCAATCTCTTTATGTGAGTGCCTTTCATGATTTTATTCCAAGCGATCCGCGCCAGGACTATAGCACGGTCGAGTATTTCAAGCCGACCGGCAGCGGCCCTGCATTGCCGGATCTGATGGTCGATAATATATACATTCCCAAAACCCTGGTCCTTCAGGGAGCTTCCCCGTGGACCTATGCAACCCCGATCGTCAAGAATCTGGGGCCCGGAATTTTGGAATCGGGGACACTGCGGGCGCGGTTGACCGGCTGCACGCGCAACGGCGAGACGTTTACCCGGTCGGGATTCTTCACGATTCCCTATACGGCTCCGCTGATGCCCGGCCAACAGACGTCGTACAATTTCGCCGTGGGGCACGATTCCGGCTGGCCGGTCGGGGTCTATTCGATCCGTCTGCGGGTGGACCCCGATGGATGGATCGATGAGTCCGATGAAACCAACAACCTGTCGCCGTCGCTGGGATTCTATGTCGCCGAAGCGCGTTATCTGGCGGGACGGGTACTCTTTAATCATCAGCCGTTGCACTACCGGACATCGGTTCGGCCGGGGGAAATGTGGATCAATAATGCCAATACTTCCCAGGCGATTTCAGGATACGATTTCGGGTATGATCCCCAGAGCAGCCGTTTTCTGATCAGCGGGCTGCCCAATGTGCCGCTGATGGTTGTAATGCGGTTTGATGCCAGCGGCGGACAACATAAACCGGGGAACTTCGATGTCGTGCAAACGGTCACCCTGCCCTCCCTGACGGATGCGGCGGCGGGGAATTACGATTTGTCCAGCCGGATGATCATCCATTTGATTGAGCCGTGGGACAACCGGAACACCGGGAACAATTTCATGATGTTCAATTGCGAGCCGTTTGCGTTTTCCTGGGAGGCGGTGCCGGGGGCGACGAAGTATCATGTCAAGCTGGATCGGTATCGGGATACCGAGCATCCGGTTGGATTCGGGTATCTGGCGACGCTGTTCGATTTCTGGACATCGGCAATGGCATGGAATTCGTCGCTCGCTCCTTCGGCGCCATTGGAGCATTACCAATTCTATCTGACGGGGTATAACGACGCCGATGAGTTATTGGGAGCCCTGGTGATCACGTACGGTAACGGGTATGGCGCCGATTACCGTTTCAAGGTGTGCGGGAGCTGTCCGATCGGCGATATTAACCATGATTGTATAGTGAGTATGCCCGATTTCGCGATGATGGCGGAACACTGGCTGGAGAGCACGCGGTAAAACGTTCATGGCGCGACGTTCTTTGTGTACGTGAATTGTATCGCGATGAATCGTTGTCGATGGCAGCGATTCATCATGAGGGCGGAGTCCTTTTGTCCGGATTTCGGTTTCCGGCGGACGATTCAGTTTCTGTGAACGGCTCATGAGAGAAAATCTTGTCGTAAAATGGCGTGAAATGGCCGTTTTCTGGATTTTTCTGTTGGAATTCGGGTATAATTATCCGCTGAACATCGGACAGGAAGTCTTTCGGAAGACTCCGGCGTCCGCGCGAGAGACAACATTGAGAGGAGTCTGTGATGAGAAGCTTCAGTCGGATTCGATTGGCGGTGCGAGGATTTTTTTGTCTTTCGGTCGTCCTGAGCGTTGGAGTTCCGACGGCGAACGCGGCGGACCCATCGGAGTTTACGGGGACCTGGTTGAATATCGATTCGAAAACCAAAGATATTCCGAAGATCGAGATCGGGGTCTCGAAGAGTTTCTTTACCGTGCGTGCGTGGGGAGCATGCGTACCGAAACCATGCGACTGGGGGACGAAGAGCGTTCCGATTTCGTCGTTGCTGGACGACACCTTCACGGCCGTGTACGAATTCGACTTCGTGACGGTTACGCTGACGATGACATGGATCAGCGCCAACTCCCTGAAGGTGCATGAGTTCGTCGATTTTACGCCCGGACATAGCGGGACCGATTACGAAATCGACGAATTTTTTTACCAGGAGGGCGAAATCAAACCGGATCTGGTGGTGACCCACCTGACGATTCCCAAGTCGCCGGTGGTGTATCAGGAATCGCCGTGGACGTGGGTGACGATGACGGTGAAGAACATCGGGCCGGGTATCGTTCAATCCGGAACCTTGCGTGCGGAGGTATCGGGCAGTACGCGAAACGGCGAACCGTTTTCGAACGGCGTTTCGTTTACTCTTTCCTATTCGGCGCCGTTGTATCCGGGACAGACGGCGACCCACGAGTTTGTGGTGGGTCATAACATGAACTGGCCGGTGGGGGTATATTCGCTTCGCGTGAGGGTGGATCCGGACAACCTCATCGCCGAGGCCAATGAGAGGAACAACCTGTCGGCGGCACTGGCGTTCGATGTGGCCGAGCAGCGGTTTCTGGCCGGGACGATCCGGTGTAACGACAAGCCCCTGACGTTCTATACCGATCTGGAACCCAGCGAGGTAATTGTGGCGGATTTGACAACTATTGAACTTCTCACGGAGTATATATTCCATTACGATTCCACGACGGGGCATTATCTGTTTTCGGGATTGCCGGATTCGAAGCTGCGTGTTTACATATATTTCCGCGACAGCCATCCCACCGGTTTATTGCCGGGCGATTATTGGTGCTTTCCGAATATCGACCTGTCTGCGATGACGGCTGAACAGGCATCCGAATGGGATATCGATGCCTTTACGGTGACCCATCTGTTGGTTCCGTGGGACAACCGCCAGTTGTACGGGCCGGATCGCCATACGCATTGCCCGACGACCGAGTTTACCTGGGAATCCGTGGACGGGGCGGCGGGGTATCTTGTGCAGATTCACTCCCGGCGCGATAAAGACCATCCGAATGGAGAGGGCATCGTGGATCAATTGATCTTCACCCGTATTCCGGAGACCTCGTATGTGTTGCCGAAACTGCCGGCGTTGGGGGAGTGGATGTATTATGACATCATGATCGGGGCCTTTGCCGCCGATGGGGCCAACCTGAGTTACTACAGACAGATGTACCAGGATGGAGGATCAAGAGGCAGTTATGAATTCAAGGTCTGTCCGTCGTGCGTTCCGGGGGATGTCAACCAAGATTGCCGGGTGGATTTGGCGGACCTGATGATCCTGGCGGGAGAGTGGCTGGTGGATACACGATAAATCGACTATTAAATATTGGGATTCAAAAGATATCGACGATTGAAACGAGGCGGGTCGAGAAAGACAATTCACGAAAGGAAAGGGAAAGATTATGAAAACGATCGTACGGGTGGCGGCAGCCATGACGCTTGCGGCGGGGATGGCGCAGGCGGCTTCGGCGTCGGAGTTTGTGGGAAACTGGGTGAATATCGATTCCAACACGGGAGGCATCACGCGGATCGAGATCGGGACTTCCAAGGCCTTCTTCACAGTCCACGCCTGGGGAAAATGTACTCCGGAGGATTGCGACTGGGGGACGGTCAGTGTTCCAATTTCTTTGCTGTTAGGCGACAGCTTCACGGCCGTATATAACTTTGGATTCAAGGTGAATACGCTGACGATCAAGCTGATCAGCGCCAACTCCCTGCATGTGCATCAATTCGTGGATTTTACGCCCGAAGATGGACGGCAGGATTTCGAAACAGACGATTATTATTGCCGCGAAGGCAGCGGCGCGCCCCTTCCGGATCTGATTGTCAGCGCGATAACGATTCCCAAGTCGGTGGTGGTGTATCAGGAATCGCCGTGGACGTGGGTGACGGTTACGGTCAAGAACGTGGGACCCGGGATTCTTCAATCGGGAACGCTGCGGGCGGGGTTGTCGGGATGCACGCGGAACGGTCAAACCTTTACCACCGGCGGATATTTTACTATTGCGTATTCGGCGCCGCTGTATCCGGGACAGACGGCGACGCATAGTTTTGCGGTGGGTCATTCGTCAAGCTGGCCGGTGGGGGTGTATTCGCTTCGCGTGAAGGTGGATCCGGATGATCTCATCGACGAGGCCAGTGAGAGGAACAACCTGTCGGCGGCGCTGGCGTTCGATGTGGCCGAGGGACGATATCTGGCGGGGACGGTTTTGTACAATGACAATCCGCTTTCGAACTACACAAGCGTTCCTTTGTTCAGGGCGTGGTATCGAGATCGGGTGAGCGGCGAGAATCGGGATGATATCTTTTTCTGGTACAATTCGCAGACGGGACATTATCTGTTTTCCGGATTGCCGGATTCGAATCTGTATCTGGAAGTACTTTTCCGGGTAGCGGGACAGACGGATCGGCTTGGAGGGAATTATATCGTCAGTCATAACCTGGACCTGCGTTTGCTGTCGAACGTAGAGACCATGGACTATGGTCTTCCCGTGGAACAGATTATTCATCTGCTGGAGCCGCTGGATAATGGCTGGATCTTCGCGGATCGAACCCCATGGATTTGTCCGGGATTGGGATTTTCCTGGGCCGCGTCGCCGGATGTGGTGAATTATCGTTTCAAGCTCGATATCTACCGCGATTCGGAGCATCCGGGCGGATATGGATTTGAAGCGTCGGTTATGAATATGCTCCTTTCCGACACATCCTATAAGCCGGTTTTGCCGGAATTGCCGGAGTTTACGCATTTCGAGTTGGATATGAGGGGATATAACGGTATTGGCACGGAACTGGCCTATATCATGCGAACGTTTGGAACGGGAGAAAATACCGGGTACGGCTGGGATATCCGTTTCAAGGGATGCCCGGCGTGCGTTCGGGGAGATATTAACCGGGACTGCGTGGTGAACTTCCGGGATTTTGCGATCCTGGCGGAGGATTGGCTGGTGGATACGCGATAAAAAATTCCAGGCACAAAATTCTAAATTCTAAATAATATGGAATAAGATAAACTAAAATATAAAAACGGAATGGATACCGGCTTTCGCCGGCATGACATGGATCAAAAAAGGGGTCAAACCCTCAGACGCATTAAAGGGTTCGACCCCTGTTTTTGTCCGGCATCCACCTCCCTTCGGTCGGTGGCTGCCACCCCCCCCGGGATCGTTGTTCGATCAAAGGATTCCGGCCTTCGCCGGAATGACATGACGGAACAGGGAAAATCCGATACAATTCAGCGGATATCGACGTTTCTCGGAACCAGATAATTGGTCTTGACTTGACGGCGGGAAAATCCTATAATAAGCGCCTGTGGAGAGGGTTTGTGCGCTGTTAAGAAAGCGATTTTCATACGGAAAATAACGGAGCGGGTAGATCGAATCATGAAGGCAAACCGGATCATGGGCTCATGACATACCGTGGATAATCCCCGAAGAATCAGCTTTCGCGGGCGATAACGATTCAACCAAATTATTTTTTTGAATGGAGAGGCCGATGAAAACGAAGAGGATTTTTGTGATGATGTTGTTGTGTGTTGTCGGGCTGGGCACGGCCAATGCCCAGAAAAAGATCATCTGGGTATCGGATGCCCACAATACTGATCTTACGGACGATCCTGCAGCGCCCGACTGGAGACCGGACGATCAGGGATGGGCGGATTTTCTGACCTCGCTGGGTTTTACGGTGGATTACACCAAGGGTACCGCGGCGGGAACGGGGTATTGGCAGACGCTGGACGCGACGAAACTGGCGACTCTGGAGGCGGCGGATATGATTATTATGAGCCGCGATTGCAGCAGCGGCGGGTATGCCACGGACGACACGGAGCGGGCACAGTGGGGCGGGATTACCAAGCCGCTGATGATTATGAGCGCCTACGGGGCCCGGAGCGGAAACTCCCGGTGGTTCAACACGACGGGGATTACGGCACGACAGTCGTACTATCAGATCCGAGCATCGGATCCGAGCGATCCGTTGTTCGCCAATGTCCTGCTGAATGCCACCAACGATGTCGTTTGGTATCGTTCGGATATTCAGCCGGCGTCCCATTGCAGTTTTATCCAAACCACCGATGCGGGCAACGGTCGGGTTCTGGCGGTTCGGCCGGATAATGGGTACATCATGATTGCCGAGTGGGATGCCGGAAAACCGTTTTATTCTTCCACGCCGAATGTGATGGTCGGCGGGCCGAGGATGTTTTTCCAGGCGGGGACGCAGGAAGTGGACACCCCGCAAGGCCGGTGGGGCGCATACAATCTGAATGCGGCGGGCGAGCAGATTTTCGTCAATGCCCTGGAGCGATATCTGGGACCCATCAATTACAATTCGATGCCGCAGGTCAGCGCCGGCAAGGATCTGGCGGTGAAGCTGGAAGGCGGAGTAGCGACGGCGCAATTAATCGCCACGGCGGCCGATGACGGCGATCCCTACGGGATGATTGTCTATCACTGGGACAAAGTGAGCGGTCCCGCGGCGGTGACGATTTCGGACCACGAGACGGCCAATGCGACCGTGCAGTTTACCGAGCGGGGCGTATATGAGTTTCAGATCCAGGTGTGGGATTACGATCCCAACAATGTCGCTCAACAGGGCAAGACCTCCAGCGATGTTGTTCGCGTTCGCGTGAAGGATCCGGCGATCGACGATGTGTTGATCGGTCACTGGGCATTCGAGGAAGGCACGGGGACCACGGCCGCCAACAGCGCCGGTCCCATCGGCGATGGACTTCTGGGGGCGATATCCGGCGGCAAAGATCCCAACTGGGTTTCCGGCTGGGTGGGTAACAACGCGCTGGAATTCTACGGCAGTTCCTTCGTCCAGATTCCGGATCCGAATGTGGGACGACTGCGGTGGGAAATCACGACCTCGGCGTGGATCAAGGTCAACACATTCGTCAACGACTGGGAGTCGATCATCGGTAAATGGAACACGACGTGGCGGTTCGCACGGCGGCAGAACACCAACGATGTGACGCTGCATCTGAGCGGCGTGCAGGAATCGCTGGCGGGCACGGCTAACGTCAACGACGGGTATTGGCATCATGTGGCGGCGACCTACGACGGCAATCGCGTGACGGTGTATGTCGATGGTCAGGTCAACAGCTTCATGGATGTTTCCGGGCCGATCAACGAGGATCTGGATCCGACGCATATCGTGATGATCGGCAACCGCGGCGACAACCAGACGGGTCGCGGCTGGAACGGCATCATCGACGACGTTCGGCTGTATAGTTACGCGATCACCGCCGACGACGTGGTGAACCTGGCCAAGCTGGGTCAGAACGTGATCCCGCGAATCAACGCCGGTCCGGACGTTTCGTTGATTTTGACCGATACCGATTCGATCGTGATCGATGCGGTCGGTACGGATATCAACGGCGACGCGCTGAATTATGAGTGGTTGGTGGTCGGTCCCGAAGGCGGCGTGGAGTTTATCTCCGGAGCCGACGTGGAAAAGCCGACGGTGAAGTTCAACCGACAGGGCGTTTATACGTTCCACGTTACGGTCAACGACGGCATCGCCGGCCTGGACGGCAGCATCTTTGACGAGATGGTCGTCACGGCGACCAGCCCGACCTGCGCCGAAACGATCGCGCTGGGAAAGGTGCTGGCGACGGACCTGAATCAGGATTGCCGCGTCGATCTGGAAGATTTCGCGATGATCGCGGCCGACTGGGTGCGATGCTACGACCCGCAGCAGCCCGGATGCGAAAATCCGTACAAGTGGTAAGTTTCGAAAATAAAATATTAAATATAAAATATCTAAAATAATGGCTATTCATGTGTAGCCGGTCTTACTCCCTTACGGGATTTTTCGAACCGAGAATTTCGTCTGGAGGAGTAGAGGGTTGATCGGGGTATCCGCCTTGGCGTCACCGAAGGCGGATACCTTCTTTTCATTTCCGATTTTCCATTTCTTCCTCACGCAGAGACGCCCGGAGGAAATCGTATCCACGGAGAAGAAAAAGGTGTCAGACACCCTCCACGAAAGTTATCAATTGACGGATCGATTTACCTCCAAGGTGTCAGACACCTTTTTCTACTAGTCATTATTGATTCAGGAGGAACAAAAGGATATCGTATCTTCCGTGCGGATTCGGAATGAACCGAATCCCTTGCCGGAATGTACCGAGAAAAAATGAAAAAGGACGAGAGGCGACATGGAGCGGAAGGTCAGTCTTGATCGTGAGCCGATTTCGCCGGCCCGGCAACTGGTGTTTGGAATTATTTGGGGTACGATATTCTTCGTCCTTACGGCAATATTCTTGGTTTCTGCAGGTTTTAGTGTCGCGGTTGTGACGGAATTATTGAAGATCACCCACGACGACCAAATCATGGATCAAATGACGGGAGTCTTTTTCGGGATACTCATAGGAGGTTCATTGTTAAGTGGATTGGTGGGAGCTGTACTGGGGGCGATGGGGATTTTGCCGGGAGCGAGAAAGAAAAAATAATAGACCCCGAAGGGGTCAAATCCGAATAGCCGCGGGTGAAACCCGGAAGAAAAAGGTGTCAGACACCTTGGAGGTAAATCGATCCGCTAATTGATAGCTTTCGTGGAGGGTGTCTGACACCATTTTCTTCGACACCTTTTTCTCCCAAAGAGCAAAATTATGGAATTCCGCGTACGCGGGATGGGTAATATTCACAACCGAGGACGGTTGCGCTACATCTGGATTCCGGACTGTACCGGAATGACGTGAGGGATTTTTAACCAGCAAAGAGAAATGGAGGAGAGTATGGGAGCGAGGAGAAACAACGGAGGCGGCGTGGTTATTTCGAAGAGCCGTAAAGGCGCAAAAGCGGGGGTACAAACACCAAAAAAGAAGCCGAGGATCAGACCGAGAGCGGTCACTTCTCCGGCGAGGGATGCGCTGTGGATTCGGCATCGGCCGCAGACGAGACAGGAGCTGGGCGAGTGGATCAAAAAACATCTCAAGATCACGGTGCCCGATTGCGCGGTGTGTCCCGGCCACAGCAGTCCGATGGATTATCTGTGGCACGCCTTCGCGGGCGATTTTGCGCAGGCGCGGCGGATCAACGGCGACGCCGTCATCTGGGCCAATCGCGGCGGAGGCAAAACCCAACTGGCCGCGGCGGCGACGCTGCTGGACTGCTGGTTCAAGCCGGGCTGCCAGGTGAGGATTCTCGGCGGATCGCTGGAGCAATCGTCGCGGGTGTATGAGTACCTTACGGAATTTGTGCGGGGCCCGTTTCTGCAGAAGGTTGCCGGCGAGATTCGCCGCGGCGGTTTTCGATTCGATAACGGCAGCGGCGTGAAGATCCTGGCGCAATCCAGCCGAGGCGTGCGCGGGCTACATGTGCACAAGCTGCGATGCGACGAGGTGGAGCTCTTCAGCGAGAGCGTCTGGTCGGCGGCGCAGTTCAGCACGAAGAGTTCGGCGAGCTTGCTTGCGGCGACGGAAGCGGCCAGCACGCTGCACGAACCGTTCGGCTTGATGCAGACGGTGGTCGAACGGGCGCGGGTCGCGGGCACTCCGATCTTCCGATGGTGCATCTGGGAGACGATCGAGCGATGCGAAGGGCGCGAGTGCTCGCGATGTCCGCTGGATGGTTACTGCCAGGGCAAGGCCAAACGGGCGAACGGGTATATCCGGATCGACGATGTCATTAGTCAGATGTACCGGACGAGCCGCGCGGATTTCGAGAGCGAGATGCTGTGCATCCGTCCGTCGCGGAGGAACGTGGTGTTCGAGGAGTTCGAACCGGGCGAACACATCGCGGCGATGGCATACGATCCGAACCTGCCGCTGTATCGGGCGATTGATTTCGGATTCGTCAATCCGTTTGTGTGTTTGTGGATTCAGGTGGATCGCGAGGGCGCGGTGC
Organism: uncultured Pirellulales bacterium; assembly: GCA_964386005.1. Lineage (GTDB taxonomy): Bacteria > Planctomycetota > Phycisphaerae > Sedimentisphaerales > Anaerohalosphaeraceae > FEN-1350. Next base: position 119,893 of record CAYLSB010000001.1, on the reverse strand, counting down.
GGGTGCTGGATGAATACGTACGGAGGCGCGCGACAATCGCGGTACATGCCGAGCAGATGCGGCAGCGCACGCCGTGCACGGAGGAGCGCGTGGCGGCGACGTATTGCGATCCGGCCGGGGCGGGGCGCAATGACGTGACGGGGACCAGCCCGGTCCGCGAACTGGCAGAGATGGGGATCATTACGCGGCATCGGCCGAGCCAGATCCTGGATGGCATCGCGCGAATTCGGATGCACTTGCGATCGGGCGACGGGCGGAGCCGGTTGCGGATCGATCCGCGATGCGTGCGGCTGATCGAGGCGATGCAGTGTTATCACTATCCCGAGGCGGGAACGGGCAAGCCGGGTTCGGAACTGCCGGTCAAGGACGGCGTCTACGACCACCCGATTGACGCGCTGCGCTATTTCTTCGTCGGCCAGTCCGGCGGCGAACCCACACGCGGAAGGGCGTATTGATCAGCTTTTTGAATAGAGGGCGAGTTTGTTGGCGCCGTCGATGACGGTGATTTTCGTATCGGGGTTTTCGGCAAGCCAGCGATTAACGACAATCTGTGGATTGTCGGTAGCAAATAGATGCATAGCGGCGATTGGCTCGGCGGAGATTTGGGTGTGCATCCAGATGCGGCGCAGGCGTCGGATCATGCGGGCGAACTTGACGGGTTTGTGGGAAAAGAGGCGGTAGGGTTTGGGCGCGGATTCGAGGATGGCGTCGAGCGGCCGGGTGAGGGCGCGGTAAAACTCGTCGAGGGTATGCGGCTCGCCGACGCCGCCGGGGCAGGCGGCCAGGAAGAGAATCTCGCCGCCGTCGGAGACGGCGCATTGGGTCAGCTCCAGGGCCCGCTGGGCGATGTAGAGATCGATATCGTTGGGCAGTCCCCCGGGCGAGACGATGAGGCGGTCGGTCGGCTCGACCGTGTGGGCGTTGTGGCGGTCGACGAAGTCGAAAGCGGCGGCGGAGGCCTGATGTGCGGGGCCGAAGTCGGCGAACTGGATACGGCCGGAACTGCTGACGGTGGCCAGCGCGAAGACGGGACGATCGCCGACGATGCGGGTCATGGCCTCGAGCTGATCGGCGGCGAGGGGATTGTCGCGGCGGGCGGGATCGCTGTGCCAGGGATGACGGCCGTAGGTGGAGCGATCGTCGAGGGCGAGCGAATGATTTTTCTCGGCGGTGGACAAGCCGCAGGCGCCGGGGACGAAATACTTGACGGGATTGGAGTAGCCGGCGAAATAATGATGTTTTACATCGGATAATACTACAAATGCGTCTGCCTCGCGCAACAGCGGATTGTAGCGGATGGGCGTGCCGAAGGCGGTGGAACCGGCGTCGATGAGATCGGGGCTTCTGCCGTCATGGATGGCGACGACGGGATCGGATAAACCGGCGGCGCGGGCCAATGTGCGGATGTGTTCGGCAAGCCGAAGGTTGGCGGGCGTCGTCGCGCTGTGCGTGCCGGTGCAAATGAGGAATCGAACGGGGCAGTCCCGCAGTTCAGAGATCAATTGTGGCAAGAGATCATCCGGCGGCATATCGCGCGTCGCATCGGCGACAAGAAAAAGGTGTCTGACACCTTTTTTAGTAAAAGCGGGAAAAATGGGAAATCCCAAAAAAGGTGTCTGACACCTTTTTGGGCGGAGGATGCGGGCGATGTTGGATGGAGGGATGGTTAGGTTGATGAAGGCCTGGCCGTAGTGGAGTTGGATCGTTGATGGATTTGGATCGTTCATGAGGTTGATCATTCGTTATTCATTTCGCAGGGCGTCGATGAGATCGCCGCGGAGGGCCGCGCTTGCGGCGGCGCGGACGCACAGCAGGCCGCATACGGCGATGGCGACGATCAGCGCGATGAGCATGCCGGCGGGAATCTGATTTCCGGCGGTCATCACGGCCGGGAGCACGGCGACGAAACCACAGACCGCGCCGATCACGACCCCGAGGATGACCAACAGGAAATGTTCACGGATCAGCAATGCGTGCAAACGGGAACGGCTAAAGCCCACGGCCCGCATCATGGCCAGCTCGCCCGCCCGCTGGAGGACATTGACGCGAAGGACGAAGGCCAGACCGATGGTGCCGACGATCAGGCCCATTCCGCCCAGCAGAGCAAAGATCGACAGATAGGTGTTTTCGACGGCGGCAAACATCGCCAGACGATCGGCGGCGGGCTGGATTTCCAGGCCGTAGTCGCGGAGGCCGCGCGCCATGGCATCGGAGACGATGGCTTGACGGTCGGTTGGCGCGTCAATGAGGAACGTTTTATATCCCCCGATCGAGGGAAAGCGGCGGATGAAGTCGGTCTCGGAAATAATCAGGCCGCCCTGCAGGATCGAGTTTTGCAGCATGCCGACGATTCGAAGCCGGAAAATCTTTCCATTGTCATCGGTTAACTCCATTTCATCGCCCATGCGTTTTCCAAGGGCCCAATAGACGGTGGCATAGTCGCCGACGGCGGGGATCGAATTTCCAGGGAGATTTTGTTCGAGAGCGAACCACGAAGCCCCTTGTTTTTTGAAACGGAAGGGACCCGGATGTTCTTCCTTGACGAGGTCTTTAAATCGTTTCGGATCGACCCCGCAGATTCGCGGTTGCTGGGCACGGTTGAGGTTGAGGCAGCTTGCATCGTCGCCTTCGCGGACGCGCATTGGGACGATGGCGACATCTTTCATCGCGGCGGCGTCGAGATTATAGAAGGCGATACCCTCGGCGGTCGCTGGATTGCGGGTCAGGTCGATTGTCGATTGGGCGAAGAGGGCAAAGCCGCCGGTACCGCTGGAGCGCTGGCGCGCGGAAGCCAGCGGATTTTTTCGGTTGGCCCCGACGGCGACGACGAGAAAGACACCGACGGCCAACAGGATCATGACGGCCAGCGAGCGGATTTTGCGGCGGGTGGCGTTGCGGCGAGCCAATTGAGAAAGTCGAGACAGAAAGACGTGTTTATCGTGCGTCCAGGCCAGCCATCGATTGGCCAGGGCCAGGGCGGCGATCAGCAGGAGCGAGCCGGTAGCGAAGAACAGGCCGGGATTGGGATTGGCCAGTCCGACGATCAGCGACAGAATTCCGACGATGGCGCATCCTCCGCCGATCCAGGCGGCTATCCGGCCGGGTCGAGAACCTGACGAGACAATCTCAAATGAACCGGCGAGCAATTCGCGGGCGGGACGACGCAGGGGTTTCCGAAGGGTCAGCACGATCGAGGCCAGGGAAACCATAGACGAAATTCCGGAGCCAAGAAATAGAGAACGAAGGGTCGCATGAAACCACAGCGAACTGCCGGCGACGGCGCCGGACCAGATGGTTTCCAAGGCGCGGATCATCAGGAAGGTGTAGCCCAGCGCCGCGATGACACCCAGCAAGGCGCCTCCGATCGCGAGAACGGCCGCTTCAGCGAGAAAAACACGGCGGACTTTTTTGGCGGGCCAGCCGATGGACAGCAGGATTCCGGCTTCGGCGAACCGCTGCTGAAGACCGAGCGAAAAGATCAGGGCGATGAGGATGATCGCCGAAGCGATGAGGAAGAAACTCAGGCCGAGAAAGAGCCCCGCGAAATCGGAGCTGCCGGATTTGGCGCGGTCGGCCATCCGGCGGATGGGCTGGATGGTCAGTCCGGCATCGGCGGGATCGACGCTGGAAAGAATCTCGGCGGCGATCTGTTCGGGCGTGTTGTCAACGGCGGGCCAGCGGACGGCGGTGAGATCGCCGAAGCGGTTTTGCCAGATTTTCTGCCCGACGGAAAGCGGAAGAATCGCCTTGGGCGTTCCTCGGAAATCGTCCCAGTATTTTTCATCCTTTTCGCGGATGCGGTCGAGTTGGATCGGGATGCCCGGTTTCCACTCGCGGCAGTTTTCGACGTCGGCCAGGCCGGGGAAATCGGGCATGAGGTCGCGAGTAATGGCGGGATTGTCGATGGGGATGATTTTGGCAATCTTGAATTGCGATTCGGTTTCGACCAAGCGGCGGGATTCATCGACGAGAAAATATCGGAGCGTGATCGAATCGCCGACGTTGGCGGAAAGATCGTCGGCGAGCCACTGGTTGACGACAATGCCGTCGGCGGGAAAATCAGCAGGCAACACATCGGCAAAAGGCGCGACGGGCGCAACGGCCGAGACGATCGAATAGGGCGTCGCCCGGTCGCCGAGTCGGATGTCGTTGACGAAGTAGGTGAACACGGCGGCGGGATCGCGACCGGTCTTGAGGGCGGCGGCGGAAAGAGCCGGTTCGAGAAAGACGCGGCGGCTGCGAAGCTCGATCGATTGCGAGGGCAGGGTGCGAAGATCAAGACCGAGATCTTCCGGACGAACGGATTGATTCAGGGCCGTGCGGAGTTGGTCGGCGGGAAATCCGGCGGCGATGAGCAGAACATTGACGGAATCGGGACGTTCGATTGTTTCGGCCAGGAGATTCAGCGGGACAAAGAGGTTCATCGGCGGAGTCTGATTGGCGAAGAGATTGAAACCGCCGAACCGATCGTCATCGGCGATCTTGGCAACGGGAATGCGGAAGGCGATGGAAGCGTCTTCGTCGCCGGATAGCGCGACATCGCGCGGGAGCAAGCCGGGTTTGGCGGCGCGGACGACGAGATCGGCGCCGGGTTTGATGTTGAGTCGGCGGGCCAGCGCGGCGCCGGCGATGGACTGATCGGCGGAAAGGCCGAGAGGATGAGCCGATGGAGGGCCAAGGGCGAAGAAGCGGTCGTCGATGCCGATGACCTGGACCTGATTGACGCGCTGATCGGTGTCGGGATTGACGACGGCCGCGGAGAGGATAATCGCGGGAGCGACGGGCGAAGCGATACGGGCGGACAGATCGTCCGCCAGTTGTCGACGGACGAAACGGTCGCCGCCAATGAGGGCGTATTGGATACGGCCAAGGCGCAGCTCGGCACGTCGGGCCAGACTGTATCGGACGCTGTCGCCGACGAACAGGGCGCCCGTAAGAACCGCGGCGCCGAGAGCGGCGGCGAGCAAAACGCCGAGGCCGGTACGGCGATAGAAGGCGAGGTTGCGATGGATCAGGCGGATCAGGTTCATGGAAGGTCTGTGATATCCGTAAGAGCGCCGTTATCGAGGCGGTAGATTTTTTCCATTCGTTCGGCGAGACGTTTCGAGTGGGTTGCGACGATCATCGCAAGGTTTTCGTCGCGGCCCACCTGAACGAGCAGATCGGCGAGCTGGTCGGCGGTGGCGGCGTCGAGCGATCCGGTGGGTTCGTCGGCCAGCAGGATTTTCGGCTCGTTGATCAGGGCGCGGACGACGGCGACGCGCTGGCGCTGGCCGCCGCTGAGCTGGCCGGGCCTGTGGTCTTCGTACTCCGCCAGGCCGACGGTGTGGAGAAGTTCGCGGGCCCGGTGGACGGCGTCGGCGGGGGAAGGGCCGTCGGCCAGGGCGGGGATCAGGACATTTTCCAGAACAGTACATTGTGGCAAAAGATGATGCAATTGGAAGACAAATCCGATTTTGCGGTTGCGAAGGCGCGCCAGTTCGGAATCATCGAGATCGGTTAGCGAACGATCCTCGATCCAGATGGCACCGCGGTCGGGACGGTCGAGGGCTCCGATGAGATTGAGCAGGGTGCTTTTGCCGCTGCCGGAAGGGCCGACGACGGCGAGCCGACCGCCGGCATCGACCGACAGATTGACATTCCGCAGGACATCCCGCGGAATACCGCCGGGGGTTTGAAAACTTTTGCTGACATTCCGCACTTCAAGCAGCATGGCGATTTCCTGATGATGGAACAGGTTTTTGTCCAACGTATCGACGTATCATATCACGCGCGCGGCCGGGGACAAACAAAAACCCGTATGGAATGGAAATCGGAACGTTTTTTGTTCGTAGCGGTCGTGAATTGTATTTGACTTGCATCCAAACCTTTTGGTATAATCGACTTTTTGTGTTCAAAATAAGAATCCAGAATCCGATGAAAGGAATTTCGATGAAGACAGTCCTGCGGTTATCGTTCATGGTCATCGCGTTTTCGGCGGCCTGCGTGTTTGGAATGGGCCGAAGCGACGCTTCGAAAAAGAAAACCGAAGAGGCGGTCAAGCCCCAGCCGGTCGCTCCGGTCGTCGCCAAACCCGCCGAGATCCAACCGGTCGAAACGTCCAAACCCGCCGTACCCGCCGAGGCACCCAGGCCCGTGATTCCGACGCCCAGGCCTGCGGAAACCGTCAAGCCGGCCGAACCGATCAAGGATACCGTAATCGCCCGGGTCAACGGCATTGAGATTCGACGAATGGCGCTGGAGAAGGTCGTCGAACAGCGGGCCAAGATGCAGCTTGCGCAACTGGGACCCATGGGAGCCCAGTTACCCCCGTCAGCCCTGGAGAACATGAAGCAACGACTGCGTGCGCAGGGGGCGGAAATGCTGATTGATAAGGAATTGGCCGAACAGCAGATCAAAGCCAAGAAGATCCAGACGACGGACGAGCAGATCGATGTGCGTTTGGAGGAGATCGCCAAGGGGCGCGGCAAGACCATCAAGGAATTGGAAGGCGAAATGGCCGCGATCAGCGTGAACATGGACGAATTCCGCAAGGAGATCCGGCTGAGCATGGGTCTGGATAAGCTGTTGGAAATGGAGATGAGCGACGCGGAAAAGACCGTAACCGACGAGGAGGCCAAGAAGTTTTATGACGACAACCTCCCTCAGTTCAGTCAGCCGGAACAGGTCCAGGCCAGCCATATCCTGCTGGGCAGCAAGGATATGGACGATACGGCCAAGGCGGCGGCGAAGGCCAAGGCCGACGAAGTGCTCAAGCTGGTCAAGGCGGGCGGCGATTTCGCGGCGCTGGCCAAGGAGCATTCGACGTGTCCGTCGAAAGAACGCGGGGGCGATTTGGGTTATTTCCCCAAAGAGCAGATGGTGCCGGAATTTTCCAGCGCGGCCTTTGCGATGAAGATCGGCGATATCAGCGAGATCGTGGAGACGCAGTTCGGATATCACATCATCAAGGTGACCGGTCGCAAGGAGGCGGAGACCCGGAAGTTTGACGAGGTCAAAGAGATGATCGTCGCCAACCAGAAGAACAGGAAGCGTCAGGAATTCTGGAACACGTATCGCACGAAGATGCGCGAAGCGGCCAAGATCGAAAAGCTCGAAGAGTTCAAGGTCGAGGAACCCCCGACGATGGGCGCGGCGCCCGGCTCGGCTCCGAAGACGGTAACGATCCCGCCCAAGAGCGCCGAAGGGGAAACGAAGTAATTTCAGGATTTCGAATAGAGGATTTCGAGGATAGCAAAAGAAGACATTCCATATCCTCGGGTCGCGATTTCCTTCTTTGATGCAAGCAAAAAGGCGGGTTCCGATGCCCGCCTTTCATTTTTTCTTCCATCCAATCCCCCCGGCATTCGTCTTGGGCGCAACGAAAAAGGGCGGGTTGAGAAATCCGCCCTCTGATGTTTACCTCCGTTATCCCTGCGATTACATATTAATGACATCGGGCTGCGTTTGAAAACCGGCGGAATCTTTGCCGGCTTTGATCTTGAGTTTGACAATGTCATCCTCGATGAGCATTCGGATATGGCCGGGGCCGAGATTCATGTGATCGAATTTGACGCCATCGTATTCGGACAATCCAGCGGCCTGAGCGGGATTGGCTGTCATCAGGTCCAGGATGCCGGTCAGGGCCTGGCGGACGACCATGGCGGAGTTCGACAGGATCTGGCCGGAGCCGGCGACCTTTCGGCTGTCGGAGGCGAATTGTTTGCCGAGCCACTGGAGGACGGCGATTCGCCGGGCGTTGTCATCGGCATAAGGCCCTGCCAGGACCATCGGATCGACGACGGCCTGCGCATCGATGCGGAGTTTCTGCGGGGCCTTCATGATATAGAACGAATGGGTTTTCTCGTCGATGAGGAAGGCATACTTTCGGGCGGCGGTGAGGTTTTGGTCATCGAAGACGACCATGTTAAACCAGGACATCAGGCCGTCATGGTCGTCGCCGAACGAGGCGATGACGTTGGAATTCTGGCCGAGCAGCTCGCGGTCCGGTTTCTGGATCACGGGCAGAAGGTCGGACGAGGTCGTATGCCGGAGGTTGGTCAGGTAGAAACGATCGAAGATGTCCTTGTCGGCGTCGTACGAAGTCTGGCACCCCGCCGCCAGACAAAGTCCCATTGCCGTGATCATCCATAATCCATTGGTCTTCACTGCGGTGCCCTTTCGTTTTTCATATGTACGGCTTTCGCGTCCGAATCTCGGTCCCGACGGATCGGGTCCCTCCGCGCAGGATCCGGCGAGCGATCAGATTTCCTTGGCGTTGATCCACTTCATCATTTTGCGAAGTTTGCGGCCGACCTGTTCGAGCTGGCAGTTGTAGTCTTTCTGGTACAGCTCGTTGAATTTCTTGAGTCCGCCCTGGTATTCGGCGACCCATTCCTTGGCGAAGGCGCCGGAAGTGATTTCGCCGAGAATTTTTTTCATTTCGGCGCGGGTCTGCTCGGTGATGATGCGGGATCCCCGCGAAAGGTCGCCGTATTCGGCGGTGTCGGAGATACTGTATCTCATATAGCTCAGGCCGCCCTGATACAGCAGATCGACGATGAGCTTGACTTCGTGCATACATTCGAAGTAGGCGACTTCCGGCTGATATCCGGCGGCGACGAGGGTTTCGAATCCCGCCTTGATCAGCGCCGACAAACCGCCGCAGAGAACGACCTGTTCGCCGAAGAGGTCGGTTTCGGTTTCTTCCTTGTAGGTGGTTTCGAGGATGCCGGCGCGGGCGCCGCCGATGCCGTTGCCCCAGGCCAGCGCGATCGCTTTGGCTTTGCCGTCGGCATCCTGCTGGACGGCCACAAGGCAGGGTACGCCGCCGCCCTTGACGAATTCACTGCGGACGAGATGGCCGGGACCCTTGGGCGCGATCATAACAACGTTGATGTCTTTCGGCGGAACGATGTACTTGAAGTGGATATTGAAGCCGTGACAAAAGCCCAGCGTCTGGCCGGCCTTGAGGTTCGGTTCGATCTCGGCCTTATACACCTTGGCCTGAACCTGGTCGGGCAGGGTGATGATGATCAGGGCGGCTCCGGCGATGGCGGTCTTGATGTCGGTGGGGACGAATCCGTGTTCGCGTGCGATTTTGTCATTGGGGGTATTGGGCAGTTCGGCGACGGAGACCTCGATGCCGCTGTCGCGGAGATTCTGACTGTGGGCATGGCCCTGGCTGCCGTAGCCGACGACGGCGACTTTCTTGCCGCGAAGGGCGTCCAGGGGCGCGTCTTTTTCATAATAGATCGTTGCCATAGTTATCCTCGAGATTCAAAAGGTTTCTTATTCTGCCTGCGAACGATTGTACCGGGCCATGGCCACGGTACCGGTGCGCACGACATTCCGGATTCCATACGGCCGGGCGGCATCGATAAACGCCTCGATCTTCGTTTCCGGACCGCAAACCTCTACCATAACAAATTTCGGGCCGATGTCCACAACTTTTGCGTTGAACATCTCGATCAAAGCCAGAATTTCCGGTCGTTTTTCCGGCGGGGAGGTCACCGAGATCAGCATCAGGTCGCGAGCGACGACATCCTGGCCGGCGAAGTCCTGGACCTTGACGACCGAGACGATCTTGGCCAGTTGTTTGCGGACCTGTTCGACGACGCGATCGTCGCCGATGACGACGATGGTCATCCGGCTCAGTTCGGCGTCGTCGGTACGACCGACCGTAAGCGAGTCGATGTTGAAAGCCCGTGCGGCGAACATTCCGGCGACGTGGGCCAGAACGCCGGGACGGTTGAGCACCAGTGCGCTGAGTATGTGTTTCATTGAAAGTCTCCTGTATTCCAAGGCCGTCCGCGGGGGATCAGGCCATGCTTTCGAAAATATCGAGCCCGTGCATCTCATGCAGACTCTTGCCGGCGGGCACCATCGGCCAGACGTTCTCCTCGCGTTCGACGTGGAAGTCCACCACGCAGGGTTGTTTTTCGGCGAGCATGTTGGCGATCGCGTCGGGAACCTCTTTTTTCTCGGTGACGGTCATGCCGACGGCTCCGAAGGCCCGTGCCACCGTGGCGAAGTCGGGATTCTTCAGCGAGCTGCAGGAATAGCGCTTGCCGTAGAAGAGCTGCTGCCACTGACGGACCATGCCCATATACCCATTGTTGATAATACAGACTTTAATGGGAAGTTCATACTGCACCGCGGTGCACAACTCGGCCATGGTCATATTGAAACTGCTGTCGCCGTCGATGTCGATGACGGTTTGGCCCGGCAATGCTACCTGGGCGCCGATGGCGGCGGGCAGACCGAAGCCCATCGTGCCGAGTCCGCCGGAGGTGATGAACTGCCGCGGACGTTTGAAGCGATAGAACTGGGCGGTCCACATCTGGTGCTGACCGACGCCGGTGACGATGGTCGCGTCGCCGTGAGTCTGACGAAGGATCTCTTCGATGACGTACTGCGGTTTGATCGTATGGACTCGTTTGTCATAGCGGAAGGGATATTTTTTCTTCCATTCGGCGATCCGGTCGAACCATTCTTTGCGGTCGCGCGGCTGCACCTCGCGGATAAGCTCGATCAGGGTTTCTTTGGCATCGCCGACGACGGGGATATCCGCGGGCAGATTTTTGGCGATGCTGGCCGGATCGATATCGATATGAATGATTTTTGCTTTGGACGCGAAGGTCTTGAGCTTTCCGGTGACGCGGTCATCAAACCTGGCGCCGATGGCGATGAGCAGATCGCTTTCCTGAACGGCATAATTGGCATAGGCCGATCCGTGCATACCGAGCATATCCAGGGATAGCTCGCTGCCCTGATCGATACTGCCCAGACCCAACAGGGTCATGGTGACGGGGATATTGGCCTTATGAGCCAACTCGCTCAATTCGGCGGCCGCGTTGGCGATGATGATGCCTCCGCCGACATAAAGTACCGGGCGCTGGGCGGTGTTGATGGCTTCGGCAGCCAGGGCGATTTGCCGATTGTGGACGCGCGGACGAATCTTATAGCCGGGCAGATTGACCGGCTCGGCGGATTTGACCTCGATCTCGGTGACCTGCATATCCACGGGGATATCGACCAAGACCGGGCCGGGCCTTCCGGTGGATGCTATGAAGAAGGCCTCGCGGATCGTCTGGGCCAGGAGGTTGGGATCCTTGACGATGACATTGTGTTTGGTGATCGGCCGGGTGATGCCGGTGGTATCGGCCTCCTGAAAGGCGTCATTGCCGATCAGTTCGGTGCGCACCTGGCCGGTGATGGCGACCAGCGGGATCGAGTCCATCATTGCGGTAGCCAGTCCGGTCGTCAGGTTCGTGGCGCCGGGACCGGAGGTCGCGACGACGACGCCGACTTTGCCGGTGGCACGGGCGTACGCGTCGGCCATGTGGCAACCGCCCTGCTCGTGACGGGGAATGATGAATCGGATGGGGGCGTCATAGAGCTTGTCGAACAACGGCAAGACCACGCCGCCCAGATAGCCGAACATGACTTCAACGCCCTGTTCGACGAGCGTGTCCACAATGATCTGACTGCCCGGCTTGCGGAGGGGTTTTGCCGGGGATGGCAAGTTTGTTTCTGTCATTGGCTGTCTCCTGATATCTTCATATATAGGGGTTTCAGTATAATGGATTTCATTTGGGAATTCCACAGGTCCATAAACAGGTTCCGAGGAAATTCCGGATTCGAATCCATTCGTTGAAGAAGAGGCGGCACATTCGGTTTGGGCAGGAATCTCTCCGGGGAAATTGCCGTTACGATTTGCCTTTCGTTTATAAACGGTCATCATCGCATCGAAAAGAGGCATAACCGATGCGCCGGTATAACCAAAGACGGTATCGACATCGAGTTCGAGCAGGGTGTTAACGATGACCTGACTGCCTGTCATTCGGAGGGTCCTGGGCACAGGCATACCCGTAATAGAGGGATTCATAAGTGTTTCCTGATAAACGAGTTCCGTTATTCCGGGTTGTCCTGGCTCCGTTGGGCAAAAACCGAGAGGGCCTGCTCGCCGGCACCCCGCCGACGGCCGACCCGGCCGGTGTGAAAAGCCCCGCCAAGATCCCGTAACCACAGTCCATGCTGTGTTTCAGGCGTCATTTACACGCCTATTGGCATAAATGAGAAAGAGCAAAACCCAATAGTATCGATTCGGTCTGTCGAAGTCAAGACCTGAAGAAAAATTCCGTAAAAAATCGGGCGAATGGTGGTTTTCAGCTTGCAAAAGGGGGGCTTTTTCCTTAAAATCCCAAGTTTTCGGTGGATAGTCCCTGCGCCGGGTCTATGCCGGCAGAACGATGGAGCAGAATTCGTGTTTGACGCATTGACGGAAAAATTGAATTCGATCTTTCGGTCGTTGTCCGGCCGGGGGCGAATTACCGAGGCGAATGTCTCGGATGCGATGGCGATGGTCCGCAAGGCCCTGCTCGAAGCGGACGTCAATTACAATGTCGTCAAGCAATTCTGCAAGGATTGCATGAGCGCGGCGCTGGGCGCCGAAGTGATCAAGAGTTTGCATCCCAGCCAGGTCATGGTCAAGATCGTTCATGATGAACTGGTCCGCCTGATGGGCCCGGTGGATACGCGGATTTATTATGTCTCGCCCGGGCCGACGATCATCATGCTGGCGGGTCTTCAGGGTAGCGGCAAGACGACCACCGCGGGCAAGCTGGCGCAGTATATCGCCGGCAAGGGCAAGTTTCCGCTGATGGTCGCGGGCGATTTGCAGCGACCTGCGGCTATTGATCAGTTGGTTACGCTGGGCCAACAGCTCCAGATTCCGGTCTATAGCGATACGAGCATCAAGGATCCGGTTGCGGTGGCCAGGAACGGCGTTCGCAAGGCCGTGGAAACCGGGCGCGACGTGGTGCTTCTCGATACCGCCGGGCGGCTGCACATCGACGAAGAGATGATGGCGCAGATCGAACAGGTGGCCAAAACGGTTACTCCGCATCAGATTTATCTGGTCTGCGACGCGATGACCGGCCAGGACGCGGTCAATTCCGCCAAGGCCTTCAACGAGCGGTTGGAACTGGACGGCGTGATCCTGACCAAACTCGACGGCGACGCCCGAGGCGGCGCGGCGCTGAGCGTCAAGGCCGTAACGGGAAAGCCGATTAAATTTATCGGGGTTGGCGAAAAACTCGACAAGATCGAGGAGTTTCACCCGGACCGGATGGCCAGCCGGATTCTCGGCATGGGCGATATCGTAACGCTGGTCGAGAAGGCCCAGGAACAATTTGACGTGGATGAAGCCCAGAAGATGCAGGCCAAGATGGCCCAAGGCACTTTTGGGTTCGACGATTTTCTCAAGCAGATGAGCTCGGTGAAGAAAATGGGCGGCATGAGCAGTCTGCTGAAGCTGATTCCCGGCATGGGGTCGCAGCTCGCCGGGATGGATATCGACGACGGCGAAGTCGGGCGGATGGAAGGGATCGTTCATTCGATGACGGCCGAAGAGCGGCGCGATCCGGATATCATCGACTCCTCGCGACGGCGGCGGATCGCCCGGGGTTGCGGTCGGGATGTGCAGGAAGTGGCCTCGCTGATCAAGACGTTTCGGCGGAGTCGCGAGATGATGCAGACTCTCAGCGCCGGGGGCGCGGGCGCGTTTCGCAGCCTGCTGTCGGGCAAGGTGGATTTGTTCAGCGCGATGTCCGGCGGCGTCAAGCTTCGCCCGCCCGTCCATCGGCGACGGGACGACCGTCGCAAGAAAAAGAAACGGCGATAGGCATGGGCCTTTCGATCGACGAGTATCTGCGGCGCATCGAGCGATTTGTCGATGATCCGTACGGTCGGCAGTTTCGCAGTCGGTTTGCCGACGGGCGCGGCTCCGGCGAGCTGGCGATGCTGCCATCGCCCAGCCGCGACGAATGGCGGCAGATGGCCCAGGCCGTGGCGGTAATGACGCCGGCGGAAAAAGCCGCCGCCGATCGGCTGACGGATCCGCAGGTGCGGCGGATCGCCGACGATGCCGGGGTGGATCCGGCGATTGTGGCGATCTTTATGAATGGATATGCATTGGAATGCCAACGGGTGTCGTGACCGGCAACGTGCTGTCGCGACAATTTTCCATATACAGGTACGAAAGGAAGTAACATGGCAGTCAGAATCAGAATGATGAGGATAGGGCGCCGTCACCGTCCGTTCTTTCGCATCAACGCGATGGACGTGCGAAACCCCCGGAACGGAACCGTTCTGGAAAAACTGGGGCATTATGATCCCATTGAGAAGGACACCTCCAAGCAGTACGTATTGAACCTGGAACGGATCAAGTACTGGCTGGACTGCGGAGCGATACCGAGCGATCCGATGTGCGACATTCTCCGCCGCAACGGATTGACGTGCAAATATATGGAGGAGCGCAAGCGTCGTACCGACCGGTCGCGCGAACTGGTTCGCAAGGCCGGCAAGCCCTACACCAAGGCCGAGAAGCTGGCGCTGACGGCCCCGAAGGAACAGAAAGCCGAGGGGTAATCGGCCGCCGATCGGCGCGCCCGAGATCGAACCCGGCGGGAGAACCCGGAAATGCGAATCGATGTGCTGACTCTGTTTCCGGAGATGTTCGAATCGCCGCTGAATCATTCGATTCTCAAGCGGGCGCAACAGGCCGGACTTGTTGAGATCGCTCTTTGCAATATCAGAGATTTCGCCTCCGACCGTTATCGCAAGGTCGATGACAAGCCCTACGGCGGGGGCAGCGGCATGGTGATGATGCCGTCGCCGGTATTCGCGTGCTTCGATCATGTTCGAGCGCAGACCGAAGATCCGGGCCGCGTGATTCTGATGACGCCGCAGGGACAGCCCTTCAGCCAGAAGCTGGCCGAGGAACTCGCTCGTCAGCCGCGATTGATCCTGATCGCGGGTCGCTACGAGGGTTTCGACGAACGGATACGCGTCGGCCTCGGGGCCGAGCAGATTTCCATCGGCGATTATGTCCTCAGCGGCGGCGAGTTGCCGGCGATGGTCGTGATCGACGCGGTGGTCCGTCTGTTGGACGGCGCCGTCGGCGACGAGAACTCCATCCGGAACGAATCGTTTTCCGATGGATTGCTCGAATACCCGCAATACACCCGGCCGGAAGAATTCCGCGGGATGCGGGTTCCGGAGATTCTTCTGGGCGGCGATCACAAGAAGATCGAAGCGTGGCGAAGAGAGCAGGCGATCCAGCGAACCCGGCAATGGCGGCCGGATCTGTTGAAACCGAATCATGAATCACAAACTTAACCAGACGAAACAGGAGTATAGATCGTGAAGAACGCATTGTTGGAACATGTGGAAAGCAAGAGCAAGAAGAACGAGATTCCGTACTTCGAAGTGGGCGACACCGTTGAAGTGGGCTGTAAAATCGAGGAAGGCGACAAGAGCCGCGTCCAGGTTTTCAGCGGTATCGTCATTTCCCGGGCCGGACAGGGCATGTCCGAGACGTTTACGGTGCGCCGGATCGTCGATGAAGAGGGCGTGGAGCGTCGTTTCCCCATTCACTCGCCGAACGTCGTGAGCATTAAAGCCGTTCGCAGCGGTCAGACCCGCCGGGCCAAGCTGTATTATCTTCGCGAGCGGGCCGGCAAGAGCGTTAAGCTTTCGCATCGCCACAGCGAACACACCCTGACGGCCGCCAAGTAAAGGATCCGGCGGATGGTTGTCTGGCCGTGGAGTCGCGGGCGGTTGCTGGCCGATCCCAAACGGCTCGGCCGGTGGGGCGAGAACCAGGCCCTGCGATTTTTGAAGCGACGCGGCTTTCAGACGATCACGCGGAATTTCCGCTGCGACGGCGGCGAACTGGATCTGGTGGCCGCCGATCCCAACGGGGCGGTGGTGTTCGTCGAGGTCAAGACGCGGCGGAATGAAGATTTTGCGGATGCCCAAACGGCCGTAACGCCGCTGAAGCGCAGACGAATGTCGCGGGCGGCGAAGGTTTTCATCCGCAAGTATCAACTGGCGGATAAACCTCTGCGATTCGACGTGGTGGCGGTCGTTCTCGGCGAAGGGACTAATCCGGAGATTCGGCATTATCCGGGGGCATTTACACCAAAATATTGAGCGACAAACATAACGGGCAGATGGATATCTGCCTTTTTTATTGGAAGAGACGGATGGAATTGATCGATACGCACACGCACCTGACGTATTCGGAGATGGGCGAGCCGATTGAGGCCGTATTGGATCGCAGTCGTGTCGCCGGCGTCAGCCGCTGGATCACCGTCGGTACCGACATCGAACATGACCAGAAGGCCATCGGTCTGGCGGGACGAACGGAGGGAATGTGGGCGGCGATTGGGATTCATCCGCATCACGCTTCCGAGGCGTCGGATGAGGATGTGGCGCGGCTTTCGGAATTAGCCCGCGCCGACAAGGTCGTCGCCATCGGCGAGACGGGATTGGATTTTCACTATAACTTTTCCACGCAGGCACGGCAGGTCGAGGTCTTCCGCGCTCAGCTTGCACTGGCCGTAGAGCGAGGAATGCCGGTGATGATTCACAGCCGTGATGCCTTCGCCGAGACGATGGCGATCCTGGATGAATTTGCGGCCCGGATTCCGCGGCTGGTCTTTCATTGCCATAGCGGGCCGATCGATCAGACGCGCGAGATTCTCGCCCGCGGCTGGCATGTGTCATTCACCGGCATTATCACCTTCAAGAACGGCGACACGGCGCGACAGGCCGCCGCCGAAGTTCCGCTGGATCGCATGATGATCGAGACCGACTGCCCGTATATCAGCCCGGAACCCGTTCGAAATATCCGGCCGTGCGAACCGGCCATGCTCGTCCACACCGCGCGAAAAATCGCCGAACTCAAAGGCCTCAGCGTTGACGTATTCGCCGGCGCGATAAACACAACAAGCCAATCGTTCTTCAGTTTATAATAGATCGCCGGGAGGTGTAATATGCCATGGCATTATGAATATATTCCGATATTGGCGACTTGGCCGATCTGTAATATGCCAGTTCTGGTGATGACATTGATTCTGTTCTTTCTATTATATGCGTTTCGAAAGAAAAAATGATCTTGTTTCCTTTCCATTGCCTTCGTATCCTTCTTTGGGTTGACGTTATCCGAAAGGAGATTGTATGCCCGGACCTTATGAGCTGATCATCATATTTGGGATGTTTCTGGTTGTTTCGATGCCGATGATCGCCATCGCGGCGGTCCTGTATTTTCTGCTGTTCAAAAAGAAAAAGTAAAAATCATTTCCTTGCCATCACCACTCGGTCCAGTTTGGCGTGGTCTTTGAAGATCTGGATGGTTTTGAGTCCCGCGGTTTCCAGCAGTTTTCGCACGGCGTCGGCCTGGCTGTAACCAATCTCAAGAAGAAGCGCCCCATCGTCGGCAAGGAATTCCGTTACCCGCGCGGCGATACGGCGATAGATATCCAATCCGTCGGCGCCGCCGTCGAGGGCTTTTTTGGGTTCGTAGTCGCGGACGTTGCGATCGAGCTTTGCGTATTCCTCGGCGCTGACGTACGGGGGGTTACTTACGATCAGATCGAATCGCGCTGCGTCGAGACCGGCGATGATGGGATCGAAAAGATCTCCCGCCAGGAGTCGCACTCGCGACTCGAGCCCATGCAAGCGAAGATTGTCGGCGGCGACGGCCAGGACCTTTTCGCAGATGTCCGTCGCGACGATCGTTGCGGTCGGATGATTTTTGGCGATGGCGGCGGCAACGCAGCCGGAGCCGGTGCACAGATCGAGAACCTTCTGGTCGCCGTTGCGTTTGCGAAGGAAGTCAATTGCCCGCTCGACGAGCATCTCCGTTTCCGGCCGGGGGATCAGGCAGTCGGGACCGACGCGGATCGTCAGAGAGTAAAATTCCGTCGAGCCGATCAGATACGCGATGGGTTCATGTTCTCCGGCCCGCTTGACAAGGCCTCTGAGTTCAGAAAGCTTTTCGGCCGGAACGACGGCGTCGAATTGCGTATAGAGTTCGATCCGTTTGCGGCCGAGCACGTGGGCGATCAGCATCTCGGCGCTGAAACGCGGGCTATCCACGCCCTTGTCGCCGAAAAATTGCGTCACCCAGTTGAGCAGCTTTTGTATCGTCCAGGTTTCCATCGCTCAAGATTACACCATATTGTATCCACTTTTCAAGCGGAATCCGAAATTCCGCGATGTGTCGGTTCGCGGGGCAACCTTGAGGATCGGGGTATTTTGTTGCAATAAAATCCATGGATTGTTACATTATTCCTTTGTTTGTTTCCGCGGCGACACTCGCGGATGCGACCGTCGTACGTACTTTCCATTTCACTGGTTGGATAACGAGAGGAGCCGATATGAAACCATCGGATCGAAGCGGCAAATCGTCAGACAAGTTCATTTCCAGGCGTTCGTTTCTTGCGGCGGGCGGAACAGCGGCCGCGGCATTCACCATCGTTCCCGGCAGCGTACTCGGTCAGGCCGTCGGCCAAACTCCGCCGAGCGATAAACTCAACATTGCCGGCATCGGATTCGGCGGGCGGGGAGAAGGCGATTTGCACGAGGTATCTTCGGAAAACATCGTTGCCCTGTGCGATGTGGACGAGGCCTACGCAGGCCGCGTGTTTAATTCGTATCCCAAAGCGCGGAAGTGGAAAGACTTTCGCAAGATGCTCGAAGAGCAGAAGGATATCGACGCCGTCGTCATTGCGACGCCCGATCACACGCACGCGACGATTATGATGATGGCGCTGAAACTCGGCAAGCATGTGTATTGCGAAAAGCCGCTGACGCATACTGTGATGGAAGCTCGGATGATCGCCAAGGCCGCCAAAGAGGCCAAGGTGGCGACGCAACTGGGCAATCAGGGTCAGGCGTCGGAAGAAGCACGAGTGCTAATCGAAATGATTCGTAGCGGCGCGATCGGAAACGTCAAGGAGATTCACGGCTGGTCGAGCCGCAATCCGGCGATCTGTGCACGGGGAATCCCGCGTCCGGCAGATACGCCCCCGGTTCCGGCGACTCTGGATTGGGATTTGTGGTTGGGTCCGGCGCCGCAGCGCCCGTACCATCCGGTGTATCATCCGTTTTCATGGCGTGCGTGGTGGGATTTTGGGACGGGCGTGCTGGGGGATATTGCCTGCCATAATTTCTCGGCGATCTTCAAGGCCCTCCATCTCGGCCACCCCAAAACCATTCAGGCCAGCTCGACCAACGGCCAGTGTGGGCCGGAAATCGCCAACGAGACGGCGCCGGTCGGGTCGGTCGTGCATTACACCTTTGAGGCGACGGCCGATCATCCGGCGGTGACGGTGACGTGGTATGACGGCGGATTGCTTCCTTTCCGGCCGGAAGAACTGGAGCCGGGGCGTCGTATCCCCTTTGGCGATGGGATGTTGTACATCGGTGATAAGGGCAAGATTCTCGACCACCGGCTGATCCCCGAATCGCGGATGAGAGAATACGGCAAGCCCCCGAGGTTGCTGGAACGCTCGCCCGGCCATCACAAGGAATGGCTGATCGCCTGCAAGGGGGGCCCGGCCGCGGGAAGCCCGTTTGAGTTCGGCGGCCTGATCACCGAAGTCGCCATGCTGGGCAATATCGCCATTCGGACCAACGAAATGCTGGTCTGGGATCCGGTGAATATGAAGTTCCCGAACTGCCCGGCGGCGGAAAAATACCTGCAGACGGAATATCGCAAGGGCTGGACTTTATAGGCAGATTCGACAAGGCGGAAACGTCTTTATCTATGACGGCATAAACCATTATGTATTGGAGAGACTGTATGGCATCATCGAAGATCACTCGAAGACACTTTCTTGCGGCTTCGGCTACGGCGGCCGCGGGATTCACGATTCTTCCGCGGTTTGTCCTGGGCGGGCCCAGGTTTGTCGCGCCCAGCGAAAAGGTATATATCGCGCTGATCGGCTGCGGCGGACAGGGACGGACCAACGCACGGGGGCTGTTCGAGCAGGCCGATGCGCAGATTGTCGCGGTGTGCGATCCCAATGAGAACGACGACTACGGGGGGTTTTATTACGGCGGCGTGGCGGGACGACTGCCGGTGAAAAAGGAGGTGGTCGATCGATATTCGAAAGACAAGCCGGACTTTACCTGTGCAGAATATACAGATTTCCGCGTGTTGTTCGAAAAGGAAAAGAACATCGACGCGATCCTGTGCGCCACTCCCGATCATGCGCACGCGATCGTGACGATGGCGGCGCTGAAGCGCGGCAAGCATGTGTATTGCGAAAAGCCGTTGACGCACAATGTGTACGAGGCGCGGGCCGTGGCCAAAGCGGCGGCGGAAGCGGGCGTGGCGACGCAGATGGGCAATCAGGGCCGAAGCGACGAGGGCAACCGGCTGACGTGCGAATGGGTTTGGGACGGCGCGATCGGCGCGGTGCGCGAAGTCCATGCCTGGAGCGGCGCCGGCGGCTGGACGGGCGGCAGAGGCCGACCGAAAGAGACCCCGGAAGTTCCCAAGACATTGGACTGGGAGATGTGGCTTGGGCCGAAGAAGCCGCGGCCGTATCATCCGGCGTATGCCCCGTATAACTGGCGCGGCTGGTGGGAATTCGGCACGGGCTGCGTGGGCGACATGGCGGTTCACAATATCGATCCTGCGTTTGCGGCGCTGAAGCTGGGGCATCCGACCAGCGTCGAGGGATTCAGCGAGTTTGTGGATTCGGAGGTGATCGGGCCGAACAATCGGGTGATCTGGGAATATCCGCAGCGCGGCGACATGCCGGCGGTGAAGGTGTATTGGTACGACGGCAACCTGATGCCCAAGCGGCCGGAGGAACTGGAGGGGGACAGGCAGATGGGCGGCGGCGGAAACGGCGTGATGCTCATCGGCGACAAGGGCATCATCATCGGCGGCGGATGGAGCCAATCGCCGCGAATTATTCCCGAATCGAAAATGAAGGAATACAAGCGGCCGAAAAAGATTCTGCCTCGTTCGCCGGGGCATCATCGCGACTGGCTGGATGCCTGCAAGGGCGGTCCGAAGGCCTGCAGCGATTTCAGCTACGGCGCCCGACTGGCCGAGATGGTGCTGCTGGGCGATGTGGCGATCCGGACGCAGAAGAAAATCTTCTGGGACGGACCCAACATGAAGGCGACCAACGCGCCCGAAGCGGAACCGTTTATCCGCGAGGAATACCGGGCGGGCTGGAGTCTGGATACGATTTGACGGGCGCATCGGCAAACGTGTAGCGGGTACGTGCAGGAAAGGATGAATTCATGAACAAAAAGCAGAAGATATCCCGGAGGAGTTTTATCGGTAGTATGGCGGCTGCCAGCGCGGCGTTTACCGTCGTTCCGCGTCATGTCCTTGCTCAGGCCGGACAGGCGGCGCCCAGCGACAAGCTGAATATCGCCGGCATCGGCGTGGGCGGCAAGGGTTCGTCGGATATGGACAGCGTCAACAGCCAGAACATCGTCGCGTTGTGCGATGTGGACTGGCGGCATGCGGGGGGAACCTTCCGACGTTATTCCAAGGCCAAACAATACAAAGATTACCGCAAGATGCTCGACGAGATGGATCAACAAATCGATGCGGTGGTTGTGGCGACGCCCGATCATACGCACGCGATTGTATCGATGGCGGCCATCAAGAGGGGCAAACATGTATTTTGCCAGAAGCCGCTGACCCATACTGTCTTTGAAGCCCGCCAACTGGCCAGTGCCGCCCGCGAGCATAAGGTGGCCACGCAAATGGGCAACCAGGGCCAGGCCGAAGACGGTCCTCGTCGTTTGCGCGAAATGATCTGGGATGGCGCGATCGGCCCGGTACGGGAGGTGCATGTCTGGACGGATCGGCCCAATCGCGGCCTGACAGATGTGTATTGGCCGCAGGGAGTCGGTCGTCCGAAGGAAACTCCGGCGGTACCGGATACCCTCGACTGGGATTTATTCCTGGGTCCCGCTCCTGTACGGCCGTATCATCCGATGTATCATCCATTCGCTTGGCGCGGGTGGTGGGATTTTGGCACCGGCGCCCTGGGCGATATCGGCTGCCATTCGCTGGATCCGGTCTTTCGTGCTCTCAAACTCGGCCATCCGACCAGCTTTCAGGCCTGCTCAACCCTGGTCAATAAAGAAACCTATCCGCTGGGTTCAATGGTTACGTATGAGTTCCCCGCCCGCGGGGAATTTGTACCGGTCAAGCTGACGTGGTATGACGGGGGCCTGAAGCCCTCCCGACCGGAAATCCTCGAAGACGGCGCGATGATGGGCGACAACGGTACGCTCTATATCGGCGACAAGGGCATGATCCTTGACGGTCGGATCATTCCGGAAAGCCGACGCAGGGACTACAAGCGGCCGGAACCGAGTATCCCCAGTTCACCCGGCCATTACCAGGAATGGCTGAATGCCTGCAAGGGAGGAAAGCCCGCCGGTTCGAATTTTGATTGGGCCGGGACGCTGGCGGAAGTGGTACTGCTTGGGAATATCGCCCTTCGGTTGGATCTAAAGGAAAAGGTTCTTCGCCATAAACTGATGTGGGATCCGGAGGCGTTCAAGATTACCAATCTGCCCGAGGCCAATCAATACCTGCATACGGAGTATCGCCAGGGCTGGAGTTTGTAGGACGTATCCTTTGATAAAATTTTTTCAGGCCGCTCGTCAACAGGCGGCCTTTTTTGTATAATAGCCCGACAATGCCGCGGCACGGACCGAAGCGACGACCGCGGGAAACGAACATCCGTAATGGAAATGGTTTGGAAAGGACTGCGGCCATGTTGCGAGTGGGAATCATCGGTTTTGGATTTATGGGGCGGATGCACTATAAGTGCTGGAAGAATCAGTCGGAGGCGCAAATCGTCGCGATCTGCGACACCAATCCCAACCTGGTGGAGGATACACAAAAAGTCGTCGGTAATATCGCCGGGGCCGCCGATTCGGTGGATTTCGACGCTCTGAAGGTTTATACGGAATTCGGCGCGATGCTCCGCAAGGAGAAGCCGGACATTGTGTCGATCTCGCTGCCGACGAACCTCCATGTCCAATACGCCGTCAAGGCGCTCAAGGCGGGGGTCAACGTGTTATGCGAAAAGCCGATGTCGCTGGATATGTCCGGGTGCAAAAAGATGATCGCCGCGGCGGAAAAAAGCGGCAAGCTCCTGCAGATCGGACATTGCGTTCGTTTCTGGCCGGAGTATGCCAAAGCCAAGCAAATCGTCGCTTCCGGTGAATACGGCAATGTTCTTGCGGCGTCCTTCCGGCGGTTGAGTTCGGCGCCGACCTGGAGCCGTGACGGCTGGTTGAACGACAGTCAACTCAGCGGGGGGATGATTCTGGACCTGCATATCCACGATACCGATTTTGTGCAGTACCTGCTGGGTACGCCGACGGCGGTTGAAAGCGTATGCGGCAAGGCGCCCGGCGGCGCCGACGTTCACGTCGTAACGCGATACGTTTACGACGATGGAAAGGCCGTCGTGGCCGAGGGCGGCTGGGCGATGATGCCGTCCTTCGGTTTCGAGATGAGCTTCAACATCATGCTCGAAAAAGCCACGCTGGTGTATGACTGCACGCGGACGCCGGCGTTTCGCGTCTGCCCAAGCGAAGGAACGGCCTTTGTTCCGCAGGTCGAACCCGGGGACGGTTACAGCCGCCAGATCGATCACTTCGTGCGGGCCGTACAGGGTCAATCCGTCGAGCCGGTGCTGTCGCTGAAGGAATCCATGGAATCGGTCCGGATCGTGGCCGCGGAAATCAAATCCGCGCGGTCCGGGAAACGAATACGTTTATAACCAACCATTCACCTATCCATGATCGGGAGGCAGGTATGGTACAGTGCGGAAACTGGCCCGTGAGCGTCTGCAGTTGGTCCCTTCAGACGGATGTGGCGGGCGTGGCGAAGGCCATGAATGAACTGGGGCTGACCCATGTGCATCTGGGGATTCGGCAGGCGCTCGGCGAAGAGGGCAAAGGGGCGCTGGCGGAGATTCGAAAACAGAAATGGACCGTCAGCGCGACGATGATCGACTTTCCGCAGGAGGATTACTCCACGCTGGATCGGATTCGCGTGACGGGCGGGCTTGTGCCGGATGACTGCTGGCCGCGAAATCGCGATCTGTTTTTCGCCGCGGCCGATGTCAGCGCGGGCCTGGGCGTCAAGCTGTTGTCGATGCATCTGGGATTCATCGACCACAAGAATCCCGACTATGCCCGCAAGATGTTCGATCGAACGCGGACGCTTGCGGATTACGCCGTCAAAAAAGGCATCACGATGCTGCTGGAGACCGGTCAGGAGACGGCCGCGGAGTTGCAGCATTTTCTCAAAGAGCTGCGTCATCCGGCGGTGGCGGTCAACTTCGACCCGGCCAACATGATCCTCTATGATAAAGGCGATCCGATCGAGGCGCTGCGGGTTCTGTCGCCGTGGATTCGACACCTGCACATCAAGGACGCCGTTCGTACACAAAAAGTCGGGACCTGGGGCAGCGAAGTGCCCTGGGGCACGGGCCAGGTCGGCGAGCGGGCGTTTCTGCAGACGCTCAAGGAAGTGGGCTTTGCGGGAACGATGGCCATCGAGCGCGAGGCGGGTAACGACCGCATCGGCGATATCCGCCAGGCCGTTAATCGGCTCAAGGCGTTCAAGCCGTAAATTATCCATGTTCCCAATTCAATACATCCAAAATTTTCACGGAAGGGATTCACAATGGAGCAGATGACATTGACCAAACGGATTCAGCTCAGCGCGATGATGTTTTTGCAGTACATGCTGTTCGCGGCGTGGTTCACGCAATTGGCCAGTTACCTGGATAAGATCAAGGTCGAAGGGATTCCGAAAGCGCTGATCCTGAGTTCCATGGCGATCGGTTCGCTGGTCTCGCCGATTGTCTGTATGTTCGCCGATCGGCATTTTGCCAGTCAAAAGGTCCTGATGGTTTTGAATATCGCCTGCGCGATTCTGTTGTTCGCCGCCGCACAGGTGACGACGCCGCTGGCGCTGTTTGTCCTGCTGCTGCTGGCCATGTTCTGTTACATGCCGACGTGGAGTTTGACCAGCGCCATCGCGATGGCCAATTGTCCGAGCGAACAATTCGCCTGGATTCGCGTCTTTGGCTCGATCGGCTGGTTTGCTTCGGGTATTTTCAGTTTCGTGGCGATGAAGTTCTTCAAGACGGCCATCGATTCAACGGCGATCCCCTTGTTGTGCGGGGCCGGTACGGCGGTCGTAGCCGCGATCCTGAACCTGACATTGCCGAATACTCCGCCGCCGGCCAAGGGCAAGCCGGCCTCGGTTGTCGATGCCCTCAGCTTACGGGCATTGACCATGCTGGGGGATGCCCGATTCGCGATTTTCATGTTGATCTGCCTGTTGGCAATGATTCCATTCACGATGTATTTCACCCTCGGTTCTCAGTTCTTTAAAGCCCAGGGCTTCGAAATGGTGACCGCGACCATGAACTGGGGACAATTCGTGGAGATGTTCCTGATGCTGCTGGTGCCGATCTCGCTGGCCCGATTCGGTATCAAGTGGACCATCGCCATCGGGCTTGCGGCGCAATTGATACGCTTCCTCGCCTTTTATGGAGGCGGTCAGGGCTATGGAAACCTGTATTACCTGGCGATCCTGATGCACGGCGCGATCTTCGGTTTCCTGATCGTCGGCGGTCAGGTCTATGTCGATAAGAGGGCCCCGGCCGAATTGAAGGCGCAAGGGCAAGGCCTGTTTGGTTTGATGGTCTTCGGGGTCGGGATGCTCATCGGGAACTTCGTCAATGTTAAATTGATCGAGTATTTTACGACGATCTCCGATGCCGGCAAGAAGACCCATTGGAATAGCATCTGGATGGTGCAAATTGTGATCTCCATTATCCTGTTGGCGGCCCTGGTGATCTTTCTGAAACAGGATGACAGGCCTGCGATACAGAAGGCCTGATGGAATTCACGGACATATCCGACTTGGAATAAATATTTTCGGAGGAATTCGAATGAAGACTTGTAAACTGAAAATGGTTTGGCTGGTGATGGTTGGTCTGTTTATTCCGGCTTTTGTATCGCCGGTTCAGGCCGAGAACAACACGCCGCCGCCGGGATTTATTGCGTTGTTTAACGGTAAGGACCTGACCGGCTGGAAGGGCCTTTTGGATCCGCCATACGACAATCCAATCAAGCGGGCGGATCTCAATCCCGAAGAAAAGGCCAAGCTGCAGACCAAAGCCGATGAGAAGATGAAACAACACTGGACGGTCAAGGATGGCATCTTGATCTTCGACGGCAAGGGTTTCAGTCTGGTGACGGCCCGCGAGGATTACGGCGATTTCGAGATGCTGGTGGATTGGATGCTGCCCGCGGAAAAAGCCGACAGCGGGATTTATCTTCGCGGGAGTCCACAGGTACAGATCTGGGATCCGGGTTATCGCAAGATCGGTTCCGGCGGGTTGTATAACAATAAATCCAATCCCAGCCAGCCGACCAAGATCGCCGACAAACCCATCGGACAGTGGAATACGTTCCGCATCAAGATGGTCGGCGATAAAGTAACCGTCGATCTCAATGACGAGCGCATCGTCGATAACGTGACCATGGAGAATTACTGGGACTACAACAGGCCGATCTTTCCATTGGGCCAGATTGAGTTGCAATGCCACGGCGACCCGATTCACTTCCGCAACATTTACATCCGCGAGATCCAGCGGCCGGGCCAGTTCCGCACGCTGTTTAACGGCCGTGATTTGGCCGGTTGGGTCGGCGATACCAAGGGATATATCGTCGAAGATGGAACCATTGCCTGTAAGCCCGGCGGCAATCTCTACACGGCTGAAGAGTTCGCCGATTTCCATTTCAAATTCGAGTTCAAGCTGACGCCCGGCGCCAACAACGGCGTGGGTATCCGCGCTCCTCTTAGCGGTGACGCCGCATACGCCGCGATGGAGATACAGATTCTCGATGATACCGCCGAGAAGTACAAAGGCCTGCAGCCGTATCAGTTCCACGGTTCGATCTACGGAGTTGTCCCGGCCAAACGCGGCTTTGCCAAGCCCATCGGCGAGTGGAACAGCGAGGAGATCATCGCCAAGGGGCCGCATATCCAGGTCATCCTCAACGGCACAACCATCGTCGATGCGGATATCAACGAGGCCAGCAAAAACGGAACGATGGATCACCGCGAACATCCGGGCCTGAAAAATCCCAGGGGCCACATCGGCTTCCTCGGCCACGGCGACGTCCTGTGGTTCCGAAATATTCAAATCATGGACCTGAAGCCGCAATAAAGTGTATATCGATAGAAATTGATGAGAGAAAAGGACAGGCATAACCTGTCCTTTTCTCTCGATGTTTAGAAGGGATATTATCGATATTTTTTCAAAGCCCCGCAAGGGGCGATAGGTGGTAAGCCCACGGCGTGAGCCGTGGGGATAAAGGAGATCGAGAATCTTTTTCCAAGCCCTGAAAGGGCGACAGAACTATGCCGCATTCTTACACTCGGCAGGTGAGTCATATCGTATTCGGAACCAAGGACCGGAAATCTTTAATTGATGCTCCGCTTCGAGAGCGATTGTCTCCGTATATTTCCGGAATCATCTCGAATTTGCATTCCAAGGTTCTGGCAATCGGAGGTGCTGAAGATCACATCCACATTTTAGCGGATATTCATCCACAAATCGCATTGTCTGATTTTGTCAGGACATTGAAAAGCAACTCGTCGAAATGGATTCATGAACAAATCGGCGGGCAGATCC
Organism: uncultured Pirellulales bacterium; assembly: GCA_964386005.1. GTDB lineage: Bacteria > Planctomycetota > Phycisphaerae > Sedimentisphaerales > Anaerohalosphaeraceae > FEN-1350. Next base: position 92,339 of record CAYLSB010000001.1, on the reverse strand, counting down.
ATTTCCAATGGCAGACGGGATATTCGGCGTTTTCCGTAAGCCAATCCAATGTGAACAAGGTAATTGAATATATTCATGGGCAGGAAGAGCATCACAAGAAGACCACCTTCGCGGAAGAATTGGAAGCTTTCTTCAAAAAACATAATATGCCGTGGCCGCTGGATAATTTTCGGGAATGATCTGTCGCCC
>CAYLSB010000001.1:0-92050 GCA_964386005.1 uncultured Pirellulales bacterium | reverse complement strand
TTACAGGGCTTAACGGGGTGGATGTGATCTTTATACCCATAGCTGACGCTATGGGCTAACGATCTTCCGCCCCTGACGGGGCTCATCATCGAGTCGAATCTTTTTCCCATAGCTCATGCTATGGGCTAAACATCTTTCGCCCTTACAGGGCTTAACGGGGTGGATGTGATCTTTATACCCATAGCTGACGCTATGGGTTAACAATCTATCGCTCCTGGAGGGGCTGTCGATTCAGGAATCCTCCGATTATTCGGTTTTGACAAACCAAAAGAAACGGGGCAGACGGAAAGGTCTGCCCCGAAATGGATTCATGACGAATACGATAATTCGGTTACTTCGGCAATGCGGACTGGATGTCCTTGAGGCCGACGCCGAGGAGCGATTTTGCGATCGAATCCAGTTGCCCGGCGGGTCCGACGAGATGGAAGGTGCGGTGGACGTGCTGGATGCTGTCGCCGGGTTTGAGTTCGGGAGCCGGGGAAGAGGATTCCAGTTCATAAAACGGCCCCAGCGGTTTTTTGCCGGGTTCAGCCGGGCCGTCGTTGTAGGAGTTGGCCACATCGCCGGCGAAGGGTTGATCCTGAAGCTGCCACATCGAGTTGACATAGTCCTTGGCGCCGATCGGTTTGGTGTACTGAACGATCGTCAGCACGCCGTTGGCGGCGTCGTAGCTTCCGAGAATGGGCTTGGCGCGGCTGGGCGAAAGACCGATCTTGCTGCGGTACTTGCCGTCGCCGCTGAAGAACAGAACGTCATCCCGGACGACCAGGCGGTCGGCGGGAACCTTGCCGAAGTAGGCATCGTTAACCTTCGGGCCGAGCTGCTCTTCGGGACCGGGAACGAAGGGAATGACCACGGTTGTCGCATCGGAAGGTTTGTACATGCCCAGAATCCAGATCGACAGAAGGCCGGTTTGCTTGTCCCAGGCACGGGCGCCGCTATTGGTCAGTGCGTTGTTGGATTCGTAGGCGACTAACCGTACGGATTCGGGAAGGTTGACATTCAGCGCCCGAGCCGCGGTCGTGCGGTCCAGGACCTGAATCGAACGGCGAATCCGGATATCGAACTCGGTTCCGGAGTAATTGACCAGTTTGGTTGTCTTGTCAAAGAGGGCCTGGCTGGCCGTTTTGGAAACCAGGTTGAACGGTTCGGTGTCGATTACGGCGGGGGTTTGCCAGTCGTCGAAAACGAACTGGGCTCCCTTGGGGAAAAAGATCGCGAACTGGCCGCCTTCGGGTCCCATCCAGAATCGGTCCTCGCCGCCGTAGGGCGTGATGTGCGGCTGGGGTTTTCCGGAGGCGATCAGCTCGTAGTTGATCCATCCGAAGCTGAAGCCCTTGTCGCCGTCGGCCGAGCTGGTCATCACGCGGCCCTGATAGGCCGGAACGACCGCGATGGATGCCGGACCATCCGGGGCGGTCAGCACGAACGCGTCCGCATGTTTCTTGAGAAACGATACATCCTGCCCGAAATTCCGCTCGCCGGCCATCTTGACCTCCGTCGATGAACATCCCGCCAGTACCACGATTGCTGTTAATGCACTCAAACATACGATTTTCATGTTGTGCCTCCTGTATCTGATCGATTCATCTTGACGAAACACTGGGAATGAATGTACCGAACTTTATTTCACAATGCAACATCATTCATCCGGATCAGCGGACGCGGCGGTTTCCTTTTGGTCTATCAACCACTGATACCACGCCTGCATCCCCAGTCCCGTACGGGCCGAGACCTGCAGGATGACGGCCTCCGGATTGACGCGCTCGATATCCTTTGCGACTCGGTCCATGTCGAATTCCACATAGTCCGTAAGATCGACCTTGTTGATCAGGACGATATCGGCGCCGGCGAACGAGCCCGGATATTTGCGGGGCTTGTCGTCGCCTTCCGGTATGGATAATACGACCACTCGCGCGGTTTCGCCGAGATCAAAATCGGACGGGCAGACAAGATTGCCGACGTTTTCGACGATGACGGCGTCGAGTTTTTCGCAGGGGAGCTTCTTGAGGGCGTCCTTGATTTGTTCGGCGGACAGATGACAAGCTCCGTCGGTTTCGATTTGAAACGCGGGAGCGCCGGCGGCGCGGATTTTTTTGGCGTCGGTATCGGTTTTGATGTCGCCCTCGATCACGCCGATGCGGAGCCGGCCGGCCAGATCCTGGATTGACCGTGCCAGAAGGGTGGTCTTGCCGGAGCCGGGCGAGGAAATCATGTTGAGACAGAAGAGGCCGTTTTTGGCGAAGAACCTGCGGTTTTGCAGGGCGGCCAGTTCATTCTTGTCGAGAATTTTTTTGCGAACCGTTACGGTTTTGGTTTTCGTCCTGTTCAAATTCGATCTCCTCAAGCAGTAAGGGCGCATCCGGTTGAAGGTCCATTTCTTCCGAACCACAGCCGGGACATTGGGGCGAGTACACGTCGTACTCGAACTTCATTTTGCATTGGCGGCACATCGCCTCCAGCGGCTTGTGCTCGATGGTCAGCTTCATTTTCTCGCAGATCGTTCCGACGGCGGCCGCTTCGAAGGCGACCTGCATGGCTTCGTCGTTGATCGCGTTGAACTGCCCGCAGGAGATACGGGCTCGGACGGGCCGGCCGTTGATTTTCTCGGCCTCCATCGCGATCGATTCCACCACGCTGACCGCCACCGACGACTCGTGCATCAGCAGATCCTCGGAAGGTCGCGGCCGTAGGGCATTTGGACGATCCGGCGGCCGCCCACGCGGGTGATCACCTCCACGAGGCCTCCGGAGACATCGGCAGTGGCTCTCACCTGTCCGATCCGTGCGGCCTTTCGGCCCAGCGGATGGCGGCGAAGAAGCCCCATCGCTTTTTCGGCGGATTCAGGCGATACGATCATGACCACTTTACCTTCATTGGCGATATTGAAAAGATCAAAACCCAACATATCCGAAGCAGCCTGTACCGTCGGATCGATGGGAAGCGAATTCTCTTCGATCTCGATATCCATCCCGGTTGCCGCTGTGATTTCATTGAGCGTGGCGGCCAGACCTCCCCGCGTCGGATCGCGCATAAAGTGAATCTCTCCGCCCAGCTCCGTCAGGAGCGGTCCGATCAGATCCCACAGCGCGGCACAATCGCTTCGGATGGGGCTTTCAAACTGAATACCCTTCCGTAGCGACAGGATCGTCATGCCGTGATCGCCGAGATTGCCGTTGATCAGGATGCGGTCACCCGGACGAATTTGATCGAAACCGACCCGCGCCTTCGCCGAGCGTATGCCGATGCCGGCGGTGTTGATGAACAAACCATCGGCGGCGCCGGCCTCGACGACTTTCGTATCCCCGGCGACAATCGCCGCGCCGGCCTGTCGGGCTGTTTCGGCGGCGCTGGACAGGATCGCATCCAGCCGCGAGGTATCGAAACCTTCCTCGATGATCAAGCCCATGCTCAGCGCGACGGGCTGTGCGCCGGACACGGCCAGATCGTTCACCGTTCCGCAGATCGCCAGCTTTCCGATATCGCCTCCGGGAAATTCCAGCGGTTGAACGACGAAGCTGTCGGTGGTGAAGGCGATCGACGTGGATTCCAGTTCCAGTTGCGCCGCATCGGTCAGTTTGTTGAGCGTGTCGTTGCGAAATTTCGGCAGGATCATTTGGTCGATCAGTTGTGCGGTCAACCGCCCGCCGCCTCCATGGGCCAGGAGAATTCTTCCGTCTTGTTGTTTCATTCCATCTCCTTGCGCGAACGTCCATATTTATACCACGCCGAGCAGGCGCCTTCGCTGCTGACCATACAGGGGCCGATGGGATGATCGGGATTGCAGGCCGTGGCGAACAACGGGCACTCGGGTGGATCGATCAGGCCGCAAAGCACCTTGCCGCATAAACATCCCGCCAATTCCTTGCCCGGGATATCTTCGATACCGAACCGATGCAAGGCGTCGTATCGTTCATACGGGGACCGGAGACGAAGGCTGCCTGCGGGAATTTTTCCCAACCCCCGCCAATACCCGTCATAGGGTTCGAAATATTGTTTGAGTAATTGCTGGGCCGTCGGATTTCCCCGCGGGGTCACTACTGCCGGATATACCGACGACACCTGCGGCTGTTTTTCAGCCAATTGCCGACATATTTCCGCCAGACCGGAGACAATCTGACCGGGTTCAAAACCGGCGACCACGCATGGGACTTTGAAGCGATCCACCACCGGTTGATAGGCATCTGACCCGATGATGACGCTGACATGACCGGGGCACAGGAAGGCGTCGATCTGATGATTCATTCCCCCCAGCAGGGCTTCCATCGCCGGGACGACAACCTTGTGGCCGCAGAGAACACAGAAATTATCCAACTCCAGCCGCTGGGCTTCGGCGATGGCGACGGCTGTCGCCGGGGCGGTCGTCTCGAACCCCACAGTGAGAAAGACCACGATCCGATTCGGATTCTTCCGCGCCAGTTGGACGGCGTCATCACTGCTCAGAACCACTTGTACATTCCGCTGTGCCATCGTTTCCAGCGATCCGGCGGTTCCGGGAACGCGGATCATATCGCCATAGGTGGCGATGAGGCAATCATTTCGCTGAGCCAACTTCAGGATAACATCGATATACCCCTGGTCCGTTACACAGACTGGACAACCCGGTCCTGAGAGCATCTTGAGGTTGGACGGCAGCATCGAGCGGATTCCGCCGCGGAAGATCGACACCGTATGCGTACCGCAGACTTCCATGATCTGGATCGGTCGATCCAGTCGGCGGCAGGCCGTTTCCAACTGGGATTGTGCGGCTTTGATATCGAGCGTCATGCGGCGGGTCCTCCATCGGAAAGTTCATCCGGCAAGGGTTCGGCCGGCTGTAACTGCGAAAGCAATTCCCATGTTTGTTTGGCCTCTTCTTCTTCGACCGTCGAGATGGAATACCCGGCGTGGACGAGCACCAGATCGCCGACGCGTACGTCGGGCGTCAGGGTCGTGCGGATTTTCCAGCGGTTGCCCATCGCATCCGCCGTCGCATGATCACCTTCCAGTTGTACGATTCGCGCCGGTACCGCAAGACACATGATCTATCCTTTCAATTTCGATTCCCGACGGATCATCGCCGCGGCGATCGCGGCCTGTCCCAGTGCGACGCCGCCGTCGTTGACGGGAATCTGTCGGTTCCATAATACGGTAAAACCATCGGCTTTCAATAACGCAATCAGCCGATTCGCCAAAAATCGATTGCAGAAAACACCACCGCTGAGGGCGACGGCGTCAAGATGCAATTGTACACGGACCTGTCGAGCCATCGCGAAAAGTCCGTTTGCCACGGTTCGATGAAAAGCCGTGGTGATCTGTTCTTTGCTCCTGTTCTTGTATACGTCTGCGACAATTGTTCGGATCATCGGTCGGATATCGAATTGCCACAAACCTTTATCATCGCGATAAAGTTCAAACGGGTATTCGTCTTCATATTCCTTTCGCGCCTTGGCTTCAAGGGCCATTGGCAATTGCGCTTCGTACCGGTTGATGTTTCCCAATCCCACAATCGCGGCAACCGCGTCAAACACCCTGCCCAGGCTCGACGTCGGCACAGTATTGATGCCACGCGAAATCTGCTCGGTAATCATGCGGCGTTTGTTTTTGTCCGGTTCGATCCGATCCAGCAATCCATCGAACTCGGAAAAATCCGTCGGATGTCGGCAACAATCGCCGAGCAATCCCATCACCGGCCGGATGGCCTCCCTGGAGGCGGCATCTCCCCCGGCTAATGGGAAATAGCGCAGGTGGCCGAAACGCCGGATATCCGGGAGAGTACCGACCAGACATTCGCATCCCCAGATCGCGTTATCCGTACCAAGCCCGGTCCCATCCGCGATCAGCCCGATGGCCGGACCTTGATGTGAACTGCCCGCAAGCACACTTGCGAAATGGGCATAATGATGCTGGATCGGAATCACTCGTTCGATGTTTTGCGATTGTGCATACTGCGTCGATAGATAGCCGGGATGCAGATCGCAGGCGACCACAGTGGGTTTGACATCCAATAACTGCTGAAGATGTTTTACTGATCGCAGATAATGGCGATAGACCAATCCATCGGCCAAATCGCCGATATGTTCGCTGAGGATAAACTGGCTACCTTTCACCAGACAAAACGTATTCTTGAGATCGGCCCCGGCCGCAAAGAGTTCCGCCTCCGCCGGAACATCAGCCCAGATCGGTTCCGGAACATATCCCCTCGCTCGGCGGATCAATGCGGGCCCGTTATCTATAATATGTACGACGGAATCATCCAGTTGACGGAAGATATCCCGATCATGCATCACGAATGCGTCGGCTACGGAGGACAACTTGCGGATCGCCTCATCATTGTCGCTGATGAGCGGTTCGTCGGCGATGTTGGCGCTGGTCATCACAAGCAGTTCGATACCCGGCTCGGCAAAGAGGAGATGATGCAGCGGAGCGTAGGGCAGCATGAATCCAAGACTGGAGGTGTCCATCGCGACGGAGGGAGCAATCGACTCGGCGGCGGCAGGATTTTTTTCAAGCAGAACGATCGGCGCCTTTGGACCGGAAAGAAGTTCAACCGCGATTGCATCCACGGAAACATATTTCTTGACCGCTTTGAGAGTCGCCATCATGGCGAAAGGTTTATCGTCGCGTTGTTTTCGTTGGCGAAGAGTCGATACGGCCGTTTGATTGTGTGCATCCGCTGCCAGATGAAAACCGCCCAATCCTTTGATCGCTAATACTTTTCCATCCAGCAACATCCGAGCGGCCTTTCGGATTGCCTCGTCTCTGATAGATTCGATGATGTCGCCATGATTATCCGTTAGCCATATCTTCGGCCCGCATGCCGGGCAGGCTACCGGTTGAGCGTGAAACCGTCGGTCGGATACCTCCACATATTGGTCATGGCAGGAATTACACATGGTAAATATCGACATTGTCGTATTACAGCGATCATAAGGTACCGTCCGGATAATCGAATACCGCGGCCCGCAATTGGTGCAGTTGATGAAAGGATAGCGATATCGAAAATCGTTCGGATCGTTCATCTCGCGGAGGCAGTCGGCGCATACGGCCGTATCGGCGGAGACCTCGGTGATCTCAAGGGATTCCAGAGAATCACTATGACGAATGGTGAAATCCGTTTCGCCGGGTATCATCGGGAGATCGCGCTGAACCAAGGAGGATAGTTTCATCATAGCCGGTAACTTCGAAGAATGGTTAAGCGCCCCCACGAATTCATCGATGCGGCCGGATTCTCCCTGGACTTCAATGGTTACACCGCGGGTGTCATTACAGACCCACCCCGTCAGGCCGAGATCACGGGCCTGTCGATAGACAAATGGCCGGCATCCAACGCCTTGAATACGGCCGGAAAGTACGATTCGAATTCGTTTCAACCATTACTCCAACACGTTTTGCCCTGGTACGCCGGCATTATACGTTATCGAATTATGACGCCTCACAACCTTAAAATACGAATCACGAGACATGGAAATCTGAAGTTTTTCAATGTCCCATAAAAAATGTGAATCCGCTTGACGAAAGCCGTAAAAACTTAATCATTTCTTAAATAATTCCACATAATCTATTGACATAAGACGGCGTCTGTGGTATAATACGATTAATAATTGATGATCAGTCACTTACCTGGGGGTAAGAAAATGATAAGCCCAAAGACAATTCGAGATTTTCATCTGGCGATTTTCGCCGGAAGAGGTCCGCCGGATACGACCTGAAAAGGACGTTTTCCACTTTTTCGGAAACAGGAAAAACGTCGGTTATCGTTTATGTGACATCGTTATCCTTTTGGGTACATCAGGTGAAACTCGGGATCTCCAACAAATAACCATAGAACCACGAAGTGATGTATCAGATCGCTGAGAACCAGCGCCAAGCCTCCAATCAACAACCATTGAGCCCATCTTCGGTTATATCGTAAAACGCACCATGCCGCCAGGCAAGCCAACAGGCCGATATACCCATGATGAATCCGGATGCCCCCCGTCCATATCCCGATTGTGGTTGCCGTGTCGCGCGTTGATTGAAGACCGAATCCGAATCGCATGATCGCCGTAACAAGCTCTACCGCCACAGCGCCGATCAAACCCATCGCCCCTGCACGGCGGAGATCCAATGCGCCTCTTTGTTTATCCGCCACCGTTACCTGTCCTTCACATTGATCAGTTTGGATATGCCGTATCGTTGTCCGATCAGGGTATCGGCCTGCGGGAGCTGTTCCCTCGGAATGACAACCATCGGATTATCCTGTTCGAATTCGATTATATGGAACGGTGAATCGGTGTTTTGTACGAACGCGTTCAGGGCCCCTTGAAGATCGCTGATTTCTACGCTGTTGATCTTCTTTATCACCATCCGGCCGAGCATGTGATAACCGAGATTGATATCGGCGGGAAGGACATAGCTCAGGACCACAACCTGGCGGCGGTTGTCCCGCGGTTCAAAGGCCAGATCGCGAAAATAATGGTACAAATGCGGCGGGGTTTTGCCCTCCCAGCCCTCGCCCCACATCTCCATATAATTCCGCGTGAGTTTCTGAATGACATATCCGCCGATCACCATATACTCCGGCTGCTTTCCGAATTCATACCACGGCACAAGCATCTTGTCGGCATCGATTCCCCGGGCTTTGCAAGTCAGATCGAGTTGCCCGCCGTCCCTCCAGAGGGTGAAGGCCACCTCCTCGCCGACCTTGTGTCGGGTCAGCAGATGGTGATATTGGATTTTATCAAAACGGTCGTCCTCGTAGCGGCCGTAGGCGTCGAGTTGTTTGCCGTCGATGGCCAGAATGACGTCGCCGGACCTCAGAATGTCATGGGCGGTTCCCATGCGATATACGCGATGGACATAAGCGCCATGTTTCATCTCGGCCGGCATTTTCAGCCCCGATCGGAATACGGGGTCGAGCATCGCCATCACCTCATACCCTTCGACGCCAAATCCATCGTATTGCCCATCGGCGGCATCATCGAGGAAGGCATGGATCGTTTCGGAGGGAATCAGACCGACCTCTCCGCTGTCGTTGTTGGCCCAGCAGGCGATGCCGATCGGCCGGTCGTCGAGGCAGTACAATCGTCCGCGACCGAAAGTCTTCGATGCGTTACCCACGACGAAGTTCAGAAAACTGGCATAGGACGGTACGGACTTGTTGACTTCGGCGCGATCCAGAAATCCCCGTGCGCTCGATAGATTCCCGTCTCCGGAAAGCCAATAGGTCTTCACCTCGGCGCCCTTTTGATAGACATTGGTAAATTCGATTGGAGTCAGGGGTTTGGCCAGCGCCGCCGGATCCAGTTCAAGGAGACACAGATTGCTTTCGTAATCGATCGCGACGACCTTGGCTTCGATGGTTTCATTCTGTCCGTGACGTACAACCTTGATGAAGGCCGCATCGGTCACGTTCCAGGCGGTGGTGAGAATCCGGTTGGGCGACACCGCGCAGGCGTAGGCCGCACGATCTCTCAAATCGGGAGTCTTCCAGGGCTGAAGTTGCTCGTACTGATAGGCGGTGACCTGGACAAAGACGAGAGAATCCTTCATCCGTTCGCTCAAGGCGATATTGGCATCGTTGGTCGAACGGGCCGTCGGCGCTCCGCACCCGGACCAAAGCCCCGCCAGGATCAATCCTGTCGCGTGTGCGATTATCATCCGGCGTTTCATGGTTGTATCTCCAGATTGGATTCCGTGGGAACCTGATACTTTTCGAGGATTGCCTTATGTCGTTCCCCGGCCCTGGCATAGTCCAACACCAGCGGGACCGGATTTCCAAGAAACCGAATCCGGCACAGACCCTCGGCGTCGGCTGTGAAGGCGTCCCGCAAATCTTCCAGTTGCCGGATGGGTTTGCCATTGATCGATTCGACGACGGCGTCATTGAACGCACCGCAATAGGCGTTGAACTCATCCGGAAGGATCTCGGAGAGAACGACATATTCCTTTCGCTGTCGGTCGGTGTTGAGGGTCATCGAATCATGAAACAGGTATCGGAGTGGGAACGGGATATCGTTGAGCCAGTTGCGCCCCCAGGTTTCCAGGTAGTTGCGCGTCATGGGAACAAACGTCAGTCCCGCAAAGACCCGATACCGCGGTTGCTGGTCGTATTGCCGCGAATAGTCGAGAATCGGGCGATTCAGGGCGATCGTCACCTGTTCGGTTTTCTTTTCGCCGAAACGATAGAACGTAACCTCGACGGTTTCACCGAGCTGTTTTCGTTCAATGGCCTCGCCGAGCTGAAGCATACGATTGTAGATTCGGATCATGGCGTCATTGTCGATGTCGAATTCATCGATTTTTGAGATGACATCGTTGACCCGCAATACGTTTTCGACGGAACTGTGCATCATCGTGCTGAGAACCACCACGCCCTGCACATTGTCAGGGACTGCAAGAAACCGGCGGAAACTTTCGTTGTGCAGGCCCGGGAAAAAGGAAAAGCCCAGGGAACCGAAACCATCATACCGGCCGTCTTCGATGTCCTCGAGGAAATGACGGATGACCGGCGTGGGAATCAAATAGCCGATATTGTCGGCCTCGCGAAGCCCCTGAAACGCCACGCCGATGACCTTGCCGTTCTGCATGACCGGTCCGCCGCTGTTGCCGGGATTGATCGCGGCATCGGTCTGGATCAGCAAGTGAGAATCGGCCTGCGTATGGCTGTACGTGCCGACCTGGATTCGGCTGACCACGCCTTCGGTAACGGAGATCTGCCGGCCGCCGACGGGAAAGCCGTAGGTCTGTACCGTGGAGTTGATCTGCGGCAATTCGCCCAATTCCAAGGGGACGGTTCCCTCGAAGAAGGATTTGTCCAGCACGGTCAGCACGGCAAGATCGCAGTCGTGGCCGATGAAGGAGATGATCGCCGGATATCGCTTGGGCAGGTTTTCCTTCTTGACTTCGACGTACTTGTTGTTGCTGACATTATGGGCGTTGGTCAGGATTCGATGGCCCTCGATGATGAATCCGGTTCCGACACCCTGGCTCATCGGCGTCTGTTTCCATGGGGTGACATAGTCGAATTCCTGGCTGACGCCGCGGATCATGATGACCGATTGGTCATACGTTTGTTCCGAATCGGCCAGGGGACCGGCGGCGGTTTGACCGAAAACCCAGGCCGGTGCCAGAACCGCCCCCATCACGATTGTCTGAATCAGTCTATTCACGGATTAGATCCTTACTGGATACAGTATTATCAGTACGATGGCCGGTCCGGCTCAATCGCTGAAATCATAATGTTTACGAACGGCCTTGTTCACATTCCAGATGCACCGGAGACCGACGGGGAATATCACCAGATCGCCCGGGCCGAAGGAAACCGATTCCTTGCCCGCCGGCTGATCGGTTACCGTGACCTGTCCTTCGAGAATCAGGCAGGTCTCGATCTGGGTATATTCCCAGTCGAAGACGCTGGGTTCGCAGGTCCAGATCGGCCAGGTCTTGCACTGCGACGCCTCCTGCGGCGTCGGCTTTCGAACGACGACATCTTTTATGGTCGGCATAGGCGAACTCCCGTCATTTTGGTTTCCAATTCGAACGTCATCATTATACCGATTCCCTTTTCGTTGCCTACCCCCAAGATTTCCGGCTTGGGTATGGATTTTTTCCGAGGGATCGGCTATAAGGAAACCCTTTACGTCGTTGGTAATACAGGATAGACACGATGCGGCCCGGACAACTCGATCAGTTCTATACATGGTTTCGAGACTATGTCGGTTCCTTTTCCTCCGACAATGCCCGCGTGCAGGCGCACCTGAAGCTCAAGGAAAATCACACTTACCGCGTCTGCGCGGAGATGCGATATCTGATTCAGAGTCTTGCCCTTCCGGACAGCGATGCGCGGATCGCCGAGACGATCGCCCTGTTTCACGATGTCGGACGGTTCGAGCAATTCTGCACATACCAGACCTTTATGGATGCCCGCAGCGAAAATCACTGTCTGCTTGCGCTGCGAATTCTTCGCGAACACAAGGTACTGGATGTTTTGGATAATACCGAACGGCGGATCATCGAGACGGCCATCGAGTTCCACGGCGCCCGGGACCTGCCCGAGGTACCCGCCGATACCGAACTGTTCGCCAAGTTGATTCGCGATGCCGACAAGATCGACATCTTCGACGTTGTGATCCGCAACTACAAGGAATACAAACTCCGCCCGGAAGGATTTTTACTGGAGGTGGCTCTGCCGGATACGCCCGGTTGTTCGCCGGAGCTGGTGCAGGCCGTGCTGGATCGCCGCGCGATTGACTATCGCGAATTAAAAACCATCGACGACGTCAAGCTCATGCAGCTTGGGTGGGTCTTCGATATCAATTTCCCGGCATCGCTGGTCCGCATTCGCGAGCGCGGGTATCTCGACGAACTGATCGGGATGTTGCCGGATACTCCCCAGATCGTTCGTGTGACGGATATGGTTGTCAATTACGTCGAGGCGGCAATTCGTGGAAGCGAGCCGGGTTCCGGAGCGGGTTCTTGACAGAAGGGCCTGGGGGCTTTACACTGCCCGCCTGATGGAAGGTTCCATCCGGACGTCCGGATGTCCTTCCGACAGGACTCAGAGGTGCGATATGATGAAAGTCGTTTCCCAAACTCAGATTCCGGGTTTTACGCCGAAACGCGGCAAGGTTCGCGACATTTACGATCTGGGCGATACGTTATTAATCGTCGCTTCCGATCGTCTCAGCGCGTTCGACGTTGTAATGAAAAGCCCGATACCCTGCAAAGGGGCCGTATTGACGCAGATATCCAAATTCTGGTTCGAATACCTGGCCGGTACCGTCGAAAACCATCTGATCACCGACGACGTGAAGAAATTCCCGGCGGCGTTTGCGGCCTATCATGACGACCTGATCGGGCGATCCATGCTGGTCAAAAAAACCCGTGTGCTTCCGGTGGAATGCGTGATCCGCGGTTATCTGGCCGGTTCGGGCTGGAAGGAATATCAGAAATCGCAGACCGTCTGCGGCATTAAGCTGCCCGCCGGTCTGACGCAATGCGCCAAGCTGCCGCAGCCGATCTTTACGCCATCCACCAAGGCCGAACAGGGCCAACACGATGAAAACATCAGCTTCGACGAATGCGTCAAGATCCTCGGCGCCGAAGCCGCCCGATACGTTCGGGATAAGAGTTTGGATATCTTCACACGAGCCGGACAATACGCCGAATCGCGTGGAATCATCCTGGCCGACACCAAGTTCGAGTGGGGCGTGATCGACGGCCGGATTATTCTGATCGACGAAGTGCTGACACCGGATTCGTCGCGGTTCTGGCCTGCCGGCACGTACGCTCCCGGCCGCGATCAGGAAAGTTTCGACAAGCAGTTTGTCCGAAATTATCTCGAAGAGATTCGTTTCAACAAGTCCGGTCCCGGCATTGAGTTGCCTGACGATATTATCCGCAAAACCGCCGCCAAGTATATCGATGGATACGAGAAGCTCACCGGGCGGAAATTTCCCTGGTCGGCCTGATCCGTGGATACCGCTCCGTTACTCCAGTTTGAAAACGTCAATTTCCGCCGGCCATCTCGCCCGATCTTGTCCGATGTCTCATGGCGAATCGATCCGAATCAGCATTGGGTCCTGCTCGGCGCCAATGGATCGGGCAAAACCACGTTGTTGAGGATCCTGACGGGATACGAGTGGCCATCGTCAGGTACAGTACGCGTTCTGGGCGAACAATTTGGTCAATGCGATATTCCGCGACTGCGAACGCGGATCGGATGGGTCAGTTCGGCCGAACAGGCGTTGTTGTCCGGCTGGGATCGCGCGATCGACATCGTTGCTTCCGGCCTCGATGCGGCGATGACGTTGTACCGGATGATCGAGCCGGATGAATGGAAACGGGCGGAAGATTCGCTGGCGGCGGTTGGCGCATCGACTGTCGCACGACAGCGGTACGATACCCTTTCGCAGGGCGAACAACAACGGGTGCTGATCGCGAGGGCTTTAATCAATCGGCCGCGGCTGCTGGTGCTGGACGAGCCGTGCGCGGGTCTTGATCCGGCGGCGAGGGAACGGTTTCTTGCGGACCTGACGACGATGACCAATCGGCCCGACGCTCCGGCGGTGTTGCTCGTTACGCATCACGTAGAGGAGATCTTGCCGTGGATGAGTCATGTATTGTTATTGAAAAATGGGCGAGTCGCCGCCGCGGGACGGGTAGCCGAGGTTCTCAACAGTCAGACTCTTGGCGAAACGTTTGGATGTCGATGCGACCTGGCTGGAAGCAACGGCCGGTATCATCTGAAAATATCCCTATAAAGGGTAACTACATTGCAAAGATCTGAAAAAACAACTCAGTGGATGCAACTGCTGGCTCTTACCGTGATCCACGGCATCGTCGATATGCCCGGCGGTATCTTCGTCGTCGCGCTTCCGTTTATCCAGAAGGAATTCGGGTTCGGGTATGCCATGGGTGGATTATTGCTCGGCATTTTCAACCTGGTCTGCAACTGGATCCAGGTCCTGACGGGAGGATGGAGGGCAAGCAGAGAACGGCCGATCTTCCAGTATATCGGCGTGATCCTGTGCGCCGCCCTGTTGGCCTTCAACCTGGTCCCGCGAGACTCGAATGCCATGATTTGGCTACTGCTCTTGTCGGTGATCAGCGGCTGGGGTGTCGCCCTTCCGCATCCGGAAGCCCTTCGGGCCATCCACCGCATCGACAAAATCTCTCCCTCGTTGACCACCGGCGTTTATATGGTCGGCGGCGTGGGAGGTTTCGTCGCGGGAAGCTGGCTGGCGCCCAAACTCATCGTCGCGCATGGTATGGCAGGTTTGTATGCCTTTGTTCCGGCCTATGTCATTGGCGCCGTGCTTCTATTGCCGATGGGCATTCGTCTTTCCGTGGAGTCTCCACAAACGGTTCGATCTGCCGTCGGCGTTTCAAAAGCCGGGGTTCCCTTTTGGCCGATTCTCTGTATGACGACCCTGGCGGGAACATCCACGGCCGTGCTGATGTGGATCCTGCCGCAAAAACTGCACGAGATGGGAATCGACACACCCACGGTACCCTGGTTTATGCTCGGCGGCGGCATTGGATCCCTTGTATTGGGCTGGGCCGCGGGGAAAGTCGGCGAGGTGACAATCGCTACCTGGGGAATCCTTTCGGCGACCCTCCTTTTAATTCTCTATCTCCTGATTCTAAACCGTGCCGGGGCCGTTTATTTATTGATCCTTATCGGATTTGTCGGTTTTGGGTGCTATCCGGTTATGATCACCGCCGCTAAGAGCATTGCCGGTCCCGGTCTGGGACAACGAATGGGACTGATGGTCGGCGGAGTCTGGGGCGTCGCCAATCTTATCGTCATGGCGCTCGGTCCGGTCGCCGAACATTGGGGTCTTGACTGGGTTTTCTACAGTACGCCAACCGGATATTGTCTTGCGGCGATCTTGGGTCTGTATCTGCTTTTCCGCGTTAAGACCCGCATCCAAGTTCCGGTGGGTCCCGATAGCATCGCGATTGTGGAGCCGGTAGCATGATTGATTATGACCTGCATATTCATACCGAATTCTGCGGCCATGCCCCGGGCATGACCGTCGAGGCGATCGTTGCCCGGGCCGACGAACTCGGCCTGGATACCATTGCCATCACCGACCACATCTTCGCCCCGACCGGGCTTCCCCTCCTGACGGCGATCCGTGCGGAATTGTCGCGCTCGCCGCATCGATGTCGGGTGATTGTCGGCGCCGAGATCGACGTCGATGGCGACTATGGCGACGGGCGACTTGTCACGAATGAACTCGATGCCGTCGAATATGTCGTCGCGGGGTTTCATTACGTTCCCACTGTGGGCAACTATCCGCATTCGCCGGATGATTGCACCATGCCCGCGGCCGATTTTTTGAAACTCTGGCGGACGGCGTTATTGGGTATCGTCTCCAATCCCAGGATTCACACCCTGGCACACCCGGCGCGGCTGGTCGCTTCGGCCGTCAATCTCGATCACTGGTTCGACGACGTGCTGATGACGCTGGCCGAGGCGGCCAAACTCTCGGCGAAAAACAAAATCGCCTGGGAGATTAACGAGTTGACGGGCACGCGGCTGTCGGATCACTACCGTAACCGCTGGTCCATGATCTACAAAATCGCCCTCGATGCCGGCGTCAAGCTGGTTTTCGGCTCCGACGCTCATAGCCCGGAGGCCATCGGCCAATCGGCCTTCACCGAGTTTGTTTTGGCGCATCTTCCGTCGAATTGCCTTTCGACGCCCGATGAAATCCTTGCGGCCAAGTCGTAAGTTGAATTGATCGAAGACCGATTCTGTTTACGCGCAACAGTACTGACCCAGCAGTTGTTCCAGCCGCCGGATGCTCTGGATCATCGAGCGGACCGTGTGATAATTGATCTTCCATGAATGGCTCATGTGAGTCCAGATGGCTTTGCTGCCGTCTCGGTTCATCAGCGGCCACCACTCGCCCACGGAATGATGGATCATCTTGTCGAAGACGAAGCGATGGACTTTTTCGTAGGCCTCCCAGTATTGCGAACCGAACCGAAGCGTGGCATCCAATAGTCCGATCAGCGCTTCGGCCTGCTGCCAGAATTCCTTTTCGAGATCCCACGCCGGGCCGTTATGCGAGCCCTCGACAAAGACGCCGCCGTACTGGCGATCGATGCCGTACCTTACGGCGTGATCGATGGCCTTATGGATCGTCTCTTCGAATTCGCCCATGGGCATCCCCAGGATATCCAGCGCGTGCAGCAGCAGCCAGGCCATTTCCAGATTGTGGCCATAAGAGGTATTGTCAGTCGGATTGGCCTTTTTATCGCCTTCGACGAAACGATCCCATCCCCAGATGATATCGAACTTGATCTGCGGCGCAACCGTCCAGTCCGCCCAATACTGCGGAATACCCGTACGATATTGCGGATGCAGAATCCGCCGCATTACAAGCCGGATCACTTCCAGCAGTTTGCGACGATGCAGCGAATTGCGGCTGCATTCGTACAAGGTCGTGAACGCCTCCATCAGATGCATGTGGGCGTCGAGAGTCTTTCGGTCGCCGCCGGCCGAGCCGGGACCGCACAGCGTCCAATCGGCGTCGAACATTTCGAAATAACCGCCGTACTGCGTGTCGGCGGCGTGCTTTTGCAGCAGATCGAATGCTTTCTGTGCATAGTCGAGCCCGCGCGGATCACCCGTCGCCAGTGTATATTCGGACAGCGCGTAGATCGCAAAACTCTGACCATAGACAACCTTTTTGTCGATGGTGACGTTGCCCTTCCGGTCGGTCATCCAGAAAAATCCGCCGTGGTCGGCATCCCACATTCGCGAGATCAGATATTCGGCGCCGTGCCGGGCGAACTCGGCACACTGTCCGCCTCCGTACCCCGCTCGATGGGCGGATGAAAAAGTATAGGTGCATCGTGCCTGGGCGATCAGCGACTTGGCATCCTCGCCGGTGTCCCTGCCGTCCTGATCAAACTGCGTAATAAAACCTCCATTGGTTTCATCTTTGCATCGTTTGAGCCAGAACGGCAGCAATTCATCATTCAGATGATCGACGGCTTCCTGAAGACATTGGGCAATTATTCGGCGTTCCATGCACGCTCCTCAATCAATAATGGTCACCGCTATCATACTCCGAAATCCCGCATCCTCCAAACAAAAACAGGTACACCCCAATCCTGTTCAGCCCGGTATTTGCTCTTTGCCAACTTCCTACGGGCTTCAAAGTCACCACGGATCGTTTCCGGGCCGGTTGTGGGGACAAGCAGGTCGTTTTAGGCGGCATTCACAGCGGCCGGATCGCGGATGCAATCGGACTCGGCGGGATTAGTCCTGGTTTTGCAGACGGGCGATGGTCCCTATCGGGGGGCCAGACAAATCGCCATCGAGCGGGTCCGCTATACCCCGGACGGCCTCCTCCTTCCCATTGTGATGACCGGAGGAAAGACAACTGAAGATGGGACAGACCCTCAACCGAAAAGGGAATTCGGACGACCTTGAACTTCCCAGACCGCTGCGACGCCGCCTGTGCCGGCATTATCTATTCGTCGATATCCAAGAACTGATCTCTTTCAATTGGACGCATTGTATTTACCTCGGAAACCCCGGAGTGATCCTGCCTATCTGACGGCCGGAGAAATATTACCCAACATTTCTGCCATTTTGGCATATTGACGAGGATAGCAGGAGATTGTAAGTGTTTTATTTGGCGACACTTAGATATTCATCCCATCTTGGCACGTCCTTTGCTATCTATTATACAACGCTTTGGTTTGGCGTTTTTTGTATTCACTGAAATCAGGGAGCTTACGATGGCAAAAATTATTGGAATTGACTTGGGAACGACCAATTCGGTCGTATCGATCATGGAAGGTTCGACGCCGAAGGTCCTGGTGAATTCATCGGGTTCGCGGCTGACTCCTTCGGTGGTGGGTTTCACCGATAAGGGTGAACGTCTGGTCGGCCAGATCGCCAAACACCAGCAGGTGACCAACCCGACGAATACGGTCTATTCGATCAAGCGATTTATGGGACGTCGGCATCGCGAGGTGGCCAGCGAAGAGAAGCTGGTTCCCTACAAGATCGTCGGCGGATCCGATGAGCTGGTCAAGGTCAGCGTACGCGGCAAGGATTACACCCCGCCGGAAATTTCGGCGATGATTCTGATGGATCTGAAAAAGACCGCGGAGGATTATCTCGGCGAAAAGGTCGAACAGGCCGTGATCACCGTTCCGGCGTATTTCAACGATGCGCAGCGGCAGGCCACCAAGGATGCCGGACAGATTGCCGGCCTCAAGGTCGAACGGATCATCAACGAGCCGACCGCGGCGGCGCTGGCCTACGGACTGGAGAAAAAGAAGGAAGGCAAAGTCGCCGTCTTCGACTTCGGCGGCGGTACATTTGATATTTCCATTCTCGATATCGGCGACAACGTCGTGGAAGTGCTCAGCACCAACGGCGACACGCATCTGGGCGGCGACGATCTGGACGAAGTGTTGATGAATCACCTCGCCGAGGAATTCAAAAAGAAGGAAGGCATCGACCTCCGCAAGGATCCGATGGCGCATCAGCGGCTCAAGGAAGCCGCCGAAAAGGCCAAGTGCGAATTGAGCACGCAGGTCGAGGCGACGATCAATCTGCCATTCATCACCGCGGACGCCTCCGGACCCAAGCATCTGCAGACGTCCATCACGCGGAGCAAGTTCGAGTCGCTGGCCGAGCCGATTTTTGACCGCCTCAAGCCGCCGTGCCTCCAGGCGATGAAGGACGCCAAACTGGCCAACAAGGACATCGCCGAGGTGCTGATGGTCGGCGGATCGACGCGAATTCCGAAAGTCCAGCAGATCGCCAAAGAATTGTTTGATCATGACCCGAATAAAAGCATCAATCCCGACGAAGTCGTCGCCGTCGGCGCCGGGATCCAGGGCGCGATTCTCGCCGGCGACGAGGGCGTCAAGGACATCCTGCTGCTGGATGTGACGCCGCTTTCGCTGGGGGTAGAGACGCTCGGCGGCGTGATGACCCGCCTGATCGAACGCAACACCACAATCCCGACGAGCAAGAAGGAAGTCTTCTCGACCGCCGCCGACAGCCAGACCAGCGTGGACATTCACGTCCTGCAGGGCGAGCGCGAATTCGCCCGCGACAACCGGACTCTCGGGCGGTTCCAGCTCACCGGCCTTCCGCCGGCGCCGCGGGGCGTCCCGCAGATCGAGGTCAGTTTCGACATCGACGCCAACGGCATTCTTCACGTTTCGGCCAAGGATCTCGGCACCGGCAAGGAACAGTCCATCGCGATCCAATCCAGTTCCGGATTGAGCAAAGATGAAGTCGAAAAGATGCGCAAAGACGCCGAGAGTCATGCCGACGAGGACAAAAAACGCCGCGAGGTGATCGATGTAAAGAATCAGGCCGATCAACTGGTGTATTCGACCGAAAAAACGCTGAAGGAACACGGCGACAAAGTCTCGTCGGAAACGCGCGGCAATATCGAAAACGCGATGAACAACCTGAAAGAGGCCGCCAAAGGCGACAATGCCGAAGCGATTCGCAAGGCGATCGAAAATCTCGGCAGCGCAGCGCAGGAACTGGGCAAGGCGATGTACGAGGAGGCGGCGAAAAAGAAGGCCGCCTCGGGCGGCGCCGCGCCGGGCGGCAAGGAACAACCGTCGGCCGACCCGACTCCTCCCGCCGAGGGCGAAGTACGTCGCAAACGTTCCGACGACGTGATCGACGCCGAGTTTGAGGCCAAAGACAAATAACCCCCGCCGCGGGAATTCGCGGAAACGATAGAAGACCGGCCGTATCGAACGACCTGTTCGCGCGGCCGGTCATTTTGATTCACGAATTGTGCGGGGATTCAACGGGCAGCGCGACAATAAAGGTTGCCCCTTCATTCAGGCGACTTTCCACGTCGATAGCCCCGCTGTGCTGAAGAATAATCTTCCGCGCGATCGAAAGCCCCAGACCGAACCCGGCCTTGTGTTTGGTGGTATGAAACGGTTCAAAGATGATCTGCGTATCGGCGATACCGGGGCCGTTGTCAATTACTTTCAAAAGGATCGTCTGCGCGTCCGCGTCGAAACGGGTTTCAACCCGAACGACGCCGGTGTCGGCGGGAACCGCAAAAATCGCGTTCAGGGCCAGATTCAGAACGACGTCATAGATCATATCGGGATCAAGACGGCAAGGAGGGATTTTCGCGTCGGTTTGCAGGGTGATTTTTTTTCGCTGCTTTTTGGTGCCGAGCCGAAGCGTTTCCACGGCCGTTCGAACGATGCTGTTGAAGTTGGCCTTGACCAGCGTGGGTTTGTCCTGCCGGACGAACTTGAGCATGTCGAAAACCAGTTTCTGGATTAAATCGAGATTGTGAGTCAAGATAGGCCATGCCTTTCGGGCCTGGGCCAGGTTTTCCCGTTCGAGGGCGTTTTCCATGGCTTCGCGCCCGCCGCCGACGGCCTGCAGAATATTCTTGATCCCGTGGGAAAGATTGATGGCATGGCGGCCGGCCTGGGCGATTCGCTCGGTCAATTCCATTTCCTTCGAGAGTTTTTCCGCGCCGGTTTCCAGGTTGGCGATATTCAACCCGGCCACGGTGTCGCCGGGGGAACGTTCAGACCGGGTCGCCCACGGGCTGACTTTTGCGGGCGCGGGCGGATTCCACGAACCGGGAAACACGAATTGCAGCGTGGTGCTTCCGACACGGATCTGGTCCTCATGTCGAAGATGGATGGGGCCCTCGATCCGATGATGGTTGACAAAAGTTCCGTTGGACGATTTCATGTCCTGGATAATCCATTGACCGTCGCGAAACGACAGTTCGGCGTGTCGGCGGGACACCGCCGGATCGGCAATCAGAATATCGGTTTTTTCGCGACCGACCGACAACGGCCAGCCGCCGCCGGGATGCAGATCAAAATGCCGGCCTTCCACCGGGCCGCCGGTGGCGATCAACGTGGCCTGGGACGTGGATTTTTTGGTCATGGTCCGGGCTTTCTCTATATTATTTTCCGATACAAAATCGAGAGAATATTCGATCCAGCAGTTGCTCGTCGATCGGCGCCGTCTGTCCGAGACCGATGGATTCCACGGCCGAGCGAAGCAACGACGCCGCGATCTCGTCGGCCCCGCGCGCGATCTCCCGTCCGGCTTCTTCCACGGCGTCCAGCGCCGATCGAAGGGCCCGCCGATGACGTTCCGTCACCGCCAATCGCGTCGAACCCGACGAGCCGGCGTCCATTGATACCAGCCGCTCGTCCAGTTGACGACGCACCTCATCCAGACCCAGTCCGGTTCGCGAACTGGTCAGAATGGCGCGATGCCCGAATGCCCTTTCGAAGCGAGCGTGGATTTCGTCGGCCGCCTTCACCCATCGATCGCCCTGGGTAATCACCCACAGCGCCGGGTTCTCCGAAAATCTCGTATAGAGACGGAAGTCTTCGGTCCAGTCCGCCTTGCCGCCATCGACGCAAAACAGAATCAGGGAGGCCGATTGCAGGGCATTCATGGCGGCCGTCTGCGCCAGCTCGCCCAATATACCACCCGGACGGGCGTCGTTCAACAGGCCGGCGCAATCAAAAAGAACGCAACGGGAATGCGGCAGAATCAACTCCGCATCCAGGACATCGCGGGTCGTTTCGGCGATCGGCGAGACCAGACTCCGCGGGCGGCCGAGCAGGGCGTTCATGAACGAACTTTTTCCGGCGTTGGGAAGGCCCGCCAGACCGACCGAAGGCAGGTCGATCAGCTCTTCCTCACGGATACCCTGATCGAGGAGATGTCGAAGTCGCGATTGGATTTGTTCGGCCTGGGTGACGGCCTGATCCGGAGATAGAAACGAGATGGGTTCCTCGGAAAAATCCATTCCGGCTTCAAGGAGACTCAGGAGACTGAGAATGGAATCCGCGCAGGAGTGGAGTTCGCCGGACAATTGCCCCCGCACCATTCGTTGCGCGGCGTCGAGTTGCAGGCGATTTCCCGCGGAGATGACCTGGGCGACGGCCTCGGCCTGCGTGAGATCGATTCGGGCATTCAGATACGCGCGCAACGTGAACTCGCCCGGCCGGGCCGGACGCGAATCGCGGAGGATCCTCTGGAGAATCGATTGAACCACAAACGACGGGGCCTCGAGATGAATCTCGACGACGTCCTGTCCGGTGTAGGAGCGAGGAGATGAAAACAAATATGCTGTAGCTTCAATCGTTATTTCTTCGACGGGGATCGCGATGCCTACGATTCCCCGGTCGGGCGGGGAAACCGAAGGATCAAGCCGTCGAAGGATCTCAAAGGCCCGCGGGCCGGACAAACGAAGGATCGATCGAGCCGGTAAACCCTCGACGGGCGAGCCGGTGCTTATGGCGGCAATCGTCTGATCGATGGATTCCATGCCGTCTCCCATGCGGGGATCGTTTGGGCCCGGATCCCTCGCGAAGGTCATCAGCGATTGATGCGAAACAGCGGCTTGGATTTTGGTTTTTTGACTTTGCCGCCGGTCTTGCTGGTCGCCGGAACCAGTCCCTGAGCTTTCAGCGCATCCCGCTGTTCGATATGTTTCTTGATCACCATCTGTTCGACGACGCCGGCCGCCATACTGGACATAATGTACAGATTGACGCCCGAGGGTCCTTTGTAGAGCATGATGGGAAACAATATCGGCATCATGATCATCATCATTTTCTGCTGCTGGGCCATCTGGGGATTGCTCTGTGCGGCCGCCGAGGGCGTCATCTTCTGCTGGACGTACATCACGACGCCCATCAGTAGCGGAAGCAGGTTGATCGAATCGATATGCCAGCCGAGCAGCGGAATGACCATCTCCCTGAAGCGGATCACCGCGTCCGGCGCCGACAGGTCGGTAATCCAGAACGGGAGAAAGCCCGCGCCCCGCAGGTCGATGCTGGAATCCACCGCGGACCACAAGGCGATCCAGATGGGCATCTGGAGCATGATCGGCACGATGCTCATCGTGGGGTTGACGCCGGATTCGCGATAAACCTCGCGAATTTTCCGCTGCATCTCCATCGGATCATTGGCATACCGGGTCCGCAGTTGATCGATTTGGGGAGCGACCTTCTGCATGGCGGACATCGAGACCTGGCTTTTCTTGGTGATCGGATGCAGGAGCAGCCGCACGACGACGACCAGGATCATGATTACGATGCCATAGTTGCCCAGCGGTCCCATCGCGTTATACATGGCTTTCATCGACCACAGGATCCCGAACGCCAGCGGACGGATCATGCACGAAGGGCAGCAGCAGGAGCCGAAGTCGATCGTGAAGAAATACCCCAGTTGTTTATACAGAGGCGTCTTGCCGAAGAGATGGCGGTCTTTGGGTCCCAGATAGAACTGGAAGTCGAATCGCTTGACGGCGCCGTCGCTTCCGGCCGGAGCCAGCGGGATCGGCATCATCGACAGGACCGTCGAGACATTTTCATCGCCGCTGTTGGCGGCCTTGTCATTGTCGGGATTGTGGTACCAGGCGGTCTGATCGCCGATCCAGTCGCAGGACGTCTGGCCTTCCTGCGGAACGGGTCGAAGGATCGCGGCGAAATATTTATTGACCAGAGCGACCCAGAGAAACTTGGCGGGTTTATGCCGGCCGGACAGATTTCGTCCGAGCAGAACATCGTAGCGGGCTTCGCGGAGGGCTTGTTCATTTCCGGATTGAATCGCCTGGCGATACGATTCGCTGCTGTCGCGAAGACCGACCTGACGCATGAGGGTTTTGGCGAACGATCCGGCGACCATCTCCTTGCGGGCCGAGACCACCGCGCCCTTCGGATCGAGAAAACCTCCGATGATCTTGCGGTCTTCCATTCGGATGGCTTCGCGTTCGATGCCCGACGGTCCGGCCAGATCAAACTGGATCTTGAGGTCGCGATCGGTGAGGTTTTCGACGGCGATTTCGCAGGCGAGATCATACGAGCCCGGCTGAAGGTGGAAGGTTTTGACCAGTCGTAAAACGGGCGTACGGGCCGGTTGATCGGACCGTATGGATTTTTTTTCCACGATGGCCTCGAAACGGATCTGATCGGGCGTGGAATCGTCGGCGATTTTCCAGTTGAGCTTATCCAGCGGAAAACTGGAAGGGCTGAAACGGGTCTCTCCGGCCGGGGCGACCTTGAGATTTTGGCAGGCGAGAGGGTAAAGGATTTTTTTATTGTCGGCGACGGGCCCCATGAGCTTGAGGGGTTTGGGGTCCTTATGATGACGATCGTCGAACTCGCTGAAGGTGACCGAAGCGACGGCGGCTCCGAGGCTGGTCAGCTCGATCTGATATTTATAATGGGCCGGATCCTCCGTGCGCTGGCAGGTTTCATACAGAGTTCCCAGCGTCCGCGTCTGCCGAGCCGCGCTGACGGCCGACAGGTCGGCATACTCGTTGGACGGCAACGAAGGCGCCGCGGGAACTGCCGTGGCGGCTTCGGGCATGGAGGCCGCATCCGGAGCACCGACATCCCGCTCAGCCGGAGCGCCTTGCGCGGGGAGGACAGCCGGCGCCGCCGGAAAGAGGCAAGGACCGACGACAGCGGAATCCGCCACCGATGACACCAGCGCCAGCGCAATGATTCCCAACACATTGATTCGATGAAATGTCATGGACCTCATGATCGTTCCTTCTATGACAGAAATCGAAAACCGGCGTCCGATCTACCGGCCTTCCGCCAGCCGATCGCCTTCGAAGCTGTCCAGCTCGGGCACGGCGTAGATCTTCTGAGCGGTCTTTTCAAAATCGTATTCGAGGCGGACGAAATGGACTTCGTTGCCTTCCACAAAGACATACCCGGTACGATTGTCCCGATCGCGCGGCTGACCGACGGAGCCGACGTTGATGATGGCCTTTTCGCTTTTGAGGATCGGATAGACGTTGCCCAGCTCTTCGGGCGTGTAAAAATCCGGATCCTCAAGAAACACCCCCGGCAGATGGGTATGTCCGATGAAGCAGATGTGCTTGATGCGCTCGAACTGGGAGTTGATTTTTCCCAGGTTGGTATAGACGTCATCCGGGAAGAGGTATTCGTTGATGGGCCGCCGCGGCGAGGCGTGGACAAAATCCAGTTGGGCGTCCACATCGCCGAGTTTGGTATTCAGGGTCCATCGCATCGGTTGAGATCCGAGAAAGCTCCATCGCTTGCCGTTGGATTCGGAATCGCCCTGTTTTTCCAGGATATTCCGGGTCCAATAACTGGCCTGTTCGGCGCCCAAATTGAAATTCGTCGGCTCATAGAGGACGGCATAGTCATGATTGCCCAGCACGCACACTTCGGTACGGGCGATCACCAGGTCCAGGCATTCCAGCGGATTGGCGGCATAGCCGACCACGTCGCCGAGGCAATAGATGGTCTTGATGCCGCGCTTCTCGATATCCGCCAGGACCACCGTCATGGCTTCCAGATTCGAATGTATGTCGCTGATTATGGCAAACATGTTTCCCATCCGATGTTGATATCCATCGTTACAAAGAATGAAGTCTTATACCATAAAGGTCGGGAGATTTCCAGCAGTTTGCGCAGGAAAATCAAAAAGGTGAAGGACCCATTCCAAACAGGCGTATCTTATCGCCCGCCGGAATTGAATCGTGCCTGGATTGAAATAACGACCGGGTGCGGGTAAGATGATCCCCGTCAAAGAGCAAACAGTCGATTCTATCGAGAGGAACGCATGAAAACCACCGCATTGGCAAGTCATAATTGTTGGATTGTATCGGCCGCATTTTGTGTGATCGCATCGGCCGTGTTCGCCCAGGGAACTCGCGAGGATTATCAACGGTCGGCGGCGATCGGAAAAATTACGGCCAATAAGGTATTTCGGGATCGTGTGCGGCCGCAGTGGCTCCAGGGGAATACAAAATTCTGGTATCGCGTCGATCTGGCGGATGGGGGCGTCGAATATATCCTCGTGGATGCCGAAGCGGGTACCCGTAAGCCGGCGTTCGACGCTTTGCGGCTGGCCGAGTCGCTGGCCAAGACGACGAGCAAAGAGATCAAGCCGGAACGGCCGGGAATTGATCGCCTGCGATTCAATGACGCAGCGACGGAGATTCGCTTCAACCTCGAGGGCAAGCGATACCGATGCAATCTGGCCGACTATACAATTGAGGAAGTGACGGATGAGGATGTACCCGCCGAAACTCTGCCGGTACAACGACGGCTTCGCCCCACGCGCGAGACCGGCGCCGAAACCTGGATTACATTTATCAATCGATGCGGCTTTGACGTCGAGATTTTCTGGAATGACGAGAGCGGCGAGCCGAAGCGCTACGCAACGATCCCGGCGGGCGGGAGGCATCGCCAGCACACCTTCGCGGGCCATGTGTGGTTTGCGACGGATAAACAGGATCGGCGTTTGGCGGTGTTTGTCGCTACGGCCGATGGCGGCGACGCAATGATCACGGAGCAATCCCAGGAGGAAGGGCGGCGCGGGCAGGAACTGGGTCCCCGGCCCGGCAGGCAGCGAGGCGAATCGCCGGACGGTACATGGGTGGCATTTCTTAAAGACAACAATGTCTGGCTACGAAATCGGGAATCCGGCGAGGAAACGGCGTTGACGACCGACGGCACAACCGAGGATGGATTCCCGCGGGAACTGCTGTGGTCTCCGGATTCCACGAAACTGATCGCCATGCGAATTCGCAAGGGACAAGACCGTAAGGTTTCATTCGTGGAGTCGTCGCCGAAGGATCAGCTCCAGCCGAAGCTACATACGATTGATTACGCCAAGCCGGGGGATCGGATCGACCAGCCGCGGCCGTACCTGTTCGACATCGAGAGCAAAAAGGCAATCGATGTTCCCAACGGCATCTTTGAGACGCCGTGGAGCATCGGCGACCTGCGCTGGTCCGCGGACAGCTCGCGATTCACCTTCGTTTATAACCAACGCGGACACCATGTTCTGCGACTGGTCGCCGTGGATGCCGCCACCGGCTCAGTACGAGCCATCGCCGATGAATCGCCGGCGACATTTGTGGACTATACGAATAAAGTATTCTGTTTTTGGCTCGGCGACGACGAACTGGTATGGATGAGCGAGCGAAACGGGTGGAACCACCTGTACCTGATCGATGCCGGAACGGGCTCGGTGAAAAATCCAATCACACAAGGAGACTGGGTTGTGCGAAGGATCGAACGGATTGACGCGGAAAAGCGGCAGGCGTGGTTCTGGGCGGGCGGGATTCGACCGGAGCAGGATCCCTACTATTTGCATTTGTGCCGCGTGAATCTCGATGGAAGCGGATGGATCATCCTGACCGAAGGCGACGGTACTCATGAGGCGACCTTCTCGCCGGATGGACGGTTCTTTATCGACCGATACAGCCGGGTCGATCTGCCGCCGGTGACGGTACTGCGCCGCAGCGACGATGGCGGGACGGTATGCGAACTGGAGCGGGCCGATGCGACAGAGCTTTATTCCACCGGGTGGCGGTCGCCGGAACGTTTCGTCGCGAAAGGCCGCGACGGACGCACGGACATCTACGGAATCATTATCCGGCCGATGAACTTCGACGAGAATAAAAAGTACCCGATCATCGAGGATATCTATGCCGGTCCGCAAGGGGCCTTTGTACCGAAGGCCTTCGGCCTTCAGACGCAGCAGAGGGCGCTGGCCGAACTGGGCTTTGTTGTCGTACAGATCGACGGCATGGGAACCAACTTTCGTTCGAAAGCGTTTCACGATGTGTGCTGGAAGAATCTCGGTGATTCAGGATTTCCGGATCGAATCCTATGGATAAAGGCCGCCGCGGCAAAATATCCGCAGCTTGAACTTTCGCGGGTGGGTCTTTACGGCGGATCGGCGGGAGGGCAAAGCGCAGTACGCGGTTTGCTGGCGCATGGCGATTTCTACAAAGCCGGGGTCGCGGACTGCGGATGCCACGACAACCGCATGGACAAAATCTGGTGGAACGAACAGTGGATGGGCTGGCCCATCGGTCCGCATTACGAGGAGCAATCCAATGTAACGCAAGCCCACCGACTGACGGGCAAGTTGCTGTTGACGGTCGGAGAACTCGACAGCAATGTGGATCCGGCCAGTACGATGCAGGTGGTCAACGCTCTGATCAAGGCCGATAAAGATTTCGAGTTGGTCGTTTTCCCGGGCGCCAATCACGGCGCGGGTGGATCGCCTTACGGCGTGCGGCGGCGGATGGACTTTTTCGTTCGCAATCTTCTCGGTGTCGAGCCACGGAGCAAGTGATTGTCACAATTTCCAGCCCGAGCGATAGTCGCAGCGAAGGAATTGGTCGGCTTCGCCATTGTTGGTGAACTTCATCGCCGTGCCATCATATTCGAGACGTTTGCCGACGCGAATCGCGATGTTACCCAACAGCGTCGCCTCGGTGAGATACGACGCCCATTCGAAATCGCAGCCGGCGGGTTTTCCGGTGCGGATGGCCTCGATCCATTCGGGCCAGGTACCGCGGCGTCGCTGAAGGGTTTGCGGCGGAGGGGTAAGGTTTTGCCCTTTACGCGGAATCAATTCCGAGCCGAGGATAAAACCTTTCTCGCCGATATATAAATCGCTTTCGTCGGGCAACTCACGATCCAATCCTTCCGGTCGCGGCGGTTTGAGACCGCCATCGAGCCATGTCATGCGGCAAGGCGGCAGGCCTTCGCGGGCGGGAAAATCATAACTGACAATCGATGCCAGCGGAGCCGTTTCTTCGAAGACCTTGGTCGAGGTTGCCTCGATGACTGTGGGGTAACGGAACTTCATCGCGGCAAAGACGCCGTTGAAATGGTGGCAGCCCATATCGCCGAGGGCGCCGGTTCCGAAGTCCCACCAGCCGCGGAAATTCCACGGGTGATAGACCGCGGGAAACGGCGGATGGCCCGCCTCAACCTGGCGAAGCGCATAGTGGCCGTCCGGCCAGCGATCGACGAACGGTCGCATCGGTGCCGGCCCGATCCACAGGTCCCAGTCGAGCGTTTGGGGCACGGGATCGGTATTTGTCGGCCGGAGCATCCCCTGCGGCCAGAGCGGCCGGTTGGACCAGCAATAGACCTGACGAACTTCACCGATAGTGCCTCCGGCGATAATCTCGGCGACGCGGCAGGCGCCGTCGGAGGTGCGCGGAGCGGCCGTGACCTGCGTCATCAGTCCGCGCTGTTTGACCTCCGCGGCCAGCGTTCGCACTTCATGGATTGTCCGCGTCAAGGGCTTGACGCAACAGAGATGCTTTTTCTTTCTCGCCGCCGCCATGCAGATCACGGCGTGCGTGTGGTCGGGCGTTCCGCAATAGACGGCGTCGAATTGATCGTTGTACTTGTCGAGCAGTTCGCGATAGTCGCGACAGTGAGGAGTATCGGGAAACATATCGTAGGTTTTTTTCGCGAAGGCATCATCCACATCGCACAACGCCGTGATTTTCACCCCCGGCTGCTCGCTGATGCTCTTGATCTGGCCGTGGCCGACGCCGCCGATACCGACGCCGGCAATCGTAATCACGTCGCTGGGATTGGGTACGCCCGCTGCGGCAAAAACATGTCGGGGGACAAAAATAATTCCACCCGTCAAGGCCCCCGTACTTGCCAGAAATTTCCGTCGAGAGATGAATTCGTGATTCCGTTCGTTCCTGCTGCTTTCGTTACCGGCCATAACCCGCCTTTCGAACTAAATCCGTTTGCGATTATTCTTCCGGGGGATATTTTGTTAACCACTGCGCGGCGAACTCGGCGAAGTCTTCCAGCGTAACCAGGCATTTGTCGCCGACGAGATTGCCGCCCATCGTACAATAGTAGTCATCACCGGGAACCAGCCACTGCGTTGCGAAGACCAGGAGATCGGCGAGATTCACTATACAGTCGCCGGTCAGGTCGGCGCTCAGAGGACAGACCGTCGGCACGATCACGATCCCGCCGAGCATCGGCGTGGGAATATCGTCGCCATGTCGTGTCCAGGTTTCTGTAAAGGAGTCGTACTGGAATCACATAATCCCGCCGTCACGATGATCAGTCACGAACATTTCCTGGCCGTCGGGGCTGAAATCCAGATCGAGGGCGTTATCCGCGGGGAACCAGTCTTTGAAAACGGGATTGCCCTGGACATCAAATGAATAAATCAACACAGCGCTTTGTTGGAAGTTGGTCAGATACAGGAGATCATCTTTGAATTTCATGAAATGATACATCGCCGCGCCATTAACCGCGAAATTTTCGATAAACGTGTAACTGCCGTCAGGTTTTCGTGAAAACCGACGGATTTTGGTATAGTCGCTGACAAAAAGCTGTCGATCCGCCGGTCGGATGGCGACGCCTAACTGTTTGCCGGTATCGGGTATGATGATATAGCCGTTGGGTACGGGATTTCCGGAGGCATCGAAAACAAAACGCGACAGAATACCGCCCGTGTAGTTGGTCACAAACAACTCGCCGCTGACCGGATCGAAACAGGATTGAGCGCAATCGGTCAGGCCATTGCCTGTGAAGGTATCGATATACTCGAATGAGGAACCGAACAAACGAACGCGTGCGACGCTGCCGTTGCCGGTGTGGGCCGCACGATTGGAAATGAATAGCTCTGTCGGAGAACGCAGAGACAGGGCCGCCGGGTCGTAGAGGACCGAACCGGGAATGGGAGTGAGTTGCTCGACCGGTCCGAAGGTATCGCGCACGATGTAGCGGCGGACGCCCTGATTGGATCCGGAAACCATGGGCGTTTCGGCGGCGATGATCTGAAACGGTTCCGCGGAAACAGAAAGACAAAACAACATACAGGACAACAACGCTCCACTCAGACAAATCGCTTGAATGGTCTTCATCATCATACCCTCTCGATTGAATTATGGTTGGATTGTCGGGAATCCATGATACCCGCTTGACGGCCGAAAGTCAATCCCTCAAACGGGTTTTCACCCCGCGATTCGGAACCCCCCGTGTGGTTGTAGGGCCGACCGAAGCGCAGGGGTTTCGAATTCCATACGCAGAGTTTCTGTTCGAAGGGGGTACCGAGCATCGCGAGGCGGATGGAGGTCGGCACTCTGTTGCGGCTGTTGGGGTACACGGCGTGTGCCCGGATTCCGCGAATGAATCCAAGCGGGCGGCCACCGTTCTCCCCACAAGAACGAAAGAAAAAACCGGCGATTATTTAGTATAAGTGGATACATAAATTTGGAAATTGAGATCTGAATCATGGTTCCTCGATCCGTAAGGTTTCTCGGGAGGTTATTGGGTTTTTCGGGGAATGGCTGTAGAAGGTATATGGATTTTGGGAAAGCGGTTTTCAATCGGACCGGTAGAATCTATAATGGCATGGTTCGAAAGATGCTTTCGGAAAACACCAATCAACCGGGAAAAGGGTCCGGCACGGCCGGCCAGGAGAGCGACGATGGCTGTAACTTCGCGACAGAAGTTGGAAACGACACTGGCACATCGGAAGGCGGGGGGGGTGTGCGTGGATTTCGGCGGGACCGCCGTAACCGGCGTGAACGTTACGGCCGTAACCCGCCTGCGAAAGGCCCTGCTTGGGGATATCAATTACCGCGTCAAGGTCGTCGAACCCTACCAGATGCTCGGCGAAATCGACGATGCGCTCGCCGAAGCGCTCGGCGTGGATGTGGTCGCCGTCAACGGTCCGCGAACGATGTTCGGTTTTCCCAACAAGGATTGGAAACCGTTCAAACTCTTCGACGGTACCGAAGTTCTCGTACCCGGCCAGTTTAACCTCAAGGATGACGGCAGGGGCGGCTATTACATCTTCCCCGAAGGTGATACCAGCGTCCCGCCCAGCGGACACATGCCCAAGGGCGGATTCTACTTCGACGCCGTCTGTCGGCAAGAGCCGATCGTCGAAGAAAAACTCGACCCGAAGGATAACCTGATCGATTTTGGTATCCTCAGCGAGGAGGACGTAAAACATTACGTGCGATTGGCCGATCGCGCCGCCGCGAAAAACAAAGGCGCCATCCTCTCGGCGCCGGGCTGCGCGTTCGGCGATATCGCGCTGGTACCCGCGACATGGATGAAACACACCCCCGGCATCCGCGACGTCGAGGAGTGGTACATTTCGACGGCCATCCGGAGGGACTATGTATGGAAAGTCTTCGAGGGCCAGTGCGAGATCGCGATGAAGAATCTGAAGATGCTGGCCGACGTCCTCGGCGACAACGTCCAGGCGGTATTCCTGACGGGCACCGATTTCGGCACACAGCGCGGGCCTTTCATCGCGCCGCAGGCCTATCGCGATCTGTTTAAGCCGTTCCACAAAACGCTTAATGATTTTGTGCATAAAAACACGTCGTGGAAGACGTTCATCCACTCCTGTGGCAGCGTAGTCGAGCTGATTCCGGACTTCATCGACGCGGGTTTTGACATCCTCAATCCGGTGCAGTGTTCGGCCGAGGGCATGGACGCGCAGGGGCTCAAGAATCGTTTCGGCGATCGCGTGACATTCTGGGGCGGCGGCGTGGATACGCAGAAGGTCCTGCCTTTCGGAACACCGCAGGAAGTGTACGACCAGGTGCGACAGCGCATCGACATCTTCAACAAAAACGGCGGATTTGTATTTAACACCATCCATAACATCCAGGCGGGAACGCCGGTGGAAAATCTGCTGGCGATGGTCAAAGCGCTGAGAGAGAGTCAATAATTCATTTCTGGTTTTACAAGGAGCGGCCGATGCAATTTCATTTCCTTGATACGGCGGTCATGACGGTGTTTTTTGCGCTGGTGTTGGGCACCAGTATGTTCAAGAGCCGCAAAGAAAAGACCAGCGAGGATTATTTTCTCGCCGGGCGCGGCCTCAAGTGGTACCTGATCGGTTTTTCCATCGTCGCCGCCAACATCTCCACCGAACAATTCGTCGGTATGGCCGGACAAGGCGCGGGAAATATCGGTCTGGCCGTTAGCAGTTGGCAGCTTGTCGGCAGCGTGGGGATCGTGATCATCGCCTTTACTTTGCTGCCCCGTTTCCTGAAAGCCGGCATCTATACCATCCCGGAATATCTGGAATATCGGTATAATTTTCTGGCCCGTGCAATCATGGCCGTCATCACCGTCGTCATTTACATTGCCGTCCTGCTGGCGGCGGTCTTGTATTCAGGCGGCCTGACCCTGGAAACCGTTTTTGGAGTTCCACTGGTAAAAGGAATCTGGATAATCGGCCTGATTACGGCCACGTATACGGTGTGGGGCGGACTCAAAGCGGTGGCCTGGGCGGATCTGTTTCAGGGCGGGGCTCTGCTGCTCGGAGGAATCACGATTTTCTTTTTGGGGTTACGCGCCTGTGGGGGATGGGAGAGCTTTTCCCAGGCCAATGCCGACAAACTTCACATGGTTCTTCCCTCAACCCACACCGGACTTCCCTGGACCGGCGTTTCTTCCGGGATGTGGATCGTGTTGGTTTATTACTGCGGTCTCAACCAGTTCATCGTGCAGCGGAATCTGGCCGCTAAAACGCTGCGGGACGGTCAATTGGGGGTGATCTTTGCGGGAGCTTTATGGTTGATTGTTCCTTTCGCAATCGTCCTGCCCGGTATCATGTCTTACCACCTCTACCACGGCCAGATGAAAACGCCCGACGAGGCGTTTCCGTTGCTCATTCGGAATCTGGTCCCACGGGGTATGAGAGGGTTTATGTTTGCCGCCATCGCCGGGGCGATCATCAGCTCGCTGGCCTCCATGCTCAATTCGGCCTCAACGATTTTCACGATGGATATTTATCATCGGCTGGTCAATCCAAAGGCCTCACAGAAAAGTCTGGTCCTGCTGGGACGGATTCTCACGATGGCATTCGTCGTCGCCGGTTGCGCATTGGCTCCCATACTGAGGAATCCACATTTCGGCGGGATCTTTCAATATATTCAGCAGTTTCAGGGATACATCTGGCCCGGCGTGGTCGCCGCGTTCCTGTTCGGGATGATGGTTCCGACGGCCCCCGGCGCCGCGGGCGTGGCCGCGCTCGTTTCCGGTCCGATTCTCTATGGCCTATTCCAGTTCTTCGCCCCGGAACTGCATTTTCTCATTCAGGTGGCGGTGGTCTTTCAGCTTGTGATTATGATAATGATTCTGATTACGTTTATCCACCCGCTGGATCAGCCCCGGACCTTGCCGGTTCGGGAGGACATGATTATCCGAACGGGAATCGAGGCGAAACTATTTGGCGGGCTGGTGATCGCGGGCGTGATCGCATTTTATATTCTATTCTGGTAAAAACGGGCATAAATAATATACAATATAAAAATTCAAATATCACGATGTCAATGCAAGAATCAAAATGAGGGAAGTCTTGCTGGGGATGCAAAGGCTTCTCTGATTGGAGGATTTCTATGAGGCGATGGATTTGCAGGCTGATTGTCTTGGGAATGGTGTCGGGATTGGTTTCTTCGGTTCAGGCACAGGGGCGGAAGGTGATTTGTCTCGATGGAATGTGGCAGGCGGCACAGGGATCGATGGATACCGCGCCCACCGTATTTGACTGTACGGTACCGGTGCCGGGGCTGATGGATATGGCCAAGCCCGCGTTTGAGCAGGTGGGAACCAAATCGGATCTGCGGCAGGCATTCTGGTATCGGCGGACGTTTGTCGTCGAAGGCAAGATTCCGGATACGGCGAATCTTCTGATTCGCAAGGCCCGCTACGGCACGAAGGTCTGGGTCAACGGCCGGCTCGCCGGCGAGCATTGGCCGTGCTTTACGCCGGTCTATCTGGATGTGAAAAATTTTCTCAAGGGTGACGGCCATGAAAACGAGTTGGTAATCCGAGTGGGCGCCGGGCGCGACATTCTTCCGGCCGGACAACCGGATGGCTGGGACTTTGAGAAATATCTGTATATTCCGGGTATTTATGATTCAGTCGAGCTGATATTAACCGGCAGCCCGTATATCGTCAACATCCAGACTGCCCCGCTGATCGACAAAAAAATGGTTCGTGTCGAAGCCGAGATCGCCAATCCCAACAAGCTCGCTGAGATCATCGTCGGCTGCACGATCCGCGAGGCCAAAAGCGGCAACGTTATCTACACGGTACCCACGAAAACCGGCAACCTGGCCGATACGACAACGTTTCTGTTTACGGGTACATTTGCGATTCCGGAGTTTCGGCTTTGGTCGCCGGAGGATCCGTTCCTTTACGAGATTGAGCTGACGACGCCGGGCGATGCGATGAAGGCGCGGTTCGGAATGCGGTCGTTTCGCTTCGATCTGAAGACCAAGCGAGCGATCCTCAATGACAAAACCTATTACATGCGCGGCACGAATATCTGCATCTATCGTTTCTTCGAAGATGCGCTTCGCGGCGATAAACCCTGGCGAGCCGAATGGGTTCGCCGCCTGCATGAGCAGTTTGGCGCGATGAACTGGAACAGCATTCGTTACTGTATCGGTTTTCCGCCGGACTTCTGGTACGACATCGCCGACGAGGTGGGTTTTCTGATTCAGGATGAATTTCCAATCTGGCTGTTGAGCGACGCCCCGACCAAGCCGACGGCCGATAAAATCATTCCTGAGTATACTGAATGGATGCGAAATCGCTGGAATCATCCGTGCGTAGTGATTTGGGATGCGCAGAATGAAAGCTTCACTCCGGAGACGGCCAAGGCGATCGCGGCGGTGCGGGGGTTGGATCTTTCGAACCGGCCGTGGGAAAACGGCTGGGAGGCGCCGCAAAGCCCAACCGACTGTGTCGAGTCGCATCCGTATCTGTTTATCCGGAACTGGAACGGGAAAAAACCATTCCGCCTGACGGAGATGCCGACGATATCGGGCGTGCCGAATCTGATGGATCCGCAGAAGAAACTTGAAGTCCCGATCATCATCAACGAGTATTGCTGGCTGTGGCTCAATCGCGACGGCTCGCCGACGACGCTGACCAAGAAGGTCTATGCGGATCTTCTCGGTCCTTGGTCCACGACGGACCAGCGGCGATACACCTACGCCCGAACGCTGGCGGCGCTGACGGAGTTCTGGCGGACGCATCGCCAGTGCGCGGGCGTGCTGAATTTCTGCGGGCTGGGATATTCCCGCGACGGCCAGCCGGACCGGCCGCTGGGCGGGGCGACCAGCGACAACTTTGTCGATCTGGAAAAGTTAATATATGAGCCCCACTTTGAGGAATACCTCCGCGATGCGTTCGATCCGGTGGGCGTGATGCTGGATTTCTGGGCCGAGACCTTGCCGGTCAATTCGGAGCAAACTTTCAAGGTGGTTGTGATCAACGACCTCTACGAGGATTTTAACGGGACATTGCGATTGAACCTGACTCGGGAGGGAAATACCGTCGCCGAAGAAAAACAGGATTGTACGATCGCAGCTCTTGGGCGAAAGGAGCTTTCGTTCACGATGAAACTGCCGGCCGAGCAGGGCCGCTACATCCTGATCGCCGAGCGGATCGGCTCCGACGGCACGGCCGTTCGAAGTCTGCGCGATGTCAAACTGATTTATCCGAACTAAACCACAGGGAGAAACGATGAAGCCAATCGAACCGTGCGTATGTGAGTCGTCCAGAGGGAGTATGGTCTATGTGGCTGTTGTGTGCGTGGTGGCGGCATTGGGAGGCCTCTTGTTCGGGTACGATACCGGCGTGATCAACGGTGCAATCGGTCCGCTCGTGGAGCGTTTTACCCTCAACGATGTGATGGAGGGCTGGGCGGCGGGCTGCGCGCTGGTGGGCTGCGCGATGGGCGTGGCGTTCGTGGGGGCGCTGACCGACTGGCTCGGCCGTAAGAAGGTGATGATCCTGGCGGCGATCTTCTTCTTCATCTCGGCCGTGGGAACGGCGCTGCCGCGAAACATCACGGAGTTTATTTTCTTTCGCTGGCTGGGCGGGCTGGGCGTGGGAGCGGCCTCGATGTCATGCCCGCTGTATATCGCCGAGATCACACCGGCGCGGATTCGCGGGCGGATGATCTCGATCAACCAGTTCGCAATCGTGACGGGATTTCTGGTGGTGTTTTTCGTCAACTATTTCATCGACAAGCAGGGCAATCACGCATGGAATATTCAATACGGCTGGCGGTGGATGTTCGGGTCGGAATCGCTGCCGGCGTTTTTATTGTTGGCGCTTTTGTTCTTCGTTCCGGAAAGCCCTCGGTGGCTGACAAAGAAGGGCCGCGAGGATGAGGCGCTGGCCATTTTGAGTCGGGCGGGCGGGACCGATCATGCCCGCGCGGAAATGATCCAGATTCGCGAGGCGATCGCGCAGGAAAGCGGCTCTCTGGCGCAGTTGTTCCATCCGGGAATGCGAGTGGTTCTGTTTATGGGCATCGCGCTGGCGATCTTGCAGCAGGTGACGGGGATTAACGTGTTTCTGTATTTCGGCACGGAGATTTTTAAGCGAATGGGCTCAGAAACCAACGCAGCGCTGTTGCAGACGATCATCGTCGGTTCGGTGAACATGACGTTTACGATCATCGCGATCTGGACAGTCGATAAACTCGGAAGGCGCCCGCTGATGGTGGTCGGATCGGCCGGGATGTGCCTGTCGCTGTTTGGGATGGGCTATTCGGCGTACGTGCAGAGCCAGGGGCTTTGGATCCTGCTGTTTATCCTCGGTTATATCGCCTGTTTTGCCTTATCGGTAGGGCCGGTGACATGGGTGATCCTGGCGGAGATTTTCCCGACGAAGATTCGCGGGCGCGCGATGGCGATCGCGACGTGTTGTCTGTGGATTGCCAACTACATCGTCTCGCAGACGTTTCCGATGATGGATAAAAATACGTGGCTGGTGTCGAAGTTCCATCACGGCTTCCCGTTTTTCCTCTATGGATTTTTCTGCATCCTGCTTTTGCTGGTGATCGTACGGTTCGTGCCGGAGACCAAGGGCAAGACTCTGGAAGAAATCGAAAAAATGTGGCTGCCGCATGGGAAGAAATCCTCGTAATGAAATTCAAAACCCTAAACATATCAAATACCAAAGACAAGCAAGTTCAAAAACAGGCGCCTTACGCTACGGGCAAAGACACAAAGGAAATATGATCGGCGGGATTTGCATAATCTTCAGGATTGAAGATAATAAAGGATGAAATGATTCGGAAACTGACGACGGACCAATCAGAGTGCAGGAAGGAAATCCATGGTCAAGATTACGGTACTGGAAAATGAAATCACGATCTCGACGCTGAATGATCAGGATTATATCTGCCTGACGGATATTGCACGGCACAAAGATCCTGAGCGAACGGATTATATTATTCAAAACTGGCTTCGAAATCGAAACACGATCGAATTTCTGGGCATGTGGGAACACCTGAATAATCCCGATTTTAAACCCATCGAATTCGATGGGTTTAGAAAACAGGCGGGATTGAACAGCTTTATTCTGACGGCCAAACAATGGATTGAAAAAACCCATGCGATCGGCATCATCTCCAAGGCGGGTCGGTACGGCGGCACATTTGCCCATAAGGATATCGCCTTTGAGTTTGCTGCGTGGATTTCGGTCGAGTTCAAGCTGTATCTGATCAAGGAATTTCAGCGGCTCAAGGAGATGGAGCAAAAGCAACTTGGATGGGATATCAAACGAAACCTGGCCAAGATCAATTACCGGATTCATACCGATGCGATCCAGGAGAATCTGATCCCACCGGAACTGACGCGACAACAGGTCAACCTGGTCTATGCCTCCGAGGCGGACATTCTGAACATGGCCCTGTTTGGAATGACGGCCAAGCAATGGCGCGATAACCATCCCCATGAAAAGGGCAATATCCGCGATTATGCCAATGTGTCGCAATTGGTGTGTTTATCGAATCTGGAAAATCTCAAAGCACTGTTTATTAATGAGGGACTGCCCCAAAGCCGACGATTGGTTAAATTGAATCACATCGCCATTCAACAAATGCGACTGTTGACCGAGGCCCCGCAAATCAAACGGCTGGAACGGGGAAAATCGTGACGGGATCGTTCATGACAAGGTAACTGGCCGAAAACACCTGGCGAAAACTGGAGGCGAAAAATGAGAAGATGGAAGGGATTCTTGAATGTTTTGACGTTTAGTTTTATCGGGGCACGTATTCAAAGGAAAATACATTGAATCAACTATTCAGAGATCACATGCCGTACATGATCGCCGGGATTTTGAGCGGGATTGTATTGATGATTATTCCCGGACAGTCAAAGCGGTCAAAACGATTGTCTCGGATCATGGGCCTGCTTGCGGGATTGTATCCATTGGGAATCTTTGGGCTGTATATGGGAAGATCCCATCTGGGCGAAAGTTATGCATATCTTATCTTCGGAAGCATATTGGCGATCCTATTGGGTCTTGTTGCGGGTATATTTCTTGTTTTGTGGTTGATTTTCTATGTGAATGGACTCCGACGGTGAAATACATGAATTTTACATGGAAATTTGGATCTGATCCTTGAAACATCACACAATATCAACCTAACGATAAGAGGCAATGCGTGGAATCGACAAAGATCTCGGTGTTCAAGGGCAGGCAGATTCGTAAAACCCCGCATAACAACGAGTGGTGATATGCAATTATTGACGATGTAATCGTCTTAATAGATTCCATTCAACCCGATGGGACTATCAAAAGACATGCGCCGGCGGGATCCGGAGCTTTCCAAAGAATGGTGGCAAATTGCCACCCCCTTGTAATTCAGACCTCCGGAGGGCCGAAAAAGTCAATTGTGCCAATACGCAGGATTTTTTCGCATCATCCAGTCGAAATCTTTCTGGGATTACTGTTCCATCCAGTGGTTTGCCAGGACGCTGAAATCCACAAGGTTGATATAGCCGTCGGCGTTTAGATCCGCATTGTCATAATAGGCCGGATCGGAATCTGCCGTGAGCCAATGCGCCGCCAGGGCACGAATATCATCGACCGCGATGCCGTCGGGACAGGCAACATCGCTTATGGGAAATTCCCACCACAAGCGCGGCGGCGAAATGCCGTCGACGCACATTCGCCAATTGTCCTCGCCACCATCATCGTCGACAAAATCCCATCCGACATTTGTAAACAGGGACTTGGCCTGCATTTGTACGCTGTTGACACAAGACACGTTCTGCACAAAACCCGGCCAGGCGACACGCCCGCATGGAGGATCGATCAAGCAAAATGAATTGCGGATTGTCGCAATATGGTTGCCGCACAGTCCTCCGGCAAAGTTGTTGCGCGCTCCTTCAGATAAAGCGGCTCCTGTGGAATAGCAATTGGCCACAAGTCCGCCGTTATACCCGACCAGGCCGCCGGCATGGCACACGGATCCGGTAGATTGGGCAAAAGCGTTCCCCGTGGCGTAACAATTCTCAATCGATCCATCATTGTCGCCGACAAGAGACCCGGCGATACCAGCCCCGTTATTCAATTGTTCGGAAACGCAATGAACATTGCCTGTGGCACGACAGGCCACAATACTCCCGTCGTTCATTCCGACCAGTCCCCCGACGGTACAAATATTATCGGCGGCGTACCCTTCGACATCGGCGGCCGAGGAACAGTTGATGATCCGCCCTTTTTTGTCGTTCCGTCCGACCATGCCCCCTATTTGGTAGTAGCCCTCTACGCTGCCGGAGATATGGCAGTGAGCGATGATTCCCCCATTGTAACCGGCCAGGCCGCCGGCGTAGGTCTTTTGACCATGAATCGTTACATTTTCCAACCCCAGGTTTCGAATCGAAGCAGTGGTCCATACATTCATGAACAGACCAACCGTATTCCAACTCAATGATTGAACATGAGCATTGGCGATGACATGTCCGCCGCCGTCAAAATGGCCAAAATAATTGATCGGAGGAGGGCCGATGGGAGGAATCGAGACGCCATCGAGGTCGATATCGGCAACCAGCCGTGTGTACACTCCGGCCGTCCAATAGGTGTTTCCATAGGTTTCATCGGCGAATTTCTGCATATCGGCCGCATCGGCAATCTGATAGGGATCATCCTGAGTGCCTTGGCCGGCAATATTTCCATTGACCGCATGAACCGAATGGATACATAGACAGACACACAGTGAAATGAATACCCAAGTTTTCATCACCCACTCCTTATTCAATCGCGCTTTCGATTATCTACTATATAGACTATCGGGAATTTTACAATAAACGGAAGAAAAGATCAAGATAATTCGGGACAGTCGCTGTATGATATTGGGGCTATTTTGGTTTAATTCTGAAGGTTTTAATGAAAATAGAGTGAAATTAGGTATGAACCTGTATCGAACTCATATCGATAGAAAAAATTGACAATTGCCACGAGAATCGAAAAGAGTAAAGCCATCCATTGGAGGAATTACAATGAAGATAATAATGGGATTCTGGAGGGCAAGGGCGTGCGGATTTGTCGCAGGGATGTTGGTACTTATTTTGATGGGTTGTGCAGTCGTCGAGGAATCGAGTCCGGCCAAGCCGCCAACGGTGATTGTCTGCCCGGGAAAATCGCCGATGGAGACATTTGCGGCGCAGGAAGTACGGCGGTATGTGTATCTGCGGACGGGGGAGTTGCTGGATATCGTCGAATCGATTCCCGCCAAAGGAGCCGTGATCGCTGTGGCGACAAAGGATGCGCCGGCGTTCGATCCGCCGCTGGATCGCAGTTTGTTATCGACCGGCAATGGCCCGGGACCGAAGGAATACCGCATCAAGTTGGCGTGGCGAAACTGGCGCAAGGTTTTAGTCATCCTCGGCGGTGATGATATCAGTACGCTGTATGGCACGTATCACTTTGCCGAGCAGCTCGGCGTGCGGTTTTATCTGCACGGGGATGTCGTGCCGGATGAGCGGATCGCGCTGGAGCTGCCGGATATTGAGATCACCGGCCGGCCGTTGTTTGAACATCGCGGGATTCAGCCGTTTCATGATTTTCCGGAAGGACCGGACTGGTGGAACGTCGACGACTACAAGGCGATCTTCGCGCAACTGCCCAAGCTGCGGATGAATTTCTTCGGCCTGCACACGTACCCGGAAGGCGGCGTGGGACCGGAACCGCTGGTGTGGATCGGCCCGAAGGAGGATATCAACCCCGACGGAACCGTGAAGGCATCGTATCCGTCGCGGCACTTTACCACCAACAACATCACCGGCGCCTGGGGCTGCGAAAAAACCAACACCGGGGCTTACACCAATGGGGCGAGCGAAATCTTTGAGGCGGATGACTACGGCGCCAACTACATGGCCGGGGTCAATCCCTGGACGACGGCGACGGCGGCAACGCAGAATAAGCTCTTTAACGATATGGGGGCGCTTCTCAATGATGTCTTTGTCTATGCAAAAAATCTTGGAATCCAGACCTGCATCGGTACGGAGACCCCGCTGACAATCCCCACGCCGGTCAGGGAACGGCTCAAAGCCGCGGGGAAAAATCCCGCCGATCCCGCGGTGGTGCAGGAGATGTACGAGGGGATGTTCGCGCGGATCGCGAAAGTCCATCCGCTGGATTATTACTGGTTCTGGACGCCGGAGGGCTGGACCTGGGAGGGGACAAAACAGGAGCAGGTCGATGCGACGATCGCGGATTTGAAGGCGGCTATCGAGGCGGCCGATAAGGTCAAGGCGCCGTTTACTCTGGCGACGTGCGGATGGGTGTTGGGTCCGCCGACGGATCGGGCGATGTTTGACAACTTTTTGCCAAAGTCGATGCCATTGAGCTGTATTAACCGCAATG
Source organism: uncultured Pirellulales bacterium (assembly GCA_964386005.1). Classification (GTDB taxonomy): domain Bacteria; phylum Planctomycetota; class Phycisphaerae; order Sedimentisphaerales; family Anaerohalosphaeraceae; genus FEN-1350. The sequence continues at coordinate 49,090 of CAYLSB010000001.1, read as the reverse complement.
TCGGGTTTTCGTTCGTCGAGCCGGGCTTCGAGAAGATCAAAGGCCGGCCGATCTGGGCGATACCGTGGATGGAAGACGATCCGGCGCTGATTGCGCCGCAGCTTTGGGCGGGGCGAATGCGTCGCGACGCGGCCGATGCGCTGGCGTACGGCTGCACGGGGCTGATGGGGATTCACTGGCGGACGCGAATCCTCGGGCCGAATGTCTCGGCGCTGGCGCATGCGGCGTGGGATCAATCCGACTGGAATCCGGCGCCCGGCAAGACCGGAAAACCCGAACCGACTCTGCCCGCCGAGGGCAGCGTTGGAGGCAATGTCGCGCAGTTTCCCAACAACACCATTGCCGATACGCCTGAGCCGACGATCTACCAGACGGTTCGATACGATGTCGAGGCCTACAAGATGAAGGTTCCCAACGGCCGATATACCGTGACGCTGAAATTCTGCGAGCCGCATTATGCGGAAAAGGACAAGCGGGTCTTCGGCGTAAAGTTACAGGACAAGACGGTGATCGACACGCTGGATATCTTCGCGATAGTCGGCAAGGACAAAGCGATGGATCGCATCTTTGCGGGTATTTCCGTCGTGGATGGGATGCTGAAGATCGAGTTTATTAAGCAGATCGAGTATCCGTCGATTGTGGGGATTGTGATCGAAGGTGAGGTTTCGGCCGAGGGCAAACCCTATATTCGTAAAATCAACTGCGGCGGCCCGGCATGGCAGGATTACGAAGCGGACATGCAGTCGATGGTTGCATCGGATACAAGGCCTCGCGATCTGCCGGTCGATGATTTTTACGCCGACTGGGCCAGGTCCGAATTTGGTCCGGAGGCGGCGCCGGAGATTGTGGCGATATTTGTGCGGCTTGACGGCGGTTACACTCCGGATTCGAAACCCTATCGCAGTTGTCTGCCGCGGCCCTCGACGTGGGTCAATGGTCCCGGGGGGATCTTACCGGACGGACGGCCGTGGGAGGAGGTTCGCAGGGAATACACGTTCGTCGATGAAATGGCGGCGATCGCGCCGAAGGTTCGCGGCGAAGGAAATCTGGAACGCTTCAATTACTGGCTCAACCAGTTCCGCTATCTCCGTGCAATAGCCAGGGTCAACTGCACCTGGGCGCAGTACAACGCTGCGTTCGAGAAGACCAAAGCGGCCGCCAATGACGCCGCAAAGAAGAAAGCCGCCATGGAGTTGGCGATGCCGCTGCGCAGGCAACTTATCGCCGATGTGACGGATGTGCATCACTGGCTTTTGCAGGCGGTGACAACGCAGGGCGGGCTGGGAAATGTGAGCAACTGGCAACAGCATGTGATGCCGATGTTGTTGATAAAGCCGGGTGAGGAACTTGAGAAAATCCTCGGCGAACCGCTGCCTGCCGATGCCAAACCTGCCGCCGGTTATACCGGCGAGCCGCGGATGTTTGTGCCGACCGTTCGGTCGATGATCAATACCGGTGAGTCGCTGAAGATCCGAGCGATTGTTCAGGGCGCAAAGCCGTCGGAGGTCGCAATCTTAACGCGGTCGATGGGCAAGGGCGAATACACAAAGAGAACCCTGACGCATGTCGCGCGCGGCGTTTATCAGGTCACTCTACCCGCTGAGATGATCGGGGCCGATCTGGAATATTACATCGACGCCGCGACCGATGACGGCAAGCACTTGTATTTTCCAGCGACCGCGCCGAGGCTGAATCAGACGGTGGTCGTGAAGGCGAAGTAGTGTAATGGCAGAAGAATTACATATCCGGGATGGGATTGTCATTCGAGATGATGACTTGACGGTGGCGTTTTCGCGGAGCAGTGCGCCGGGCGGGCAGAATGTCAACAAGGTCAACACGCGCGCGACAGTATCATTTGATTTCGAAAATTGCGCGGCGCTGAGCGAGTTTCACAAGGACCGGATTCGTCGGATGCTGGGGCGGCGAATGGACCGCTTTGGACGGATTCAAGTCATCTGCCAGGAGCATCGCACGCAATTGGCCAATCGCAAGGCGGCCGTTGAGCGGTTGGTGGAGTTGCTGCGTGAGGCGCTGACGCCGCCCAAGCCGCGCAAGAAGACCAGAGTTCCCTACGGAGTCATACAGCGGCGTCTGGAGAATAAACGGCAACAAAGCAAGATCAAGCAGAGTCGGCGAATGAAGATGGACGAGGATTGAGATGCACAGTAACATCCACCTCGCTATCGCTCGGTGCCTGCGATACAACTCGAACCATAAAGGGGGCAGACCCTCAAACCCATTAAAGGGTAAGACCCCTTTATGGGCACTCATATACAATTGGCTAACCAATGGCAACCCATCCTATGGCTCTGGATTCCCGCTTTCGCGGGAATGACAAGCGGCCCCGACGAAGCGGGGCCCTCCAGTTATTTTGTGCAACACGACACGGTCACGCCTTGCGGATGATTGGCGAATCGAATCAAAGTGGTCATGTCATCGCGATCCGACGAAACGATTACAGGTTTGCCTTCGGGATCCGTCGCAGTAATCTCCAACGGTTTGTCTTTGGGCCAGACGATTCGAGCTACGGCGGGGGTTTCGGCGGGGCCGCGGACGGAAAAACGCAACGTGCCGTTCTCTATCGATTGGTTCATCAGTCGATGCGTCGCGTGGAGGACTTTGGGCGATCCGGAGGCGAGGTCGGCGGACACATCGCGAAAGAGAGCGCTTTGGCCGGCGGAAAGTTCGGGGCCGTTGACGATGCCCAGCTCGGGATCGAAGATATCCAGCAATTTCCCGGAGAGCTTTACGGATTGGGTCTCAGCGCGGGCGATGACAAACGGTCCGCGACGCATCACAAGATGGCCGGATTGAGAAAGCGAATTTCCGGTTGATTGTTTCCATGCCGCATCGACAAGAGGCAGATAGTCTTTATCCGCCGCAGCGGGATTGCCAAACGTTCGCGGTGAGACTTGATTTTGGATCACATAACCGCTATCCATTTTCCATGACGAGTCTTTTGAATTTCCCAGTAAGGACAGCAGATGCGCCAACGGCGAGGCGAAGCCCTGTTTGTGCCACCAGAAATTTTCGCAGCGGTCCAGATCGTCGCCGTCTTTGCCGAGAATAATCAATGAGCCGCCGGACCTGACCCAGGCGACTACAGCTTCATTCATCCATGGCTCAGTCGGTTTGAAATCCTCATAGCACAGCACGATCACCTTGAACCGCTTGAGGTACTCGGTCTCTTTGGCTCGTTCCAGGACAACCGACGAGACGGGGATTCCGCGTTCGACCAGCGGCAGGAGCATACCGTAGGCGCCCTGAAGCCACGGACCCGGATGCCGCTGCCACATCAGCGTATCGGCCATAGCGACGCCGATACCATCGCCTATCGTGGCATTGTCGGCAGATTCCCATCGGCCGCCCAGGGGCACTTCCTGCAGCGCCTGTGTGACCGCCAGGATCACGATACGGTAATCTTCTGGGGCTGGGGTTTTACCGCCGGTGCCGTAGCCAGGCAGGAAGATGCGATCCGGCCAGGGCATGATCTCGTAGCGGTCCGTATCCTTCATCATCAGCATGGCGACGACGCCGTGCTGATACCATTGTTCGAACTCGGCCCAGGTGTGGTCGGGATTGTCTTCGACTGGATCGATCAAGAGCCACATCTTCCGCTCGCTGCCGACGGCCAGTTGCGTGAAATAGTCATAGAGGACAAAGGCGCTTGAGAAAAATGACTTACTCGGGGAGTCGTAATGGCCGAGGGCCCAATTCACAGGCCCCGTCCAGATCTGGCCGATGTAGCCGTCGATGCCGGGAAGACCGACCGAAGTACCCAGCGGAGCGACGAGCTGTGCGGCGATGTTGCTGTAGATCGAATGGATCGGCAGGATGAAGGCGGCGGGCTGACCATTCGGACCGGGATTTTTCTTTGTAACCTCAAGCAAGCGTTTTTCGAGCTGGATGTACCGTTCATTTTTCAATTGGGAAGTAAGGAATCTCGCTTCGGCGGATTCGTGCTGACCCTGCCAGGGACGACGATATCGGTTTTGCCAAATTGATTTGAAACTGTCTTCGTAGCCGGTGAAGACATGGGCCAGCGGCTCTTCGGGCAGGATGGCCCGGGCACCGGCGGCGAGCGATTGTGTGGTCATCTGTTCGAGGTAGCGAATCCAGCCGTCAGTGGGAAGCATGTAGGGACGGACGCCGGCGCACAGCACGATGTTGCCGGACTGATCGCGCTCGACATCCTGCGGATATTCGACGCCGTCCCACTTTCCCGTCCAATAGGCATTGCCCGCGTCGGAGTCGGCGAAAAACATCCGCCCGACATTGAAATTCTTCTTGTGCCAGGAGTCCAGTTCCGCGGCGAAAGGGGCGGCGTGACGATGGACGATGACGCCATCGACCGCGATCGCCAGGCGCGGATCGTAACCCGTGTTGGTCTGGAAGAGGGTCTTACAGTCGCGAAAGGACGATGGCACTTGTTGGGCATCGAGCCGTCCGCACAATGCGAAACACCCGACGACGATCCAGAGTTTTCGTTTTGTCATGAGTTCCTCCGTGGGGAAGGTCTTGGACCGGATCGAAAAAGGTTCCTGACACCTTTTTCAGGATTTTCCGTCGGCATCCTTGAGGAGTTTGTATTCGACGCTGTCCACGAGGGCCTTCCAGCTTGCGTCGATGACGTTTTCCGACACACCCACGGTACCGAACATGCCGTCCTTATCGCTGGATTCGATGATGACGCGAACCCGGGCGGCCGTACCCTCGCGGGCGTTGACCACACGGACTTTGTAATCGATCAGGTGCATGTCGCGCAGATTGGGGTAGAAACCTTCGAGGGATTTTCGCAGGGCGCCATCGAGGGCGTTGACGGGGCCGTCGCCTTCGCTGACGACATGTTCAGTCCTGTCGCCGACACGAAGTTTCACCGTGGCCTCGGTAACGATCCGGCCATCCCCGTTGCGTTCGACGTTGACATGATACTTTTCCAGCTCGAAGCCCGGGCGATAGGTTCCGAGGGCCTTTTTGACGAGCAGATCGAAACTGCCTTCGGCGGCCTCGAACTGATAGCCCTCGTTTTCCAGGTCCTGGACTTTTTTCAAAATCGTTTTGGCGAGTTTTTTGTCTTCGGCCAGCTGATACCGTTCGAGTTTGGCCAGTACATTCGATTGGCCGGACAATTCGGAGATCAAAAAGCGACGTTCATTTCCCACGGCCTCCGGATCGATGTGTTCGTAGGTGGCCTTGTTTTTTCGAAGGGCGTTGACGTGCAGGCCGGCCTTGTGCGCGAAGGCGCTGGAACCGACGAAGGGAAGATTTGTTATCGGAGCGACGTTGGCCACTTCAAAAACAAAACGGGACAGTTCCGTCAACCGTGCCAGTTTTTCCGGGCCGATAGTTTTGTACCCGGCCTTGAGTTCCAGATTGGGGAGGATCGAGCAGAGGTTGGCGTTTCCCGTTCGTTCGCCGATGCCGTTGATGGTTCCCTGTACCTGGCGAGCGCCGGCGAATACGGCCGACAGGGAATTGGCGACGGCGCATTCGCTGTCGTTGTGGCAGTGGATTCCGAGAACGGTTCCCGGGAGGGCTTTTCGTACGGAGGAGGTGATCTCATACACCTCCTGCGGCAGACAACCGCCGTTGGTTTCGCAGAGGGCGACGACATCGGCGCCGGCTTCGGCGGCGGCGGCGATTACGTTGAGCGCATAGCTTGGATTCCGTTTGTATCCGTCGAAGAAATGTTCCGCGTCGAAGATGACTTCGAGACCTTTTTTCTTCAGATAGGCGACAGATTCGGCACACAATGTTATGTTTTCATCCAGCGAGCAATGAAGCACTTCGGTCACATGCAGGTCCCAGGTTTTGCCGACCAGGGTCGCCGCGGGCGCTTGGCATTCCAGAATCGCCGCCAGCGACGGATCATCCTGAACGGTCAGATCGGCCCGGCGGGTGTTGCCGAAGGCGACGATCCGCGCATGCTTGAGGCCCGATTCGGCGATCTGGTGAAAGAACTCCATCTCCTTGGCGTTCGAGACCGCGTACCCCCCCTCGATGTAATCAATACCGTGATCATCGAGGCGCCGGGCGATAAGGAGCTTGTCAGCCAGGGAGAAACTGATCCCTTCGGCCTGCATGCCGTCGCGAAGCGTTGTATCGTAAACGAATACCTTATCCATCGTTACATCCATTTCGTGTGATTGTAGAAACCAACACTATACTTATTGTAGCTGCTAAACGCAAAGAAAAACCCCGCCCGGCGATTCCGGACGGGGTTGGATACGTCATCGTGATCCAGGTAAAAAATCGGCGATCAATCCCTGCCGGGAACGGCGGGGACGTCGTCGGCGGGGGCTTTCACATCGCCCTTCTCGAAGTCTTCCGCAGCGGGCGAAAGCGTGAGGTTGTAGTAAGGGGAGTTCTGATTCGTCATCAAATCTGACCATCGAACATATTGGCCGGTGTACGCGGAAATGCGGCCCATGATCGCCGTCAGTGTCGATTCGGCCACATCCTTTGCCTCGTTGAGGGGCTTGCCTTCACGAATGCTGGTGATCAGATCGAAATGCTCGATCACGTACGGATTTCCCTCCGGGAACTTCGGAATGGTGATTTCTTTCTTGTTGGTCATCTTGAAACTGCCGCCGGAGGTTGTGCCATTGGTGCCGACGAGGGCTTCCGAGACCGGACCATGCGTGCCGTTAATCTGGCGGCACATGCTGTGGATCGTCAGGTCATCACCGTAATCGAAATCAATACTGAAGAAATCGAACTGATTTCCGGTTTTACGGCGGGCGCGACCGCCGAAGCCGAGGGCCTGCCTGGGCGTACGGCCGATAAACCAGTTGGCTACGTCGAGGTTATGAACATGCTGCTCAACGATGTGGTCACCGCTCATCTCGGTAAAGCTGACCCAGTTACGGACCATGTACATGGCGTCGCTCTCACCGGGCCTTCGATCGGTTTTCCATAGCGCTCCTCCGCACCACCACACGCGGCCGCCCATGATTTTGCCGATGGCGCCCTGTTCGATAGCGGCGGCGGCTTCACGATAACTTTTTTCGTGCCGTCGCTGGGTTCCGGCCACGATGCCGAGTTTCTTTTCCTTGGCTTTCTCGCCGGCGGCGATGATCCGACGGCAACCCGGGGGATCGACCGCTACGGGTTTTTCCATGAACACATGCTTGTCCGCGTTGATCGCCGCCTCCAGATGTACGGGGCGGAAATTCGGGCTGGTTCCCAGAATGACGTACTGCGCATCGCTGGAAACGACCTTCTTATATCCATCAAAGGCCGAGGAGGCCATTTCCATCGGCACGCCATACTTTCTGGCTTGGCCTTCAACACGATCCTTCTGGGGATCGGCCAGGGCGACGACCTTGACCTTGACGCCGGCCATCTTGGCGCCTTCGATAAAGTTTTCCAGCGCGCCGCTGCCGCGTCCGCCACAGCCGATCACACCGACCTTGATCTCATCATCGCCGGCGGCATACAGTCCCGCCGGATTGACGGACAAGGCCGCCATCGACGCCGCCGAGACCTTCAGGAAATCCCGCCGCGACACATTCAAAATCGTACCGTTCGTTTCCATCAATAACTCCTTCAAAAAAATCGTTTGCTGTTTGTATTTGTCATTTGTCGATTGAATCCTCACGCCAAGCCGCCAAGCCACAGAAGGGCGAACGCCGTTCGCCCCTACAATTACCCGATGTCGATTGAGATCGTCGCTTCGTCCCACTGTTTTCGCAGGAACTCGAAGGACTTGGGAACTTCCACTTCCGGATTGCCGACACAGCCACATTCCAGAGAGCAGTAATCCTGATAACCGATCATCTTCAGGCCCCGGAAGCCATCGACAAAGCTTCGTTCGTCCTGTCCCGGAAGATTTCGCTTCCAACTGGCCAGGTGGACATGATGCAGGTATTTGCCGGCGGACAGGAACGCGCCGCAATCGCTGGTTTCTTCGCGGGACATGTGGTAGAAATCGCCCATCATGCACACGCCGGGGTGGTTGATGTCGCGACAGATCGCCGCCGCATCGGCCAGTTGACGCAGGAAAAAGGCCTCACCGCGATTGAGCGGCTCCAGCAGGATCCGGGTCTTGCACTGTACCGCGACCTCGCCCAGTTCCGGCATCATCTCCACAAGAATTCGGCGACCCTCTTTATTGTCCAGCGTCGTCTGGTTGTTAAACGCCGGCACGACGATCAGACCGGTCGATTCCAGTTCGCCGGCGGACTTGAGAAGTTCCTTGATGGAAGCCACGGCCTTCTTGCGTTCTTCGGGATCGTGCGAAATCGGAGCGCCCGAATAACCCGCACAGATCGCACTGACCTTGACGCCGGTTCCCTTGATGGCTTCCTGAATTTCTTTGACTCGGCCGGCAAGACCGCCCCCGCCGACTTCCAGGCCGCAGCCGCCCCACTTTTCGAGCTTTTCGACTTTTTCCCGAAGACTCTTTCCGGGGATGCGTCCATCCTGGCTGCTGATTTTCAAGACAGCCGGTTTCTTTTCCACCTGCTGCGATTTGGCTGTCGAGCTCCAACTGCCCAGAGCGCCAACCACGGACACGGCCGCCGCAGCTTTGAATAATTCTCTTCGATCCATATTGTACTCCGAAAGTAGTGTTATACGATACATAATATTATATTAGTTTGGTAACGCCCGGTACCGCAACGGGTTCGACCGGCATGGGTCCCCATTCGTATTCAGCCGGAGACAGATCGAGCTTCGAGGCGTTCATGGCCCAATCCCATTTGATTTCGCGGCCGGTATAAGCGCTCATGCGGCCGAGGATCGCGGTCATCGTGCTCTCGGCCAGTCCCTTGGCCTCGTTGAGTGGCTTGCCGTCGCGGATGCTCCGGATAAGGTCCTTGTGCTCCTGGACATAGGGGTTGGGATTGTCACCCTTGAATTGATAGGGCTTCTGTCCTTCGATGCGCCCCACGCCGCCGATGTCGGTATAGGATGTTCCTGTTGTACCTACAAAATGCTCAGAAATACGATCGGCACAACCATTGATCTGTCGGGCCATGCCCAGGACGCGAACGCCGTTTGGATACTGGTACTCGACGGCGAAGTGATCCCAGATGTTGCCGAGCGTACGGACGGCCCGGCCGCCCATACCCATCGCCGAAACGGGATGGCTTCCGAGGACCCAGTTGACGATATCGAGATTGTGGACATGCTGTTCGACAATATGGTCGCCGCTGGTCCAGACGAACCACGGCCAGCTACGGCACTGCCATTCCATCTCGGACATTTTGTCCTGATCCCACCACTTCCAGTAACCCAGCATATCGCCGCCGTTCCAGTAGCACTGGGCGGCGCGGATTTCGCCGATGGCTCCATCCTGAACCCGCTTGACGATATCGAGATAACTGGCCTGATGGCGGCGCTGCGTGCCGACGACAATGCCCAGACCTTTCTTTGCGGCCAATTCCGATGAAGTGATGAGAGACTTGATCTGTTGCGGATCGACGCCGCCGGGCTTTTCCATGAAGACATGCTTGCCGGCTTCGATGGCGGCCTTGAGGTGCGCAGCACGGAAGTGCGGCGGGCAGGCCTCGATGATCATGTCGATCCCCCCGGCGATGACTTGCCTGTAGGCGTCAAAACCGACGAAACAGGTACCGGGGCTGGCTTTGATACGATCGCCATATTTGCCTTTAAGGCCGTTGAGCGTGCCATCGAGACGATCCTTGAATAGATCGCCCATCGCAACGATCTCCACAGCGGGATCGGCGTCGAGACAATCGGCCGCGGCGCCGCTGCCGCGACCTCCGCAACCGATAAGACCGACTCTGAGTTTCTCGGAGCCGGCGGCAAATACGCTTGCACCCATCGACACGGCCGCGACGGATACGGCCGTGGTCTTCATAAAATCGCGTCGGGAAAGTCCTGTCATTTTCACCATTATGCCCTTTCGTATTCGTTGATCCTGTGGAAGGATAATCGTTTTGCGATTCGAGTTTATTTCACACCAATTGGGTCTGGCCGGGCATCGCCGGCGGCGCGACTTTCATCGGTCCCATTTTGAATTCGGCCGGAGTCAGGTCCAGCTTGGATGCCTTCATCGCCCAATCCCACTTGATCTCCCGGCCGGTATAGGCGCTCATGCGACCCAGGATTGCGGTCATTGTGCTCTCGGCAACCTGTGTGCCCTCGTTGAGGGGCCTGCCCGCACGGATGCCGGCGATCAGGTCGGCATGCTCAATCACATACGGGCTGAGCGACTGGCCCCTGTGTTCGTAGGGTTTTAACCCGTCGATCCGGCCATCCATCGCGTGCCCGGTTGCCCCGACGATCCGCTCGCCCACGCGGTCGGTACAGTTGTTGATCTGACGTGCCATGCTCAGGACCCGCGCGCCGTTGGGATAGGTGAATTCGACGATGAAGTGGTCGAAGATGTTGCCGAACTCCGGCTCGACTCTCCACTGTCTTCCACCCATCGCATAGGCGCTGACAGGGTGGGCCCGCATAGCCCAATTGATCACATCGATATTGTGAACATGCTGCTCGACGATATGATCGCCGGACAGCCAGGTGAAATAATACCAGTTTCGGAGCATCCATTCCATATCCGTCCAGCCCGGCTGTCGCGGATTAAAGAAATGCCATTGCCGTACGCAGCCCATGTTCCAGTAACACTCTCCGCCGAGCAAGGCGCCGATGTCACCGGCATGGACGCGTTTCATCATTTCAATGTAGCTGGGTTGATGACGACGCTGGGTTCCGGCGACGATTGCCAGTCCCTTTTGCGAGGCCAACTCTGACGAGGCGATTACCGAGCGGATTCCCACGGGATCGACCGCGACGGGTTTCTCCATGAAGACGTTTTTCCCGGCCTCGATGGCGGCTTTCAGGTGGGCCGGCCGAAACTGAGGCGGCGCTGCCAGGATTATCAGGTTAACGCCGGGAACATCAATCACTTTTTTATACGCATCGAATCCGGAAAAACAACATTCCTTTGTCACCTTGACCTTGTCGGCGTCTTTCCAAGGATTGGTGCTGCTCCATTCGCTCTTGTCGCCGGCGTCGTTGGTCTTGAGGATCTTCAGCGATTGCTCGACCTTGTCGGCGAAGACATCGCCCATCGCGACGACTTCAACGTTCGACGACGATTCGACGCAGTTTTTCGCCGCGCCCGTACCCCGGTTGCCGCAGCCGATCAATCCGACCTTGATCGTATCCGATCCGGCCGCAAAGACGCCTTTGGATATGGCAGCTATCGTACTTGTCGCACTTTTCATTCCCGGATAACCTCCCGAATTACAATGAAGTTGCAGAATTATTTCAGCGGTTCGATATAAACGTTACGAAACTCGATCGGTCCGCCTTCGCTTTGCAGGCCGATATAGCCGGAGGACTCTGTGGTCTTTTCGGCCCGATTCTGCAGTACACCGTTGACAAATAATTGAATCGTATCGCCCTTGCAGAGAATCTCGTACGTGTTCCATTCACCGGCGGGTTTCTCCGAAGTATCCTGGAACTTCTTGACGCCGATGAATTGCTTGGAGGTGTCTTCGTGGCGAACACCCTTGACCGTTGCGCCCGAATGGTTCATGATTACGAAATCTCCGGCGCTTTGATGCTTGAGCTGGGCTTCGATGCACCGTGGGAAGGTGGTATCCTCACCGTTAATGAAAAGAAAGACGCCGCTGTTGGACGGTTCGGCGGGCCATCTCCATTCGACATGCAGCTTGAAATCCTGATACACTTTTTCCGTGCGTATATAACCGTTGGGCTTTCCGGTTGTGGTCAGAATGTTACCCTTGGCCATCCAATGCCCCGCGTCAGGCGGGTAGGGCTTAAGTCCGGTCAGGTCTTTTCCATTGTAGAGATAGATTTTCTGGCTCTGGCAACCGGCTGTTATTACAACGATCGCCACCAGCATCGATAACATCCACCGTCCGTTTTGCGTCTTCATTCTCCGCTCCGTTTTTGTATCGCCAACCTTAATAGACGATCAGCCCTTTGCCGATCTGCCCGATTATATTTCAAAATTATCAACCGCCCTGTAGGCCTCGATCATGGCCCGTTCGCCTTCCTTGCCGGGTTTGCTGAAACCGTGCTCGCAGCAAAGCGTGCCCTGATAGCCCTTTGTGTAAATATGGCGGAAAACATTGAGGTAATTGATCTCGCCGGTACCGGGTTCTTTGCGGCCGGGATTGTCGCCGATGTGAAATGCCGCGATCTCGCTCCAGGCCCGGTCGATATTCGGGATCAGGTTGCCCTCAGTGATCTGCTGGTGATAAAGGTCGTTGACGATCTTACAGGAGGGACTGTTAACGGCTCGGCAGATCATATAGGCCTGGGGGATCTTGGTCAGAAACAAGCCGGGGTGATTGGCATACCAATTGAGCGGCTCCAATACCATCACTACACCCGATGGTTCCAGTACTTCGCAGCAGGCCCGCAGGTTGTCGATGACATTGGCGGTCTGGTAGTCCCACTCCACACCCTGACTGTAATTGCCCGGCACCGCCAACAGCCACTTGGCATGGATGCGTTTGGCGGCCTCGACGGCGTCTTTCATCTTGGTCTTGAGCGTTTCGCGGATTTCCTTATCGGTTTCGACAAATGCCTTAATTCCCAATCCGCCGGGCACACTGATCGGCCCCAGTACCATGCCGTGCTTATCCATCTCGGCGATGATTTTGTTTTGTTCGTCAGCGGATCGACGTCCGATTCCCAGATCAAATGCGGCGGTGAAACCTTCATCGGCGAGAAATCGTATCTGATCTACGGTGTCCGGACCGGCGTGGTTTTTGAAGGAATTCATCTGAGGCGCATAACGCAAATTAAATTTCGCGGCGTTGGATCTGGCCGACTGGGCGAAGGTGTCACCGATTCCCATTGCGGCCCCGGTCAGGATCCCGCTTGCCAAAAACGCCCTTCTGTCCATGGTATCGCCTTTCGGTTTTCAGGTTATCCCCCCCGAATTTAGAAACGAAATTATATCATCCTTGCTGAATCCAAGTCAACAACTATATCCAAGTTCCCCACATGCTCTATCTTAAACCGTCCAGAAAAAGTATTGGGCTGGTTGCTGTAGGAATCCATTTGTATATGGGTATTTGGAATGAAACTTTTGATAGAGACATTGGATATCAACTCATAATGTGGCTTATATCGACCGACTAACTGTATAATAAACATTATCGGTCCATGCGAAATCGTCTCGCCAAATTATAACGATTTATTGAAAACGCATTGAAGAAATGCTCATTATTTTCAGGAATAATTTATGCATTATATAATTATAGAAGGTCTATATATACTTAAACATGAAAGCGTTCGTCGCCTTTTTGTTGCTCACTTATAGGGACAGAAAACCGGAATCCAATTATTGTACATTATATGTCCTCTATTATATTTATATCCTGCGATGGATTTCATCGGGTATTGGATCCCATTCGATGGGTTATTTGGCGAACAGTCCAATTGAAACAATCGATGTTTCATGTGAAACATTTGAATCCGAAGAGAATATTTCAAATTGAATGGATGGGTCTTAAATTGATCGGCAAATGTTTCACGTGAAACTATGTAATTCATTTCGATAAAAAATCGAAATATTTTCTTGCAGAAAATTATATTCATATTATCTTATGTTTTGCATTTTCATGAATAACAACATATTGTAAGGAGTTCACGGATGAAGGAAAAACGCCCTCATCTTGGAAGGGGGCTGGAATCACTTCTCGGCCCGATTACTACCCAAGCGGATAATATCGAATCCCAGTTATCAAACTTATCATCGCCACCCTTCCCGCCGGATAAAGGTTTACATGATGCCACTACCGATATTCCAATCGATAGAATCAAGGCCAATCCATTTCAACCGCGATCGGTCTGGAACGATGAGGAACTGATGTCTTTGGCCGATTCGATACGGGTCAATGGTATCCTTCAGCCGATATTAGTACGAAAAACAGGGGATCAATATGAAATCATTGCTGGTGAGCGTCGTTTTCGTGCTTCAAAATTGGCTGGACTAACAAGAATTAAAGTCATTGTGCGACAAGCTACCGACCAGGAAATGCTTGAGTTGGCACTTGTTGAAAACATTCATAGATCTGATCTGAATCCGATTGAACGGGCCACGGCTTACCAAAACTATATAATTAGTTTCTCGATGACTCACGCTGAAGCTGCTGAAAGATTGGGTCAGGATCGTTCAGTTGTAACAAACTATATCCGCCTACTTGATCTCCCACAGGAGGTCAAACAGATGCTTATCGACAATCAGATTACGATGGGTCACGCGAGAGCCATTTTAGCACTGCCTTCAGATGAATTACGACGAAAACTTGCTAATCGAGCTCACGCAGGAAGACTGAGCGTTCGCGAGATTGAAAGACTTGTGAAAAAAATCATTGACGGCAATAATAAGATATATCCTACCGAAGATAATACCAAAGCGCCCCATATAATAGACCTTGAAAGAAGACTACAGGATGTATTGGGAACAAAGGTTCAGATTCGGTCTGGAAAACGAAGCAATAAAGGTAGGATCATCATCGATTTTTATTCAATAGATGAATTTGACCGTATAACATCGAAGATAGGTCTTGTTAATGCGGATTGATCTCTTTAATATCCCATTTGTCACATAATACTTAATATGTCTTGACAATATATTGGATATCGGAATATATTAAGGAATATATTATGATTATGGTAACAAATTATTATGTTCTTTTAATCACATTAACGGTTTGTTCTTTCAGACAAAATGTCGACAACAAAACAAATATTATTATAAAATTCCCAACATCTGAAAATTGTATTGTTAGCTTGAAGAAAACTCATCCGCGTCTTCTGTTGAGTGATGAAAGATTACACGCACTAAGAAAGATTCATGAAAATGACCCCGTTCTTCAAAAACTGATCGATCAGGTTTTACAACAAGGAAATATTACCATACGGCAAAAGCCTTTAGTACATAAGCTGATCGGGCCTCGATTGTTAAGCGTTAGCAGGAATTGTCTGAATCGGGTAATGACCCTAAGCTTTTGTTATCGATGGACGGGAGAAAAGAAATATGCTGATGCTGCCATTCGAGATATGAAGACTGTATGTGAGTTTCCAGACTGGAATCCGTCGCATTATCTCGATACGTCCGAGATGACAAACGCCGTCAGTATTGGGTATGACTGGCTTTTTGAATATATGAACCCGGCGCAGAAAGATTCAATCAAGAAGGGTCTGATTCGACTGGGGCTCGAAGAGGGAGTTTTAAGTTATACAAAAAAGAAATCGGGTTGGATCCGATCAAAGGCAAACTGGAATCAGGTGTGTAACGGCGGAATGATCATGGGGGCTCTGGCCATAGCCGATACAGATCCGCACTATGCACAAGTCATTATCCCCGCGGCGGTACAATCCCTCCCGACCGCGTTGATTTCGTATGCTCCTGACGGCGCATGGATGGAAGGTCCGGGCTACTGGCATTATGCAACTCAATATACCGCATACGGTTTAGCGGCATTACAATCCGCCCTTGGGACCGATTTTGGATTATCTTCAATCGAGGGCCTGTCGAATGCCGGTCTTGCACCCATCTATCTCGTCGGTCCTACCGGTGAATATCTCGGATACGCCGATTGCCATACGCCGTCGTTCCGACGACCGATGGCCTGTATGTTTTGGCTTGCACAAACCTTCAAGGATGCGGAATTCGCGGACGACGAGAGACGATGTCTTGAGAAAGGAAACGGATCCGCGGAACATGTGATCTGGTATTGCCCGAAACCCGAGCTGGTTCTGCCGGCCCGGGATCTGGATTTTTATTTTCGAGGCGATGTCGAAGTTGTCGTCTTTCGTTCGGCGTGGAATGATCCGGACGCGCTCTTTGTCGGCGTGAAGGCGGGATACAACCAGGTCAATCACGGGCATCTGGATCTGGGCAACTTTGAACTGGATGCATTGGGCGTGCGCTGGGCGACGGAGCTGGGATCCGATGATTACAATATGCCCGGATACTGGAACGGAGGAAAAGGGGGAAAGCGATGGGATTATTACCGACTCAATTCCTTCAGTCATAATGTGCCCCTGCTGAACAATCAAAACCAGAATGAACTGGCCAGGTCGAAGTTCCTGACGTGCAAGAACGGACGGGATTCGCACGTTATTGTAGATTTAACGGAGGCATATAAGGATAATACCCGACGAATGCACCGTGGCGTTCGAATGGTCGATGACCGGCGGGCCGTGCTGGTGCAGGATGAGTTTGACCTGGATAGCCGTTCCGAGATTGCCTGGGGAATGACGACCCGGGCCGCCATCGAACTGCAGAACAACGGACGCGTCGCGGAACTGAGCCAGGATAATCAAAAGCTCAGGGCGATTGTTTTGTCGCCGGCCGCGGGACAATTTTTCATCGAATCCGCGAATCGCAATCCGCCGGAAAATGAGAATGAAGGCGTAAGCCGTCTGGTCTATCGATTGCCAGACGCAAACGGAGAAGTCACCGTAGCCGTTCTATTATCTCCGGTATGGCGACAAGGCGAATCAACGACGCATGAACTTCGCCGGCTCGATCAATGGTAATCGCAACGTTGATTTCTCCGGCGATCGTATAACAAGATCATACCAGACCTTATTGTCATGATTTTTTAAGGGAGCCGAACATGAAACGTATTATCCGTACCAGTTCGATAGGAATGTGGATTTTTGGGTTGTTTCTCAGTACCAACGCCGAAACGCTGCCCGGCCGATGGCCCACAAGGAAGGCCAACGCATGGTATCAGCAAAAGGGCTGGTTGATCGGATGCAATTTTTCGCCGAGCACGGCGATCAATCAGTTGGAGATGTGGCAGGCCGAATCGTTCGATGCCAAGTCGATCGATCGTGAACTGGCATGGGCTGAAGATCTCGGCTTTAACAGTATCCGCGTGTTTCTCCATGACATTGTCTGGAAGCAGGACTCCACGGCGATGCTCGCGCGGATGGAGGAGTTTCTCATGATTGCCGACAAGCACAAGATCGGCGTGATGTTCGTGATCTTCGACGGCTGCTGGGACCCGTACCCCAAGGCCGGCAAGCAGCGGGATCCCAAACCACACCTGCATAATTCCGGTTGGGTACAGAGTCCCGGCCGTCCTATCCTGGAAGACCCCGCGAAAATCGACGAACTGGAAGGATACGTCAAGGGAATTCTCACCCACTTCAAAAATGACGCGAGGATTCACGTATGGGACCTTTTCAATGAACCGGACAATCCCAACACCAACTCGTATGGCAGTGTTGAGACCAGGGATAAGGCGGCGTTGTCGCTGGCGCTATTGAAGAAGGCCTTCGCTTGGGCGCGGCAGGTGAATCCTTCGCAACCGATCACCGCGGCACCGTGGCGCGACGACTGGTCCAGCGACGACAAGCTCAGCGCACAGGACAAGTTCCTCTTTGGCGAGTCCGATGTGATCTCGTTTCACTGCTATGGGAACGCGGAAGATATGACAAAGCGAATCCGGTGGCTCAGGCGATTCGGACGGCCGTTGTTGTGTACGGAGTATATGGCCCGCCCGGTCGGTAGCACCTTTGAGACGATCCTACCAATCCTCAAGGCCGAAAAGGTAGCGGCCTATAACTGGGGTTTTGTGGACGGCAAGACGCAGACGATCTACCCGTGGGATTCATGGACCAGAACCTACACCGCCGAGCCGCCGCTGTGGTTCCACGACATCTTCCACCGCGATGGAACACCCTATCGATCGGAAGAAGTGTCGCTGATCCGGGGGCTGACAAAGAAGCAGTAGGGGGGTAATTTTTCGGGAAATGCAAACAAGGTGGTCAGATTATACAAGTTTTGTAGGGCATGAAGGATTATGCCGATAATAGCAAATATCCCTTGTATTTTCCTACGAGGTATTCTACACTTGGGTTATAGGAGATGATGAAGCGAGTCAATTATAGGGAGATGAACACAAATGGCAGGGACTGCTTTGCCGAGCTTTAAAAAGCCGCCTGTGTCCGAGGTAGCTTTGGCCGTTCAATTTAATGAAATCCGAGAGTTCAAAACATACCATTATGGTCTGTTTCGAGAACGGGTAATCGGGAAATTTCCATTGTTTGAGGAACAGCCACCCCTTCAGCATTGGGATGAAAAGGAAATTTTAAGCCCGGGCATTACCCAAGTCGGTTTTGTGAACAGTCCTCTCCCGCCGCTTCGGAGGTGTTGGTATGTTGAGAAGGATAAGAATCGACTGATCCAACTTGACCCAGAGCATTTCGTTTACAATTGGCGGAAGGTAACGGGTCAAGAAATATACCCAAGATATAAGAATTCAATTCGCCCGGGGTTTATTGAACAATGGGAGAACGCGCTTGGTTTTTTCAGGGAACAGGGGTTTGGAAATATCGTATGTAATCACTGGGAAATAACTTATGTAAATTATATTGACAAAGGCCAAGGGTGGGATCGTCTTGAAGATCTCAATAGGATTTTCAAATTTTGGATGGGAATGGGAGACAGGGATTTCGTTCCGAATTTTGAAACTATAAATATTAATAGCAGTTGGTTGTTTCCTGGACAGAATGGACGACTCCGTATGATCTTGCAACCTGCCGTTCGTCAAGCTGATCAAAAAGAGACTATTTTAATACGACTTGTTGCCCGAGGGTGGCTGGGTCAAGGAAATACCGAGGATTTACTCCGAGGATTTGATAAGGGGCGGGAGTGGATCGTTAGAGCATTCTTCGATTTAACCACCCCGGAGGCGCATAAGATTTGGGAGATAGAACAATGACGCCAGGATTTTCAGATGAGACTGACACAATCCCTACGGTGCCCAGCCCCATATACGCGTGTAATCGTGCGACTGTGAGTGATACCATACGCATCGATAACGAGTCTTCTCAGGAGCCAGATCCATCTCTCCCCGAAGATCCTATTGGGTGGCTCCGAAAAGCTATGGACAAACTCGAGGCTTTCCGGACACTCCCTGACAATTGGGATGGTTATGGGGGCCAAAGACTTGATGACCAAGTTTATCTTCGCGTAAGAAAATTCCTGGCACGGTTTGGTAATTGGATTCTGCCGGAACCTGATATCTTTCCTGGTTCTGGTGGTGGTGTCCAATTTGAATGGTCGTTCAATCAACGAGAATTAGAGATCGAATTCTCGGAATCAGGAAGGGTTTGTACCCTCACAGTTGAAGCGGATAATCCCGTGGAGGAAAGCTCATTCAACATCGAAGAGTTATGGAGAGTAGATGGCTTACTGACATGGCTTAGAGGTCGATGATTTGCACTGATTGACAACCGGGGAAAAGGAATGGGCAAAGAAGTTGATCCGAGTGAATACCTCTATCGGGGAATAGGAAGCAATGTACCGGGAGGAGAACTATATAAACTTGTGGACAAAGAAAAGGGCATATATAGACCCACATCTTTAGCTTTTAGAGACAAAAGAGGTGAATTGTCCGTTGATATTGCATCAAAAACAACCCCAGAGGAATCATTTCTAAGAAGACCTCAGAACAGAGGTCTCGTATCATTTCAAGCAAGTATTCCCATTTCCTTTAATTATAGAGTTATAGAGGACCCCATTGTAAACAATCCCGGAATCTCCGATAATCCGGCCCATGGGTTAGTTCTGAGTGGAGGGGAACCGATGTCAAAAAAGATATGTAGAGAAATTGCACAAAAATGTACATGGGAAATCTCACCATCCAATATTTGAATATAAAGGTCAACGATGCGGAAGGATAGCGAGCAGTTTTTGAAAGAATTGCTGGAGGCACCGAGTCCGTCGGGGTTTGAGCAACCGGCGGCGAAGGTGTTTCGAGCACGGATCAAGGACCATGTGGATCAATTGATTCACGACGTGCACGGCAATACACTGGGCGTACTGAACCCGGATGCGTCATTTAAGTTCATGCTGGCCGGGCACATCGACGAAATCGGCCTGATGATTACGCATATCGACGACAAGGGATATCTGTTCGTCGCGCAGATCGGCGGGATGGATCCATCGCTTCTCGTAGGTCAGCGCGTCAAGGTGATGACGGAGAAGGGCGAGGTGTTCGGTGTCATCGGCCGCAAGGCGATCCACCTGATGAAACCCGACGAGCGAAAGAAGAATGTCGAGATGGAAAATATCTGGGTGGATATCGGCGCCTCGAACAAAAAGGAAGCCCAGAAGCTTGTCGCTGTTGGCGATCCGATCGTGGTCGATGTGCCCTACCGTCGGCTCGGCAAGGACAAGATCGTCTCGCGGGCAATGGATGACAAGTCGGGGGCGTTCATCGTCGCCGAGGTGTTGCGCGAACTATCGAAGAAGAAACTGAATATTAGCGTGATCGGCGTGGCGACGGTACAGGAGGAGATCGGCCTGCGCGGCGCGATCACCTCGGCCTACCGCGTCAAGCCCGATGCCGGCGTTGCTATCGATGTGGGTTTTGCGTCAGATCATCCTGAGACGGATCCCAAACAGATCGGCGAGTGCAAACTCGGCAAAGGGCCCAACCTGCATCGCGGTGCGAATATTAATCCAGTCCTCGAAGCCGATCTGGAGCAGACGGCCAAACGACTTAAGATCCCTGTCCAGATCACGGCTTCGCCGCACGGCACAGGCACTGACGCCAATGCCATTCAGCTTTCGCGCGGCGGGGCGGCGACGGCACTGGTGAGCATTCCCAACCGCTACATGCACACGCCGGTAGAGGTGTTGAGTATCGCCGATTTGGATGCAATCATCCGGCTGCTGGTGGAGTTTCTCGGTAAACATCCGTCCACGAAAGACTATCGGCCGTAATTTCGATACGAAAATGTACGTTCAAGACGTCTGGGGAACTGGTTTTACGGCAGTAAGGTATTTTGCCAGAACGGCGATCAGTTGCTTCCGGTCGATGGGTTTGGCAAGGTATTCATCGCAACCGGCGGCGAGGCATTTCTGCTGATCGCCCTTGATGGCCCCGGCGGTAAGAGCAACGATAGGGGTTTGGATGCCGCGCTTGCGAAGTTGCCGGGCGGCGTCGAAGCCGTTCAGCGTCGGCATCTGCATGTCCATGATAATCAGGTCAAACGCCTTGCTCAGAACCTGCTCGATGGCGCTCTGACCGTTATCAACGATGGTGGTCCTGAGGCCGAGCTGTTCCAGAAGAATCCGGATCAAAACCTGATTGGTGCGGACATCTTCGGCGACGAGAACATGGCCTTCGAATCGGTCGGGAAGAGTATGCTCTCGATCTTGTAGAA
This sequence comes from uncultured Pirellulales bacterium, assembly GCA_964386005.1. GTDB lineage: Bacteria > Planctomycetota > Phycisphaerae > Sedimentisphaerales > Anaerohalosphaeraceae > FEN-1350. The sequence goes on along the minus strand of CAYLSB010000001.1, from coordinate 27,940 downwards.
TAGGAAAATTGCGGCGGTTTTGAGCGGTCTGATTTTGAATGTCGATATTGGCGGGTATTTCGATGGTAAATATCGTTCCCTTGCCGGGTTCGCTGGTCAGCGAAAGTTTTCCGCCGAGCAATTCGGTTAAATGCCGCGTAATGGTCAACCCCAAACCGGTGCCGCCGTATTTTCGCGTGGTGCTGCCATCGGCTTGTTCGAAGGCCTCGAAGATCTTATCCTGTACCTCGGCCGGGATCCCCGGCCCCGTATCTTCGATGTCGAAACGGATGAACGGTTTCCCGTCCGTTTGAGTCAGCGCGGTACGAACCAGGACATGACCGGTATCCGTGAACTTGATCGCGTTGTTGACCAGATTGGTCAGGCACTGTCGGAGGCGAATGGGATCGGTCCGAATCACCGGGGGCAGGACCGTTTGTTCCCGAACCTCAAACCGCAGGCCTTTCTCGGCGGCGAAAGGAGTCATGAGCGACTCCATATGATTGAGAATCTCCACGAGCGAACAGTCGGCGATGTCCAGTTGCATCTTTCCGGCCTCGATCTTGGAGAAATCCAGGATGTCGTTGATGAGACTCAGAAGATGGACGCCGCTGTTCCGGATCGTTTTGACGAAGTCCGCCTGTTCGGCAGACAGCGTCTCCTGGGTGAGCAGTTCGGCAAACCCAAGGATGGCATTCATGGGGGTTCGGATTTCATGGCTCATATTGGCCAGAAAGCGGCTCTTGGCGACATTCGCGGCGTTGGCGGCCTCCATGGCCTTGCGGAGATTTTCCTCGGCCTGTTTTCGTTCGGTAATATCGTGTCCTTCGGCGATCAAGCGAACAATCCGCCCGGTGTCATCGGGGACGGGTTTGAGTGTAAAGTCGATTGTGTGAAACGTTCCATCTTGTGCTGGATGGGTCGCTTCCCCTCGTATCAACTTCCCTTCCGCGGCCGACTTCACGCTCATTCGAATCAGGTCCTGCATTTCGAGGGAGTGAGACCACCAGACTGTATTCCAGAATCGTTCGCCCTGAACATCCGCCATTGTAATGCCGGCAAAGTCCAGGGCCGTCTTATTGATTTCGAGGACGGTTCCGTCGGGAGCCAGCAGGCCGATGAATCCGAACGAAGAATCAAGGAATCCTCGAGCTTTTTGTTCGCTTTCACGCAAAGCTTCCTCGGCTCGCTTGCGTGTTGTGATATCCGAATGTGTTCCGCACATGCGCAGGGGCTTGCCGTCTTCGGTCCGTTCGATCACTTTCCCGCGATCATGGACCCATACCCAGGAACCGTCTTTGTGTTTCATGCGACATTCACAGTCGTAATAATCCAGAATTCCTGCGAAATGTTTCTCGATCAATTCCTGCGAGATCTTCAGGTCGTCGGGGTGGGCCAGATTCTGCCATGTTGTGACGCTGATTGGTTCGAGTTCCTCCAAGCGAAATCCGACAATCTCGGCCCATCGTTCATTGAAAATCGTTTCGCCGGTCTGTACATTCCATTCCCACGTTCCGACATTGGTTCCCTCGATGATGCTGGCCAATCGCTGTCGTTCGATCCGCAGGATTTCCTCGGCCCGTTTCCGTTCGGTGATATCGCGGAGGAAACTCTGGACAATCCCGCGTCCCTCCCGCGAAACCACGCGAGCGCTGACGGAGGTGGGTACCAGGGTTCCGTCTTTCCGAAGATGTTCTCCATCAAAAACCAGTATCCCGGTTTCCATAAGACTCTTCATGCGTTCCGGAATATGACGGGCATTTTCAGGTCCGTCAAAACAGGACAGGTGCGAACCGATGAGTTCCTCCCGCGTATAGCCGAGCAAGCTACATGTATTGTCGTTGACGTCGAGGAGAATCCCGTCAAAATCGTGCATATACAGGGCGTCATTGATGTGTTCGACGATGGAACGATACCGTTGTTCGCTCCTTCGGAGGGATTCTTCCATCCGTTTCCGATCACTGATGTCCACAAAACTTTCCAGCAGAAGATCGCGCCCTCCGATATGGACGGGTTGAATGGATTTGAGAATCGGGATCCTCCGGCCCGAACAATGCACCATTATCCGTTCCGATTGATCTACGGCCTGTCCCAGATCGGTGATGGGGCATTTGCCGATCTCGGCCGGACAGATGAACTGGTGGCATATCTTACCGCGCATCGCCCGGACCGTGGTCCCGCACAATTCGGCCGCGATGGGATTGACATCGACGATGGTGTGGGTCGACGGATCGATCAGGAGAATACCGGCGCTGACATTCTGAAATATGGCGTTGAAGTAATCCGTGCTTTCCCGAAGGGTCTGCTGGTCCTGGCGCCGACGATGATTGAGAATCGTCAGGGCAATCTGATCGGCCAACTGACAAGCGAAGACGATCTCGTCGTAGTTCCAGCGACGGGGTGTTCCTACATGTTCGATACAGAGAACGCCGAGGTTGCGCCCGCCGACACGGATGCCGGCGTCCAGCATGGAAGTGATACCGAGGGGATTGAGATACGTTTCGGCGTACCCCGCGGTTCGCGGATCGGTCACGACGTCATGGGCATCGATATACTTGGCTTTATCGAGGGTGGCAAATTCTTTTTCAAACTGCCGGCGATGCAAAACGACTCCGCTGGAGTGTTGATGGGATGGCGTTTCGTATAGATCCTGGCATCGCAGCTCGGAAGAATCCTCGGTAAATAGCCAGACTCCGGCACGCTGCACTTGAACCGTGGTACAAATCTGTTCCGTTATCTGCTTTGCGACTTGTTCAAGATTGCCGTCGGCGATGTCCGAGCTAACGGCGATTCGACTGATGACCTCCTGTTGGTTCTGGCTGCGATCGAGATTCTGTCGAAGAGTATCCTCCGTCCGTTTTCGCTGGACAATACTCCACATACCCTGCATCAAAAGAGTGAGTTGTCGAACCTCGGTTTCATCATAATCCGTCGGTTTATTCCCCACACCGGCGACGATGACGATGCGGCTGCCGTCGAAGATGGGAGCGTTCATGTGGCGGTGGACGGCCACATGACCCTGCGGACAACCCTTTTTGTGGGGGTTCGGCTGGGCATAGTCGTTGGTGATAACCGGTTTTCGCTGGCGGATCGCCTCGCCCCAGAGCCCCGTGGATTCAACGGGATAGATGATCGGCTTATCTTCGATCCGGCATTCCTGCATGGCGGAACGGGACCAGGCGTGCATGGTCAGGACTTTTTCGTCCTCACTGACAAAGGCCAGATACCCGATCGTGCTGCCGGTCAGACGAACGGCCTCTTCCATGGCGAACTGACTGAGAACATGGAGAGGTTCATCCGCCATCTGATTGAGTTGGAAGAGGGTATCGAGACGCTGTTCATTGAGCCGGCTTTGTTCGAACAGCGACCTGTAGGCGGTTTCGCTTTCCTTCAGGGCCGCCGTTCGTTGCCGGATACTTTGTTCCAGCAGAATATTTCGTTCGAAGAGGGTATAGGCGTTGCCGCTTGACTCGATACTGCGTTCCACCCGCTCCATAAGGGTCTTTTTGATCTTTTCGCTTCGGGCCAATCGAGTCTGCAATTCATCAATCTGTCTTTTGAGGGTTTCAATCTCAGACAAACCGTCGGAAGCGGGATGGGAATCGGATGAATGCGACACAAGTTTACCCTCCCAGGGCTACGCCTGTCAGGGTTTGGTTGACGTGGAGCGAGTTAAATTGTTCGCCGAAGGTTGAAAATCCGAGGAAGGGCACCTTGCCAAGAATCCGTTCGACCGGTTCGACCAATCCTTTGCTCTGACATTCCAGCCGCCGCAGAATGCAGTCAAATCCAAGAATGAGGTGAACCTGCCCCAATTCCCCGTTGAGCTGTTCAAGACTGGATTGGAGGTTTATATCCAAATCCCTCCCCTGGGCCAGGGAGAAGACCATGCCGTTGTCGATCGCGCAATAAAAAGTCAAACTGCCTTCGGATTCGATCTTTTGAATCGACCGAATGTAATGTTCTCCTCCGATCGAGATGATCACGGGGTGTTCTGAAAACACGGCCGGTCCCAATTGATCCACACGCAATCCCAGCCGATTTGCGTACGCCTGGGCCGCCGATTCTCCGTCGATTTCAATAACCCTTCTTCGTGCCGGATCCGCCTCGGTGATTACCAGCTTGTCGCTGGTCGGCTTGAAATGCTGGATTCGAAATGTTCGGAATGGTACCTGCGACTCAAGTAAACATACCACCGCGGCATCCGAGTGGAATCGTCCATCCGAGTAAATATGTGTCTTCTGAAATTTCAGGTCGTCTCCCGCCGACCCGCCGACGATCGGCATACCCTGAAACTGGGCATACAACATGGCGACGACCTGTTCTTCCATACAGGACAAACCGTCAATGAGCAATAATCCGAAGGATTTCGTCGGGGTGAATTGATCAGAACACAATTCTTTGGATAATTGTTCGGCCTGGCGCGACTCAAATCGACTCAGCGGCGACAACAAACGGGAACGGGCCCGAATGGCCTTCGAAGATAGGCAAGCGGCCGTGATGCTGTGTTCGGAAATGCCGAATTGGGATATTTCCCCGGCGGTGGTGCACCCGATGGTCTTGCCGGGAAATCCTTTTGCCATCGCATCCGCCAGTCGCGGGAGTTCGTATCGGGAACTGCAATAAAAAATGACGATTTCACTATCGTCCCGATGGATCAATGTGCCCAGCTCCTCCGCGGCTCGTATTTCGTCCGATTCGCGGCTGATCCCCAGTGTCATAATCGCATTTTCAGTACATTCACTCAGTGTATTCACGTTGGCCTCGCATGGATTCCTGTATGAATTCGTATCGGAAAGATGGGGAATTGAATTAACACTTTTTTGCTGGATACCTTGATCATTATAAGGTCGGGACCGATAAAACCGCTCTGTACAGTGCATCAGAATTGGCATTATCAGATCCGGGGAAATACCGATGAAGGACCGACAATCGCCCTGTATGGACAAATAATCGCAGGTTCATTGCTCCCAAAGGATGATAAAGTCGTTAGATTCTCGGTTTGCAGACCGATGAACCGTTCAAGAGGCGATATCATTTCGACGATTCGTTGACTACATCGATGGATATCCATTGCCTTGACCCCATCGGAGCGGACACGCGGGCAAAGGAAAATCTCTATATTGACCACCGCGGCCCCGATGGTACAATCTTGTTCGGCGCGGCAACCGGAATGCAATTGTCGTCCAACCGAGTATTATGAAAACCTATTGGGAGATCGGGCCATGAATATTGCCGAGGAACTCAGCAAGTTACAGGAACTGCGGGATAGAGGGGCTTTATCGGAAGAAGAATATGTCAAGGCGAAGGCGGCCATTTTGAATCCGCCTTCCCATCAACCGGCCGAATCCTCCCCTGTATCCATGTCGCCGGAACGCCTGGCCGAGCAGGAGCGGCTCTGGGCCATGCTCATGCATTTTTCCCTCCTGCTGAACTACGCGATTATCGGCGCTGTACTGGCCATTGTCATCTGGCAGGTCAAAAAGAAGGAATTGCCCGGTCTCGACGCCCATGGGAAAAATATCACCAATTGGATTATTTCCTCCATTCTTTATGTGGCGATTTGTTCGGTTTTGACGGTCGTTCTCATTGGAATTCCGATGCTGATCGCGTTAGTCGTTCTCAATATTGTCTTCCCCATTATGGGCGGCGTCAAGGCCAACAACGGCCAGGTATGGAAGTATCCATTGGCGATCACTTTTATTAAGTAAAGAAAGGCAATATCGTTTCGGGATTCCCTATCTCGAAGAGGGTTGGATACCTGTTCCATGCTCGGCTCGGCGGCCGTTTGTGCCGTTTCCCGCCCAAAATTTCATTGACAATATCGTCATCCGCGCGTATAAGTTTTTTCCGATGACGTTTCCTTCTATTCCGAGTCGGACACGGCGTAACCCTCGATGCGCAGTTCTATGGTTGCGAAGGTCTGTGATGCGATTGTGTGGAAGTGATGGCCGAGCCGGTTGACCCCGATGAGGTTCCGAACAACCGGGAATCGGTAATCCCATGACCAAGGTAACGGGCATCATGTGCCGGTCGTTGCGTACCGGAATAAACGTGTGAGTCATGAATGGATTATATGCATCTGTTATGTAATGAATTGGAATATGCCGACCCTCAATTTCCGGTTTCGACTCGAACAAGGAAAGTTTGAGGGTGGCGATGGGCGGTTTCGAAGTTTGCCGGACGGAATTCATTCCAACGCCCCGATTAACAGAAAAACGGAGAACGGAATCTATGGCCACATGCGGAACGACGGGCAAACGAGTGTTCATCACCGGAGGGGCCGGATTTATCGCCAATCGGATCATTTCACGGTTTATCGAGAATAATACAATTGTTATCTATGATAATTTTTGCCGAGACACCCTTTCCAACAGTCTCTATGCAAATCATAAGAATCTCTCCGTGATTCAGGGAGATGTTCTGGACTATGAAAAACTGTTCCATGGCATGAAAAACAGCGATATTGTGATTCATGCCGCGGCAATCGCAGGAATTGACAGCGTGATCAAGAGCCCGACCAACACGATGCGCGTCAACATCATCGGGACAGCGAATGTCTTGGAGGCCGCTCGAAACAACAACATCCAGGATCGTGTGATCGATTTTTCCACGTCGGAAGTATTTGGGAGCATGGCCTTTAAACCCATCGAAAACGATCCCACTACTCTGGGAACCGCCGGCGAAGCCCGCTGGACCTATGCGGTGAGCAAGCTCGCCGGGGAACATTTATCCAAGGCGTACTTCCATGAATTCGGTCTTCCGGTCGTCTGCGTACGCCCGTTTAACGTGTACGGTCCGGGTCAAACCGGCGAAGGGGCCATGCGCATCTTTATTCAAAGCGCGCTCCGCGACGAAGATATTTTTATCTACGGCGACGGCAACCAGATTCGAGCATGGTGTTACATCGATGATTTTGTGGATTGCCTGGTCCAGTGTATTGAGAACCCAAGGGCCGTCGGCGAATCCTTCAACATTGGAAACGCCAGGGCGATCGTGACCACCTATGGATTGGCTCAGACGGTGTGCCGAATTCTGAATTCCAAATCGAAAATCGTGTTTAAGCCGCCACTCTCGGCGGATATCGAGCTGCGGATTCCCTCCGTAGAAAAGGCGTTTTCCATTCTGGGGTATCGGGCCAAAGTGGATTTGGACGAAGGGATCCGACGAACCGCGGAAAGTTTTGCACATGATTAAGCTGGCCAGGCCGTATATCGCTCCAGCCGCCATTGAAGAGGTCGTCCGAGTCCTGCAATCCGGCGATCTCGTTCAAGGAATCTATGTGAGCCGATTGGAGGCGGCTTTGCAGACGTATTTGCAGGTGAAACATGCTATCGTCGTTTCTTCGGGAACGGCCGCACTTCATCTTTCGCTGATGGCCCTGGATATCGCACCGGGGGATGAGGTGATTGTGCCGGCGTTTACGTTCCCCGCTACGGCCAATGTGGTCGAACTTCTCGGGGCCAAACCCGTTTTTGTGGATATTGGTTTGGACGATTTCTGCATGGATTGTTCCCGACTTGAGAAAGCGATAACCTCACGAACCCGATTGATTCTGCCCGTCCATGAATTCGGGCAATCGGCGGATATGGATGCCCTATGCGCGACGGCCGGGAGACAGGATCTTCAGGTTGTCGAAGATGCCGCCTGTGCGCTGGGGGCCGAATTTCGAAATACAAAGGTTGGCACGTTTGGAACCGTCGGGTGTTTCAGTTTCCATCCTCGCAAGGCCATTACGACGGGCGAAGGCGGCGCCGTAGTTACGAATCAGGATGGATTGGCCGAACGAATTCGGGCCCTGCGCAATCATGGCATCGTCGTTCAAGACGGAAAACCATCCTTCATGTACGCCGGTTTGAATTATCGAATGACCGATTTTCAGGCGGCGCTGGGTTTGTGCCAGCTTACGGAAATCGATACCCTGATCGAGGAGAGAATTCGAATCGCCGCTCGGTATGACGAAAAGCTGTCCGGACTACCCTGTGTGAAAACGCCGTCTCGATGTGCCGATCGAAAAGCGGTCTATCAAACATATCATATCCTGACCGAGGATTCCGCGGATCGCGACCAATGGATCCGTTCCTTACGAGCGGCGGGCGTTGAGACCAATCTCGGAGCCCATGCCTTGAACTGTCTGCCGTATTATCAACAGAAATATGGTTATCATAACGACGATTTTCCCAATGCGGTCAGAGCGTTTCGGCAGGGGATGGCGTTGCCCATGGGGCATCATGTTCGGGACCACGAGGTGGATTGGATTTCCGATCAAATCAAAATGTGTTGGACACCCAAGGTATAGAGAATATCAATATGGATATCCGGGGGTATAAACAATATTCGAGTCACGGCGACGGTCGTTTTGAGGCCGGGGATTTTCGATCGCTGGGCACGAACGTGATCTTTGAATCCGGAGTGCTCGTCTTCCACCCTGAAAACATTACCCTTGGCGATAATGTGTACGTCGGCCACAATACGGTATTGAAAGCATATTACCGCAATGAGATGTGGATCGGCGATCATTGCTGGATCGGCCAGTCCTGTTTTTTTCACAGCGCCGGGGGAATCCGAATCGGAAAAGCGGTGGGGATTGGCCCCATGGTGAAAATCATCACTTCCGCGCATCGGGATACGGAAATAACCAAACCGATTTTATTTCACGATTTGGAAACGAAACCGGTGGTCATCGAAGACGGCTGCGATATCGGAATCGGCGCGATCCTGTTGCCCGGCGTCCGGATCGGGGAAGGCGCGATCGTCGGCGCGGGGGCCGTCGTGACCCGCGACGTACACGCCTATTGTGTCGTGGCGGGCGTGCCCGCCCGAATGATCCGCAATCGGAAAGGTTGATCTCTTGCGCAATCATCCGATTGTGATCGTGGATTATGGGATGGGCAATCTCGGTTCGATCCGGAATATGCTTCATCATATCGGCAAACAAAGCGTTATCAGCGGAAACGCGTCGGAGATACGACAAGCGGACAAACTCATCTTATCGGGTGTCGGCGCGTTTGACCATGGAATGCAGCGAATCAGGGATTCGGGGCTTCTTTCGGTTTTAACCGACCGGGCGACCGCGGATAAAGTTCCGATATTGGGCATCTGTCTTGGGATGCAGTTATTTACGCGGAGCAGCGAAGAAGGATCCCTTGCCGGTCTGGGTTGGTTATCCGCCTCCACGGTTCGGTTTCGACCGGATCCGGCCGGGCCCGTGCCCTTGAAAATCCCGCATATGGGATGGAATCTTGTCCATGTCGAAAAGGACAGCCGATTGTTTCGGGGCATGAATGAACCGCCGCGATTTTATTTTGTCCATTCGTATCATGTCGTATGCGAGGAGAAGGGAGATGTTGTAGGTACAACGCAATACGGAACCGATTTTGTTTCGGCCGTCGAGAAGGAAAATCTTTTCGGCGTCCAGTTTCATCCCGAGAAAAGCCACAAGTTCGGGATGAAGTTGCTGGAGAATTTTGCGGAGATACGGTAATGCTGCAAACGCGGGTCATGCCGTGTCTATTGGTTCAGGATGGACGGCTCGTTAAAACCGTCAAGTTTCGAAATCCCTCGTATGTGGGAGATCCGGTCAACGCCATCAAGATCTACAATGAAAAAGAGGTGGATGAACTTGTTTTACTGGATATCTCGGCGACCATCGAACACAGGCCTCCTTCGATGGACTTGTTGCGCGATGTCGTCAATGAATGTTTTATGCCGCTGACCTATGGAGGTGGAATTCGGAACATGGAGGAGATCAAACAACTGTTCAACCTGGGCGTCGAAAAGGTTGCGATCAACAGTTCCGCCGTCGAAAATCCGTGGTTGATCAAGGAAGCGTCAAGGCAGTTCGGCAGCCAGAGTATCGTCGTTTCGATCGACGCCAAAAAAACGTTTTTCGGAAAATATGTCGTTCATACCCATGGAGGACGGAAATCGACGGGACTTGATCCTCTGTCTTTTTCGAAACGGATGGAGGAGATGGGTGCCGGAGAGATTCTGTTATACTCCATAGACCGGGACGGCACGTATGACGGTTACGATATGGAATTGACCCGGCAGGTGACCGAGGCCGTATCGATTCCCGTGATTGCCTGCGGGGGAGCCGGCTGCATCGAGGACTTTGCCAAAGCCGTGTACCAGGGCGGGGCCTCGGCGGTCTGCGCGGGAAGCATGGTAGTCTATTCGAAAAAAGGCCTGGGCGTGTTGATCAACTTTCCCTCACGGGCCGAACTGCAAAAGTTTTTCTAAGCGAGAGCGCGATATGATCTGTTCACGATGTATTTACGATGACTCCATTCCGTATATTTCCTTCGATTCCAACGGAGTATGCAACTATTGCCGGCAATATGACCAGATGGATGCCGAGTATCCCACCGGTGAACAAGGATGGAAGGTATTGACCGCCTTGGCGGAGCGAATCAAACACGACGGTCGCGGGAAACAATACGATGTCGTGGTGGGTGTCAGCGGAGGATGCGACTCGTCCTATATGTTGCACGTGTGTCAAAAGCTGGGATTGCGTCCCCTGGCTTGTCATTTTGACAATACCTGGGACTCCAAAATCGCCGTGGAAAACATCTACCATGTGACGCGAGCCCTGGGAATCGACTTATATACGCATGTGGTTGACAACAAAGAGTTTTGCGATATCTTTCTGTCCTTTCTGAAGGCTTCCGTTCCCGATATCGACACCCCGTCGGACATCGGGCTGGCCGCCACCCATTATCGGGCCTGCCGACAATACGGGATTCGATATATATTTGAAGGGCATTCCTTTCGAACCGAAGGGGTTTCCCCGCATGGATGGTTCTATATGGATGCAAAGTACATCCAGTCAATCCACAATCAATTCGGCCGTGTCAAAATGAAGACCTTTCCGAATCTTTGGATATCCAAGTGGCTCACCTGGACGGCCGTGAATCGAATCAGGAAAATCCGACCTCTGTACTATATCCGCTACGTCAAGGAAGACACCAAAGAGATGCTGAGTCGGGAGTTCGGCTGGAAATGGTACGGCGGCCATCACATGGAAAACCGGACCGCCTATTTTACGAATAACTATTATTTGCCGCGCAAATTCGGAATCGATCTTCGGTACTGTGAGTTTTCCGCCCTGGTGCGAAGCGGTCAGATGACGAGGGCACGCGCTCTGGACGAGATCCAAAAACCCAAAGAGTTTGACCGGTCGATCCTGGAAGAGGTGAAAAAGCGATGCGATCTGTCCGAGGAGGAATTTGAGGGAATCATGAATCTTCCGAAAAAATCATATCGCGATTACACGACCTATAAACGGACGTTTGAGCGCATGAAACCTCTTTTTTGGGCGATGTATAAACTCAATATGGTCCCGAAAAGCTTTTATATGAAGTACACAAAACGATATGATGATTGAATCAGGATTCCGTATGTTCCGAAGTCGGATATCGGATGCCTATGGTTCTGCTTGAACGGACGTAGCGTATGAAAGTACTTCATCTTCCATCGAATATCGCTTCTCAGACCAGCGTCACCGTGCGGGCCCTTCGCGATATTGGGATCGAAGCAAGGGGTCTGACCAAAAGCCGGCATGCCATTGAAGATGTGTCCGGCATTGACGTGCTGCCGCCAAAAACGGGCGGCCGATTTTCCCCCCGGCGCCTTCTGCGAAAGTATACCGTCTGGCAATCGGTTCTCAGTGCGATTCGGTGGGCCGACGTGATTCATTGGCACTATGTAGGCGGGATTTTGCCGATGGATCTTGATCTGAAATATATCGCTTATCTCAACAAAGCGCGGATTGTCGAATTTTGGGGCAGCGATATTCGAATCCCGGAAATCGCATCCGCGGACAATCCCTATACGGAGCGTATGTACCGTCACAACCCCGATACGGGAGAGGAAAAAGCCGAACGATCGATCGAGGCCCAGCGGCGTTTCGCCCGGTATGGTTTCCAGTGCCTGGTTCCGGATTGCGAACTGGAGGCCTATATCCAGACAACGGCTTTTCCGAGTTTTTACAAAACAAGAGCCCGCTTGATGGTCTCGGAATTCACGACCAGCTATCCGGAGGCCGAGAAGAAATGCCCCGTGATTGTCCATGCGCCATCCCACAAGGGAAAAAAAGGAACCGATGTGATCGTGTCGGCAATCGACCGGCTCCGATCCGGTTATACGTTTGAATTCCATCTGATTTACAATGTGGAACATTCTAGGGCGATGAAGATGGTTCGCGATTGCGATATCATGATTGACGAGCTTGTTTCCGGCACCTACGGACTGGCGGCGCTGGAGGCCATGGCCTTCGGAAAACCCACAATCTGTTATCAAAAGCCCGCGGTCGTAGCCGGCCATCCTGCCGATTGCCCGATCGTTAATGCCAATCAGGACAATATAGCCGAGGTGCTCACCGGGCTAATTCAGGATGGTCCAAGACGACGACAGATCGGCTTGGAAAGCCGAAAGTACGTAGAAAAGTATCATGATGCGCATCGTATCGCAAAGGATCTTGTCGGAATCTATCAGGATCTTATAGCGAAAGTACAGCATCGGAAATCAGATGAATCTGTTTCGATTCCGTCCATCTTCGAAGAAGGTGTGAACGAGCAGCATGAGGAAATCGGCGATGTCCAATAGGGATACTCAAATAGCCCGGATTCTCTTCGCCCTGTTGTATTGTTATCCGGGAGGATGGGCCTTTGCGGCGGAGCCCGACTGGGTGAGTCGATGCCTTGAAGGACCGATGAAGGATGTTGAAGAGATTGTCTTTGCCTGCCGCCAGTTGAACGAGGATCCGCACTGGTACGCCAATCTGGGTTACTATGCCAAGGACGAAAATCGTAAGGCCTATCGAGCCAGGGGACGGTTATGCCGCCTGAATCTGAGAACCGGCGAAGTGGTTTCCATCGTCGATGATCCGGCCGGGACGATTCGCGATCCGCAGGTTCATTATGACGGCAAGACGATCCTCTTTTCCTGGCGGAAAGGCGGCGGCGACGACTTTCATCTCTATGAGATCCAAAGCGACGGCTCCGGCCTGCGACAACTTACCGACGGCCCCTTCAGCGATTTTGAGCCGACCTATGTTCCCGATGGCGGAATTATCTTTATGTCCAATCGGTGCAATCGCTGGGTGAACTGCTGGCTGACACAGGTGGCGGTCCTGTATCGTTGCGATGGAGACGGAACCCATATTCGTCCTTTGTCGAGCAATAATGAGCATGAAAACACGCCCTGGCCCCTGCCCGACGGACGGATTCTCTATCAACGGTGGGAATATGTCGATCGCAGCCAGGTGCATTATCACCACCTCTGGACGATGAATCCCGACGGGACCGGCCAGATGATTTTTTACGGTAATTTTCATCCGGGGATCGTAATGATCGACGCCAAGCCGATCCCCGACTCCGAGAAGGTCGTAGCGATCTTCTCGCCCGGCCACGGCATTCGCGAACACGACGGACAGATTGCGCTGGTCAGTCCCAAGAAGGGTCCTGACGATATCGGCTCCGCACAGGTCGTAGCCAAGGGATATCATTACCGAGATCCGTGGGCGTTTTCGGAAGATTGTTTTATCGCCGCCGGCGGTCCGCGGATTCTGATGGTCAATCATCAGGGGAACGAGCATGTTCTGTATCACCTTCCGAAGGAGCAAACCAATGCCGGCGTACAATGCCACGAACCACGGCCGCTGATTTCGCGAAAGCGGGAGCGAATGATTTCCGTTCATAGCGATCCCCGTCAGGCCACCGGCAAATTGATCCTGGCCGATGTCTATCAGGGACGCAACATGATCGGCGTCGAGAAGGGACAAATTCGAAAGCTGCTGGTTCTCGAAACGCTTCCGATGCCGATTCATTACACCGGCGGGATGCAGCCGATTACGCTCAATGGATCGTTTACTCTCGAACGCGTGGTGGGCACGGTTCCCGTCGAGGCCGATGGGTCGGCCTTTTTTGAATTGCCCGCATTGCGGAGTTTCTTTTTCGTCGCGCTCGATGAAAACGACGAATCCGTCAAACGAATGCAGAGTTTTATGACTGTTCAGCCCGGCGAGACGGTTTCGTGCGTCGGTTGTCACGAGTCGCGAACCCGTACACCGCTGAACTCCGGCCGGATGACTTTGTCAGCGCTGAAACGCGGGCCGAGTCGGGTTACACCGGTTGCCGGGATCCCGGAGGTTTTCGATTTTCCGCGCGATATTCAGCCGATCCTCGATCGTCATTGTATCGGATGCCATAATGAAAAAGATCGAAAAGGAGGCGTCATACTGACGGGATATCGGGGGCCGTTGATCACGGCCGGGTATTACATGCTTGTGGTTCGCGGTCAAATCGCCGACGGCCGTAACGAACCCAAAAGCAGTCTGAATCCCCGTTCGATCGGCGCCGTTGCCAGTCCATTGATGCACAAGGTCAAATCCGGTCATAACGAGGTCAAGCTGTCGCGACAGGAAATCGACATGCTCCGTTATTGGATTGAGACCGGAGCCACCTATCCCGGAACATATGCCGCTCTAACCGGCGGGATGATCGGCGACTGGGATGAGAACAGTCAGACCAATCAGGATTATTCATGGACCACAACTCAATCGGCGGCCGAAGCGATCGGCCGCCGATGCGGTTCCTGCCACAAGGAGAGTGGGCGGTCCTTGCCGCGGGCCTTGTGCGATGAACGGGGTGGAAAACGACACTGGGTGTTTAATCTGGACGAGCCGGGAAAATCGTTGATGGTGATGATGCCGTTGTCACGAAACGCCGGAGGCCTCGGGCGGTGTGAAGGATTGCTCAATGACCAGGGACAACCGCAGCCGGTCTTTGCATCGACGGAGGATTCGGACTATCGAAAAATCGTCTCGATGATTACCGCCGGAAAAGAACAAATAGAAAGGGAGACTCGTTTCGACATGTCTCGCTACCGTCCACCACGGTACTGGGTTCGAGAGATGAAACGATATGGAATCCTCTCCCCGGATATTCAAGCGGATGATTTGATCAATGCCAATGCCGTCGAGATTTTGTATTGGCAATCCCTCTGGTATAAACCCGCGACGCCGTGAATGCGCCGCGGGTATTCCTGTTCGCTAATTGATTTCCAACTCTCGGGTATCGACGTTCTTTTCCTTGAGTTTGTTCACATAGAGATTCAGCCGTTCGGTCAGTGCGGCGACCGATTTCGTTATGGCTTCCAAATCGGTCTTGAGCTTACCGGATTCGGTGCCGAGGGCTTCGGTGAGGGGGATTTTCTTGATCCTGTCAGCCAATTTTGTAATCTCCCCCGTTTTAGATTCGATGGCCTGTTTGTATTTCATGGCCATATCGTGTAATTGAGTCTGATCCATCTTCTCGATTTCGGCCTTGATGTCGGCGATGGCCTTGTTCTCATCCACCCCGCCTGCGGTTACCTTGGGTTTATCGGACTTGGATCCGCAGCCCCCCAAAATGACCAGACCGAGAATCGCAATACGTGTCAATGCCCTTGTCAAATTTCTTTTCATGACGATTCCTTTCTGAATAGACTAAGGTATTTTACTCCATAGAAAGTATTCTATCGAATGCGGCGGAACAAGAAAAGGAAAAATCGAACAACCCATGAGGGAATACCGGGATAATAAAAAATGATTTCGATCTTCGACAGCTCCGGCGGTATTGTAGCCGATAATAGCATTGAGATACTGAGGGAGCAAACGTCTTGACCCATTCGAAGGGAAGGGTATGACTTTTACACAGTTATTGGCGGTGTTCAGTGGCACCGGATCCAGGCCCGGGATCACCACGGATTCGCGGCAGATTTCGCCGGGCGATATATTTGTGGCTACCGTAGGTGTTCATGTTGATGGTCATGATTTTATCCGACAAGCGGTCGAACGCGGTGCGGGATTCGTGGTCTGCCAGCGGATGGTGGATTGTTTGCCGGCCAAGGCCATTCTGGTTGGCGACAGTACTCAGGCCCTGGGTACATTGGCACAGGCGGCATTCGGCAGTCCGGCCGCCCAACTGACCAATTTGGCGGTAACCGGAACCAACGGTAAGACAACTGTGAGTTTTCTTACCCGCTCGGTCATAGAGACGGCCGGCAAAAAATGCGGCCTGGTTGGAACGATTCTCTATGATACCGGGAACGGATCCGCCCAGGCGGCTCCTTTGACGACACCCGATGCCCTCCAGATCGCTCGGCTTGGCCATGAAATGCTCCATAGCGGTGCCGAATATATGGCGATCGAGGCGAGCTCTCATGCCCTGTCACAGAGACGTCTGGCCGGTGTGGATTTCACAGCGGCGGCTTTTACGAACCTGACCGGCGATCACCTGGATTATCACAAGACGCTGGAGGATTACCTGGCGGCAAAGACCTTGCTGTTTTCCAATCTGCCTGTTCATGCTACGGCGATCCTGAATAAACAATCGCCTGCAAGCGAAACGATCGCCGCAAAGACCCGTTGTCGAATTCTATGGTACGCCGTCAACGAACCGGCCGATATCACCGGATGGGTCGAATCCATGGATATGCAAGGATCCATTTTTTCCATCGAATTCAATCGGTTGCGCTGTCCTGTGAAAACCCCCCTGCCGGGTATGCATAACGTCAGTAATCATCTGGCGGCGGCGGGTCTGTGTCTCGGCGCGGGTTTCGATCTTTCGGCGGTGGCACGGGGACTATCGGCCCTGCAATGCGTTCCGGGGCGTCTTGATCGGGTCGATGCCGGACAGGATTTCGCCGTGCTGGTGGATTATGCTCATACCGACGATGCCATGCAGAATGTGTTGAACACCCTTCGTCCTTTGTGCAACGGCAAACTGATCGTTCTTTTCGGATGCGGCGGCGATCGCGACAAGACCAAACGACCGCGCATGGCCCAAGTCGCCTGGAACGTGGCCGATCGTATCTTCGTTACCAGCGATAATCCCCGAACCGAAGATCCGCTTCGAATCATCGACGATATTCTTGCGGGTTTTCCGGCGCCGGGCGAGCCGAGGATTGTCGTCGAACCCGATCGTCGCAAAGCGATTGAAGCCGCCCTGCGGTCGGCATGCACGGGCGATGTCGTCCTGCTGGCCGGGAAAGGCCATGAGGATTACCAGATCCTTGGAACCGCCAAAATCCATTTCGATGATCGTGAAATCGCCCGCGAAATATTGCGAACGATTCAACGGTCATAGAACGTTCTGATCCATAGAAACACAGGAAATCCGGTATGAAGCCGATCCGCATACAAAAAATCGCGGAGGTTGTCGGAGCCAGGATCATCGGCAACGAAGATGCATCCAGGCCGGTTTCCGGCATCAATACCGATTCGCGCAGCATGGAGTGCGGGCAGTGTTTTGTCGCCATCCGCGGCAAGAACTTCGACGGCCATCACTATATTTCCTCCGCCCTTGCCTCCGGCGCCGTCTGTGCGATCAGCCATCAACCCATTCAACCGGAACGAGGCCTCGTCCTTCAAGTCGATGATACCCTTATCGCATTGGGCCGACTTGCCCAATGGTACCGACGGGGTCTTCCGGCGAAGGTCATCTCGATTACCGGATCCGCCGGGAAAACCACCACCCGTGAGATCGTTGCCCACGTTCTTGGCTCTGTCATGGCTGTCCATTGCGCCAAAAAAAGTTACAATAACAGCATCGGCCTGCCGTTGACCCTTTTCGATGCGGAGGATCATCATCAGGTCGTCGTGACCGAATTGGGTACCAATGCCCCGGGCGAAATCCGATACCTTTCTCAACTGGCAGAGCCGGACATCGCCTTGATAACCAACATCTATCCCGCGCATCTCGAGGGATTCGGGTCAATCGATGGAATCATTCGTGAAAAAGCATCGATTGTCGAAGGATTGGGTCCGGATGGATTGTTGTTGATCAACGGCGATATTCCTGATCTTTGCCGTTATTGTTCCGGGAAACACTATCCTTATTGGACGTTCGGATTTTCCGAAGGCTGTGATATTCGAGGTTCAAATCCGGAAGTTAGCGATATCGGGGGAATAATATCCATAGAAGGCGTTCGGATTTCCATTCCCTTAGTGGGACGGGCAAATCTGGCCAATTGTATTGCGGCGTGGGCGATCTGCCGGGAATTTGTATCGCTTGCCGATTTTGCCGGCGCGGTCTCGACGATTGAGCCGATGGCCATGCGGCTTCAGGTTGAACAAGTCGGTTCGATTCGGCTGATTCATGACTATTACAATGCCAATCCCGGCTCAGTGTCCAACGCGCTGGATTATTTGCGGACGTTTCCCTCGGGCCGCCGCGTGTTCGTCTGTGGATCCATGGCCGAGCTCGGTCCCGATAGCGCGCGTCTTCACCGACAACTGGGGAAGCAGGCTGCCGAGGCCGGGGTGGACGTTTTGCTGGCTGCGGGGCCCTTCGCCGGGGAGGTGGTCGATGCCGCGAAGATGGAAGCTCGAAAATCCATGACGGCGGAGGCGTATGAGACGACAAAGCAGTTGACCGATTCATTGCATCTTTTTATCCGGCCGGACGATATAGTATTGGTCAAAGGTTCTCGCGCCGCAAGGATGGAACGGGCCGCCGAAATGGTCCGGATGCTCGCCGATTCTTGATGGGTAGGTTCGTAGGAATTGATCGTACGCATGGATGGATATTAATTGGATTTATTTGTGCTTCGATGATATATCATTTGCTCGATTGGTGTAAAGAGGGCTTCACGCACAAGCTGGGCTTCTACGCGTACCAGGATGTGTTGTTTCGCAGCGTCCTTGCCGCGTTGACAAGCCTGGCGATCTCGATGATGGCGGGGCCGCGGGTCATCCGCTGGCTCATGCGAAAAAAAATCGGAGACCGTCCCGAATTTTTTCATACCGCGCTGAATGAACTGATGAAGGAACGAGCCAACACGCCGACAATGGGCGGCATTATCATCCTTTCGGCGATCATCGGCGCCACGATCCTTTGGGCCGATTTGACCAATCCGTTCGTCTTCAAGGCGATGTTCGTGGTCGTATGGTTCGGCGTGATCGGGTTTGGCGACGACTGGCTGAAACTGACCGCAAAAACACACCAGAGAACTCGCGATGGATTGAGGGCGTGGGAAAAGCTCCTCTTTCAGATCGGAGGCGCCGGTCTGGTCGCTTTCTTCCTTTACAAATCCGATTTTACCAATATTCCCGACGCCACCCGATTCTGGCTGCCCTTCTATAAGCACGGTATTCCTCTGGCGGGAATCATCTTTGGTATCATCGCATTTTTGTATATCTCCGCCACCAGCAATGCCGTCAATCTTACCGATGGGATGGACGGTCTCGCATCGGGATGTGTCGGCGTGGTGTCGTCGGTATTGATTCTCCTTTGCTTCGTGGCGTCGGAAAAGATGTCCTATACACAGAGCAGCGCCAATCCCGAAGGAGTTTCCTGGGCCAGTTATCTGCTCCTGCCGCATATTCCGGGAACCGGCGAGTTATGTATCTTTTATGCCTCGATTACCGGAGCGATGCTGGGATTCCTGTGGTTTAACTGCCATCCGGCCCAGGTCTTCATGGGCGATACCGGTTCGCTTCCGCTGGGAGCCGCGATGGGTTATGGAGCCATCGTTACTCGCCACGAGATCCTTCTTCTGCTTATCGGCGGCGTTTTCGTAATGGAATTGTTCAGCGTGATCCTCCAGGTGGGCTATTTTAAATACACCGGCGGAAAACGCATCTTCCGATGTGCTCCGATTCATCATCATTTTCACCTGGCCGGCTGGTCCGAACCGCAGGTGGTGGTACGGTTTTGGCTTCTGGAGGTGGCCTTTGCCGCCTTGGCGTTGGCCACCCTGAAAATTCGGTAGAGCATCCGCATCGAAAATCGAATAAATCCGACATCAAATCGGAGATCAATCCCCTCGCCCAGGCCCTCCACAAACCATTTTCTGAAAATGACTTACGGCGGTTTCGTTGTCGTTGTGACCGAAGGCGCCATTCCATTTGGACGATCTTCCGAGATTTCTCCAAAAAAAGGTAAAAAAACCGTTACCACCCCGGTTTTACATTTCACACTCTGTTTACGAGGTAGTATCGTTAGAATTATCGTACGGATCAATCGGGTACCTATGGCGTTATGTAAAGAATCCTATTCCTGCCGTGGGAATGGGTTTTACGGCATCGTTTAGAAACATGACAAGGAGAAAACTATGAAACGTTTTCCAATCGTAGCAACCGCAGTTGTATTGGTCCTTCTCGCCGGGTTGGTTGTTGCCCAGCAGCAGGAACAGATGCGTCAGAGATTTCAGCAGCAACGTGAGGTCCAGCAGAAGGCCTTGACTACCCTCCAGGAGGATACGGGCAAGCTCAAAGCCATGATGGATCAATCCGTCTCCGCCATGCAGAATCGGCAGGACTTCCAAAACATGTCGGAAGAAGAGCGCACAAAAATGCGCGAAGAGTTCACCAAACGCCGCGAAGATCAGCAGAAGCTCCTTCAGAGTATTGAACAGCAGGTCATGATCCTTAAGGGCGGCCGGCAGATGGCCATGGAACACCAGGAAGCCATGAAGGAACTCAACGAAATTAAGGACCTTGCCGGCGAAGAAAAGGCCGCCAAGACCGCCGATCGCCTGGGTCAATACATCGAGAAGAAACAAAAGGCCTTCGAGGATCTGCGGACGAAACTCGGCCTTCCCGCTTTTCAACCCCGCCCGCAACAATAATATTTCGGTAACAACTGGCAGACTACTCCCACTTTGTGGTATTGTGTCAGGCCCGGTTTCGGTTTTCTGAAATCGGGCCTCGATTTTTGGTTGGACGTATTCCGGAGTTAATACATGTATATAAGATATAAATCGGCCATTCGTTTGTTTATACCCTTCGTGTTTTTGTTGCCGTCGCTCGGTTGCGCCAATCCGGAGATATGGCAGAAAGACGCGAGACCTCCGTGTCAGGGTGATATCAAGATAACCGAAATTCTCGTTCCTATTTTACTTAAACATCAGCTTCCCGCCATTGGAGCCGGGATCCTGGATAACTCCGGCCATCTCCGTATCGGCGTGGTCGGCATTCGCAAAGCCGGCCAAAATACCCCGGTAACCCCGGACGATCTGTGGCACCTTGGTTCCTGCACCAAAGCGATGCACGCAACGTTGATCGCCAGGCTCGTCGAAGAAGGTAAGCTCCGCTGGGATTGCACACTGGCGGAGGTCTTTCCCGACCGGGCCGCATCGTTCAAACCCGACTTTGCCTCTATCACTCTGGCTCACCTTCTTCAACACCGTTCCGGCCTGGCCCGTGATGGGGATTACCCGATGCTCTCAAAATGCGGTGACGTTCAGCAACAGCGACGTCAAGCCCTCCTTGTCGCCGCATCCGGGGATCTTCTTCATAAGCCCGGCGAAACATATCTTTATTCGAATCTTGGTTATATCGTCGCGGGAGCCGTTGTTGAAACGATTACCGGTCACAGCTATGAAAACCTCATGCACGAAAAGGTATTTGAACCCCTGGAGATGAAGTCCGCCCGTTTCGAATCGCCCAAAACGATTCAACTCGAACCTGTCGCTTTCAGCCACTTTGAGAATGGTCGCCCCATCGATTCTTCGTATGCGGCCGTATCCGACCCGGCAGTTCTGCGCCCCGCCGGTTGCCTGCGCTTGACCCTGCAAGATTGGAGCCAATTCATTTTCCACCATCTCGTCGGCGAAGTCGGTCGTTCTGATTTCCTTCCCGCCGAGTCCTACAGAACTCTTCACACGTCTCCCGCCGGTTTCGAGTATGCCTTCGGCTGGCTGAAAGTCCAACGGGATTGGGGTGGCGGGGCCGTCCTAAATCATACCGGATCCAATACTCTCAACTTTGCGAATGTCTGGATTGCTCCCCAAAAGGGATTTGCTATTTTTGTTTGTACCAATCGTTCCAGTTTTGAAGCCACGGATGAAGCGGTGGCCGCACTCATTCCCCAGGCGCTGGAAGCCGATAAACCAAAATGAATCGTAAAAACCCACACTGTCAGGATTTCAGGCAACGGCGGGCGGATTGCACCGTGTTATAGAGCAACATGGTAATGGTCATGGGACCCACGCCGCCGGGGACAGGCGTGATCAGGGATGCCTTCTGACGGACGGCCTCAAAATCGACGTCGCCCACGAGGCGATACCCTCTGGCCCTTGTCGGGTCTTCGACGCGATTGACGCCGACATCGACGACGACAGCGCCCGGCTTGACCATGTCGGCGGTGATGGTATTGGGTCGGCCGGCGGCGGCAATGATGATATCGGCCCGACGCACATGCGATGCCAGGTCTTTGGTTCGCGTATGGCATACGGTGACGGTGGCGTTGCCCTGGGGAGATTTCTGAAACAACATATTGGCGATCGGCTTTCCGACAATATTGCTTCGCCCGACCACGACGACCTCGGCGCCGTCCAGGGTGACGCCGCTGCGGACCAGCAATTGAATAATTCCATGAGGCGTACAGGGCAAATAGGTCTCCTGACCGACGACCATTCGTCCGACATTGACGGGATGGAATCCATCGACATCCTTGGATGGGTCCACTGCCAGAAGGATTTGGTCTTCCTTGATGTGTCTGGGAAGCGGTAACTGAACAAGGATGCCGTGAATCCGGGAGTCTTTGTTGAAGCGATCGATCAGGGTCAGAAGTTCCTGGTGCGTAGTATGTGCGGGGATGCGGTTGTCCGAAGAGAATATGCCGATTTCTTTGCAGGCCTTTTCTTTGGCCGTCACATAGGAGGTACTGGCGGGGTCATCACCGACCAGAATCACCGCCAGACCCGGGGTAATTCCGCGAGCATTGAGTTCGGTAACTTGTTGCCTGAGTTCCTGCCGAAGCGCCTCGGCCACCTGCTTGCCATCGATCAGTTGTGCTGTCATCGCGATTCTCCAGTCATTGAATCATCCATGGTTACTATACCCGTTTCGGCGGGAAAATGAATCAAAATCCGGACCGGATGGATTTTTGACGGCCCCGAGCGAATCGGATATAATGAACCAACCGCCCGAATTGGGGCGATCTCATGAGGATTGTATGGCCGAATCGTTTGATCCGGAAATTGAAGCGACGGTGGAAGCGCAGCGCAAGCGGTGGCTCGAAAGGCGGCTGTTGATTTATTGCGTTTTCTCCATGATCGGATCCGCCGTTTTCATGGTCCTTGACGCCTCGTTCCGATTCTGGCAGTCCCATTTCAATCTGATGGCCATTCTGAAATGGTATGGGGTCCAGATTTATGCGCTCAATATCGCCCTCTATGCAACCGTCTTTGGATTGTATCGCCGTAAACTTGTCCGGCAGGAGGATCTGATCCGGCTTTCATTTATCGTGGTAACATTGTCGGGTCTGATTCTCATGGTGGTGCTGCCGACGTTGCAGGGAGGAGCGGTCGTTCCGTTAATTCGACTCGTGGATACGCCGGGCGAATCCGGTACGACATTCTTTGGCCAAATCCTGTGGCTTCATGGGATAGCCGCTTTCTTCATACCCTGGACGGTTCGTGAAGCTCGAAAGGCACTTTTCATTCTGTGCGGCATCGGTATCATGTCGCATACGTTGTTTATCAAAGAGGATTTTCTCCTTCGCTTGCTGGAGTGGGCCTTGCTATATGTGGCCGGAATCCCGGGACTGCTGGTTTGCCGATTTCGATACGGACGGTTTCGGAACCGTTTGACCCTCGACGTTCTCCGCGGCCAGTATGGCGAGATCAAACGGGAATTGCAACAGGCCCGCGCGGTGCATGAGATGCTGTTTCCCCGGCAGCAGCCGGAGGGGCGGATCTGTTTTCACTATCATTACGAACCCATGCGACAGATCGGCGGCGATTATCTCTATGTTCACCGCGAGACCGACGAACGGGGCGTCGATCGGGCGATGCAGTTGATTTTAATCGACGTGACAGGTCATGGGATCTTCGCCGCTCTGACCGTGAACCGGATCCACGGAGAACTGGATCGTCTTTTCGGTGAACAATCTCTTCTGCCCGGTCAGGTCCTCCTCGCCCTGAATCATTATTTCGCGGTTACATTGTCCAGGCATGGAATCTATGCGACAGCGCTGGCGCTGCGCATCGATGTCGAGGCCGGAGAGCTTCAGTGGGCCAACGCGGGCCATCCGCCGGCCTTTGTGCTGCGCGACGGCGGACGAATTGAAATGGTTGAATCCAACGCCGTCATGCTGGGTGTTCTGGACGATGAGATGTTCACGTGTGACACATGTCGGATGGTCTTCCGCGCTTCGGATCGGGTTATTGCTTATACCGATGGAGCGATTGAAGCGGCAGATCCTTCGGAGCGGATGCTGGGGATTGAGGGTTTTCAGGAAATCGTCCAGTCCCGGGATTTGCGATGGGGACTGGGGGCACGGCTTGAAGAAATTGCCGAACGGCTCAAACGGTATCGACAGGGACCGCCGAGGGATGATACCCTGGTGGTCGAAGCGTTTCTTCGGGACATTACGGAAACGAATCCATGATCAAACACATCCTATTCCTTTTCACAAGCGGTATCTCCTGCGTATTATTTCTTCCCAATCGGGAAATTCTACTGGCGGGGGAGTTCGAGCGTTTCGATGTCAGGGATACCGGGGAACCTTCCGAGAGAACGTCTCGGATTGTCCCCTGGAAGACGATTCGTCTCGATCCGGATTACGGGGGGCAATGGGTTGTCGCTGCCGATCTCGATGGGGATGGCAACGTCGAAATCGTCAGTTCCGAAAACTTCAACGAAGAGGACACTCACTACACAACGACGGCCGTCGCACAGAAACTTGACGGGTCCGTTCTGTGGCGTTGGGGTGATCCCGCGCCGGGACGAAAGACCTGGCACCATGATGTCGCCTGTCAGATTCACGACTGGAACCATGACGGAAAGAAAGAGGTCGTTCTGTGTACGCGCGGATTTCTGGTCGAACTTGACGGGGCAACCGGCCGCGAAATTCGTCGATTCACCATCCCCGATGCGGCCGCGGACTGTCTGGTATTCTGTAACCTTTCCGGCAGTTCCTATCCGAGCGAAGTTCTCGTCAAGGATCGATATCGTCAAATCTGGGCATACAATATCGAAGGAAAGCAATTGTGGTCCATAAAGGAACCGGGCGGTTTTCGCACGGCCCATCAGCCCCGGCCTATCGACATTGATCGTGACGGCAAGGATGAAATTCTGGCGGGGTACGCCCTGCTCAATTGTGACGGATCTGTTCGGTGGACGATCCAGTCCTCTGCGGTTGATCTCGCCCGGGGTCATCTGGATTGTGCCCGCGTATTTCGAGCCGGCAAGGTTCCGGAGGATTTTCGATTGGCGGTTACCTATTGCGGCGCTAATGCGCTGGCGCTGCTCGATGGAAATGGAAAGACGCTTTGGGAACGAACCGGGTATCATTTTGAATCGATCAATATCGGAAGGGTATTGCCGGATCATCCCGGTCCGCACCTTGTCGTCGATGTTGACCACCAGCCCGCCGGTCAGAGTCCGATCTGGGTTCTGGATGACAAGGGAAAATCCCTGGGGCGGATTACCACCGGTTGCAGCCGCCACCATCTCCTCATCGATTGGACGGGGGACGGGCTCGATGAGATTGTTGTGGCCGATTATGGAGGCGTGTACGACCATCGCGGCCGTCGGATTGCCACCTTGATTACGCCTGGATCGCCCAATCGGTATGCGGATACCGGATTTGAAAACAGCATCCTGGCGGGTGATATGACCGGCGACGGAATCGCTGACATCATCCTGGTCACTCCGGAGATCGTCTTTATCTACAAAAACACGGCGGGAAAAAAGACCGTGGATTCCCTTCCGCTGGGGACGGAATTGAATTTCACGCTGTATTGACCGACAAATGATCCTGTGTCCGGGGAACTGTTGCCGATCAGGCCGACAAAAAAAACCTGCCGAATTATTCCGGCAGGTTTATTCTCAAGCTGCAGATCGTGTTGTAGTTTAGGGCTTAAAGTTGCACGGGGGGTTTGGATCGGTGCACTGCATCCAGGTCGAGGACATCGCGGCCAGATCGTGAATATTCACGACACAATCCCTTTCGCCATTGGATCCCGACACATCGCCGAGAGGATATGGATGATCCAAATCGCCGCAGCGAGGTTCAGGCGACAAAACGCGGAGCCGATAATCGCAGCAGGATCCATCGATCGAAATGAAATACTGGCCGGCGCCGAGCGAATAGGTTTGCGTATTGGTACTGTTGTTCGCCCAGAAATAGGTTATCTGGACCGGTTGTCCAATTTCATTGGCTGAATACAGAGTAAACAGTTTCCAGTCCCCGGCCAGATTGTGCAGCGAGAATTCATACTGTCCGTTGCGGCCGGCGACAAAAGTCACCCAGTCCCGGTCGGTTCCGTAGGTGGAGTTGTAGTCGATCTTGGCTTCGACAAACACGCCGTCCTTTCGGATCGTCTTCGCTTCCTCCCAGATGTTGGGAAACTCATCGACATTGGCGGCGATATCCGTGACCTGCAGGGTGTAGTAGTTACCGTAACTTCCGGACGAACCGTTGACGCGAATCTTGTAATCTTCACCCTTCCACGAAGTGACCGTGGCATCCATCGAATTGCCGATAACCGCCCCGCCGCAGGAAGCCGGATAGAGTTCAAATGCGGCGCTGCAGTTATCGACGCGTCCCAATACGATCCGGTAGGTATGCAACGGCTCGGTGTGAAACACGAACCAATCTTGATCATAGGGATTCGTGTGATGTAAAGTCCCCTCGATGGCAGGATCATTGACGCCGATCTCGGTCGGTTCTTCGCAACGATTGGAGAAGTTGTCCGATCCAATGACGCCAAACGATTCCACGGAAAAGGAGTAACTTCCTCCCTCGTTGCTGATTCGAATATAACACGGCCGCGGGAATTCCAAATGAACCATGCGAATCTGCGTGTCGTTGTTGGTCCACCAGTAGAGAACCTGGCCGAGGTTACCGAAGGTATCGGCCTGGTACAGCTCGATCAGCTTCCAGTTCCCATTGCCGTTGGTCATCTTGATCTGATAGAGCCCGAAGGCCTCCGGCGTGAAGGTGTACCAGTCTTCGTCGCTGTGATAGGTGCTGTTGTACTGGATCGCTCCGTCGATCCGCGTGCCGTCTGTGGGAATGGGAGTGGCGACATCCGAAGTATTCTGGCTGTCATCCGGATACAATCCCAGGTCGGTCACTTTCAGGGTGTAATAGTTTCCGGCTGCTCCGGCTCCGCCTCGGACATAGATCTTGTAGTCCTCGCCGTACCAGGAGGTCACCGTGGCATCAAACTGCGATCCTCCAATGACCTGTGCACAATCTGAGTTATACACCTCGAACGCCACATCGCAGTTGTCCACGCGTGTCAACTGGATCCGATACATGTGCAGCGCCTCGGTGTGAAATACGAACCAGTCACGGTCGTATTCGAGCGGATTGCTGTGATCCAGTGTTCCAACCGTCGCATCGGCATCGACCACAATGTCCGTCGGGAAATCACATAGATTGGAAAACGAATCGTTGGGCGTCGTTCCCAGGGCTTCGACCGACACCCAATATCCGCCGGGGTCATTACTGACCTGGATATAACAGGGACGATTGGCATCGACAAAGAAAGTTCTGTAGCTTCCATTGCCATTCTGCCACCAATAAGCGAACTGAATCAGATCGCCGAACTCATTGGCCTGATAGACGGTTATCAGCTTCCAGTTGCCGTTCTGGTTCGTCATCCAGATCCGGTACATGGACTGACCGGGGGTGTTGAAGGTGAAAAAGTCGGCGTCGCCCGTTGTCAATTCTCCATAGACCGGGACTCCATCGGTCGCGATGGCCTGGGCGGATTCCTTATCGTTTCCAAAGTCCGGTGATTCGGCAAAAGCCATTGAGACAATGAAAAGAGCGCAAATAATACACTGAATACCCTGTTGTTTTTTCATACACGCCTCTCCGAAAACGAAGTTATTGGGAATTGTTGAAGATCAGAAAATACAATAGCAAAACAGCATTAAAAAATCAAGGAAAATACCTAATATTGATGCCAGCGTCAAAAGTTTTGAATGGAAATCAATGCGATAAATCTTTACAAA